>CAJQKV010000035.1 GCA_905479015.1 uncultured Cyclobacteriaceae bacterium
GCTCTGAAACAATAAGGGTCAGCATATTTTCAGCATCTGTAGCCGATAATCGGCCACCGCCACCACCGGGTCCACCACCACCGGGTCCACCACCACCGGGTCCACCACCCCCTTCAGGAATCGTGTTTTGCAGATAAATAGTTTCACCTTGGTAGGCCGCTAGGTCTAAGAGGATTTCATAACGCTCCCCATTGGTGATTTCTAATTCGCTTAGATAGACAGGTGCAGGTAGTAATCCACCTTCCGTTGCAATTACGATGATATCTGAGCCATTGCTCATGCTTAAAGTAAAGTTTTCACCATCATCTCCATTGAGTATGTGAAAACGAACTATTTGAGCAGGCACTTCTAAAATCGGATCAATGGTACCGTTCACGACCTGAACATCAGTACCATCATTTGCGAATTCGTAAGATCCATCGAAGGTCTGGTATTGTAATATCAAAGGATACTCATCCAAACCATAAGTTTTGGGAAGCAATGCCTGAGTTGCAGATGATTCATCACGAACAATGATCATGCCTACCAAACCGGCATTGACTTGTTCTACCGTTTTCTCATGCAAATGTGGGTGATACCAAGAAGTACCGGCTTCATCCAAAACGGTGAAGGAAGGTTGCCAAGTAGAATTGGCATCGATCACTACATGGGGACCTCCATCTACATTGGGAGGCACATGCATGCCATGCCAGTGTACTGTGGTGCTTTCGGTCTGGTTATTGTTAACCGTTACATTGATCTGGTCACCTTTGTTCAGGATTAAGGTAGGGCCTAAATAAGAGCCATTAAACCCCCTAGTTGTGGTCTGATATCCCGAATAAAATTCGGTTGTGCCGTAGTCCATAGTCAGGTCTATATTGGTTCCTGTGAGAACAGCAGGTATACTTAAGGTAGTCAGCCCAGAACCATAACTGCCCGTATCGCCTGTATCATCAGTTTCTTCCGTATCGTCAGTTTCTTCTGTATCGTCAGTATCGTCAGTATTGTCAGTATCTTCTACTGGGTCCTCTGTATCGATCGTTTCTCCCACTTCATCAGTAGAAGGTTCCTCTTCACTCCCGCATGAAATGAGATAGGTCATTGAAGAGATCAAAATCAGTGCAAGCACTTGAGTTAAAATGTTGTTTATATTTCCCATTCTCAATTGGGCTCTAATATTTTGAATTTTGGTTGTATATTTAGTATGCTGCGTTACTTGCAACAATATGGGATATAGTTTAAAAGTCAAATATGATTTATTTTTTTTTAATATTTCTTGAATCTTAATCAATCTATCCTAGATTTCGATTTTCCTCAAAAAAAAGTTATTCAATCAGGCATTATATCTTGACCTTTTTCAACACTCATTTTAGGATTCTATTCTTTGCAATTCATTATTGGTTTCTAGGAATTCAAAAGCAGACCTATGTACGATAGGATCTAATGAATTCATCTGATTAAAGGATAGGGATATTATTTAGGCCTTTCAAGTTATCATCAACATTTTACCAGAATGGGTAGATGAAGGTACTGATCCAAGGATTTTCATCAAAAAACTGATTTATTGAAGAGGCCAGTACTTAACTAAAATTTATTTTTAAGCCTTATATTTCAATCTTCTACATTCAAAAAATGATAATGTTTACTGTAAAACAGCATCTGCTCTTCAAAGTCTTTGGGTTGTAATATTTCAACATCAGTGATCTCACCCGAGATATTCATAATAGGATTTAATACAGGATTTACAAATCCACCATAAGGAGCTGAGGTAAATTGGGCGTCACGTGCTAAAATTTCGGCATGGATTTTTTGGTCTACTTTGACTCCATAACCTTCTACTAAAGCTTTTGCTGCTTCAAAATCTCCTTCAGATTTGATGCGTTGAACTTCTTGCAATAACTGACCAAAAATTTCACGGAGGGCTTGATAGTCTTTGATGTCATAGTAGGTTTTATTGTCTTTGATGATACGCTCGATGACATTATTTTTCGCCCCTTGTTCATAGGCCCATGCGGCCACCCATTGCCGATTGACCATGTGGGCCTCTTCAATATCATTACCCAGTTCAATGCGAATCAGTTGGGTAATCAATCCATTTCTAATGTATCCATCATAGGTTGCTTTTCCCAGGGCCTGCCAATCATCCGTTAACCCTAGTTCTTGTATTTTAGCATCAAAGGCATAATATAATCCTACCAGATCGGCCCGACCTTCTTCTATCGTAGAATAATAGTTTTGCAGGGTCTCTTTGGGTTGTCCTACACCTTCATTGAGTTGTCCCGAAGCATGGCCTACCACTTCATGAAGGGCGGTATGCAATTTATCACCCACCTCACCATAGGCTCTTTCGCCGTCTATCTCTTCCTGATCGAAAGCAAACTCCTCTAACCTACCAGAACTGCCCCCACCATTGTAGGCATCTGTTATGTTTCCCAATGAGACTGATTTGGATCCGTGTTCCTTACGAATCCAATTATTATTTGGCAGATTCACTCCAATCGGTGAATTTGGAGAGACCGCACCTCCCAATCCGGCCACATGAACTGTTTTGTAGGTGATGCCGACTACATTTTTTTTCTTGTGTTCTTCCGATAACGGAGAATGGTCTTCAAACCATTGCGCATGCTGCGAAAGCACCTCCATTTTTTGAGACATGTCAAAGTCTTTGATTTCAACAATACTTTCATAGGATCCTCGATAACCTCTTGGATCATTGTATACTTCAATAAAGCCGTTGATCCAGTCAATATTTCCCTCTGTACTGGTTGCCCAAGCGATGCAATACTGGTCCCAAACATCTAAGCTTCCTGTTTTGTAATAGGTGATTAACAATTTGAGGGCTTCCTCTTGATTTTTGTTTTCAGCAACTTGTGCCGCTTTTTCTAGCCATCCGATGACCTGATCAATGGCCGCTCCATACATTCCTCCAGATCGCCATATTTTTTCAACCAAGACGCCATTTTCCCGTACGAGCTTTGAATTGAGTCCGGCCTCAATAGGCATCCCTTTCGGTCCATTGTAGGCATTTTTATAGAAATCAATCACTTCTTGATCCGTAATATCAGGCCCATAGAAGTTGACAGCAGAAGATAAGATATTATCTACTCCGCCTTTTTTGTTTACTTTTTTGGCATCCAAATCATTAAAAATTACATCAATGATTTCTTGATCAAGTTGTGTATTTGATTTTTTTAGCAATTCATCGACAAAATAGGTTTGTGTAAAACTGGGTTTGATTTTATCATTGGAATAATGATGATGAATCCCGTTGGAAAACCAAATTCTTTTCAAATAAACTTTAAAAGCAGCAAATGATTCGCTTTCACGGTCTCCAGCGTATGCTGTATTGATCTGCTCCAAGGCTTCTCTGATACTCAAATTGTGTCTATAATTTTGATCCCATATCATGTCTCTTCCTGCCAAACCTGCTTGATAGAGATAATAGACCAATTGCTTTTCTTTTAATGTGAGGTTCTCAAAACCAGGAATTTCATATCGAATCAAACGTAAATCTGCAAATTGATCGACCAGGGCCTTTAATTCAGCTGTTTCGCTCTGGGTATTTTCTTCGTTTGGATTTGAGCAGGCACCTAGGATCAATGAGATGAGACAGGCATAAATAATTTGGGGCAACTTCATTATTTCTAAATTTTAATTTGAATCAGGCTACAAGGATAATCCGTTCTGGTTTAAAATAAATAATCGTTCCGAAAATTTGATGACTGAATTTATGATTTCAAAGAAATTGTGTGCGACTATTATTGATTGTTGCTTGGCTAATCACAAGCTTTGTTCATCAAGAAGTCTTGACCATTAGGGGGTAGGTCATCCACAGAAAAATGAATGGGAGGGCATTCAAGTATCAAAGGTTTTGGATCAGTGGGTAAGCCTTTGTCCTGGATCGAGACTTTTTAGTTGTCCCTTTTCCCTATAATAAACTACGCCATTTCCTTCAGGATTTACAATCTGTTTAGGGCCTATTTCAAGGGCTTTTAGTGAGGCGTGGTAGTCAGCAAAATCGCCTGCACTTATATACCAAATATCATCTCTGAGACCTATTTCTGAACAAAATTTTGAAATATTTTGATTTCTCAATGTATCTCTGAATTCCCATGAGTGACCCCAAACATAAAAAAGAGAAAGGCTAGGGCTATCCAAAGAAATATATGCTTCCAGATACTCCAATGCCTCACTGTCATGGCAAGTGGGATTCCATAGGTAGTAATCTTCGGGAAGGTCAAAGTTGTATGAGGATTTGACGGTGCGTGCATTGGTCAAGGGAGTGGTACCAATCACTTCCGCCACATGGTCGTTGGTACTACCAAAAGCATAGGCCATACTGGAAATCTTGCGGTCTGATAGGATAGTTAAATTCTCAATATCAATATTGATTTCTTCAAGTATTTCTTTATCGGAGAGGCCTACAAGTGCTTTGTGATAGGTTCCATGTACGGCAATTTCATGGTTCTTAAACACATGCACCAAGGTGTCTTTGGATAAATAAGTTTGCAAGATCTCATTGGGTTTACCTTCATTCCAAATAGCCCTAGTATCAAGTAATCCTGAGTTTAAATGAAAGGTCCCAATGATTCCATAACGATCAAATAATTGCGCCAAGGCGATGTCATCATCTAAACCATCATCATAGCTCATGATCAGCGCCTTATATTTTCCATCGGGGTAGGTCCAATTAATGAAAGTATTTTTTTCGGAGCAGCCCATCGCTAGAAGGCCGAGTACGATAATAAGAGTGGAAAGAAGCAAGGCTTTAATCATGCTAGCAGGAGAATGATTTAGGAATAGTTAAATATTTAAAGAACTGATTTGGCTGTAACGGTCAAAACCCCACGCATGGTTAGATAATGACCAGGGAAGGTACACAAAAAGGGATAAGCTCCAGGGACCTCTGGTGCGGTAAAATAAATACTTTCAATTTCATGAGGAGCCAAAAGATTGGTATGCGCAATTACCGCATCTATTTCGGGTACGAAGCTCAATGCTGCGCCATCTAAGCCTAATTTTGTAGCTGCAATACCCACCTCATCAGCCTTGTTTTTTGCAACCAATACAAAATTGTGGGGCATGTCATCTGTATTATTGAAAGTTAATTTCACGCTACTCCCAGCGACTACTGTTAGATTCGATTGATCAAATTTTAAGCCTGGTGCGGTACCAATTTCTAGGGCTACATCCATTGGGTTGAACCCTGTTTCTGGTTGTTCAGTGATCCGCTTCAATGATGTTCGTTTTGCTTTTTTACTAGAAGATGGGTCCTTTACAAGGTTTGAGGTTCCAACAGGAATCTCATTAAGCGTATAATAACCAAAATCGTGCAATAATGTTTGACCCAACTGATTCAATATACCGGGTGCTTTGATCTCATAAATATATCCTTTTCTAAATTGGTCAAGCTTCAGTAATACATTCATTCCATCTTCGCTCAAGGAAATGTCAGTGATATTCCTGCGCTCTTTATTTTGAACATCGCTACCATAAAAATGATGGTATGAATAAGTGAAATCAGTTATTTGATAGGAAGATAAGCTCTGAGCAGATGCAGCATCAATAGGTTGGGTAAATTCCAATGAAAACCCTTCCGGATGAACCTTGATCGTTTTGATTTCAAATGGAATTTTCCCTGTCCATGACATTCGTTCCAATGCAAAGCTGGACTGCCCAGTGGAGCCCCATCCACGGTTGGTCTGGCCTACGTAAATAGCATCATTTTTAGGATTGTTGACGATTCTTAAAACTCCTGAAGAAAAACCTTCTCTAAAAGGGAAACAAACTCCTTGGTATACTCCATTTACTTTTTCTTGAAAGACCCGCATGATTTTGCTATGACCTTGATCTCCTACCATCATTTGACCTTCAAAAGGTCCCATTTCTTTTGAAAAAAAGTTAATGTCTGAAGTCGAAATACCCATTAGAGTATGAGGAAACCAAACAGAAGGAGCCTTGACTCCTTTCAATTCATTTTGATATTCATAAAGTGATAAATTTCTAGTATCATCAATGTCATTAACTTTCAAGCTGATGGGAGATCCCTTTTCACTAGACCATCTCAAACCCGCAGGATTACCGGCAAAATCACCTAATTCGAGATGTGTCATTCTACCCGATCCTACCCAATCTCCTTGATTTTCTGTATAAAAAACATCGCCTTGAGCATTGATGCCAAATCCAGCAGGAGACCTCAAACCTGTAGCATAAGGAGTCACTTGACCATCTTCACTTACTTTAAGCATCCAGCCACGCCATTTTGAGGCACTTTCGCCATATCCTACCCAACCTAAATTGAGTGTAACAAGCATTTGACCATCGGGCAATAAAACAGGTCCATAGGAGTATTCATGGTAATTGCCATTCAAATCCCACTTTGTTACCGTTTTATAAATATCTGCTTGATTATCTCCATCTTGATCGATGAGTTGGGTAAGTTCGCCACGTTGGTTAGAATAAAAAGCGCCATCATGGTACAATAAACCCAGTGGTTCATGGAGCCCATGGGCAAATCTGATATATTCAGATTTTGGCTTTTCTGGATTTAGGATTAGCCAAATTTCACCTCTACGTGTGCTGACGCCAAGCTGACCTTTATCGTTAAAAGCCAACCCACCCACTTCAAGACTAATTTCTTCTGGAACGTAAATTTGATTGATTTGATAATAATCTGATTCACGCTGTTGAGAATAGGCATTATCATAGTAGAATAGGCTAACGATTAATGTGGCGAGGAATGGAGTTGAAATATTCATATTCAAAGAGTTACAATTTATTTTCTTTCATTACCAAAATATGGAATAAACTATTTTTTTATCTTTTTCTAAAGGATAAATGAGTTCCATGACACCGTCCACCTTACGAAGAATGGGTTGGGATTCACCTATATTTTTAAAATAATAGTAGCCTCCAACAGTATAAAATTCAGCATTTACCTTCTCGATATGTTCCGCTCGTGCAGCCCGACTATATAAATTACTTTCACCATTAATAGAGAGCGTTCTCTGGAGACCATTGGTCAAAGCGCTAGGTTGATATAGATCTTCAAGGGTTAAGTTTTGATAAGTATAGATGAAAATGGGTCTTTTATTATCATCTATTCTGTACCCCTGAGGTGTAATATCATTATTAATTTTTAATGAGTAGGGACTTGCTTCATTTGTCAATGGGGATGCAATGATATGGTCATTTAATTCAACTGACATTTCCTGGGGCATTAATAATTGATCGATACCTCTCCCTTCCCACATTTCTGTGACATCGGCAAATCCCCCCTTCCATACTTTTAGGAGACTCCCACGGGTTAGGTCATATGAATAATGAACACCTTGAGGATCACCCACAGAAATGACATGTGTTCTTTTTTCATCTTTATAGTTCACAAAACTTCTGATCATCTCAGGAGTTTTAATAGGATCGATGTGTAAGTCTTTTTTTGTATTATTTAAAGGATATGGATAAAGTCCTTGCAGCGTTCTTAATTCTTGTTCGGGGCCTTCGTATTTTAACCAAAGGCCTTTTCCCCAAGTATTATTAAAGTAGTTGATCTGAAATGCGTGAGCGCCTCTTTTGAGATTAACTAAGCCTTTTTTTGATTCGAAATCATGTTTTCCATCGTTATTAATGATTTGTTTTTGATCAATGAAAAGGGCCGAACCATCATCCGATAAAAGATCAAACAAATAATCTCCTGAGATGGGGACATTCAAGTTACCTGTGAATTTGAATGCAACGCCATCTCTTCGTTGAGATAATTGATTTACATCAATTTTTTTTGTATAATCTGTCACTTTAGGGAATAGCGTATCAAAATGAGGAAGGCTAGTTATTGGCATGGGAACTTCGAAATATTGATATTCAATATTACTTGTGCTGAGCGTATCTGTCCCGTACAGTTTATACTTTATGTTTCTGAAGGCAACGGGTCCATGGTCACCTTGTAGCATCAACGCCGCCTTGGGCAATTCGAGTTGATCTGAAATAAATGCAGCTCTGGTAGGCCCAGTCACAGTTATGTTTTCATGAATTAAGATTCCGTTATGGCTTACTTCCTCAAAAAGGGCATCAGCTATTTTGTTACCTAAGGAGTCAAATTTAGGAGCTTTAAATTTGATGTGAAGATGTTGCCACAATCCCGGGGCTTTGCTTACATTCTTTTTGGGAGCATGCCCTTCATAGCCTTGTTGTCCTTCTGGTTTTTGATCATCCCATCGCTCATAGATACTCCCACAATCCTGGGATGTAAGGTTATTGACGTCCCAGCTGTCTAAAAGTTGAATTTCATATCGACTTTGAAAGTAGATGCCTGAGTTAGATCCTTTGGGCATCATGAATTCTAGATCCAATTCAATGTCACCATGTTCAAAAGTTGAAAAAATAGGGTCTCGATTTTCACTAGTGGGCTGATTGACTAAGATTCCTGTACCCTGCTTAGTTTTGATATGTAATTCTTGGGTAAAGTCCGAATGGACTTTACCCATCATACTCCAGTTTTGCGTGGTACTTTGGAATTCACTCATATCTGAAAGTTTCAGAGCTTTAAAAGGGAGTACATTGGGTATGACTGATTCATGACCTTTCAAATCTTCCACTATCGAAGGCGCACAACCCCAAAGGATGAGTAAAAAAAGGAGGGTGACATTGATTCTAATTTTTTTCATTGGTCTTTTGGGTAATTGAAGTGCTTTTTGAAGCAGGTGTTTTTATATGAGAGAAGATTTGTTAAAAGGGTATTGCTTTTAGAACGAATACTAAGGCAACATCCACTAAGACAATAAGTTTTAATCTACTCTCAATGAGAAAGATTTTCAATAAGTGCCTTTATCATGTCTTAAAGTTAAGAATAATATATTTGAGGCAAGGTTTGAAGATTGTATTTTCTGCCTGATTTCATATTTTCCTATCTTACTTTAGAATTAATAAAACAGGAAAAGTGCTCCATAGATCATTAAAATAATCATCTTAAATCAATGGAATGTGGTTCAGAAAAGCATCAAAAGGGAATTTATTTTAGGTTAAATTTGTTTTAAAAAATGGACATTAAGGTTTCTATGAGTCATTATCCAGTTCCTTCAAAAATTTCTAACCTCTTAATAATTATGAAAAATTTCAAACTAATTTCACTTTTTATTTCCATCTTATTTATCGCGAGTATCGTGTCATGTGGAAATGAGGAGGATCCGGCCAGCGCTGTGTCTTATTCACTCACCGTTCAGGTTGATCCTACAGTAGGGGGCAGTGTTTCCCAGACATCTGAAACTTTTATATCTGGTACGACCGCTACCTTAACGGCAACGGCCAATACGAATTATACCTTTTCGACTTGGACTGGATCTTCAAATAGTACTTCGAATCCTTTAGAATTAATTATGAATGAAGATAAATCACTGGTTGCCATTTTTGAATTAATGGACAGCGACCAAGATGGGATAACCGATGATTTAGATGAATGTCCTGATACCGCTGAAGGAAGCACAGTAGATGATAAAGGTTGTGAAGAAGAGGTTGTTGAACTTGTTGAAATTGTTTGGACTGGAGACGTGATAAATTTCACCAAAGCAGATGATGCAGACCCTACTTTAGAGGCCAATCAAGATCGCATTACTGATCATGTCTGGATTACCCGAGACAATGAGGAGGGGGGACAAATATATAACCGAGTTTCAGAAAGCGCTTCAGATAAAGAAACGAGTCCGCTGGGGACAGAATGGGCTGAAGGGGACCTTGATGATTATGCTTCTTTAACTTACGTCTCCTTTCGAACGGCAACGGTGAAACCGAAAGACGCCATTGGGAAGACTTATGTGGTACATCTAACAGAGGATAACATTTACTTATCTGTTAAGCTAATTTCTTGGTCTAGTAATAAAGCAGGAGGGTTTAGTTACGAAAGGAGTACAGAGTAAGGTTTCATAAAAATGCGTCCGTAAGAGGACAAAAAAACACCCTTTTAAAAATTAAAAGGGTGTTTTTTTATAATAAAAGGCGTTTATGACGAGGGCACTGGGGAACTCAATTCAGGTAAAAATCTCCATAATTCAGAATAATTACCCCACATCTCTAAACTTTTGCTGAAAGCAACATTATCTGCATTGTAATTTCCATTGAACATTTCATTGTATTTTTTTACCACTTTAGGCCACGATTCAGACTCATTGTCTAGTCCAGTATAGTCCTTGTGCGCATACGTTACCAAAACTCTTCCTGGGATACCCCCGATGGAAGAGCTCCACACACGAAGAGAGATTTCATCACCTAACTCGGCAGCTGCTTTGGCAACATTTTTTCTATATCGCCAAAAACTTTCACCCTCTCCAGGCTTGATTTTATAAAAAAGTACCTTCCAAACTTTGTTTTCACCCGGCTTAGCGATGTTATGAGATGCATCCTCTGCATACTGCAAAAACTCTGTGCCTGATGAATTGGTTATTTTTGGACTTACATTTTTCCACCACCACTCATTTCCTTTTTTGGGATAGGCTTCTATTTGACCAAAGCTGTCAGCATACAAGAATCTGACTAATTGACCATTTTTTTCACCAGCAGCGACTTGGAACGTATAAATTTTTTCACCTTCTAAGGTGTTGTTAAATTTTTTGGTTTTTTCACCAATCAAAGATTTAACCTCATTGGCGTCCGCAGTATTAAAATCAAGATACATGATACGGCCTACTTGAGCGAAAGCTGTTGAAAAAGCCAAGCTCAAAAACAGGAAAGTATTGATTATTCTTTTCATTTTATTTTATTTTAGTTGAATTTTTTTAGAAATAATAGTTGGTTGTTTTTTTAAAAACATTGTTGCTTTTTCATTGAAACCTCAAAGAGAGGTACTGCTTTAAGGTCAAAAACGTCAGTCATCACAAGGATAAATACAGAAAGAATACGCATTATGAACTCGCTTTTTCTTTCTGCATCCAAATTGAAAATTTAGATCTTCATTAAGACCAAACTAATTTATTGTGTAGACAATGCTGGCATGAAGACCGCATTGTAATTTCCCCTTGACCATTCCACTAATGACTCATTGTATAGTTGATAATCATTTTTCCAAGATCCATTTCCGAACATTTCATCGTAGGTATCTTGGACACTTTCACCGTCAGAGGGGCCTTGTGGCAACTTGAAGTCGTTGTAGGTGGTAACGATTCGCACTGTATTAGCATTTCCTCCTGAATCGAGATAAAAAACTGCCCATCTAATTTCTGGACGTACTTTAGCTAAAACCTGCTTATACCTTCCCAAGTAACGCCAAAAATGATCCTGATTGCCATTTTTCATTACCCTAGTCAAGCTTCTCATGTATCGTTGAGGCTCTGGTTTTTCAAAGTTTAAGCTCAACTCTTTTATACGTCCCCAAACATAGGGTCCTTCGCCATTTTGGACATACTTGTCTACGTTATCCATCCAAAACTTATCTTGGGCTGGATTATCCATCAAAAACCAGTCGATGGATCTTCTTGGCATAATCCGTTCATATCGACCATTTTCAGCATCTGCTCCACTTGTGAGTTTAGTTGTATAGGCAGATGTTTCTTGAGTTTTGTTATACAGTTTTGTTTTTTCTGCAATGGCTTGCTCGAATTTTGAAACCATCCCTTTCTTGGGGGTATATTCAAAGGTGATCCAATACTCGGCATCAGGGCTTGATTGCGAAAACCCAAAATAGCTTGAGAAAATTAGGGGAATGATCAGTAGAAAATTTTTCATTTGAGTGTTTGGTTTAAATAATAATTAGATATAACCAAATTTTTTAATATATGGGAGAATCAAACCTTGTATTAAGGCCTCAAAAATAAGCAGCATTTTGTTGGCTAACACGTTACTAGCCAAAAAACGAAATAAGGGGCTATTAAATAGGTTTCATTGTAGCGATTCGAGCGGTTCCCTACTGGGCTAGGGTAACTGGCGGTTTAATTGAATACGATCAGCATAGATACTGCTCCCCTAATTCATAAGGGCTTTCAAACGGTTGAGCATTGAGGATAAAGCTTATTGAAAAAAGGGTATTAAAAATAGATTTATTGGATAGGTATTTAGATTTTTCTATCCGTACTTTCCCACCGGGACGGCTTCGGGAACGTTTTTTCTAGATACTTGCTTACTTCAGGACAGGGTTGCTTATTTTCATTTCGGAGGTCGGCCACACAGATAAACGAAAAATCAAAGGCCAAAAAGATTCTCAGTTTATTAATGATACGGGAAAAATAATCAGATTGAATAAGGATTAAAGTTTTCTTCTCTTTCACAAAGTTCAACATTTTATGATGTGAGAAGTAATAGCAGTAGGCGTCTAGAAAGCAAAAGGTATCTTCCGATCGAAACAAAGTATTTCGGAGCATACCGATGGCCTCCGTATGAAGGCCAATGAATTTTTTAATATAAGTTTTATTCAAAGTCCTGGGGCTATGTCCAATAGGTGGGGGCATTTTTTTGGTGAGACCTAACTGTTGAAAGGTATTTTCTCTTGCCTTAGAAACTTGACCATCTAGATTAAAAGGGTTAATTAAATAGGAATTACTGCTAATGAATCTCAATAATTTATCAGATTCTTGGTACCAAATGGGTTTTCCAGTAGTGTCGAATAAGTCTTTCAGTGACAGGGGCGCTGTCAAAAGCATGTCATCGTTGAAGTACAAGAAGTCTTCGGTTAAACCTGGGATTTCGTGCAGCACCGATTCAAATGTGCAAGAACAAAAGGAAATGCCCTTTAAAAGTTCGTTTGCATTGATGATAACAAGATCAGCTCTACTTTGATCTACAAAGTCCGGAATAGAACCATGATTGGTAACTAAATATATTTTATAGATGTATTCAGAAAAATACAGATCTAAACTCCTTAAGGAATACTTTAATTCATTCAGGCTTGAGTCAAAACGAGCCGTATTATTGGCAGCACTCTTTTTTTTGATGTGTTGGTCTTTTTCCTTTTGCCATGCTTTATTCTCATGGTCAACCCAAGTATAAACGACATCTATTTTTTTGGGCATAAGGGTTGCTTCTTCTTTTATGATTTTATCTACGACAAATGTCTATCAAAAAAATGAATTTTGGTTGACCTTTTAGAAGCGATTAACCAACCCAGATAATTTATCTTTCCTTTCCATAAGGAGGGTAGATAATAAATTAAATACAATTGAAAATCGAATTATTTACTTCCCTGAAATTATTTTTATCTCAAACCATTGAGGTCATATTTCGAAACAAAATCCCAGATGAGCTGACTGGTATTTGCTTCCTCATAGGAAAGATCAAACCAAACATGATCCCCTCCGATGACTTTATAATGTTCCACTGAAGTACCGCTGTCTCCATCATGATATGCATAATATTCTATTAGGGTACCATTGTCAGTGATGCTATTGGTTAAAGGATCTTTACTCGTATGGTTGAAGGAAGTCCAATGATTCAACATATCTTCTACCGATGCATAATACTCACTAATACCATCATAAGGACGGATGAAATCTGAAGTCCCATGAAATTCAATAATTGCGGTTGGGTGTAGTGGATCGCAGTTATCTATTGTTTCTTGGTACATCAGGCCAGAAACAGCACCTATTGCAGCTATTTTATCACTATTGTAGCAAGCAAGTGCAAAGGCAAAGTCAGCACCATTTGAAAAACCACAGGCATAGATACGTGAACTGTCAATATTGTAATTGACAGTTAATTTATTGATGAGGGCATTGGTGAATTCAAAATCTTTTGCACTGCTTTTATTGGTTGAAGTTACCAATGCATTATTCCAGTGAGAAGTACCCTCCAATAGCGAACCTTGCGGATAAACGAGTATGAAATTTTCTAAATCAGCTACCGCCGTCATGTCTGTATAACTTAGATGTCCGCTTGCACTTCCTCCATTTCCATGGAAATTAAGCATCAGAGGAACTGCAGAGGAACGATCATAGGCCTCAGGCACATACAATACATATTCTCTGATGAGGCCATCATGGATGATCGTATCTGCATTTGTATTTGTAAAATCTGCTGACGTTTTATCTGAACCTTCGTCCTTTGTAGCCGTCTTATCACTATCTTCATCACTACAATGGATAAATGAGAAGAGTGAACAATTTAGACTTAATAAAAGAAAGTATTTCATGGGCCTATCAAGATATATTTTTTTCATTTTTTATAATAATTAAAATTAAACATTATATTGAACAACCGCTTTGGACAGGGAATACCCTACCTTAATGATTAAAAAAAGTTAATTTTTTAATCATTAAATAACCCTTAAAAGGTAGTTAAGAGGGCCTATTTTTAGTTTACATATTAAGTTGAAAACTTCTTACCTATCTCAAGAATTTTATAGAATCTGAACTGAAAAATTTCAGCAAAGCAGGGATAATGACAGGATAGTTCCTAGTTATGTAGAAGCTAAAATTCACACACCTTCGATCAAAAGAAATTCTCCCTCACTTGTAGATCGACGGATCGGGCTGATTTTTTGATAGGCCTCACTTTTAAACCAATTGTTCATATGTTCCACACTTGGGAATTCAAGTACCACATTGACGTTGCTTCGTTTGCCTTCTTCATAATGAATGGTACCACCGCGAACCAAGAACTTGCCCTCAAAAGGGGGGAGGGTAGCATCAACTTTGGCAGCATAATCTGCGGTGAATGCCCGATTTTTAACGGTTAAACTACCCAATACATAAGCTTTTGCCATTTTTATTTTTTGATGTGAAAAAACCGTAAAGCTAGAAAAATTTTCAAACTCATATTATTTATCTCTGAAATATAATTAGGTCAAGTCTGTATTTATATAGAGGGAACGTGGGTATTTACCAACGTGGACTAATTCAAACAGGCTCCTTCAGTCCAGGAAACTACAATACCCTCGGCAAAACAGGAATTGCTATAAGTGACGTCATTGCAACCACATACGGGCTGATAAATTTCAATGCAAACTTCATTTGGATCTGGGGGATCGGTTAAACAAATATCTTGAACTACTTCTTGATCTGCATCACTACAAGAGGCGAGCGAGAAGAGGATACCTAAGATGAGGTAGTAACTGATCGATTTCATGATGGATGTGATTTTAACCGTAATCTACAAACAAAAAAACGACCTATATATAAAGTAACTAGTTGATTTTTAATGTGGAGAAGATAGGGCTCGAACCGACGGCTTCTTGACTTCCAAAGTAACGTAAACTGTAATTTAACGACTTTCATGAGGGTGGTTTTCGTAGTTTATTGAATCTTATTTCAGAAGGGTAACATCTCGATATATTAGAAATTTTTCGTGCAATGTAAAAAAACTCCTTCGTTAACTTGAATACTATTTTGAAAGAACAACCATAATCCATAATTTACAATTTTTATAGAAAAGTTCTTTCTTCACTGTTATTAAATATTCATCAATGATGTTGAAAGCACAATTCTATGTTGAAATGGCGGATTCTGAAAAGCCAACAAAAAAAGAGTAAGAGCATTTAAAATAAAATTTATTATGATTAATAAGATTAAAACAATATTCCTATTACTTGCAATTACAGCAATGGTTTCAAGTTGTGCATTGACAATGCCAATAAATGCTACAAGCAATCCCGTAGGAAACAAAGTAGGTTCAGCGAAAGCAACAGGATTTCTTGGTATCTTATTTTTTAATGCAGATGCTAGTATTCAGACGGCTGCCAAAAATGGAGGGATTACTGAAATATCAACTGTGGACGTTAAGACAACAAATATCCTTAATATTATTTTGACGTACGAAACAATTGTAACAGGAAAATAATTTCATTGAAGCCAAGGAGATCAGCTTCCTTGGCTTCAATGAAATTTTAATATGAAAACTGTTGTTTTTTCATTAATCTGTGGTTTGCTTTTTTCATGTACTACGGAGCATGTTAAAAGGGTCCCTTTATTTAATAACCTATCATTTAAACTTATCAATAGTGAGAAAGTTGTTCCCATTGGATCAATAAAAAGCCAAATTTTTAATTCCTATTTCAAAAAAAAGGCTTTACAAATCCCATTATTTAGATGTGTTGAAACTGATAATTATACGGTATATATTGGCCTTCCCTTTAATACATCCCTCCAAGAATTAGCGAAACTTAAAATTGCTAAAAATTTTAATCAAACCTCTTTTGAAAGTGATTCAACTAACTATTTATTTAAAACATTCAATAGTGTAAATGAGTATTGTGCAGTTTACATAAAGAATTACGACAATAATTTAGTGTATGTTCTGGCAGCGTCAAACTCAGCTCAAATATTAGATTCTTTATTGACTTTAGATTCTTTTTCATCTCGTTTTATTAAGTAAATTATGAAGATCAACTTGACATTTTGTAACGATTCTTCAAAAGGCAAAATGGTTAAGTTCATTTTACTTTTTTTGGTATTGAGTAGTGTTTTCTCTGCTCATTCATCAACTGTTATCTCAGGAGAAAAATATTATAGGACATTTTATGTTGGTGAAGATGGGATCCAGTATTTCATTGAACCTTTTTTATTAAAAAGCGAAAAATCAAAGGCCCAACTTCTAGTAGATTTCACATTCAGATTCAAAAATGAAATTAAGGATTCAGTAATTCTTAACTTTAGCATTAAAAGCTCTGTCACTTACAAAACTATTGATAGCCTCAATCTATCCAATGAAAATATAGAATTAAAAAGCAGTAAAATTGAGTTATTATTTTTTGAAAATAGAAGGTCAAATTATATTTCAAGATTCACCACAAAAGTTAGCTTAAAAGATATGAAAGAGTTGTTTAATAACGATAATTGGATAATTGCGGTGACTACTCAAAATCAAATAACGAGATACAGTTCTCATGGTAAATCAAATAAAGTAATTAACTCATTAAAGGCGAACCTTTTTACTTTATTTTAAAATTTACGATTTGACATTGTTGTTTTAAAAAGTATAATTTGAGATTATTTTAATTAAAAATTGATATTAGTCCTCAAAAGCCCAAAGATTTGTATGATGGAATAGGGAACCTTCTAACAATATTTTAGTAGACTTTTTGGTCTGTTAAAAGTGTCTTCAAACATATTCATAGTTATTTTTGAAACGTCATACTTACTGAATTATTTTCATTCATCTCTAACGACTAGAGATAATCCCATTCTACTAAGGCGGTCAGGAATATATTTGACTTAAAAGCTTTAAGTGCATCATGAGTTAAAAAAACTGAACAAACAAGATTTGAGGTTGACTAAATGGTTGATATTAGTCATTAACTAATTTTAATCGTTGTTTTACTTTTACTACTTTTCCGAGTATCTATAAGAATCTTGATAAGACTCATATTATTTTTTATTGAGTAGAGGTCAAAGAGATTCAAAATAATTTCATTCTTAATCGTAGTACATCTCGCTAAACCCATGTGAGTCTATGAGTTATCTGTTCGTAAATCTCTATATTTTGATAAAATTTAAGTTTAAAAATATCTGTGGTACGAATTCTGTAAATTTACTAGGTAAAATCTAAGTTATTTTATTAATGCAGCAATCAAAACCTTACCTGCCGAAGCATAAAATACGTATCGTTACCGCTGCCTCTCTTTTTGATGGCCACGACGCCGCCATCAATATCATGCGGCGCATCATCCAAAGTACCGGAGTTGAAGTGATCCACCTTGGTCATGATCGTAGTGTAGATGAGGTGGTCAATACGGCTATTCAAGAAGACGTTAACGCTATCGCCATGACGTCTTATCAAGGCGGTCATATGGAGTATTTTAAATATATGTATGATTTGCTTCAGGAGCGGGGTGCCGGACACATCAAAATATTTGGTGGGGGTGGCGGGGTCATCCTTCCTGAAGAAATTAAGGAATTGATGGCTTATGGTATTACGCGGATATACGCACCCGATGATGGGCGGACCATGGGTCTTCAAGGCATGATCAATGATTTGGTGCAGCAGTGCGATGTACCCATAGGCGACAACCTCAAAGCTGAAGTAGTTGATCTCAATGTCCATACGCCCAAGACCATTGCCCGTTGGATCAGTGCGGCAGAAAATTTTCCAGAAATCATGACCGATGCTTTACAAGAGCTGCGGGTCAAAATCAAAGATTGTGACACGCCTGTACTCGGAATTACGGGGACTGGTGGAGCCGGAAAATCATCTTTGGTCGATGAATTAGTCCGTCGCTTTTTGATGGATTTCCCCGAGAAAAACTTGGCCATCATTTCAGTAGACCCATCCAAGCGAAAAACAGGAGGGGCTCTTTTGGGCGACCGCATCAGAATGAATGCCATCAATACGCCACGCGTTTATATGCGTAGTTTGGCGACACGCCAGAGCAACTTAGCGCTTTCTAAGTATGTCAGTGCGGCGGTGGATATTACCAAAGGGGCTGGTTTTGATCTTATTATTTTAGAAACCTCAGGGATTGGTCAAAGTGATACTGAGATCATTGACCACAGTGATGTATCCCTATATGTCATGACTCCAGAATTTGGGGCAGCTACCCAACTCGAAAAAATCGACATGTTGGATTTTGCCGATTTGGTAGCCATCAATAAATTTGATAAACGCGGTGCTTTAGATGCCTTGCGCGATGTTAAAAAACAATATGTGCGGAACCATCAGCTGTGGGAGATTGCAGACTCGGATTTACCTGTTTTTGGTACGATTGCCTCACAATTTAATGACCCAGGTATGAATCGATTGTATGGTGCCGTTATTACTGCCATTGTAGAAAAAACAAAGGCCAAATTACAGAGCCATTTCGAAAGTACCGATGAGTCTAGTGAAAAAATATTCGTCATACCGCCGGCCCGAACCCGTTATTTATCGGAAATCGCAGAAAACATCAGAGCTTATGACGCGCTCGTTGATCAGCAGTGTGGTTATGCACAAACACTTTATGGCATATACAAAGCTATTGAAGGGATTCTTGAGACTCCGGTGAGCTTAAACACTCAAGGCCTCTCATGGACAGATAGCAATGTCTCTGAGGACCAAAAGAAACTTGTCGCTGGTTTAGAAAGATCTTTTACAACCCTAAAGATGAACCTCGACCCACATCATTGGCAGAGGATTATGGAATGGGGAGATCTCAAACAAAGGTACCGTGCTCAAGATTATGTCTTTGAAGTACGTGGCAAGCAAATCAGTATTCCCACGCATTCAAAGTCATTGTCACAAACGGCCATTCCTAAAATCGCTTTACCTAAATACCAGGCTTGGGGGGATTTACTGCGTTGGATGTTGCAAGAAAACATCCCTGGTCAATTTCCTTATACGGCTGGTTTGTATCCGTTTAAACGCACGGCGGAAGACCCTACGCGCATGTTTGCCGGAGAGGGTGGCCCAGAGCGCACCAACCACCGCTTTCATTACTTGAGTCGGGATATGGAGGCCAAACGTTTGTCTACTGCCTTTGATAGTGTCACATTATACGGTAATGACCCTGACCACCGCCCTGATATTTATGGAAAAATTGGTAATGCAGGGGTATCAATTTGTTGTCTGGATGATGCCAAGAAACTATATAGTGGTTTTGATTTGACGGATCCTAAGACATCCGTCAGCATGACCATTAATGGTCCTGCACCCATTATTTTGGCCTATTTTATGAATGCTGCGATCGATCAAAATTGTGAAAAGTATATTCGAGAGCACGGCCTAGAAGAAGAAGTTCAGAAAACGATAGAAGGTCTTTATAAAGGCAAGGGTCAGTTAAGACCGACCTACAAGGGCGACTTGCCTTTGGGCAATGACGGTTTAGGCCTCATGCTTTTGGGGGTTACCGGTGATCAAGTATTGCCCGCAGCGGTCTATCAAAAAATTAAAGTAAGCACCTTGACTCAGGTTAGGGGTACCGTACAAGCCGATATCCTTAAAGAGGATCAAGCACAAAATACCTGTATTTTTTCGACTGAATTTGCCTTGAGACTGATGGGTGATGTTCAAGCCTATTTTATCGATCATGGGATCCGAAACTTTTACTCGGTGAGTATTTCGGGCTATCATATCGCCGAGGCTGGGGCGAATCCGATCACGCAATTGGCGTTTACCCTGTCCAATGGATTTACTTACGTCGAATATTATTTGTCCCGGGGCATGGATATTAATGATTTCGGCCCTAATCTGTCTTTTTTCTTTAGTAATGGGATCGATCCTGAATATGCCGTTATTGGTCGTGTTGCCAGAAAAATATGGGCCAAAGCAATGAAGCAAAAGTACGGGGCCAATGAGCGTGCGCAAATGCTCAAATACCACGTCCAAACTTCTGGACGAAGCTTGCATGCGCAAGAAATTGATTTTAACGATATCCGCACGACGCTTCAGGCACTCTATGCCATTTATGATAATTGTAATTCGTTGCACACCAACGCTTATGATGAGGCCATCACCACGCCCACAGAAGATAGTGTGCGTCGTGCCATGGCGATTCAACTCATCATCAACAAGGAGTTTGGGTTGACCAAAAATGAAAATCCCATACAGGGGGCATTTATCATTGAAGAATTGACCGATCTTGTGGAGCATGCAGTACTATTAGAATTTGACCGTTTGAGCGAACGTGGGGGTGTGCTTGGAGCGATGGAAACCATGTACCAAAGAAGTAAGATCCAAGAAGAGAGCATGCATTACGAAATGCTGAAACATACTGGCGAATATCCGATTGTCGGGGTCAATACTTTTTTGAGTCGTAAAGGCTCTCCCACCCTATTACCCTCTAAGGTGATTCGGGCGACTGAACAAGAAAAACAATTTCAGATCACTATTCTCAAGGAGCTTCATGAGTTACATGCCGAAAGTTTAGACGCGTCCTTAGTACAACTGAAGAAGGCCGCAATTGATCACAGTAACATGTTTGAGGCTTTGATGGAAGTCAGTAAATTCTGTTCATTAGGACAAATCACCCATGCCTTGTTCTCGGTTGGGGGTCAGTACAGACGCAACATGTAGGTTAAAGGGTAAGTAACCAAGGTCCCTGTAGTTTTTTAAAGAATTTGAGCTCCTTTTTCAGCAGCTGCAAGAAATCTTTGCTTTGGACCGGACTATGTTCGATACGCTCGCAGGTCGCTACCAGAAGTTTGGTCAGGCGCCTTACACGGTGGGCATAGTAGTGCCTTTGGCCTTCAGAAAAGCCTGTCCTTCGGCTTTGAGAATTTCTGGATCTAAACTGGCCGACAACTGCACCCTATCTCCTATGAAATAGAGGCCAAATAACGGCCAAAGAATGAGTATATTTAACTGAAACTTATAATAAAAAAACCACCTACATATAATGTAAGTGGTTGATTTTCAATGTAGAGAAGATGGAATTCGAACCCATGACCTCTTGACTGTCAGCGTAAACTAAACCCTTGTTTAGTAACTTTTACGTGGGGGGGCATGAACGACAACTCCCTCAAAAGCGTCCATGGTTTACCGTATTATTTCAAAAACCTTACAAGAAATCAAGACTCTTTCCTTGGGAGCAGCTAGTTAATTTTAGTTACACCATCTACACCCAGTGATCGATCAACAAAGAAGTTTCAATAAAACAGTTTTACTTTTATAAAGTGTAACGGCTCTTTTATTAAACAAGACTTCTAAAAAAATTCAGTATACTTCTCGATACCTTATAAGCACTCCATTTTCTTGCCTTAAAAACAGTATCTAATTCTGTTTTGAAAACATGGTTGGTGTAATTACTAATCGTTTTTACAGAGATAGCCAAAATGATATCTAATATATGACCCTCTGCATATCCTGAATTTAGGAATGCTTGAACTTCATTTTCATCAGGCAACCCCCTTTTATTTACCATAGTGCTTACAAACGCTGAAAGTCCTCTTAGTTTATCATCTGAAATTTTTGTATTATTCCTTATAGATTCTGTTACTTCAAGTGGAACTTTAGATACAGTATCGGCTAATATGCTATGGGCTGCCATACAATAGGAGCAATTATTTTCAGCGCTGATAGTTAGTAATATCACTTCTTGCTCTGTTGGAGTAAAACCACTTTCTATTCTAAATTTTTTATATCCGTGCATATAACTATCTAACAAACCAGGGGAATTAACCATAGCTCGGTACATATTAGGAATCATTCTATTCTCTTTTTTGGTGAGCATGAGCAGATCCTTTTGCTTGTCATTGGCATCAGATAAATTAACTAATGATATTTTCATCTTATATGAATTCATAATAATTAAAGTTTTTATAATTTCTTTTATAAATTTACTTTCTTTAAGTAACTAATACAATAAGTTTCCATGAAGAACCTTAATAACCAAGAAGAAATAAATGCTGATAATCAAATGGTTAACATTAAAAATAGATTAAAAAAAATTTTTAATCATGATCTAAATTTATCTGTAGAGACATGTCCCATAAAGGATATTTTGTCTGCGGCATCTGATAAATGGAGTATTTTGATCATTTTATTTTTAGGTGGAAATGAAGTTTTGAGATTCGGAGAACTTAAAAATATTGTTAAGG
Source organism: uncultured Cyclobacteriaceae bacterium (assembly GCA_905479015.1). Taxonomy (GTDB): domain Bacteria; phylum Bacteroidota; class Bacteroidia; order Cytophagales; family Cyclobacteriaceae; genus UBA4465. Next base: position 22,398 of record CAJQKV010000035.1, read on the forward strand.
GAATTTCTTCCAAAATTCTAACAGAAAGATTGAAAAGACTTGAACGAGATGGTTATTTGATCAGAAAGTTATTTGCAGAAGTTCCTGTTCGTGTTGAATATAAATTATCAAAATTTGGTTTGAGTTATTTAGAAAAACTTTTGGTGATTTCAGAATGGGCTCAAGATGAAATGAATATTATTTTAAGGTCAAGAGTTGAATATGATGATAGGTCTCAATAAATTCTCTAATGGTAAAACTTAAGTTCGATATTTCAATAGAGTTCTCTCGAGATCAACACCATCAAATTCAAAAGCTTGCAGAAACCTTGCAACTATAAAATCTCGAGAAAAGTAAAACCTCACTGAAAAGTGAGGTTTTACAAGGGTTTGTACTTGTGGAGAAGATCGGGCTCGAACCGACGACCTCTTGACTGCCAGTCAAGCGCTCTAGCCAACTGAGCTACATCCCCTTTTTTCAAGTGGCTAAAATACATTAAGTTTTTTATTTGATGACCCTTCGGAAGTATTTCGTGTGTTTTTTGTAATAATCATTGTAGGTATCTTCAACTACACCTCTACTTGAAGAAGCATGAACAAACTTAATTGTACCTTGATCTGCATAAGTGACCATACCTGTATGCCACCATTTTTCTCGTTTTTGTTTGAATTTAAAATAAACAATATCTCCTGGCCTTACGCTACCTTCTCCTTTCTTATTGCCCACCTTGGCTTGCTCTTGAGCCGTTCTAGGTAGCTTTATACCAATTTTGGCATAAGATTGTTGAATGAGGCTAGAACAATCAATGCCATTTCTGGAGTTTCCGCCATATCGATAAGGGGTCCCTATAAAAGATTTGGCATGGCTGGTAGCCAGGGTTATTTTCTTTTGTTTTTTTCTGCCTTGCCCTAGCACCTCATGACCCGGCACTACGGCTATCAAGAACGTCAAAAAAGAAATGATGATGAGCGTATTTCGATGCATTGCGAAATAAAAAAAACCTTATTTTTCTAAGATACAAAATAAATCCAAATTATCTTCCGCTTGTGGGGCCAGTAAATAATCGTCATGATGTATGGACGTCACCAAACTGTCCTCTGCGGCTTTGAGTTTATTCCGATTCATTCGATTGAGTAAATCATAGGGTACTCTCAGGAAAGCAGCGGGTAATCGGTGTTGAAGATCAAGAAAATCAAATCGCATAATACGGTCTACAGATATCTTGTTCCGCCTATAATATTCCATTACTTTTTCATTTCCTTTGATTCCTTTCATTTCTACGTTTTGGAAATATTTTAAACAGAGACTGCTCAATTCTGTGGCGGTATACTCTCTGGTATGCCAAGGATTTCGACTTAAAGTCATTTTTCTGTTAGGGGTGGTGAGGATCGCACATCCACCGGGTTTTAATATTCGATGAATTTCTTTGATGAAGAGGGCATCATCTTCCAGGTGTTCAATGACTTGAAAACTTACAATACTAGCAAAACTATTATCAGGAAAAGGAATGGGAGGAAAGAGGCCACTCTCAAAACGAAAAGAAGGATATTTTAATTTAAGTTTTTCAATGATTGGCTCAATTTTGTCTATGGCCGTATAATGATCGACCAGACCACCTAGTTCGGAAATCCCACGACCTTCACCACACCCCAATTCTAGCAGGTTTCCTTTGACGTAGCTTTTACCGATCAAATAGGCCTTCAGCAGTCTTTGGTGTATCGGGTTGTCTGACGGTATTTTGTCTGAAGTAATCTCTGTGGTAAAAACACTCATAAATTTTTTTAAAACAAACTAAAAGGGCAAACTAATGCTTCGTTAAAAACTTTAGGATTTAATATTACTTTCTATTACTTGGGCCTAAAATTTATATTAAATTCAAAATTATTAAGAATATTGATGAAAAGCACCTTCATTTTACTTTGTTTCCTTCTTTTTTTAAGCTCAGTTTCAGGGATTGATCTATCTAAACTAAATACCTCCTATTGGTATGATCCTGCTGCGCCTTTGACGATAAAATCTCGTGTGGCACAGGTATCAGATACCCTCAATGTTTTTTTATCTATCACTTATAATCCTTCGGATACGATACACACGAGGTTATTAATACAGACCAGTTATCTGGATGCCATCGATCAATTGTTACAGGTATATGAGATCGATACTTTAGAGGGTACGGCTGATCACTTACTGCTCAAGTTTACCTTCAAGGAAGTGTCCGAAAAATTATTGGTCCTCGAATTTGAGCTTGCTGGGGCTTATTATTATTATCCGATAAACCTCAAAAGGGGAAGATTGAATCATCCTCAATTTTATCCGTTACAGACAAATGGGATACCCCTTATTTCATCTTTTTCAATCTCATCTTCACTGAAATTTAAGAGTAACCATACGCAGGATACGCTTTATTTTTTTCAGTATAAAGCCAACTTCCAACCTGCAGATCCCCCTATGGGCGTCGCGCAGTCCGTGGCTTCGGGGTTATTGATGGATTCTGTTTTTATCAGTACCCAGGAGGTATCATTGGCCCAAAATCATTTTTATTTCATTCAATCGGATACGTTGTCTTTGGAAGGATTGACCTTATTTATGGGTCCGAAGTATTACCCTAGTATGAAATTAATAGATGAACTTATTGAGCCTTTGACTTATTTTACTTCGCGTTCAGAATTAGATGAAATAAGGAATGCCAAAGACCCTAAAATAGTCTTTGAAAATTTTTGGTTGAATATTCATATATCTCCTGAAGCGGCGGGAGCTGCCATTCGGAGTTATTATCGGGCCATCAAAAAGGCGAATGAATTATTTACTAGTTACAAAGAAGGGTGGAAGACAGATAGGGGCATGGTTTATGTTATATTTGGAAATCCGGATAGGGTCTTTAGAGAAAATAAAAAAGAAATTTGGCTTTACGGAGATATTCGATTTGAATTTAAAATAATATCTAATCTCTTTGCACCCAAGATGTATGTCCTACTCAGAGATAAAGGATATGAAAAAATATGGATAAAAAAGATTACCGATTTACGCAGCGCCCTGTAAATAAACGGAGCAATGATGCTTCAATGATTTATGGCATTCGGGCCATCATAGAGGCGATTACATCGGGCCATGATTTAGAGAAAATTTTTATTCAAAAAGGCTTAAAAGGAGACCTCATAGATGAGTTGATGGAGCTGGTAAATAAGACTTCCGCTCCTGTGTCGACGGTCCCTATAGAAAAGCTCAATGGCCTTACTCGAAAGAACCATCAAGGGACGGTTGCCTTTATCTCTCCTGTAAAATACCATGACCTGTCCAATTTATTAGCCTCCACTTATGAAGAGGGGAAGGTGCCTTTGTTCTTGGTACTAGATCGGATTACCGATGTCAGAAATTTTGGAGCCATAGCGCGATCGGCTGAAGCCATGGGCGTCAATGGAATTTTAATTCCTACCAAAAATGCAGCCCAAATAAATGCAGATTCTATTAAAACTTCAGCGGGAGCTTTGACTCAAATTCCGGTCGCTAGAATGATAAATTTGACGGAAGGGATCTCCTATTTGCAATCAGCAGGCTGCAAAGTAATGGCCTGTACGGAGAAGGGAACCCAAGAGATAAGTAAGATAGATCTCAGGGATCCCGTGGCTTTGGTTTTTGGATCTGAGGAAGATGGGATTGATGGGGCTATTTTAAAGTTTGTTGACCATCATATCACCATACCCATGCGTGGGAAAATGTCGTCCTTAAATGTATCAGTAGCCACTTCAATATGCATTTATGAGGCAAATAGGCAACGGTATTAAATAAAATCATCTCCTTTAGTGGCTTTGACTTCATTGACAAAAGACTTGAATTTGGCGGCGTCGTCTTTTTTGCAAATGAGCAGGACATCATCAAAGTCAGCAACTAAATAACCTTCTAGGTCACTGATGACCAACAGCTTTTCTTTTTTGCTTTTGATGTAATTGGACCGCGAGTTATAGAGCAAGGCAGTTTGCTCAATGACATTGTCATCAGCATCTTTTTCTACCATCTCGTGCAATGCATCCCAAGAACCCACATCAGACCAACCAAAATCTCCTAAAAGGGTAAAGACATTATCAGCTTTTTCCATAATGGCATAATCAATTGATATGGATTTACATTGTGAGTAGGCGGTTTCAATAAATGAAGCTTCTTCATCAGTGCCATAAGATGAGTGGCCAGCCGCAAATAAATCTGCCAATTCAGGTTGATACTTATCAAAGGCCTCAATTATGGCAGCAATAGACCATACAAAAATGCCTGCATTCCACACAAATTCACCGGTTTCAATGAATTTCTTGGCCAGTTCAATATTTGGTTTCTCAGTAAAGGTCTTTACTTTTTTATCAGCGGTACTTGAGGGAGAATATTGTATGTAGCCATAACCTGTTTCTGGTCGATGGGGCTCGATACCAATGGTCAAAAGTTTAGTGCGGTCGGAGGCACAGTCCACTGCATTTTTAATCACTTCAATGAAGGCTTCGGGCTTAAAGACGGCGTGGTCAGAGGGAGTGATGACCAAAATAGCATTGGGATCTTTTTTTCGAATTTTATAAGCCGCATAAGCGATACAAGGAGCGGTATTTCGCTTGCTGGGTTCCAATAATATTTGATCTGGGGATAAGTCAGGTATTTGTATGGAGATAAGTTCTCGGTACATCAAATTTGAAACAATCCAAATTTGATCTTTGGGGACATACTCAATAAAGCGATCATATGTCATTTGCAATAAAGACTTGCCCGTATTCAACACATCCAAAAATTGCTTGGGATTTTTATTACGACTGTAGGGCCAAAAGCGAGTCCCTGTCCCCCCAGCCATGATCACAATATTTATTTTTTTATCCATGTTGATTATTCTTTTCGATCAGTTCTCTTTTCACTAAATTTGAGTAGCGTTTGCAGAATGATCGGAGTATTGCCTTAAACCTTAAATTAATACTTCTTGTTTATTTGAAAAAAAACTTTTGAGTGCAAATTAATCATTCTAGTACTTTTTTTTGCAATGCAACCAGCCAAAGATAAAAAGATGATAAAAACAGCAAATACGTCAATTTTAAAAACTGATCTAAAAAAGATTTTTGGATATGACGAATTTAGAGGTGACCAAGAAAAAATCATTCATAATATTTTAGCACGTAAAAACACTTTTGTGATCATGCCTACGGGTGCGGGCAAGTCTTTGTGTTATCAATTACCTGCCATTATAAGTGAGGGGACGACCATTGTGATATCTCCTTTGATAGCCTTGATGAAAAATCAGGTAGATCAAATGGTGGCCTTAGGGGTCAATGCTAAGTTTTTAAACTCAACACTGACCAAGTCAGAAATAAAAAAAGTAAAACAAGAGGTGATCTCTGGAGAAGCGAAATTGCTCTATGTGGCCCCTGAATCTTTGATAAAACAAGATAATATTGATTTTTTAAACGAGGCCAATATCGCGTTTGTGGCCATTGATGAGGTACATTGTATTTCTGAATGGGGACATGACTTTAGACCTGAGTATAGGAGAATTCGTGCCATTGTCTCTCAAATAGGTGAAATGCCTATTATGGCACTTACCGCAACGGCTACGCCCAAGGTTCAATTGGACGTGATGAAAAATTTGAATATGGAAGGGGCAAACCTTTTCAAGTCCTCTTTTAATAGGCCCAATCTTCAATATGAGGTAAAGCCTAAGCAACAAGCGAAAAAGATACTGATCAAGTTTGTTAAGGAACAGAATGGTAAGTCTGGAATCATCTATTGTTTGAGTAGAAAAAAAGTTCAAGAGATTGCTGAATTATTAAAAGTAAATGGCGTCAATGCCGCTCCGTATCACGCGGGCATGGAAAGCCATCAGCGCATTGCAAATCAAGATGGCTTCCTGAATGAAGAAATCGATGTAATCGTAGCTACCATTGCTTTTGGAATGGGCATAGATAAGCCAGATGTTCGTTTTGTCATTCATTATGATGCACCTAAGTCCATTGAAGGATATTATCAGGAAACAGGAAGAGCGGGTAGAGATGGTCTTGAAGGTATATGTCTGATGTTGTATAGTTACAATGATGTTCTTAAGCTCGAAAAGTTTAATAAAGATAAACCGGTAACCGAACGTGAAAATTCAAAGTTATTATTAGAGGAGATTGCCTATTATGCCGAGTCATCGGTATGTAGAAGAACCCAGTTGCTGCATTATTTTGGAGAAGAATATGATCAAGACAATTGTGGGATGTGTGACAATTGCCAACATCCCAAAGAGCAATTTGAAGGTGCAGAATATTTAAAAACCATCATAAATGCGGTCCTCAATACCCAAGAGCGATTTGAAATTAACCACATTGTTAATTTCGTCTTAGGAAAAAAGAATCAGCATATCAAGAGTTATGGTCATGATCAATTGCCAGGATTTGGAACGGGGGCCAAAGAACAGGATTTCTTCTGGAAAGCGGTATTGCGACAGGCCTTATTCAATGAATTATTATTAAAAGATATTGATACACCAGGGATATTCAAGGTGACATTAAAAGGTAAAGAATATCTTAAAAAAAGTTATTCTATTAAATTATCCAGAGATCATGAATATCAGACGGGTGGGGAAGAGGAGGAAATTGAAAAATCAAAACCCAGTCTTCAATCTTATGATACTACCTTGTTCAACCTATTAAAGGGGTTACGAAAAACTGTGGCCAAACAAAAATCATTACCACCTTATGTCATTTTTCAGGAGCCTTCATTAGAAGAAATGGCGACTTTTTATCCTTCGACTATGGAGAATTTAAGAATGATCATCGGTGTGGGAGAGAGTAAGGCTCGAAAATTTGGGAAGCCTTTTTTAGATTTGATTAATCAATACTTAAGTGATAATGACATCATGACGGCTTCGGATGTTTTGATAAAATCTTCAGGGGCTAAGTCAAGAAATAAGATCAGTATCATCAATCAAATTGATAAAAAATATGATTTAGAAGATATTGCATCCAGCTTGGGGATTACCTATGAATCACTTATTACGGAAATTGAGAATATTTGTGAATCAGGGACCAGATTGAATCTTAACTATTATCTAGATCAACTTTTGGACGATGAGCGCCAAGATGACATCATTGATTATTTTTTGGTTTCAGAGTCTGGGGAGCTGAGTGAAGCCATTATTGATTTAGAGGAGGAGTATTCTGAAGATGAGGTACGTTTGATGCGTATAAAATTCATGTCTGAATATGCGCATTGATTGAAGATTTAAGCATCATAAAAGATTACAAATAAATTAAGCATGAAAATACTGATATTAGGCTCAGGAGGTAGAGAGCACGCCTTGGCATGGAAAATAAGTCAAAGTGACTTATGTGAAGCACTTTTTGTGGCACCGGGCAATGGAGGAACTGCGGAAATAGCAACTAACTTATCATTACAGGTAAACGATAAATCAGAGATTTTAGATACGGTCGTGCGTTTGGGCATAGACCTATTGGTGATTGGACCAGAAGACCCTTTGGTAAATGGTGTGGTAGACTTTTTAAAAAAGGAGCCTAAATTAAAAGATTTGTTAATTGTTGGACCGAGTGCCCGAGGGGCATTACTTGAGGGGAGTAAAGATTTTGCCAAACAGTTTATGTTGAAGTATGGGATTCCTACTGCAGCAGCAGAAATATTCACCAAGGCTGATCTAGAGGCTGGTAAGCGTTTTTTAGCAGGACTCACTCCCCCTTATGTACTTAAAGCAGATGGTTTGGCAGGCGGAAAGGGTGTAATCATCACCAAGGATTTGCAGGAAGCTGAAGAAAGTTTAGAAAAACTGCTAGCAGGTCAGTTTGGAGCGGCGAGTGAAAATGTTTTGATAGAAGAATTTTTGGATGGTATTGAGTTGTCTGTGTTTGTTTTAACGGATGGAGAGGCTTATGTCATCCTACCTGAGGCGAAGGATTATAAAAGAATCGGAGAATCGGATACAGGTCCGAATACAGGAGGTATGGGGGCCGTATCACCGGTTTCTTTTGCAGATGCCCATTTCATGAAAAAAGTTGAAGATAAAATCATTGTGCCGACGATCAAAGGAATTAAATCTGAAGGATTTGATTATCATGGTTTTGTGTTTTTTGGTTTAATCAAGGTGGGGGAAGAACCCATGGTCATCGAATATAATGTCAGGATGGGTGACCCCGAAACTGAAGTAGTTATGCCAAGGATTAAATCAGATATTGTACCGTTATTGGTGGCAACCGCTAGAGGGGAGCTATCTAATGTTACTGTGACCTTTGAGAAAAATGTAGTGGCTACGGTTGTATTGGTCTCAGCAGGTTATCCAGGGTCCTATGAAACGGGTGAAAGGATCAAAATAGCTTCTATCAAGGATGAAAATATCATACCATTTCATGCAGGGACTGTTCAAGATGACCATGGTTTACTCACTCAAGGGGGGCGTGTATTGGCCATTACTGGATTGGGAAACCACTTAACGGAAGCCTTAGCGAACAGTTACAAGGGTGTTGAGTCTATAAATTGGAAGGGTATGAATTATCGAAAAGACATAGGGTTTGATTTAGCCTAGTAAAACAAAATAGAATAAGGTTTATCTTTGATTTAAGAAAATAATTTTTGAATGGACTAAATACTGAGTAGCCATTTAAAATTTATTTTGAGGATTTGAAATTAAAAAAATAGATGAGAGTTTTTTGTTTATGTGTCTTATTTTTCCTGCTGGGTTGTGATCACAATCGTATTTTTGAAAAGCATATTGATTTAAAAGGGTTTTGGCCTCAACAATCGGCTCAGTTATTTGAGTTTGATATTATAGATTTGGGAACGCCGTATCAGATCACAGGAATGGTACGAAATAAAAACACCTATTCCTTTAATAATTTGTATATTAAGTATGAGCTATTTAATGAGGACAGTCTTATCAAAACAGATTTGGCTGAGGTTATTTTGTTTGAACCCAAAACAGGGAAGCCTTTAGGTACAGGGATGGGGAGTACTTTTGATCGTAATTTTGATCTCATCAAATCGTATTCTTTTAAAGCTTCTGGACATTATAGGATGAGGCTGACACAATTCATGCGAGTAGATACGCTTAAGGACATTGATCAAATTGGTTTACGAGTTGCGGCCATTATTCAGCCATAATTCGAGAGATAAATTGTTTGATTTTTTGTTGAATATCTACCGGGGATTTCCAAAACTCACGGCTATGAAATGAGATATTGGGCCAATTTCTCTGGTTCAATAATTGGGTATTGTAAATGTAGGATTCTTTGGATGATTTAGAATTAAAATAGCGCTCGTCATCGGTATTAATGATTCCTATGGCATGTTCCTTGTTCTTCAATATTAAATCGGAAAATGGGTAATTATGCGCCACGCCTACATCAAGTTTTAACTGATTGATACACGTAGCTAATTGATTTTTTAAGTACCAATTTTGGTTAAAAATTAATGGTTTTTCCTCAGCAGGGCTCCATTTTTTTGTACTGACATCTAAGGCGAATTTTAGGTAAGATTGAAGTAATTTTGGACCTTTATTTTTTGATTTTGAGGTATTTAACTGATCCGGATGGATACTTGTCACTAAAATTATTTTTTCTTTGGCCCTTGTAATGGCAACGTTCAAGCGATTTTCACCTCCCACGTCATTTAAAGATCCAAATTTCATTTGCAGTAAACCTGTTTGATCAGGAGCATAGGCCACGCTAAATATGATAATATCTCTTTCATCCCCTTGAATATTTTCTATGTTTTTTATAAAGACATCCCGATAAGATAGATCACCCATTCTGCTTTCAAGTAGTTCTTGTATGAGTTCTTTTTGTGGGCTGTTGAAGGTAATGATTCCAATATTTTTTTCGGGCTCATTACGTCTCAATTGGGCAGTCATCTCAACCACTTTTTCCGCTTCGATCAAATTTGTATTTTTATCCCAGATACCCTTTACTTGAAGATAGGCGATGGGTGCTTTGCCTGAATTAATGGAAGAAATATCCGGTAACATTTGTAATTTATTGTTATAAAAATGAATGTTTGAGAATTCAATTAATTCTAGGTGCCGACTTCTGTAATGTCCTTGTAAATAATATTTAGGAAGATATCGTTGTGCTAGATCAAGGAGTGCATCGACTTCCAGGTCAGGATGATCCGTCTCTTTATCGGACCATTTGGCCTTATATAAATCCAACGGTTTTAACTGCTGTGAATCACCAGCGATTACAATTTGTTTGGCACGATAAATAGTTGGAATACCCCTTTCAGCAAAACACTGTGAGGCTTCATCAAAAATAACTAAGTCAAAGCATTGTGTCATGGGAAAGATCGCTGAAGCAGATTCTGGAGAAGTCATCCAACAAGGGATTAATTTAAAAACTTCTTCTTGGTACTCTGAAATAATTTTTCGTAAAGGCCAAATCCGTTTCTTCTTTTTCACCTCATGCTTAAGATCTCTATAAGAAACCAGATTCTTTAACCTATTAAATTCCAAATCCTGATAGGTACGCTCTCGGGATTTCAAGAGGGTCATTTCTTGGCTGAGGTCATTTTTGCTTTCAATTGATGCGGTCAATAATTTCAAATTTTCTTGAAACTTCATCGAGGAGACAGATCTTAAAATTGGATATTTGGTTTCTATTTTTTCGATCCAAGCGATGGCAAGACTATTATTGAAACATGAAATCATTTTTTCTAACCCACCTTCAATATCTATCAATTGAAGGGCAATTGCTTGCTGTTCAGAATTAAAATGGGCAAACGTTGAATGATAGTCTACCAGATTTTCGAATTCACGATCGAGCTCATCTAAAATTTCCTTTTTGGTTACGTTTTTAGATAAAAGTTCATTGAGTTGCTTAGAAGAAAGGTATTTTTTCCAACCTCTCATTTGTTCAGGAATTTCCGTGAGGAAAGTCACCAATTTTTTGAGCATCAAAATGTGTACGCTGCGATCATTTTTTTTAAAGTTGATCAAAGTGTCCAGGCCTCGAAGTTCTTTATGCTGTAGGTAGGTGTTTAAGGCGTTGCGCTGATAGAAAAACCAATTTTGAATGGCAATTTTTTCAATTTTATCAGGATAGTTGATGAGCCATTTTTTTTGATTTAATTGAGACAAGTTGTGCTCATAGTTGAGTCGATTATCAATTTTTTTAAGTAGTTGTTCAAAGCCCATTTTATTATGAGTGAGCCCATTGGCTTTTAATACGCGGGTGATCAATACTTTATCATGAGAAAACAACCTCCATTTAATCATTTCTATAAAGTTATTTCTCGAATCCATCGCATTTTGAAGGGCTTCTTGAAAGCGACCCAAGTCTTCGGATTTTAATGTCATTTCGAGGCCTGTACCCGCAAAGCAGACGAGGATATTCTTTTCTATAGTTGCTAACCAATCATAATTTTCATCGGGTATCTGATGGAGAATTTTTCTGAAATATTGGTGGGTAGTGGCGTGGTCAATATTTGAAATAAATTTTTTTAGAACGGATATTTTATCGAGATAAAACACCAAAGAGTCGTAATCAGGAGCATTTGAAAAAACAGTTTGACATTTTTCAGTGAAATTTTCAAACGTCAACTGAGCTTCGGCGATGACGTTTTGAATGTTTTTTAAATCTGAAACATTCAAATTCGAAAACGAGCCTCCCCAGATCCAAAAATAATTTTGTTGTTTGTATTTAAGGGAATACGTCAGATAGCGCTTAAGTTCATGCTCAAATTCATCTACTTCTGGCCATTTAAAATAGCTTAATGAAGTTTGTATGGGAAGGAATAAATGGTGCGGATTACTACTTAAATACAGTTCTTTGATCGATTTACCACATTCACGGTCATCGAATAGGGCCATTTTAAACTCATTGAGCTCTTCGGTAATTTGATGGATTTGACGGCTGGCTTGTTGGAAATTTCTCTCTAAAAGAATACTGTCTAATCCGTTGTTTTTGTGTTGATATTCATCTAGACGATTCATTTGGTTTTGTAACTTATCGAAGATGTCTTTGCGGTCACTTTTAAAGTCATGAACGAGCCCGCAAAAATCATTTAGATCTTTCTGGCTTAATCGTTCATAGACGACATCTAGCGCTACTTTTTTTTGACAGACGAGTAAAACATTTTTCCCTCTGGCCACGTAATCGCAGATAAGATTTGAGATCAATTGAGATTTCCCAGATCCAGGAGGTCCCTGGAGGCAAATGGAATTACCTTTTTTAACATGGTTCAGTGCTTCTTCCTGATAGGCATCCAATTTAAAGGGCATAAAGCTGTTTTCTTCTCGTGCCCTATCTGTGATCTTAGCATGGGTTTCATCTTCGGGATTTTCTTTGATTTTCTTATTGAAGTATTCCTCTAAATCATCAATAGTTTGGTTTTCCAATAGGGACTGGTAATCGGGTACTAGAAATGAGCCTGATTGAGGAAAAATACCAATGACTGCCTCTGGATAGAGCTGTAGGATACCTGTTTTTTCAGTCTTTCTTAATATTTCCTTAGTGCTATTTTTGAAATGAGTAAGCTTATTTATATAATTATCGCTGTTGAAAACAAGATTGAGATCACTCTCACGCAAGAGCTCATATAATTGGGTTCTGAAATTTTTTGATTCCTTCTCAAAATCATTGAAAGTCAGGTCCAAAAGGTCTTCATCTAAGATTATTTTATTGTAGTGCGCATGGGCTAAAAGAAAAGTTTTGTTTAAGGTAATGTTGACATTCTTTTTAAGGTTACATACCCAGACACCCTCTTTGATTTCGAGTGCAATTGGAAAAAAGATTAAAGGACATCTGATGAGGGTATCATCAATGAATTTTCCTTTAATAAAAGGCCATCCAAGATATAAATCTTTGGAGCCACGTTCGTTAAAAATGAAATTTTCAGATTTTACTATCGTGTTGAGTTGTCGAGATGTTTTGTTACTGCTGGCATCTCTAGGGTCTAAGGCCGAGCATAAAGGAATATTTTGGTTACCTTGGATAAGGCCTTCAATAATATTAAAGCTGGGATCGTTCAATGCAAAATCAAATTGATGTGCATCAACAAAATGATCCGCTCTTAATTTTTGAATGAGTAGTGACCTATTATTGCCAGAAAGATTGGTAAGGCGTCTTAAATAAGTCTCTAATATAGGCCGCATTTTAAATTATTCGCTAGTAGTAAGATAAGGTGCAATTTTCTGATAAAGTGAGTCCGAAATAATCTTTATTGAAGTTATTTGTTTTACAGTGTCATAGTTACCGTGTACTTTGCGATAATTTATTATGGATTTAGCAAGATTCCAATTAATGTAGGGATGCTTACTGAGATGAATGATCGAATCCGTGTTGATATTTAATTTTAAAGTTTGATCACCCTCTAGATAAAAATATTTTGCAATTTCTTCTTTACTGATTTTAGGCATATTGTAGACTTCAGTCAATTGTGTAATATCATAAAAACCGCCGAGTGCTTGTCGGAACTTGTAGGCGCGACGCGCCAAAATAGGACCTACGCCTTCAAGCATTTGTAATTGAATACTGTCCGCTAAATTAAGATCTAGTTTTATGCTTACCGCAGGGCTTCGCTTATGGAGAGAAGATTTTATTTTTTTGTCATCACGTTTTTTGAACTTTCTTTCTGAAATTTCAATGTAGGGGAGTATGGATTCAATGAATGAGGTATCTATGCCATATATTTTTTTTAAGTCCTCTCCGTTCCTAAAATAACCTCCTTTTTGACGGTATTTTTCTATTCGATTTGCGATGGCGTCATTGAACCCCAGTTTTTTCAAATCCTCTAATGAGATTGAATTGGGGTCGAATTCAACGAGTTTAAAGTCTTTGATTGAAGTTGAAGAATACTTTAATGTATCTGAATTTTTAATTTTCTGCCCCCAATTTTTTAAGCCAGTCTGTGTATTTGGATCGAATTCAGGGGTGCTATTTTTGGGCAAGAGCCCTCTCAAAAAAAAGAGAAATAAGATTAGAATGACTAAAAAGATCACTCCATTGGCCTCTGTTCTAGAAAAACCCAGTTGATTAATGATAAATATCCTAATTTTTTTCATCAATGATTTTAAACTTAATAATGCCTTTTAGGTAAGAATTTTGTCTTTAATGTTCAATATAAAAAACATTGAAGCTATTTTTGTTATCCAATTATTTCTTTTACATGTACGAGGGTTTAAAAGTTATTGGTTTATCTCATGATTCATCGCCTATTGCGATCAGAGAATCAGTGGCTTTTTCTGAAAATGAATGCAGAAATTTTTTGGATAGAATGCGCGAAATCTTGGGTGTCGAGGAAGCTTTGATTCTTTCAACCTGTAATCGTACCGAAATTTACTATACCTCAGATTTAGATTTATCTAATGCCATTTTAAATTTATTAAAAATAGAAAAAGGTATTGATCAGGGGATTGACTCTTATTTCTGGAACAGGGAGAAGTTACCGGCTTTACGACATTTATTTAGGGTAGCCTTAGGGCTTGAAGCCAAAGTTCTAGGAGATATTCAAATTTCTAATCAAGTAAAAAAGGCTTATCAATGTTCTGCCGATCAGCATCTTTCTGGACCATTTTTTCACCGCTTGATGCATACTATTTTCTATACGAACAAACGAGTAGTACAGGAGACTGTTTTTCGAGATGGGGCTGCTTCGGTATCCTATGCTTGTGTAGGCTTGGTTCAACAATTCATTCAAAATTTTTCAGATCCTAAAATTTTGGTTTTGGGATTAGGAGAAATAGGACGAGACGTTGCGGATAATATGGAGGAAATGAATGCCTCGATTACCTTGTCTAACCGAAATGCTCAGACGACTCAAACGCTGGCCAAGCAGTATGGTTATGAAGTGCTTCCTTTTGAGGAACTACTTAAAAACATATCCAAATTTGATGTGATCATATCATCAGTCCAAGTTCCCAAGCCTCTAATTATGAAGGATCACATTCCTGAACAGTTGTTGTCTCAAAAACTATTTGTTGATTTAGCCGTGCCGAGGAGCATGGACCCCGAAATAGATACCATAGACGGAATTATACTGTATAATGTAGATCAAATAGAAGAACAAACCTCGGGCATTATCGAGCGTAGAAGGGCTGCCATAACAGAAGTTGAGCTGATCTTGGATGAGACGATTGAGGAATTCAAAAACTGGTCTTTGGAAATGGAGGTATCTCCTACCATTAAAAAACTAAAAAAAGCCTTAGAAGAGATTAGAAAGGAAGAAATTGCTCGATATGTAGGCAAGATAACTGAAGTCGAGCAGGATCTGATCGATAAGGTGACCAAGAGTATTGTTCAAAAAGTAATCAAACTCCCTGTACTTCAATTAAAAGCCGCCTGTAAAAGGGGAGAAGCCGAAACCTTGGTTGAGGTGCTCAATGACCTCTTCAATCTTGAGAAAGATGAATTAACTCCTAAAAAATAGCATTTGATTGTCAGATACGACATTCGTTCGATACTTACTTTTTTTCTTGCACTGCTTTTTTATACTGGATTTGCCCAAGCGCAATATAGCTTATTAAAAAAAGACGCCTATTATGGAATTCAAGATGAAAAGGGAGCCATCGTCGTAGCCCCTGTATATGATCAAATTGGATGGTCAAAAGGAAATTTTGAGACGGTGGGTAACTTTGTGGGCTATTCCCATCGTGGAAAATGGGGCTTGTTAAATATTAAAACAAAGAAAATATCGGCGGCCATCTATTATAAATTGTCGGTGATTGACGGGGGCTATATTCTTGCTTCGATCAAGGGAAATTTAAGTAACCAATTATTTTACGGCATTATCGATTCGAAAGGGTCTATCAAGATCAGTTGTAATTATTTTTCAATTGAGTCCAAGTCTCTGGGTTATGTAGTCTCAACTTATGACTATGGAGCTATAAAAAAGGGGTTTTACGATAATGAATTCAACTTAATCTTGCCGCCCAAACATAAAGAAATTAAGGTTGTTAATGAACATGTAGTAATGGCCCAAAATTTTTTAAATAAATGGGCGTTATTTCGAAAAGACGGAATAGAAAGTCCATTCCAAGATTTTGATCAATTTGCAGTTATTGCTGAGGGAATCCGCGTGGAAAAAGGAGGTAAATTCGGTTTATTAGATTTAGAGGGAGGGGTCGCATTACTCGAAACAGAATATAAACAGATAAATGGAGTAAAAGAGGGGGTCAGTTTTCCTTTATGGGAAGCTCGAAATTTTGATTTAAAGCCTATCATAACGCTCAGGGCAGACTCACTTCGATTCGATGCAGGCATCCTTGTGGCTTATTGTAATGGGAGCGAAGAACGGTTAATCAACCCATCTTCAAATAAGGTTATTAGGAGTGTCCAAAAGACTAATTTTCAAACCAAAGGTTTTGTATTGACTCATCATAAGCCGACCCATACTTGGTCGGTTACAGATACCGAAGGCAAACCTTTTATTTTGGGAAAAGATTCAATTCACTACGATGCGCCCTTTTTTTATGCATTTTTGAAAGGAAAATGGGAGGTTTATAATCAATTTGGTTCCAAGCTTTCAGACAAAGCGTATCAGGATATTTCTGCCCAGTTGTTTTCGATGATTCCGGTTAAAAATCATCAATTTTGGGGCTTTCTAGATTTTAAAGGAGATGAAATTATTTCTTTAAAATATGATTCGATAGGCGCAGGCTATCACCATAAAATAGCCATTAATTATTTGGGTAAATGGGGTGTGATAGATCTTTTTGAACATTGGATCGTGGCGCCAATATTTGATGAATTATCTATCGGCCCCTATGGTATTATTGCCAGAGATAAAGAAATTACTACGTTTCTTTCCTTGGAAGGCGACGCCATCTATCAGATTAAGGGTGATATTTTCGATCGGGGTTCATATTTAGAAATAAGGAATCATTCGGATCAAAGAGGCGGCATCATATCTCTCCAAGGAGAAGTTCTTTTAGATTCATTTTACGATGCCGTGGGCCAAATGGGCGACCTATTTTGGGGTAAAGACGGTCGAGGTACCGTGTTAATAGATGAATTTGGAGAGTACCGGGTCATTCCTGAGGATGACATCAGTCAGGTACTCAATTATTGTGCAGGGCTCTATATGATTAAAAAAGATGGAAAGTATGGCTTTATTAATGAAAAAGGCAATTTAAGGATAGCCAATCGTTATGATAGTTTGCTTTGCTTTTCTGATGCGCGTATTGGCTATAAATTGGGTAACAAATGGGGGTTTATAGATGCTCAGGAGAGATTGGTCATACAACCGATATACGATCAAGTATTCCCTTTTGAGGACGGTGTAGCCGTAGTTCGTCAAAAGGATAAATATGGTCTGATAGACCCTTCAGGTAAGCTCATTCTTTCTTTAAAATATGTAAGTATTGATCAGTCACGTGGCAACTATTTACTCAAAGACGTCAAGGGGGCTATAGGGATTGCGAACGCATCTGGGGATATCATGTTGCGGACCGATTATGAGAAGATCATCCCTATTGGGGAGGATTTGTTAGTGGTTACTCAGGAGCATAGGGTCGGCTTGATGAATTATGCGGGCTACATGAAACTGGCCTTTAAATATGCATCTATTGAGAGAAGGCATCAATATTTAATTATAAGACACTTACCGGACAAACAAGGATGATTTGTCTGGATCCAGATAATATTTTTGTATCATTTCGGATATGTCTTTAGGCCGAATGTTATCTATGGTTTCTAAAGAGGTGGTTAAAAAATGGTGAGGTATGTCATTCACAAAAAGGAGGGTGTACATAGAGGCAACATCTAAGATGGAATTCATAGAGCTCAAAAACTTTCCTCTTAGGAAATTTTTGAGCATATCAACTTCTGAAAGAGAAGGATAGTTTTGAGCAAGTTCAGTAATAATCTCGTGAATGGCTTCTAATGAATCTTCGGCATTATCGCTTTTCATTTCTGTTGAAATTGTCCAGTAAGATGCATTTTGAGCATGTGTAATGGATGAATAGACCCCATACGTTAATCCTTTTTCTTCTCTTAATTTTTTCATGAGGCGGGATCCGAAAAACCCACCTAAAAGTTTATTGGCCACTGTTAATTTATGGATATCTTGATCCCCTCTATGGATGGTTTGGGCACCCATCCTGAGCGAAGCCTGCACACTATCTGAACGTTCGATCGTTTGGTGACCATGACTGGGTTGGATCTCGAAACTAGTCATTTGTTCGTCACCTTTATTTATATTGCCTAAAAGTAGGGCTGTTTTTTCGATAATCTTTTCATCAATATCACCGCAAAGCACCACCTTCGGATTATTTTGGAATTGTAACTGAAAAAAATCTTTGATTTCAAACAGAGATCTTTGTTTGATCTCTGCTTCTTTTATAGAACGGCCATAGGGGTGGGTCGCACCAAACAGTAATTCATGAAAGTATGAAGTAGCGAAATAGGTGTTTTTCGCAAGTTGCATCTTTATTTGTTCCGCTTTTAAATTCTTAATGACCTCGAACTCGTGGGTCGGAAAGCTGGGTGTAAAAAGTATTTCTTGTAGTAAAGAGAGACTTGAGTGAATATGCTTTTGAGTAGCGAAAAGACGAATACTGGTACCATCAACTGCGGTTTGTATTTCTATGTGAGCCCCCATATGTTCAAAAGCCAACGCTATTTCCTCTCCATTTTTGGTAGTGGTCCCCTCAAGAAGCATTTTACCTGTTAAAAAAGCAACACCTGGATTTTTTTCAAACCAACTACCACTTCGGAAAATAATTTCTATCGAGCAGATGGGATGTTGTTTGTCTGGAATGACAAGACCCTCAATGTGGTCATTCAATATGATTTTACGGTAGGTCCTAAAATTAAAATTCTTTACGGGAAAAGATGCGGGCGCAAGAGTCCGATCTATCATGAAGAGATGTCGAGGGTTTCTTTTTTATTGAAATTAAACAAGAAAGACAACCTGAGGGTATCTCCTAATGGATTGTTTTGTTCTTGAGGAATGAGATAAGATAAGTCGAGGCCAAAGGTCGAATACCGTACTCCAAAGCCTACGGTAAAATATTTTCTAGCCCCTTTATTTTCATGTTCATAAAAATAACCTATCCTGGCAGCTACCATTTCTCCGTACCAGTATTCAGTACCTACAGAAAAAGTAAGTTCTTGCATTTCCTCACTGAATCCATTGGGGGCATCATTAAAAGAACCAAATGTACCACTGATAAACGGACGGTTGGGATCCTTACCCGATGAAATGGTAGGGTTGTCATTACTGTCTCGGATAATAGTTCCGTCGAGGTCTCGCGCATAAATAGGAGGCGTAGGCACCAATAGTTTGTTAATATCGAAGATAAAGGTAAAAGAGTTATACTGATCTAAATTCATTTTTAGTGCCGTCCCAATCCTCAGATTGGCTGGGATAAAATCTTCAAATTCTTCACTGGTATAACTGATCTTTTGACCTAAATTAGAGATGTGAGCACCTAAGGAAAAGTCAGTATCTAAACCTCTTATAACCAGTGGTTTAATATAATAAAAACCTAAGTCAAAGGCAAGACTTTTGCCCGAATTTGCACTGGGGGCCCCTGTGCTGTTTCCCAATAAGTTAGACCAAATGTACCTAATACTCAGTCCCCCACTTAGATTTTCGGTTAATTTCCTAGAGTAAGTGGCATCAAAGGATAATTCACGCGGGTTTTCAATGCCAATGGGTAATCCAGTTACATCGGTGAGTTGAATTTCCCCTAAATCAAAATATCTCATACTGATACCAAATGCTTGAATTTGATCAATTCTTTTATAGTAAGTGAGATAATTGAGAGACATATCGTCTACGATATTGCCCAACCAGGGTGAGTAGGAAAAAGAGAAACCTGAGCTAAAATCAATAAAAGCAAGTTTCGCATTATTCCAATGAATACTATGGGCATCAGGACTCGTAGCTACACCAGCATCACCTAAAGCAGATCCTCTGCTGTCTGGAGCAAAGCTGACAAATGGAACGGCAACTGAAATGGGATTGTCTCCTTCTTGTCCGGTAACACGTACTTGTCCTTTGGCAAAAATAGGGAGCCAAATAATGGAAATAAAAAATAAAAATACTTTTATGATTTGCATTTTATAAGGTAAAGTTAGTTCAATTATTTATTAGTAAACGCTCAATAGCGGTTCCTTTTGCTTGATCAAGCGTACTTGAAACTTCGATCCGGTACAAATAAATTCCTTTTCTAAATGTGCCAGGCGGAAAAGGTAAATAGAGGTCATCAATTTTTTTAGGGCTGTCATCAACTTCAAATAATTCTTTGCTGATGATATTTCCTCGGGTGTCATATATTATAAGTTCAATTTCTAAAGCTTCACCTATTCGATCATGTTCAAATGTAAAAGTGGTGCCATCTATGGCTGGGTTGGGATAGTTCATCACATTGTAAAGCAATAATTTCGGCTCATTGGAAACTATAAAGTTAACGGAGCGATAAGAGGTGTTATTGTGTATATCTGAAATTTTTAGGGTCGCTGTGTGATTTCCAATGGACATGTTTCGCAACGGGAACGTGATCCTTCCTGACTGGTAAGTATCTAGATCGGCCACATAATAATCATTTAAAACATAGAGGCTCCCATCTTCCATGGTTAAGGTAATATCTTGATTGATACCGATACCTGATGTATTGATGCCACTTTCGTCTGTTATTTTAGCAATAAAAAGCACATTTTCTCCTACCACATCTCCCTCATTGAACGAGTCATCATTGATGTAAAGGCTAATTGCAGGGCTTTCATTGTCTACAGCAGGATTTTCTGCTGTATTACCCATTACAAAATCTTTAAAAAAGCCTGTAGCATCACTGGTAAGCTCATCATTTTGGGCATACATTATAATTTTCCCAGATTCAAACCGATAACTGATGTTTTTGGGAACTATAAATTCAATAGAAAAATGACCGTTGGAGACGGTGGCCTGACCCTCAAAAATTTTATTTTCTCTGACCGCATACGTAAATGTAGGGTTTTCCTGACCCAAGGTCTCTTTTTCAGTGATTCGATCATAAACGGAAACATTTACACTTCCATTGAAATCTGCAAGAAATAGGCTGTCAATTGATTGAACAGATCCATTAAACCTTATTTTTTCAAGTGCACTTAAGGTATCGGTACCCAAATCGATAACATTCAATCCGTTGATGCTATCAATGATGATTTTATTTTTTGGATACTGGAGTTGTAACATGGGGTCCCCTAGTAATGAAAAATTGCGGTTATTCACACCAGAAACGCTTTCATTTTTGGTGAGTCTTATGATGTCCCCTAACCTTAAGAAGGATCCATTTTCAGTTTTGAATAAATTTTTATGAAATGCCTCGTTGACCAATTCATTTGAAGAAGCATAAACGGGCCGGGTGGTGGTCAACAGGGCAATGGCCCCACCATTTTCGTTGAGCAAGAGCTTTTCGGCACCTGAGGTATTAATTGATGGATCGTCATATCTACCAAATTCACAGGTTGCGGTTAAGAACAGGGGTAAATAAAAACGATTGGTTAAATCATTAACGAGCGTCGCATCCAAGATATTTTCGATGGCCCATTGGCTTTCATTACCATGACCCAGATAATCTACCATAAAGGTACCTTCTTCAATTGCGTTGATCAGCGCTTCCCTGGTGAGAAGGGCAGATTCCCGACTGGCGAGAACTTCTTGTGGGAATGCATCTATGTATAATTTGTTCAGCTGGGTTTGTGGTTGAAAATCATTAAAATAATCTGCAAGGGTTTCAGCAGCCCTTTGATGGAGATTGGCATCTCCATCATCAGCCACATAGGTGATGCTGTTTTTCCAAGAGCCATACATTCTTTCGCTAGCAGCATAACGAATGATTTTATCAGTCATGTTTTTGGCCTCTTCTTGGGTCTTGACTGGAAGTCTGCCAATCCCAATTTCTAAACTATGATTGCCCTCGTTATTTTCGATCCATAGTCCCTCATCCTCTTCCAAAAATCCAAAATAATCGTCTGAAGAATAACTATTGATCGGGTTGATGGAATTTCTAGATTCATAAACAGGAACAAAGTTTGTGTTATTGGGTATTCGATCTTTGTAATCAAAAGAACAATCTCCCATGAGTAACACATAGCGAAAACTATTATTGAGACTTCGATAAAACTTAATTGCATCGCGTAGGGCCGTAAGGTCTTGCATGCCCGATGAAAATTCATTGTAAATCTGGTTAGTTGTGACTACTGCAACATCTAGCTGATCATGGGTTGAATGAAAACGGGCGAGTCTCTCAGCAGATGCGATAAATTTGGGATGGGTAATGATGAGGCCGTCCCTTGGATTCAGGCCTGAGATGTATTGGTTCATAATTGGATGAAAGGCGATGGGTTGGGGTAAGTTTTGATTTGAAAATGCTACAAAGCGTTGTTGATCATGATTTAAGGTCGTATACTTATGACTACTCCCCACTGAGTGAAGGGGCAAACTCTCCACCAGACGGTGCGTGATGTCCCAGACTTCTATTTCCTCATCACTGATGACTTCGTAGGTGATCGTATCCTCTTCCAATAAGGGATTTGAAAATAGCATAAAGCCATTATGAAGGACTAAATCGGTGGCATAGGTCAGGACGATCTGATCTAAATAGCCAATAAGCACATCATAGCCTGAAACCACAGGGAGTTTTAGGGTCAAGATCGTTGTACCATCATTGACCAAAAATTTGAAAATTTCATTTTGAATATCCCCTTTTAAATCATAAGTAGAACCTGATTTCGTGTTAATACCCTCATAGCTTATGAGTCCTAATAAAGTTTCATTATTATAAATCTCAAAGGCACCTGCTAAGTCGCTTCTGCCCACGACTTTAATGAAGGCTTTGATGGTATCTACTGCGCCCTCAGTTTGGAAATTATAGCTTCTACTTTCTCCTGCTTTAAAATAAGCTTCAAACCAGTCTCTACCTGAATTTCCCAACAAGTTTACTTCATCTAATTCATGTGCTTTACGGGCGATATAGGATGAAATAATGCTATTTCTTATATCATAAGTAGGCGCTTCAGTTACCCTCGTACCTTCGGGACCCTGTGCCGTGATGAAGTAATAAGCGGTATCAGAAAAAATATTTTTTTCAAATTGCCAAAGATCATCTTTCCAAGCCCAATCATTGGGTCCATTTGCATAAAAGAGCAGAAAGTCGTTATCATCGAAAACACCATCTTCAAGACCGTAGCCTTTGAGGCTATTTTCAATCAGTCCTCGAGGTCTTTCTTCATGATTGGCTTGCGGAAGCATGCCTATCCCGTTACCAAAAACTTTGAGAGTATTAGGTTGGCGGTAATCAATCCCTATTTGATCAAGAAAATTTTTATCAATCTTATAGATTCCCTCTTGAGTAACCCCAATTTTATACCAAAAGCCTTGATCAAACAAAGCGGTTTGTCCTACCGATCCAAGCGGGATAAAAAAAAGCAAAGCATATAAGAATTTCACTTCTTTATTTAACGGTTTTAAATCTATAAAATTATTTATTTACCTAAAATTTTATGCACTGCAGGCATATTTGAAAGCAATGATAGCATAAGGTAGATAGGAATCATATAGGGTAAAAACTTAAGCTGAAACAGGGCCAGTCCTATGATCATCACCAGCAGGGTCAAGTACCTCAGCTCATTACCGCTCAAAACCATAGATGTAAATTTGAAACTGAGCATTTTAATGGGTGCGATCATGAGTAGACTTACTGAAAGACTATAAATTGGGGTGAAATAAATCCAGGAAACCAGAAAGGATGCCTTGACAATGGTTACTGTGAGTAGGGCTGCGGCGGGTGTAGGCAATCCAATAAACGCATCCGATTGGGTCGAGTCTAAATTAAATTTAGCCAATCTGAAGGCAGCAAAAACAGGAATCAATGCGGAGCTGTAAGCCAACCAATGAAAATTATTAGGCGTTAAGGCAGCCCACTTAAACAGGAACAATGCAGGGAGCACACCAAAAGTAACCATATCGGCCAAAGAGTCTAATTCTTTCCCAAATGAGCTGGTAGACTGAAATAATTTTGCAGTGAAGCCATCTAAAAAGTCAAAAACACCGGCAATCATTACAAAATAAATGGTATGTTGGTAATTACCCTCAAAAACATTTATGATGCCCAGCACTCCCGTCAATAGATTGAGTGCGGTGAGGAAGTTGGGTATGTGCCTAAATATATTCAAGGTTTTACAAAGGGATTGTGTTTTTTTTCATGACCAACTGTAGTACTGGGGCCATGCCCAGGATAAATTTTGACGGCTTCAGGCAGGGTATATACTTGATTTTTGATGCTTTCTTCCAAGGTCTTAAAATTTCCCCCAGGAAGATCCGTTCGACCAATACTTTCACGAAAAATCACGTCTCCAGCCATGAGAGATTTATCAGCGGCGTGGTAGAACATTAGATGTCCTTCAGAATGGCCAGGTGCATACAAGATTTCTAATTTTTCAGACCCAAAGGTAATCACATCCTTTTCGCTGAGTAATTTGTCGGGTTGAGCTTCTTGATAATCTTGAATGCCCATAGTGGGCGCATAGGTCGAGACAGATTTCAGTAAATTCTTTTCCGTAGCAGGAATCCATAAAGGGATGTTATATAATTTTTTTAAGTAGTCATTACCGAGCACATGATCGATGTGGCAATGGGTATTAATAATGGCAATAGGCTTTAATTTATTTGTTTTTATGAAGTCTGTCAGTTCTTTTTTTTCAAAATCTTCATAGCAGCCGGGATCTAAAACGAGTGTCTCAAGGTTAGAACTGGATAATAAATAAGTGTTTTCGTAGAAAGCGTTGAATACAAAGGATTTTATGTCCATAAATAATACATTTTACTGCAAATTTGCTTAAAAAGTCGGTAAGACGATGCAAAAGCGAGATATTTTGATTGTAGGGCAGGGCCTGGCCGGAAGTTTATTGGCTTTGGAGCTCGAAAAAAGAGGAAAACATGTGATGATCTTGGATAACAACCCGATCGTAAGCTCATCAAAAGTCGCAGCTGGTTTGTACAATCCTATCACGGGGCGTAAAATGGCGAAAACTTGGTTGGCAGATGAGTTGTTTCCCAACCTCTCCAATTACTACCAAGATTTAGAAAAAAAAATGAATGCGGGGTTTCATTTTAGCAAAACTATCTATCGCCCGTTCAATAACATTGAAGAACAAAATGATTGGTCTTTGAGAACTGTGGAGCCGGGCTACGCATCCTATATCAAATCAACTTTGAATCATCCTATAGGGATGGATCAATTACTAGACCCCTTGGGAGGGTTCTTTGTAAATAATTCTGGCATGGTTGATGTAGCCGCTTTAGTAAGTGAATGTAAAAAATATTTCAAAGCCCAAGATTCGTATATTGAATGGAGCGTACCTTCTGAAGCATTAGAAATGGAGGAAGAGAAAATAAAACTAGGACCTTTTGTGGCAGATCAAATTATTTTCTGTGAAGGACCTATGGCAGTAAAGAATCCGCTGTGGTCTGATTTAAAATTTAGGTTAGTAAAGGGGGAAATTTTAGATGTTTCATGTCGTTTAACCATGGATCATGTGGTAAGTAAAGGTGTTTTTATGCTTCCTTATAAAAATTATTTGAGAGTGGGATCTACCTATGACAATCAAAATCAAAACGAGGAGCCCACCGAAAAAGGAAGGCGGGAACTCTTGAATAGGTTAAGTAAGTTATATATTGGAAATTTGAAGGTATTGAAACATCAGGCAGGATTGAGACCTGCTACTTTCGATAGAAAGCCCTTTGTAGGTTTTCATCACAAACATAAAAATGTGGCTATATTTAATGGTTTTGGAAGTAAGGGAGTCTCTTTGATTCCGTATTTTGCAATGAGTTTGGCAGATCATATTTGCTTTGGTAAAAAAATACCTTTGGAGGTAAATCCCCTTCGTTGAAACATGAATTATAAAAAAGCCATATTTCTACTTATATATATACTATCGATCTCATCGTCGTTTGGTCAATATTATGATACAGAATTTGGTCAAAATAGAATTCAATACAAAAATTTTAATTGGTTGTTTTATACTACCAGTCATTTTGATGTCTATTATTATGATGAAGGAGGTAAATATGCCAAAGAGGCCATTGACTTTTTAGAAGATGAATTTAATAGGTTGACAGATGTGTTGGGCTATGCGCCCAGTGCTAAAACTAAAATTGTCATTTATAATTCCTACAATGATCTTCAGCAGAGTAACATAGGTATTGATGGTTCTGTTTTCACGATTGGAGGGGAAATGGAATTTATCAAGCTTCAACTGGAAATTGCAAACCCAGGAACGGTTCAGGTATTTAAAGAAGAGCTTATTTATCTTTTATCTCGTACTTTAATCAACGATATGCTCTTTGGTGGAAGTCTTAAAGAAGTTTTTCAAAGTTCACATCTTCTAAAGCTTCCTGAATGGTTTATAGATGGTGCAGCAAGGTATTTGGCCTATGGATGGGATTTAAAAATGGATGATTTTATAAGAGATTATTTAGATGCCAAGCACATTAAGAAAGAAAAAAAGATTCAAGGTGATCAGGCGGGTGTCTTGGGACAAGCCATATGGAACTACATCGCTATTAAATATGGGGCTTCCAATATCTCTAATATTCTTAATTTAACCAGAATTATGCACAAAGAGGATGTGAGCATAAGCAATACGCTAGGAATTAGTTATAAGCAATTTTCTAAAAATTGGAAAAATTATTATGCCTTTGGAAAAGATCAAATTGATACCAATTATGAGCCTTTAATTAAAGAAAAAATCATTGCCACAAATAAAAAAGAAAACCTATATTTTAACGATGTGGCAGTCAGTGAATCAGGCAAATACATTGCCTATACTGAAAATTTATATGGTAAAATTTCTGTTTATCTGAGAGATAGGGATACAGGCAATGAAACGCGAATCCTTCAAGGAGGGTATCAAGTGGAGGCAGACCATATGGATCAAGATCTTCCCCTATTAGATTTTGCTGGAGATAATATATTGGGAATTATTTATTTTAAACGGGGATTTCTATACCTAGCGAGTTATCATATTGAAACGGGTCTTCTTAATGAAAAACCCCTCACAAGGTTCAACCAAATCAAAAGTTTTTCTTTGAATCAGAATGGGAGATTGGCCATTATAAGCGGAGATACGGATGGAAAAAGTGATCTCTTTCTTGTCAGTGTATTGAGAAATTCAGTTCGCCGAATTACTTCTGATATTTTTGATGACATTGACCCAACCTTCATACCCGGTACTGCGGCCATTGTTTTTAGTTCCAACCGTCCCTCGGACGCGTTAAATATTTCGGATACAAGTATCAAATATTTAAATGATCATTTTAATTTATTTTTATATGATATAGATACAACAACCCAGCAATATTTCAGAATGACCAACACGAACACTCGAGATACGAAACCCATATTTAAAAATCAATCGGAATTATATTTTTTAAGTGATCAAAGGGGCATTACTAATGTATTTAAATATGAAATGACTCAGGGTATTCAAACCCAAGTAACCAATTTTAATAGCAGCCTAAAAGATTTTGATTTGCATTTCAGTAATGATAATGGGATGGTTTTTATAGCTTATAACGAAGGAGAGGATCATATTTATTATTATCCTAATATAGATATTGAGTCTTCAAAATTCACCACTGAGACGAACCGTCAAAAAATCAGACAGGGTCAATATATTGCCGAGGTTCTTGATCGGAGAAAGATGGAAAAATTAAAAAGAGAAAAGGCGGTACGCAATGCGAAGGCAGATAGTCTATTGAATCAAGCCCAAGAAAAGTCATTGGATTTGGACAGCACCTCCAAGAAAGTGAATGTGCCGGTAATAGGCCCAGAAGGGTTTGTTTTCGATGAACCTAACCTTTCTGAGAATACCGATTATATAGATACCGAAAACTATAATTTTGGCGAAAGGGAAGTCAAAGGAAAACCAAATAATGGGTTAAAAATAGATTCTTTTTTTAAAAACTATCAACGTTTAACCATTGAAAATGAGGTATGGGGACCTCGGGTATATAAACCTAGGTTCAGTTCAAATAACCTCATCAATGATTTTGTCTTAGACCCACTCAGAGGGTTTGGTTTTTCAGCAGAAATACAGGTGTCAGACATTCTGGGAAATCATGTAATCAATGCAGGGGGTATGGTGACGAGAAGTTTTGATCAAGGCGATTTTTTTGCGGAGTATAAGTATTTGAAATACTGGATGGACTTTAAAGTACGTTTGATTCGACAATCCATCTATCTTGAAAATGATGCAGAAAATTTTTTGAGACAGTCCTACAAGTTAAATGGATTGATTGTGGGAGCAGCGGTCCCCTTGACCAATAAATTCAGACTTGAGTTGAATCCCTTTTTTCAGCAAACCAGTTTCAATAATCTACAATATGAAAGTGTAAATACCAATGCTGCTGATTATGCTAAGGACAGTCGCATTTTGTATACAGGCTTTAAATTAAAAGGTGTTTTTGATAATACAGAGGAAAGAGGGTTCAATATTTTACAAGGGACGAGAGCCCTAGTAGAGTTTCATTACAATCAATCATTTTCTAAAAATCAATCATTTAATGTGTTTAGGTTTGACTTGAGGCATTATCAAAAAATCCATAATGAACTGACATTGGCTACCCGTATTTATATGGGAAAATCATTTGGTCCTAATCCACAAAAATTTCTCTTAGGAGGCGTGCCTAATTGGGTATTAGCCCGGACTAAAGAACATTCTGGAGGGGATCCTTTGACCGTAGCTAACGAAATCGATAATAGTAATTTGCTTTTCACAGAATTTGTAAACCACATGCGGGGCTATGATTTGAATGAGAAATATGGTACTGCTGCTCTGTTGATAAATATGGAATTGAAATTTCCAGTATTTCAATATTTGTCAAGATTTCCTGTAAAGTCTACTTTTTTGAGGAATTTCATGTTGGTGGCTTTTATGGATATTGGCTCCGCTTGGGATGGAAAAATCCCTATCACACGAAAAAATAGTATTATTTTTATTGAGTACGAAGAGACTCCTTTTAAAGCTAATGTGGCGAACTATGCCAGCCCGTGGCTGGCAAGCTATGGTTTTGGACTCAGAACGGCATTATTGGGTTATTATCTCAAACTTGATTACGCCAGGCCTGTGGAGGATTTTGAGATAAAATCTGCAAAATTCACCCTTTCATTAGGCTTAGACTTTTAACATTGTGCTATGATTACATCCATGACGGGTTTTGGTTCCGCTGAAAAAATTACCGAGAAGTATTCTTTAAAAGTTGAGATCAAGACGCTCAACAGTAAGTTTTTTGATGCCTCCTTTCGATTACCTCGAGCATTTTTAAAATGGGAAATGGAAATAAAGGCACTTCTCGAAAAAGAATTGGGTCGAGGTAAAATCAATTTGGGGGTTCATTTTGAGCTTAAAAATTTCGAGCAACCACCGATTCAGATCAATCAGGAACTGTTCGACGCCTATTATAAGCGTCTAGAGCAATTGTCTGGAGATATGGGAGCATCAGGAAAAGTGGCCTTATTTAAGATGGCCATGAACATGCCCAATGTCATTTTACACGAAGAGAATCCAGAAGAAAACATTTCTTTTGAAGTCTTCAAAGAAGTGCTTTTGGAGGGAGTAGCTGACTGCAATCAATTCAGACTTCAGGAAGGAGCAAATCTACAAGAAGCTTTGGTCGCTTCTCATCAAAAAATCAGAAACGGACTTAGTGAGGTGGAAGAACTAGACCCAGGAAGAATAGAAAATTTAAAAAGTCGAATTCATCAATCGTTAGAAGAAATCAAGCAGCGGGTTAAAGTAGATGAAAATAGATTCGAACAAGAATTGATCTACTATATTGAAAAGTTAGACCTCACAGAAGAAAAAATACGACTGGGCAGTCATTTAGATTATTTTATTGATGTAATCAGTGATGATAAAGGTGCAAGCGGGAAAAAATTAGGATTTCTATGCCAAGAATTGGGGCGAGAAATTAATACCATAGGCTCCAAGGCCAATGATGCAGGTATTCAAAGATCAGTGGTGGGGATGAAGGAGGAGTTAGAGAAAATTAAAGAGCAAATCCTTAATATTTTATAAACCTTAAATGACCGTGACCTAATGGAAATCAAAGAAGCCCAGGAAAAAGTGGATGCATGGATCAATACCACAGGAGTACGCTATTTCAGTGAACTAACCAATATGGTTATATTGTCTGAGGAGGTTGGGGAATTGGCGCGTATTATAGCGAGAAAATATGGTGATCAGTCCTTTAAAAAATCAGATGAAGTCTATGATATGGCCGATGAAATGGCGGATATTTTATGGGTTTTGATGTGCTTGGCCAATCAGACAGGTATTGATTTGACAGAAGCATTAGAAAACAACTTTAAAAAGAAGGATCTCAGAGATCACCTGCGTCATAAGAACAATCCTAAATTGAAATAGATGGTCATCTCAATCAATATACCTGCCTTACTTTTCCCAGCGATTTCTTTGTTATTGCTGGCCTACACCAATCGGTTTTTGGTGATTGCCCAAATCATACGAGAATTACATAAAAAATATTTGGAGCACGACGATAAAGTCCTCATTATGGGTCAAATTAAAAATTTAAGAAGAAGATTGACGCTGATTCGAGATATGCAAATTTTGGGGGTTCTGAGTTTTTTCTTTTGTGTATTAAGTATGATTTTTATCTTTTATGGTCAGCTTGATTTTGGCAGCTATTTGTTCGGTTTTTCTTTGATCTTATTATTGGCTTCTTTGATTTATTCCTTACGGGAGTTACAGATTTCGACCAAAGCGTTGGATCTTGAATTGTCTAAAATGGAATTGGGCAGGCGGACTAGATTTTAACAATTTTTGAACCCATCAATCTACCATTGAGGTGGGGATACTTATCTACTTGAAGACAAAAATCAAGATCTTTAGTTATTCCAAATTTTTTAAGTCGCTCGGCATGGTCAGATTTTAATGCTATTTTCAGTAAGGAATTCTTATTTTGGAGATAAAAATCTAAAGCCATTTTAGCCGCATCATTCTCAGCGAGAAAATCATGACCGATCAGTTGATGCGTTAAGGCGCCAGCGTACAAGGTGTCTTCTATATTGGGCGCTTCCTTCCAACCAGCGCAATGAATGACGACAGGTAAGTTTTGATCGATTAAATAGTTCAGCGTAGCTGTAATGTTCAAAAATGAGCCAATGATCACCTGTTCTGCATTTTTTGATTTTTCTATAGCCATTGTACCGTTGGTTGTAGATACAGCCACCTTTTTTCCAGAGACTTTGCCCATGTAGTCAAAAGGCGAATTACCTAGGTCAAACCCTTTGATTTTGATACCTCCACGTTCTCCCGCAGTGAGCATCCCCTGAGTTCCTAACTTTAAGCATGCCTCCACGGTACTCACAGGATAAATAGCAGTGACATTTTCTGACAAAGCGGTGATCATGCAGGAAGTTGCCCGAAATACATCCACCACAACGGCAATTTTCCCTTCGAGAAGGTGTTGATTGATTAACTTAGGCGTGAGACAAACCTCTATAGTTAAGGCCATGAGCTTATAAAAATGGAGTCTTACAAATGATAGCGGGTACTTTTTTATGGCGAATTTCGATGAGAATTTCTGTCCCTATTTGATGGTCGCCGATGGGGACATAACCCATGCCAATACCTTTATTTAAGGATGGGCTCATGGTTCCCGAAGTGACCTTACCAATGATGACACCTTCTAAATTCATAATGGGATAATCATGCCTTGGGATGCCTTTCCCTTTAATTTCAAATGCAATTAATTTTTTCTGAACTCCTTTTTCTTTCTGTAAGGCGAGCGCTGCCGAATTGATAAAGGATTTTGAAAACTTTGTAATCCATCCCAGACCTCCTTCAAGAGGAGAAGTCTTATCGTCGATATCATTGCCATATAAGCAATATCCCATCTCTAGTCTCAAGGTATCTCGCGCACCCAAACCTATAGGCTTGATATCATATTCAGTTCCAGTCTGAAATATTTGATTCCATAAAGATTCTGCTTGTTCATTTTTAACATACAATTCGAATCCACCTGCGCCTGTATAACCTGTAGCTGAGATGATGATCCCATCTATACCGGCTAGGGTGCCTTCATGGAAATGATAAAACTTGATCGCGGCTAAATCAACTTCTGTGATGGATTGCAATACGTCTAAAGCTTTGGGTCCCTGTACTGCAAAGAGGCAATAATCTTTTGAGACATTGGATAAAGAGGCCTTCATGTCGTTGTTGGCTGAAACCCAAAGCCAATCCTTTTCAATATTAGAAGCGTTGACGACCAATAAATATTTTTCTGTATTGAACCTGTAAACAATCAAATCATCTACGATACCTCCCTCATGATTGGGTAGACATGAATACTGCGCTTGACCATCTATAAGTTTAGCTGCGTCGTTACTCGTTACTTTTTGAATCAGGGCTAGGGCATGAGGCCCTTCAATAAGAAATTCGCCCATATGAGAAACATCAAATACACCTACGCCATTTCTTACCGCTAAATGTTCTTCTTTATCCGAGCTGTATCTTACCGGCATTTCGAACCCACCAAAGGGAATGATTCTAGCTCCAAGAGCTTCGTGGACATGATGTAATGGGATACGAGTATTTTCCATAGATCTAGGTTAGATAGTGATTTTAAGCCCTACTGGGCAATGATCGGAACCCATTACTTCATGGTAGATTAAGGCGTCATCAAGTTGTCCTTCAAGGGCTGTCGAGGCTAAGAAATAGTCTATTCTCCAACCTACATTTCTTGTTCTTGATTGAAATCGGTAATTCCACCAGCTGTATTTAATCTCCTCGGGATAATACTTCCTAAAGGTATCTAAATATCCCGCACTTAATAAGCTTTCTAAACCGTCAATTTCTTTTTGAGTATATCCACTCGATACATTGTAATTGGGTTTAGGCCGTGCAATGTCAATTTCCTTGTTGGCTACATTGAGATCCCCGCAAATAACTACAGGTTTTGTTTGCTCTAAACTTAAAATGTATGCTTTAAATGCAATGTCCCACGTCGTCCTGTAATCTAATCTTTTTAAACCTTCTCCTGAATTGGGTGTATAAACGGTAACTAAAAAATAAGAGGCAAACTCTGCGGTAATCACACGGCCTTCTTGATCATGTTCTTCCACTCCCATATCAAAGCTTATATTTAACGGTTTTTCTTTGGATAAAATGGCTGTTCCAGAATATCCTTTTCTTGCTTTGGAGGAGTTGGTATATATATGATAACCTTCTATTACCGAAAATGCTTTTTGAGCATCTTCGGGTTGAGCTTTAATTTCTTGCAGACACAACACATCTGGGTTTAATACCTTCAGATCTTTAAGGAAATCTTTTTTCATAATAGCACGAATGCCATTAACGTTCCAGGAAACAAGATGGGTGATTGACATAAAGGCTAAATTAAATAGACCTTGTGATTATTTAGGTAGAAGTTGAAATGTTTTTCTATGGTAGGGTGTAATACCTTGTTTGCGGATCCCCTGTCGATGGGCGATGGTAGGATAGCCCACGTTAGTTTCCCAACCGTAATGAGGATATTCTTTTGCTAAATCTCGCATGAGTTGATCGCGATACGTTTTAGCGAGTACTGAAGCAGCGGCTATTGAAAGGAATTTCGAATCACCTTTTATGATACATTGATGAGGAATAGAACAGTGAGGGGTATACCTATTACCATCGATGAGAAGGAGTTCGGGTTTGATTTTTAACTGATCAATGGCTCTGTGCATAGCTAAAAATGAAGCATTGAGGATATTGATTTCATCAATTTCTTGAGGAGAAACTACCCCAATACCATAAGCTAACGCTACATTTTCTATTTCTATTTTAAGTAATTCACGCTGGGAAACGCTAAGTTTCTTAGAGTCATTTAGAAAATCATGTTTGAAATGTTTGGGTAAGATGACCGCTGCCGCGACAACAGGTCCCGCCAAGCATCCTCTTCCCACCTCGTCACAGCCCGCTTCAGTTTTGTTTACATCAAAATATGAATTGAGCATTGCACCTACCTATTCATTATTGAATGAGTATTTTTTTCATTTCATGAAAGCCTTGAGCTTCGATGGAGACCACATAAATACCAGACTGCAAATCACCTCTTTCAAATAAGATTTGTGACGTTCCGGCAGCTACAAGGTACGATCGTACGAGCTTACCTTGCAAGTCTAAAACGTTCACTGATGCTTTTTTGTCCAATCTAAGTTCAATTTGTGCCGAGGAGGCCATTGGATTTGGATAGATACTGAAGTCATTATTTTGACTTTCATATACCGCTAGGGGCTCTTCTTGAATGGCCAAATCATCGATGGCCCACCCCCAACCCGTGACGGCTGGATCAGCGAAGAGCCGGAAGCGAATCAACACTACATCATTTGGATTGAAGGTTTCCAGCATATCAATGGTCCTTGTTTTATATAAGCTAGGGCTGCCATCGCTGCCACTGTTGTAAGCTGAATTCCACTCTGGATAAGCATCGGAATCATAACCATCGAGAAAAGGGATCCAATTAAGGCCATCAGTGGAACCCTCCACAATGACATAATCCCAAAATTCTTCATCACCAAAACTGGTCCCTGCTTCACCTGTTTCCACAATGACAATTTCTTCGAATTTAAGGATTGCATCTGTTTCATTAATTTGAATAGGTGTTTTTAAGATGGAGATGAGTTCTATTGATGATGGGTGTGGATGAGTAGTATGCAAAGCTATGTTTGAAAACCCACTTTCGTAACCCGTTTTAAATCCATAAAAGGCGAGTTGGTCAAGTGCAACTGAAAAATCAGTACTGTAGCTGGTTTGAACATCGAAAACTTCGAATAATAAGACTTGTGATTCTAAAGATTCGTAACTCTTTCCATCTTTGTAAGCCAGGGTCTTGATGGATTCCATCCCATTTAAGCTTAAGTTATCTAAGGTGAGGCTGACTGCTCCGAGGTCTTGTGTCCCCACAGAATGAATGACATTGTCATCAACCATTACTTGGGTAGAATCAAAAAGGTTTGAATAGGATAAGGCAATGGTCGTCAACCCTTCAGGGTTGATACTCACTTGTTCTATATTAGGTGCAAAAAGAATTTCTTGTTCAATTTCAGGAATGGTTACTGACCAAATACCCCTTCCGTAGGTAGCTAGGATGACTTGATCATCTTGGATTTTCATATCGAAGATATTTACCATGGGCATATTTGAATTGAGCAATGCCCAAGAATCTCCTCCATTTAGGGTTTCAATGATTCCGATTTCAGTACCTACCCAGATATGATCTGGATTATTGGGAAAACAAAGAAAGCTATGTGAGGCTACATTTGGGAATCCCCGATCACTAAAGCCTGTTGCAGGATCGAATCCAGATATATCTAGCCAGGTTTGTCCTAAGTCTTCGGTCTTGAGAATTTTTGGTAAACCATCCAATGAGAAAATCGCAAAAGCTGTATTAGGGTCACTGGGATGGCTCCCTATAGCAGTGACGGGTCCCATGTTTGGGTAATCTGAGTAAGTTTCCGTAGGTGTGAAAGTCAGTCCTTTATCCGTAGATATAAAGAGTCTAGAATCTTCGCTCATATAGCCACCGGCCCAAATAATTTTGGCATCTGCTGCCGAAACTTCTACATCGGTATAATTACTGAAAACCCAAGCATCGGATGTAATGGATGATAAACTCCAATTTTCTCCAAAATTGTTGGATATATAAATACCATTTTGGCTGATTGCATAAACACGATCTGGATAAGACCTTGAATTGGCCAAGCGGGATAAAAAAGGGCCATCTTGTGCTATGATTCCATCTTGTGCAGTTTTCCAGCTGACTCCGCCATCAGATGAAACAGAGAAACCGTTGTAGTATATTGAGCCAATGACTTTTTGAGGATCACGATTGTTCCACAACACTTCAAATCCATCGCCACCAATGGCAAAGTCAAAAGCTGTGCTCGCATTAGAAGTTTCTCCTTGGGGTGTTAAATAAGTGCCATTATCTTGCATACCTCCAATATATCTGTTTTCACCGGGCATTTTGTCAGCACTATAGAATTGCGTTGAATTATAGCCACTGCTAACAAACTCAAAGTCCATATCCTGATGACCGGGTTGCTTAGATGATTTGGATAAATAAAGACCTCCATCATTGGTACTTAAAAGATTGAATGTTGAATCAATCAAATTGATATTCAGCGCATGCAAACCATGATGATCTGGGTGAATGCCATCTTCTGACCTAGGTAGATATTGAGCATTAGAATTATTTCCATCATATTGTCCATAAGCATCTGAAATATTGAAGGTTTCCCTGATGGTAGTTTCTCTGTCGAAAAGTCCCATGCTAATCTGAGAGCTAGGGAGGGTTGCGGGATCAAAATCATTTCCATAGAGGCCTACTGGCCACATGAAATACATTTGCTCATAGGTTTGTCCTCCATCTGAAGCAATATTTTCATCAGCTGTTTCAGCATAATCAATAAGATGAATAAACAAGTATTCCCGGGAATGCGATTCACTTTCTCCATCAGTATTTGAAGGAATCAAATTCCACATACCGTCTTCTTGCTGGTCTCTGAAAGAGACCATGAGTTGGCGGTCGTTATCTACATCCCAAACCTGAAAGGGGACCTCTACATAATCTTCGTATTGATAATTGGCATCAGGCACACCCGCTCCTGCACCCCCTACGCTGAACCTGTGTCCCTTTTGGGTGCCTTGTCCAAAGCGTACTTCTACTTTGACGGCATTTGCGTAGCCTACTTCCCCGATTTCCAGAATACCCCCCATATAACTTCCTGAAAAATTAATAAATTCCATGAAGGCTTCCGTACCGCTATTTTCAATATCAAAGACCTTATTAATTTTTTTAACGTCAGTAGCTGTAAATTCCCATATATTCACACCCGCCACGTATACTTTATTTTTATTAAATGGATGGGCCATGATGGCATTGTCGTACCAACCTTGAACTAGAAAATCGAAGTTGTCCGTTCCGTTATCTTCGCCCATGAAGGTCCAGGTCTCTGCCCCATCTTTTGAAAGATACAATTGTCCAGATGCTTCTGAAGCCCAGATAATGTTGGGATCAACAGGTGAGACGGCGAGTTCGATCCTGCCCAAGCTAGAAATACCTGAGCTTTTCAATCTCCAAATATCTCCACCATCTGTAGATTTGTAGACACCTGCTCCTTTAATGGACGCATATTGTGTATCCCATTCATTTGGCGTACTGATCACCATATCACCAATAAAACCGTTATTAAAGAGTAATGAGGCTTCCCAAGAAGTGCCCCCATCAGTTGATTTATAAATTCCAGAGGTTGGGGTGCTTAAAGACCATTGGCTAGAGCTACCAATAACCACAACTTCATTTTCATTGGCGGGGTTTACAATGATCCTTCCGATCATTTGTAAAGCGGAGATGTTTTTTGGATCGATGATTTGAGACCAGTTTTGTCCATGATCAGTAGATTTGAAGAGTCCCGACCCGTTTTGGTCTCCCGTACTTTGCTCACCAGTCCCAGCATACATAATGTCTGGATTTGAGACAGCTTGCACCAACGCATTTGTACCGAGATTGGGAAGTCCAATAGAGGAAGTTTCCCAAGAAGCACCTCCATTAGTTGTTTTCCAAATACCTCCCGTTGCAGCACCCACAAACCAAGTGTTTTGAGAAGCGTCGGAGGCATCAATAAAGAAGGCTCTGGTGCGACCGGCTATATTCCCTGGACCCCGCTCAATAAATTCATGAGCATCTTCGCTGCGTGCATTTTGATTTTTGATTTTTAATTCTTGAAATGCCCTTAACTTATAATCACCCTCATAGGTGGGGCTCTCTTGTCCATATGCCGTTCTGATGGTTCTTTGTATTTCCGCATGCTTATTGGGATAGCCCATCCGCATGCGCTCCTTTTTTTCTTTTTTCTCCTTCTTTATTAATGCTTGTACCTCATAATGAGGGTTGAAGGAATTTTGAGTGGAACTTATTTCGGGACTTTCTTTAAAGTGTTTGTACAATAAAATGCATGATAAACTTATGCTAAAAATTAAAAAATATTTTTTCATTGGGATATGGTAATTTTAATTTGAGTCATAGTTTTTTTTAAAATTATTGTTTTAAGGTGCACTGATTTTAAATGAATTTGTAGAAGGCCTAGAACAAATTATTTTCTTAAAATAAAACAATAAAATAACAAAACCGAAATAACAATAGTTCAAAAGGTTTATTGAGTTGATTTTTAATAGAGTAAATCTAGTGTTTATTTAATGAATTAGGGTTTTGTTTAATTTATCGCACATTTTAAACTTAAAAAAATCCATTTTAAACATTACCAAAGAAATAACAACTGTGTAGAAATAGCTTGTATTACTGGCGAAATGCCAAGAGGACGTAATGGATTTAATATTTGATGTCATCATACAAAATGGCATGACTAAAATATTTTGAAACGAAGGCTTTAGCTTTAACAGACCAGCTACTGATGTGGATTTTGAAGGCATGTTTTTTTCTGAATATTGTGAGACCTATTTTTGAAACCTATACTTACGGCTTTAAATTAATTTATGATGGGTCTTTGGATTACAAAAAATAGTGTGAAAGTATTTGAAAATCCTTGGATTGTGCTGCATGATGAACAAGTGATCAATCCTAGAGGAGGTGAAAGTGAATATGGAAGAATTCATTTTAAGCATGCGGCCATGGGGATCATACCGCTGGATAATGATTTGAACACTTACTTGGTAGGTCAATGGCGTTATCCTTTGAATGCATATTCTTGGGAAATTCCGATGGGTGGAGGCCATTTAGATGAAGATGCGTTAGGTTCCGCAAAAAGAGAACTCCTAGAAGAAACTGGGATTACGGCTGCCCTTTGGCAAAGGTTGTCAAAAGTACATCTATCGAATTCGGTATCTGATGAAGTAGGCTATATCTATCTGGCTAAAGAACTTACTTTTGGTGCTACCCAATTTGATGAATCTGAAGACTTAACGATAAAAAAACTACCCTTAATAAAAGCTGTAGAGATGTGTTTGGATGGTTCTATAACAGATAGTTTAAGTCTGATAGGCCTGTTTAAGTTGGCCCGAACGTATTCATTTTAAGTTCAAGTATTTTGGAGCATGTCTTGTTTGAAAGGATCAATGACACCTTCTTTCAATAAGTAAAATTCGTGATCGGTTTCTGATCGCAATTACCTATTTTCGCCATCTTGAGGCCAAAAGAATCATGACGATTAAGAATCATTTTCGAAAAAACATAGTTTTAGCAACTCCCGTCATTATTGGACAGCTGGGACATATCATGGTCTCTGTTGCCGATACAGTTATGGTGGGTAAAGTGGGGGTGATCCCTCTAGCGGGGGCTACTTTTGCAACGGCAATTTATCACGTGTTTATGCTATTTGGGTTGGGAGTCAGTTATGCCATTACTCCATTAGTTGCGGCCACTCAGCCAGCAGATAAAAAAGGGCGTTTGGTTTTTTTGCAAAATAGTATTCTTCTCAACACCCTCTTAGCTTTGACAATGTGCTTAATTGCTTTAATGTTAACGCCTTATTTATCTTTTTTTGGCCAGGAACCGTCAGTGACTCGGGCGGCCACTTTTTATTTAAAAATTATTTCAATGTCATTGATTCCTCTGATGATTTTTCAGACGTTTAGACAATTTTCGGAAGGCCACAGCAATACTTTAAGTCCAATGATTGTTTCTGTTTTGGCCAATGTATTAAATGTTTTGCTGAATTACGCCTTTATCTATGGTCACTGGGGGTTTTCTGAAATGGGGCTCAATGGAGCAGGTTACGCTACTTTGATTTCTCGATGTGTTATGGTGATTTTAATGATGGTATTGACCCGAGATATGTGGCGTGGTTTAAGTGGATATTTTGATTTGAAAGTGATCAAGCGTTTGCTAAGAATTGGAGTACCTTCTGGTTTACAGTATGTATTTGAAATAGGGGCATTTTCAATGGCAGGAATTATGGCAGGTTGGATCAGCGCAGCTGCTTTAGCAGCACATCAAATCGCTTTGAATATGGTTGCA
Source organism: uncultured Cyclobacteriaceae bacterium (assembly GCA_905479015.1). GTDB lineage: Bacteria > Bacteroidota > Bacteroidia > Cytophagales > Cyclobacteriaceae > UBA4465. Next base: position 62,343 of record CAJQKV010000035.1, read on the forward strand.
GTAACTTATATGGCTGCATCGGGATTGGGCGCAGCTGCAGCTATTAGGATTGCAAATCAAATGGGAAAAAAGGATCTAAAAAATTTAAAATTGGCAGGATTTTCATGCCTGGCCTTGGTAGCTGTTTTTATGTTTTTAGCGGCGATATTCATTATCATAGCAAGACATTGGTTGATTCAACTATATATTGATGACGAAGCGGTGCAAAAAATTGCCTTAGGGCTGTTGTTAATCGCGGCAGGCTTCCAAATATCGGATGGTTTACAAGCGGTGGGTTTAGGCATCTTAAGAGGTTTGACAGATGTTAAAGTACCCGCTTTTGTCACTTTTTTTGTCTATTGGATATGTGCCATTCCGGCTAGTTATCTCTTGGCTTTTCATTTTGAGATGGGCCTTTCGGGTATTTGGTATGCCTTATCAGGGGCCTTGACTTTGGCCGCTTTGTTACATATTTTCAGGTTTATTTATCTTACTAATCGGATTCAATTTTAAGGTAAAAAGGATTTTTTTTATCCAACTAAGAAAGTCACCTATTTACATTTTCAAACAGTTTTAAGCTACTTTTGCCTCAAATTTATCCTATGAAAAATCAAAAGGCTGCGCTAGGCTTTATTTTTATCACAGTCCTTATTGATGTGATTGGATTGGGAATTATCATACCGGTGATTCCCAAATTAATCATGGAGTTAAGCGGGGAAGATATCAGCCAAGCTTCTCGTTATGGGGGTTTATTGATGTTCATTTATGCATTTATGCAATTCATCTTTGCTCCCATATTAGGAGGGCTGAGTGATCAATTTGGTCGGAGACCTATTCTCTTGATTTCTTTGTTCGGCTTAGGCTTAGATTATCTTTTGGTAGCTTTTTCAAGTACGCTTTGGTGGCTGTTTTTAGCTCGACTCATTGCAGGTATTGGGGGGGCTAGTTTCACGACTGCATCCGCCTACATAGCAGATATTTCATTACCAGAAAAAAGAACGCAAAACTTTGGAATGCTCGGCGCAGCCTTTGGATTGGGATTTATTATTGGCCCCGTCATTGGAGGGATATTGGGAGATATTGGCTCTAGAATTCCTTTTTTTGCAGCTGCAGGGCTGGCTTTAGTTAATTGGTTGTATGGTTATTTTATCTTACCTGAATCCTTGTCTAAATCAAACAGGCGTTCTTTTAAATTATCTCGAGCAAATCCTTTTGGTACTTTTAATCAGCTCAAAAGACATCCTCTTATCATTGGGTTATCCGTCGCTTTATTCTTCACCTACATCGCCCATCATGCCACACAATCAACTTGGGCCTATTTCACTATTGAACGATTTGGCTGGAGTGAAGCTGAAGTAGGATACTCATTAGGTTTTGTCGGCTTAATGATTGTTCTGGTTCAAGGTTTGATTATTCGTCATGCCGTTAAATTTATGGGTCAGATAAAAGCGGTATATGTTGGCCTTGGTTTCAATATGGTGGGCATGCTTTTGATTGCCTTCACTACGCAAGGATGGATGATTTATGCCGTAATGTTTCCCTATGCCCTCGGTGGCTTGGCTGGACCTACTATGCAAGCGATGATGAGCGCTAAGGTAACTTCAGACCAACAGGGGGAACTACAAGGAGGATTGACAAGCCTGATGAGTGTTACTTCCATAATAGGTCCTCTTCTAATGACGACAGTTTTTGCTTTTTTTACCGCTGCCAATACGATTTTTTATTTTCCTGGAGCCCCATTCATTCTTGGCACTATTTTAAGTGGGTTGGGATTAATATTTGCCTTCAAGACCCTCAAAGAAGCCTAAATAGAAGCTCCCGAATCCATGAGATGATATTGGAAATCAAGTTTTTATCCTTCACTGAATTTTCATTAATGGCCTGTGGAAGCCCGTTTTTGAGAGGAAAAGAAAGGCGACAACGAAGCGTTTCGGATTGATTTGTAGATCACTCATCTCTCTATGGTTGGTATGCTCCAACTTTTACCGGAGATGCATTAACCCATCCATTGTTCGGGAAAATTTTGAAATAAAAAGGGCATCTGTTGGTTTTTCCTATTGATTTTTTTGTATTTGCAATTTATTTATTTCTTTTTGATTGAATTAGCACCCTGAAAAAGTTGAAAAGATCATTAATTTTGATTAAATTCGCCAACTTTGTTTGCAATTTTGGTTAAGTCTTTTGAAGCTTTGTGGCTCAGAACACTTGAACAAGACTTTTAAAAACCCAAAAAGCAAAACATTGAAAGTTTCATCTAATTAATCGTTAATGCGACAGCTAAAGATAACCCAATCAATAACCAATCGAAGAGAAAGTCATACCCTTGAGAAATATTTCACAGAGGTGAGCAATGTTTCCATGATTACCCCTGATGAGGAGGTTAATCTAGCTCAGAGAATTAGGGAAGGAGATCAATTGGCGTTGGAAAAATTGGTAAAGTCAAATTTAAGATTCGTAGTTTCTGTAGCCAAACAATACCAAAACAGGAGTTTACCTCTGAATGACTTGATCAATGAAGGGAATTTAGGATTAATTAAAGCAGCGAAAAAATTTGATGAGACCAAGGGTTTCAAATTTATTTCATACGCGGTTTGGTGGATCAGGCAATCCATCATGCAGGCGCTGGCTGAGCAATCTAGAATTGTAAGACTTCCCATGAACAAGTCAGGGGCCATCAACCAAATCAGAAGGGCCTATGCTGAGCTTGAACAAAAATATGAACGCGAACCGACGGAAGAAGAATTAGCGGATATTTTGGACATGAAGCCCAATGAAATAAGAAACACATTAGGTGCTGAGGTTAAGCAAACTTCTATGGATGCACCTTTTGGAGAGGAAGAGTCAGGCTCATTGTTGGATGTGTTGGAAAATCAAACCACGAGACCCACCGATGGTCAGTTGGTTTTCAATGATTCACTGAAGGTGGAAACGTTGCGGGCCTTGTCGACACTTACGGCAAGAGAAAGAGAAGTTATCATGATGAGTTTTGGCATTGCCTTAGACAATCCTTTTACTTTAGAGGAAATAGGTGATGCGATGGGGTTAACGAGAGAACGAGTAAGACAAATTCGTGAAAAGGCCCTGCAGAAATTGAGAGAACCGAGTAAAAACAGAAGGTTGAAAGAGTTCTGTGCTACCTAAAATTTTAAAAGATAACAGAAAAAAGGCCTCGTTTAATGAGGCCTTTTTTTTTGATCTGAGGGCCTATTTTTATCCATATTAAATGGTTCATCGGGTAAGATTTTTGAAAAAAAAAAGATTATTAACCATCCTCAAATTGATTCAGCTTATTTTTGTGACTTACTATTAAAATTAAATGGATTTACTTTCAGAAAGAATTAAAGGCATGGTCGAGTCATCTACACTTGCCATGGCAGCCAAGGCCCGAGAGATGAAGCAGAAGGGCTTCGATGTGATTAGTTTGAGTCTCGGGGAACCAGATTTCAAAACACCTAAACATATTCAAGAAGGTGCAAAAAAGGCAATAGATGACGGGAAGTATTTTTCATATGCACCGGTCAATGGCTATTTGGATTTAAGAGAGGCGATCAGTGAGAAATTTAAAAAAGAAAATGAGCTTAATTATGCACCCGATCAAATTGTAGTTTCAAATGGTGCCAAACAATCTATAGCAAATTTGTTTTTGGCATTATTGGATCCAGGTGATGAAGTCATCATATATACGCCTTATTGGGTGAGTTATTCGGCACTCGTCGAATTAGCTGAGGGCAAGTGTGTTCTTATTAAGGGGGATATCAAAGATGATTTCAAAGCCAATGCGGCTCAACTGAAAGCGGCCATAACAGATAAGACCAAAGCAGTTATTTTTTCATCACCCTGTAACCCTACCGGTTCGGTTTTTACCAGAGAAGACTTCGAAGCGATGGCCCAAGTTTTAAGTGCCCATCCCGAAATCATCGTAATTGCCGATGAGATCTATGAATTGATTAATTTTGCAGGTGCTCACGTGAGTATTGGATCGTTGCCAGGTATGGAGGATCGTACCGTTACAGTGAATGGCTTTGCCAAAGGCTTCGCGATGACGGGATGGCGGGTAGGCTACATAGGTGCACCCCTCTGGTTGGCCAAGGCAGCGAACAAAATCCAAGGGCAAATCACATCCGCAAATTGCTCTATTGCTCAAAGGGCGGCTTTAACAGCCTTAACTTCTCCAAAAGAGGCGTCTAAAGCCATGGCGAATGCCTATTATCAACGACGTCAATTGGTCTATGATTTATTAAAAAATATACCAGGCGTTGAAGTAAACTTGCCACAAGGAGCGTTTTACTTTTTTCCAGATGTGAGCAGTTACTTTGGTAAGAAAGGAATCCGTGATGCGGCTGATCTTTGTATTTATTTATTAGAAGAATCGCACGTCTCTCTGGTTTCAGGAGAGGGTTTTGGCGAGCCGAATTGCCTGAGGTTATCCTATGCGGCTTCAGAAGAAGATTTAAAAATAGCTTTGGCTCGAATAACCAAAGCACTAGAAAAATTGGCCTGACCCATGCTTGACCCTACGTTAGCAGATATTTTTACAGCCTTTAAAAAGCTAAAAGTTTTAGTGATTGGAGATGTGATGTTGGATGCCTACATATATGGAGCGGTTGAGAGAATTTCTCCTGAGGCTCCCGTACCTGTTTTGAATGTGAAATCTCGCGATCAACGATTGGGAGGAGCAGCTAATGTAGCATTAAATATTCAGTCCCTGGGCGCCATCCCTATTTTATGTTCGGTCATAGGGGAAGATGCGCCAGGGAATGAATTTTTAGGTTTAATGGCATCCTCTGGGCTGCCAATCGAGGGAATTGTGAGCAGTACCCATAGACAGACTACTCGGAAAAACAGAGTCATTTCGGGAGGTCATCATCTACTCAGAATTGATGAGGAAGAGGATCATCCCTTAAATAAGAAAGATAAAAAGCTGCTCAAAACGTGCGTATTAGAAATCATAAAAGATTGCCATGCCATCATCATGGAAGATTATGACAAGGGCTGTCTTGATCAAGGGCTGATCTCTGAGATAATGGAGGAGGCCCAAAGACTTAAGATTCCAGTCGCCGTAGATCCTAAAAAACGGAATTTCTTACATTTCAAGGGTGCCAGCTTATTTAAGCCGAATCTAAAGGAATTAAATGAAGGCTTAAAAGTGAATATTGATCCTGCTCAGCAAAGTACCATATATGAAGCGATTGGTCTTTTAGACAAGCAACTAGGCTGTCAAAATTATTTAATAACCCTATCAGAGCATGGTGTTTTTGCGAGCAAAGGCAAGCAATTTGTTGGTCATCCAGCTCATGTGAGATCGATTGCTGACGTCTCTGGTGCTGGAGATACGGTGATTTCTATAGCGGCATTAGGCCTTGCTCTTGATTTGCCCTTGGCATTTTGGTCTGAGTTGGCCAATTTGGGGGGAGGCATTGTTTGTGAGTACCCAGGCGTGGTTCCCATAGATGCCGAACAGCTTCTTGAGGAAGCCCTTGCTCAGCCACTATTTGAACCTTTTCTTAAGCCTTAAAAGCTTTTACGGCTTCAATGAAAATTTTAACGTGATCTGGATGGGTATCTGGATAAACGCCATGACCTAAATTGGCAATATGGGGATGGCCTTTAAACTTCTCGAGCATTTTCTTTGTTTCAAGTTCAATGGAGTCCCGATCACCATACAATACACAGGGGTCTAAATTGCCCTGCAATGTCTTGCCTTTAAGCAATACCCTGGCTTCATTGACGTCCATATTCCAATCTAAGCCGATGGTATTACAGGAGAGATTACTCATTTCTTTCAAGGCAAAATAGGCACCTTTGGCAAATACAGTGACCGGTACGTCAAGAATGGACTTTGAAATCTTTTCGATATAAGGCATAGAGAATTCTCTGTATTGATCCGGTGAAAGTATACCTGCCCAAGAATCGAAAACTTGTATGAGATCAGCTCCTGCGAGTACTTGATTGTGCAGGTATTTAATGGTACTATCGGTAATCATACTCAAGACGGTATGCGCTAATTTGGGTTCTTGGATGAGAAATTTCCGTGCATTGGAAAACGTTTTACTTCCCCCTCCTTCTATCATATAGCATAAAATGGTCCAGGGTGCCCCAGCAAAACCAATAAGAGGAACACGGCCATTGAGTTCTTTTTTAACCAGGCGAATAGCCTCGTAAACATAGTTAAGTTCTCCACCTTCAACCTTATGTAATGATTTGATATCTGCTTCGGACTTTAAGGTTTTGGGAAAATGTGGGCCTTTTTTTTCGATCATCTCATAACTTAATCCCATGGCTTCGGGAATGACTAGAATATCTGAAAAAATAATAGCGGCATCTACGCCCAAGAGATCTACAGGTTGTAAGGTTACTTCTGCTGCCAATTCAGGAGTTTCAACTAATTCTTTAAATCCACTTAGTTTAGCTCGTACACTTCTGTATTCTGGCAGAATTCTCCCAGCCTGTCTCATGAGCCAAACAGGGGTTCTTTCTGTCAGTTCACCTTTTGCTGCCCTGATGAGCAGATCATTCTTTAATTGCATATTGCAAAGATAATTGGGTAAGATTTTAACTCAATGAATTTGACTTGATGTTTTAGTATTTAATATGTAATCATGAACTGGTTTCAACTTTTATTTTGTAAAAATGTATTAAGCTATTCTATGATTGAGTTGAGTATGCCCAATGAGTTTCCTAAGAAATAAAATAGAGCACTTTCTATAGAGGCCCAAAGAAGTGCACTGAATAACATCCATTTGATGATTTCTTTTTTCTTGGCTCCGACGGCATTAAGGAGTAGCGCCCCAATGACCGGACTGAGTACGATGGGAGTGATAAAGGCTACCCCTTTGACACCTGAATACTTCCATATTTTAATAAATCTTCTAGTTCTTGGCGTAAATTTTTTATTCTTTTTTAGGCTAAAAAAGCGTTGGATAAAAATCTGAATAATATGGTTAAAGAAGGTGATGGAAAAAACGGTTGACATCATCCCTGCAGTAGTTAATAGGATAGTGGGGCCCATGCCGAGACCATATCCGATACCCAATGCAGGCCCTAAAAAGAAACGAATAGCACTTGAAGCATAAACGGTGAAGTAGGGTATGATCTCTGTCATTTCTGGAACATCAAACTGTTTTGACTATTTGTTTGTTTTTAAATTAGGCTAGTTCATCTTTGCTATCAAAAGTATCTTAAGAAAATTGGAATTACTTGAAAATTTAATAAATGTTCATGCGCCATCCGGAGAAGAATTTCGGATGAAGGAATTTCTGTTGGATTATATCGCCACACAGAAGCATGGTTGGAAGGTGATGCCCGAGGTAGTGTATGGGTCTGAATTTCAGGATGTAGTTATGTTAGTTTTCGGTAAACCCAGAACGGCCATTTTTGCCCATGTAGATACGATTGGATTTACCGTCAGATATGCCAATCAACTGGTGCCAATTGGCGGACCTGAGGCCGAATTGGGATTTGAATTGACCGGAGAAGACAGCATAGGTCCTATTGATTGTAAGTTACTTGCTCAAGAGGGACGACTTTTCCATGATTTCCCCCGGGGTATTGATAGAGGAACTTCTTTGGTTTTTAAGTCAAATTTTAGGTTGACAGAAGAATATGTGCAGACCCCATATTTAGACAATCGCTTGGGGGTCTATAATGCCTTAAAAGTTGCTGAGCAATTGGAAGATGGCGTCATCGCCTTTACCACCTATGAGGAGCATGGCGGTGGGAGTGTACCCTTTGTTCTAAAATATTTAGAAGCGTGCTTTCAAATTAGAAATGCATTGGTAAGTGACATTACTTGGGTGACAGAGGGAGTTCAGCCAGGTAAAGGTGTGGTCATTTCTTTACGGGACCGCAATATTCCTCGAAAGGTATTTCTTGATAAATTATTACAATTGGCCGCAGAAAGTGGCATCCCTTATCAACTTGAAGTAGAAGGTGGGGGTTCTAGTGACGGTAGGGAAATTCAAATGTCTCCATTTCCTATAGACTGGTGTTTTATTGGGGCACCTGAAGATCATGTTCACTCACCCGATGAACGTGTGCATCTCAAAGATATTGATGCCATGATTGAGATGTATAGTTACCTCATGAAAAATCTTTAAGTTGACCAACTGATAATTTAATTAAACTATAATTAAAATGTTAAACATTGTACTTTTCGGACCTCCTGGAGCAGGTAAAGGAACCCAAAGTGAGCTGATTGTAAAGCAATACGGACTTTTGCATTTATCCACGGGAGATCTCTTTAGAAAACATCTGGGAGCAGGGACAGACTTGGGGAAATTGGCTCAAGGCTATATGGACCAAGGTAATTTAGTTCCGGATGCTGTGGTTATTAAAATGGTTGAAGATCGAATAGCTACAGAATCCACGGCCAAGGGTTTTATTTTTGACGGATTTCCAAGAACGGTCCATCAGGCCCTGGCATTGGATCAAATGTTGTTAAAACATGATTTATTGATCACGGGGATGTTATCCCTTGAGGTGGAAGCTTCAGAACTGCGCATCCGTTTAAGAGAAAGAGGCAAGACTTCAGGGCGAAAAGATGACCAAGATGATATTAAAATTGAAAATAGGATCAAAGTATATAACGAAGAAACCAAGCCAGTAGCCGATTACTACAAGCATCAAGATAAATATGTAAGTATTAAAGGAATGGGCTCAATTGCGGCTATATTTCAATTGATTACGCATGAATTGGATGCATTTAAATAAAAAATCTTGGCTTCAAACTTCATAGACTATGTAAAATTTTTTGGTAAATCAGGTGCTGGGGGTGCGGGTTCTGTCCATTTTAGACGCGAAAAACATGTGCCGTTGGGTGGTCCTGACGGTGGAGATGGTGGACGCGGAGGCCACATTATTTTAAAAGGCAACAGCCAACAGTGGACGCTCTTGCATTTAAAATACAGGAAACACATAAGGGCAGACGGTGGTGGAAATGGAGGTGCTCAAAATAGCTTTGGGGCGAATGGAAGTGATATTATTTTGGAGGTGCCCGTCGGTACGATCGCACGGGATGCTGAGACGGGAGAAAAATTATTAGAGATATTGGCTCATGGCGAAACAAAAATTTTGCTTAATGGAGGAAGAGGGGGACAAGGAAACTCGCATTATAAAACCGCGACAAACCAGGCACCAGCGTATGCGCAGCCGGGAGAAGAGGCCATTGAAAAGGCCGTAATTCTTGAATTAAAGCTGTTGGCCGACGTGGGATTGGTCGGGTTTCCAAATGCAGGTAAATCTACTTTGCTCGCAGCTATGTCTGCGGCCAAGCCAGAAATAGCAGATTATCCTTTTACGACATTAACTCCCAATTTAGGTGTAGTGGCCTATCGCGAGGATCGGTCTTTTGTGATGGCCGATATCCCAGGAATCATTGAAGGAGCTGCAGAGGGCAAAGGATTAGGGACTCGATTTTTGCGGCATATTGAGCGCAATAGTATTTTGCTTTTTTTGGTGTCTGCAGATGCAGATGACATTCTGAAGGAGTATTCAATACTGCTCAAAGAATTGGAAAAACATAATCCAGAACTTTTAGATAAAGAAAGAGTTTTAGCAATTTCAAAGTCAGATTTGCTTGATGATGAATTAAAAATTGAAATTACGGCAACGCTGACAACGGTGTCACATTTATATATTTCGAGTTGGACCGCTCAAGGTTTTGTGGCGTTAAAAGATGCCATTTGGCGGTATCTAAATTAGACATCTGTCATATTGTCATAATATTGCATTTTGGCAATAAAATTGTCTTACAAATGATCTAAGTACTTTCATTAATAGATCTATGACAAAGAAGAAAAAGAGCGCAGACAAAAAAGCGAAGACGGACAGTGAAAAGCTAGCTAAAGAAATAAACGAAGCAGTGGAGCCTACTATTGATTTGGAGGATTCAGAAGAGGATTCAGCTGCTGCTTCAGAAGAGATCGATTTAGTTGCAGAGGTAGCTGAATACAAGGACAAATATTTAAGATTATATTCTGAGTTTGAAAACTACAGGAGAAGGACTTCTAAAGAACGTCTTGAATTGATCAGTACTGCCAATAGTGGATTAATGGAGGCTTTTATTCCCATTGCGGATGATTTCGATAGGGCATTGAAAGCGGGAACGGAAGGCGCTGTTGAAGGCGTTGAATTGATTTTTAACAAATTTAAAAATACGCTTGAAAGCAAGGGGTTGAAAAAAATGGAAACGACTTCAGGAGATGATTTTGATGAGGATTTCCATGAGGCCATCACCCAAATACCCGCACCTGATAAAAGTTTAGCAGGTAAAATCATAGACATTGTCGAGCCTGGTTACTTTCTTGGTGAGAAAGTGATCCGTTTTGCCAAAGTTGTAACTGGATCTAAAGATTAAGATGAGCAAACGAGATTACTACGAAATATTAGAAGTGAGCCGAAGTGCCACTCCAGATGAGATTAAAAAGTCTTATCGAAAAATTGCGATAAAATTTCATCCCGACAAAAATCCTGACGATAAGGCCTCTGAAGATAAGTTCAAAGAAGCGGCAGAAGCTTACGAGATCCTAGGCAATGATGAAAAAAGAAGTCGTTATGATCAATATGGTCATCAAGGTAACCGAGGTGCCGGAGGATTCTCTGGAGGATCCATGAATATGGAGGACATCTTTTCACAGTTCGGCGATGTATTTGGTGGTGGTGGTGGTAGCCCTTTCGAGAGTATTTTTGGAGGGGGTGGCTCAAGAGGTGAACGTAGACGAAAAGGCACTAACTTAAGAATAAAGATCAAATTGACCCTTCAAGAAATTGCTGAGGGAGTAGAAAAAAAGATCAAAGTGAATAGGCTCATGGTAGATCCATCGACCACCTTTAAGTCTTGCCCTTCTTGTCAAGGAACCGGTCAAGTACGTAAAGTAATGAATACGATGCTGGGACAGATGATGTCGAGTGCCACCTGTCCTTCGTGTGGAGGTGCAGGTGAACTAGTAGATAGCAAAGGGTCTGGAGCCGATAATTCAGGTATGAACCGAACAGAAGAAGTCATTGCTATCAAAATTCCAGCGGGAGTTACCGATGGTATCCAATTATCGATGTCGGGTAAAGGGAATGAAGTGGCGGGAGGCGTAGCAGGTGATTTATTGATTGTCATTGAAGAAATTGAGGATGATCAGCTGAAGAGAGATGGGAATAATGTGATTTATGATCTTTATTTATCGTTCTTGGATGCCGCCTTGGGCTCATCGGTTGAAGTGCCCACCATAGACGGAAAAGTGAAAATTAAAATTGATTCGGGAACACAAAGTGGTAAAATTTTAAGATTAAAAGGAAAGGGAATTAAAGATATTGAGGGTTACCGTAGAGGAGATCAGTTGATACATCTCAATGTTTGGACGCCAAAAACTCTTTCGAAAGAAGAGCAGAGTATTTTAGAAAACCTTAAAGTCTCAAAAAACTTTATACCGGCCCCGTCAAAGAATGACAAAGGGTTCTATGAAAAAATGAAAGAATTTTTTGAATAAGGTATGTTGATTGTAATCGACCATTTTTGGTCATTGCTCGTCCTGAAGTATACCCTCAGTGATCAAAAGTTGTGCCGCCATATAGGTACTCATGATCCCTATCCCTGCATAGGGAATATCCCAAACAAATTTATTAAGGGCCAATAAAGTGTCAGAGATAAGAAAGAGTAAGGTTCCTATTAAGACGTAGTAGTAACTTTTGGAAGCTGTGCGTCCTTGTCTGAGTCTGGCGATACCGGCCATGCCGATCAGACTGATGCCGTAGATGAAAACTGGGATCAGAAGTTCATCTGTCTTTGGAAGAAGTATGTAGAACAATAAAATACCGGAGAGGAGATAAGGGAGTAAAGGGAGGGCTTTAAATTTGATGGGTTCTTCGACCGACTTGAAAAACAATAAAATGTAGCAAAGCTGAGCAATGAAAAACATCCCCACGCCCAATAAAAAATAAGCATCGGCTTGCATTAAGGCTAAATCACCTAACCAGGCAAACACCAATGAAATCCAGAGCAGGATGGTTTTAAGGTTCACTTGCTTAATCTGAAATTGATAAACATAGTAGAGCAGGATAGGCATTAAAAAAGGCTTTGTAGCAGTTAATACTTCTTGGTTATTGAATACAATGCCCAATAAATGAACCATGCCCACCAAGTAATAGAGCCATTTTAATAGTTTAGGAGTCATCTTTTTTTAGTTAACACAATAATAAAGGCAATAAATGAGAAGAATGCCGAAATCATAAATAGCCAAGGAAAACGTGTATTAAAACCTTGGTAGAAACTGCCCGATATAAGGGATCCCATCCCAATACCTATTTCTAAAAAAATAAATAAAGTTGAAATGCCTCTACCTATACTTTTTTCAGGTGATAGGTCTATCGCCCAAGCAAATAAGGTGGGGGAATTGAGGCCATAACCTATACCAAAAAGAAAGGCTCCCGCAAAATAAGTTGTTGCATCTGTGGCAAAGCCAATAATGATCATACTGATACATAAACACATTGTACTGTATCTTAAAATTAAAACACGACCAAAATGATCAGACAACTTACCGCCTAGGAATCTAACCAAAAGTGAGGAACCTGTAAAAAATGAGAAAAATAATCCTTTATTTTGGATACCCAAAAAACCACTAAAATCAGGGGAAAGGGTGATTACGGTTCCAAAGGAAAAAGTCGTCAGCACCATAATCAATGACGGAGGAATGACCGCAGGTTCATATAAATCTGTTTTCCCTATTTTAAGAAGGGCAAGCTTGAAAGGCTCTTTGGTTTTAAGGGTCTCCTTCATGCCAAATAAAATCAGGACCGAACCAATCGAAAAGACGGAACTACAATAAAAAAGTGTATTGATATCGTAGACTAAAAATATCCATGAGCCGAGAATGGGAGCTGACGCCATACCAATCGTACCAAACATACTTAGGATGCCTAGGGCTTCTCCCCGGCGCTTAGCAGGAATAATATCAGCGACATAGGCCGAGGTGCCGGTGGGCTTGAAGCCTGCACTGAAGCCATGTAACAATCGGATGCTCAGGAATCCAAAAACAGTTGAAGTTAGAGGGTAAATCAATGCGGCTAAACCACTGATGGAAGCTCCGATGAACATGACGGGAATTCTACCCCATTTATCAGTCAATTTGCCACTGAATGGGCGCGATACTGCCGCACTTAAGGTAAATAATGATACGACCAAGCCCAAATACTCCTGACCCTTTAAGCTGGCAAGGTAATCCGGTAACTCAGGTAAAATCATGGAGAAGGAACCAAAGAACAAAAAAGAACTGGCACATAACAGCCAAAAATTCAGGGTATAAATTTTCGCCTTTGGGGTTATGGTAGTAGGATCAACATGATTATTAATCATTATTATCTCTTAAAAGAAAGGCCTTGATGTAATCATTAAGATCACCATCTAAAACGTTTTGCACGTCTGTGCGCTCATGTCCCGTTCGTGCATCTTTAATCAATTTATAAGGATGCAATACATAATTTCTTATTTGAGATCCAAAATCAATCTTCATTTTACCTGCTTCCACTTTATCACGTTCGGCATTTTTCTTCTCTACTTCAATCTGATAGAGTTGGGATTTAAGCATGGTCATAGCACGCTCTTTATTGGCTAGCTGCGATCGATCGACCTGACAGACTACTACAATTCCAGAAGGCTTATGCGTTAGTTGAACCTTAGTCTCTACTTTATTAACGTTTTGTCCTCCGGCTCCTCCTGATCTTGAGGTATGCATTGCCACATCATTGGGATTGATTTCTATTTGAATACTGTCATCCACTACGGGATAGACATAAACCGAGGCAAATGAGGTATGCCGCCTACCTCCGCTATCAAATGGAGAAATTCGGACGAGGCGATGCACGCCATTTTCAGATTTTAGAAAGCCATAGGCCAGTGCACCCTCAAATTCAAGGGTTACGGATTTGACTCCCGCCACATCACCCGCTTGAAAATCAACTTCTCTCACTTTGTACCCATTGGATTCGCCCCACATGATGTACATGCGCATTAAGATCCCCGCCCAATCATTGCTTTCGGTCCCACCCGCACCAGGATTGATTTGTAACATGGCCGAAAGCTGATCTTCCTCTGAAGAGAGCATTTTTTTCAATTCAAGCGCTTCGGTTTGTTTTAACGCATGCCGAAAGGCTTCCTCTACTTCTGGTATAGTAGCTTCACCCATCTCCATGAATTCAAATAGGGTTTCAGTATCCCCAAGGCTTTCTTCTAGTTTTTCATAACTTGAAGTCCAGGCCTTTTTCCCTTGAATGATTTTCATGGTTATTTCTGCTTCCTTGGGATCTACCCAAAATTCAGGTTGTGCAGAAACTAATTCTAATTCTTTGAGCTCTTTTTTCTTGGCATCGTAGTCAAAGAAACCTCCTCAAGGCCAATATGCGTGCCTTCAAGTCTTTTAATTGATCAGTTGTCATCGGATCAAAAACTTTTTTTAGTGAAAAATTTATTAAGCTGCGAAGATAGATAAAACCTCGACGTAAAAGGAATTTATCTCTGATCGATTTGATTTAGAAACAGTGCGAAAGTATCTAAGAACCACTGTTAACTCGAGACGTATTTTCCTAAAAGGGATTGATGCTAAATAGAATATTGATTATAGATATTTGGTTTTATTGGATTACTTGCTCCCTCTCATAATTTTTAGAAAAGCTATGAGTTAGCCATTATATCCCCCACTAAAAAGCTTATTTTTGCCAAATAACAAGGAATAAGTAAAACTCGTATTTTAAATTCTAAAAAAAAGGGATTATAAATTTAATCTCAAAAGATTAAATCAAGTGATACAGTTAAAAAGTCTACTGAGTCTTCAACTTCTCAACTAAAAATAGTAATAGAACCGTGTTTAAAAAATCGACCTTAATTCTCTTCTCCTTTTTTTTGCTCTTTAAGTTATCAGCTCAAAATCAGCCACGTTTAAATGAGATTATGGCAGGGCAAAATAATGTGTACTCTGACCTTTATGGAGATACTGGTGATTGGATAGAATTGTATAACCCTACTTCAGAGGATATCGATCTTGCAGGTTATTTTTTATCTGATGATTTGGATTCATTAACAAAATTTCAGTTTCCTAATGATGAGAGGGTAAGTACAATTCCAGCTTCTGGTTATTTAATAATTTGGGTAGACAATGATATTGATAAGTATGGTTTGCATGCATCATTCAAATTAGATCAGGACGGAGAACAAGTTATTTTCAGTGATCCACAAGGTGAAGTGCTAGATATGAAAATATTTGAAAGCATGAAATCTAATGAGTCTTTATATCGAATCATTGGTTCTGATTATTGGGCAGTAGCTCAAGTGCCGACTCCAAACTTACCCAATCTCCCAGTTTCGGAAGGTCTAGTATCATTCTCTAAAAATGGGGGAATTTTCTCAGGTTTAATTGAAGTTGAAATTGCTGGTAATTCTGATGATGAGATCATTGGATATACCCTTGATGGAAGCAATCCTGATGAAAAAAGTGAAAGATATGTGGAGCGTATTCAGATAAATAAAAATACTATTTTAAAGGCAAGAATATTTAAGGAGGGCTATAATCCTGGACTTGTTGAGACTCAACTCTACCTAATAGATGTTACTCATGATTTACCTATTGTAAGTATTTCAACCAATCCTCAAAACTTATGGGATGATTATACGGGTATTTATGTTGCTGGGAAAAATGGGGAATCTGGTAATTGCCGATCCGATTCATTGAATTGGAATAGAGACTGGGAGCATAAATCCCACATTCAATATTTTGAGGCAAATGGAGATATTGGATTTGAGGATGAAATTGGTATTGAAATTTCTGGGCAATGTTCACGACAATTCCCACAGAAGTCTCTTAAGTTAAAATGGAGAGCAAGATTCGGTACCGATAGTTTGTATTATCAAGTTTTTTCCGATAAAGTGATAAATGTTTTCACGGATCTTTTATTAAGAAATTCTGGTAGTGAATTTGAGGAGACTATGTTTCATGATGCATTAGTTCATCAATTAATAAAGGATCGTATGAAACTAGATCATCAAGCTTATGCACCTGTAGTGGTTTATATTAATGGGCAATATTGGGGGCTACAAAATTTAAGGGAAAGAATCAACGCTCATTATCTATCAACTAATAGGAATATAGATTCTGAAAACATCAATCTTATAGAAAATTATTATACCCCACAATTTGGCAAGAATGATGAATTTTTAGAACTAAAAACATATATCGAAACGAACGATCTTTCAAACTCTTTAAATTATCAATATGTTAGTCAATTAATTGACATTGAACATTATATAAATTACTATATCACCCAGTTGTATTTGGGCAATTATGATTGGCCTCAATCAAACATAAGGTATTGGAATAAATCTCATGAGATTTCTTGGAACTGGATACTGGCTGATACGGATGCATCTATGACATTAGGGGGATTTGAAGCCTTTGATTTTGTTTCCCGAATGCTAGGAATGGATTATGATTACGTTAACTACCAAAATCCAACAAAGCTTGAAGACAAACATGTCATTATTTTTAAAAGTCTTTGGTCTAATCAAGCATTTAGAAACGATTTTTCCGCTAAATATTTGACACACATGAATACTACTTTTCATCCATCTCGAATGGTTCAATATATAGATAGTTTGGCAGATAAAATATCTCTTGAAATTTCAGATCACAAAGAAAGATGGGGTCAATCGGCAAGTGAATGGTATGAGCATGTAAATGACCTTAAGCAGTTTGCTGAAGTTAGATTCAATTATGAACTAGATAATTTTCAAAATGTAATGGATAGTGAAACCAGACTTCAGGTCACTTTAGATCTAGACGAACTAGACCATGGATGGATTGAAGTCAATGGCATTTCGGTCAATGATGAAAACTCTTCTTTTACTGGTACTTATCTAAGTGGCATAGTTCTCAAAATCAGCGCAAGAAGGAAGAATGGTTTTGTTTTCTCCCATTGGTCTGGAGATATTGCCAGTTATGAAAAAAACCTTAACCTTGTTTTAAATCAGAATTTACATATTGAGGCTCACTATATTCCTAATACTGCTCCCAATATTACTTCAGCTAACTTTAGTATTGAAGAGCATAGTCCCTACGGAACATTGATAGGTTATGTGGATGCTTTGGATACAGAGGATATACTTACTTACTCAATCCTAAATGGTAATGACCATAATGCATTTAGCTTGGACAGCATAACAGGAATATTAACAGTTTCAGATAGTGAGGCACTAAGTTATGAAATTCAGTCAGCATATACTTTAGAAATAGAAGTTTCAGATGGTTCCTTATCCACTATCGGCATATTCAATATATATTTAACGGATATTGTTGAGACCGCTATTTTGAACATTCAGATCAATGAAAATAACATTTATCCTAACCCGGCACAGCATATCATTAATATAAAATATGCTGGATTAAAAGAAGTTTGGATATATTCTGTTTTGGGAGAGAAAGTACTGAGTTCAAAAGAACAAAAGATAGATATCAGTCAATTGAAAAAAGGAATATATATCGTTAAAATAGAAGGTCCTTTGCTTGAGTCTGTCACCACTAAATTCATTAAGGAATAAAAGGCTAGATGAATTTAACTCCTTGATTTTTTTTAAAAAAAAGTCTACGCCTGGATGATTACCCTACTATTTATTGAATGGGTCATGAATCTCAGTGTTTTTTTAGTTGAAGCCTAATGAATCTTTAAAAATCACATCTTTATATTAACCCAATCTTTTATTGTAAATGATTGGCTCTGGTGAAAAGAATAAATCAAGAATTAAAATTGGGCTTATTAGCGATTTTTTTTAGTATATAATGAGTATTATTCGATTTAGACTTTATAAATCCATCCAAATTTATCTTCAATAACGCCAGATTTTATTTTATCCAAGGCGTCTAAAAATCCAAGAGAATATTTCCTGGATTTGACATCAGTTAATTCATAATCAATCCCATTATAGCCGATGATTTTGATGGGAGCCACGGTGGCTGCAGTACCCACACCAAATGCTTCTTGTAATCGCCCTTGTTCGATGGATTGAATAATTTCAGCTACCGTAATGGGACGCTCTTCTACCTTCATGCCTTGATCTTTGGCGATGGTCAAGATACTGTCTCTCGTGATGCCATTTAGAATCGTATCCCCAATAGGGGCTGTAATGAGCGTATCATTAATTATGAACATGAGGTTCATCGTACCCGATTCTTCAATATACTGATGCGAGACGCCATCGGTCCAAATCAATTGATCATAACCTTCTTTTTGAGCATCAAGCGCAGGTTTGAGGGCTGCGGCATAATTACCACCCGTTTTTGCAAACCCAGTTCCACCCAAGACGGCACGGGTATACTTAGTTTCAATTTTTACTTTTAGGGGTTGGGAATAATATGCCCCAACAGGGCCTGTGATGATCATGAAAGTATAGTCGTCTGAAGGCCGTATGCCCACATAGGGATCCATGGCTATTTGAAAGGGTCTAATGTAGAGTGAGGTTCCGGGATGATTAGTTACCCAACCCGCATCAAGTTTCAGTAACTCAGTAATGCCGGTCATAAAGATAGACTCAGGAATACCGGGCATACACATGCGGGCCGCACTCAATACCATGCGTTTTGCATTGTCTTGAGGTCTAAATACGACAATTTCCTTGTGTATATTTCTATATGCCTTTAAGCCTTCAAAAATCGTAGACGCATAGTGCAAGGTTGTATTTGCTGGACTGATACTGATGTCTCCGTAAGGGATAATATTCACATCTTGCCAGGCACCATTTTTAAAGTCACAACACAACATGTGGTCAGCGTAGACCTTTCCAAATATGGGACTGATTAAATCAGTAGTTGCTAATTTGGATTGAGTCGTTTGGGTAATAGAAACTTTTTGATGGATGGACATATCTGTTTTATTCTTTATTTATTACCTATCCAAGGGGTTTCGTCCAGATTTAGATCGTTGGATATTGTTCTAGCAAGGATAAAGAAATAATCGGAAAGGCGATTGATAAATGAAGTGATATTTTCATCTATTTCTTTGTGAAGAGACCATTTGACGATGGTTCGTTCTGCTCTTCGGCATACGGTACGGCACACATGACAGGCAGAAACGGTTGCGTGACCTCCAGGTAATATGAAGGAAGTAAGTTCTGGTAAATCTTCTTCATATTTGTCGATCCATGTTTCAAGCTGTTCAATATGAGTTATTGATATTTCGGGTAACTTCATGCCTTTAAAGTCCGTTGCACAGGCAAGTATTGAACCTAAAGAAAAAAGATTTTCTTGGATCCAGATGAGTTGGCTCTTTTTCGAACTATTTATTCCAGATTGGTCTCGCAGCAAACCGACAAAGGCATTCAATTCATCCACATTCCCATAGGCTTCAATTTGCAGATCAGATTTGGCTACTTTTTCACCACCTAATAAGGAGGTCTTTCCATGATCACCAGTTTTTGTGTAAATTTTTAAAGCCATAATTATAAATTAAGTAAATTCAGCAGTAATGATTTCTTTATTTTTTTCGTCAGATTCTACAATGCCATCACGGAGCCTTACAATCCGATGTGCATACCTCGAGATGTCGTCCTCATGGGTAACCATAACAATGGTATTTCCTTCAGCATGCAGTTTTTCAAAAAGACCCATAATTGAATAGGAAGTTTTAGAATCTAAATTACCTGTAGGCTCATCGGCGAGGATAATACTGGGATCATTTACCAAAGCCCTAGCGATGGCTACTCTTTGACGTTGCCCGCCGGAGAGTTCATTGGGTTTATGATAAGCCCGATCTCCCAATCCTACACCTTCCAATACCGCATAGGCCTTTGCTTCACGGTCCGACTTTGAATACCCTGCATAGACCAAGGGCAGGGCTACATTTTCAAGTGAGGAGGCTCTAGGTAAGAGATTGAAGGTTTGAAAAACAAAGCCAATTTCCTTATTTCTAATTTCTGCCAATTCGTTTTCTGTAAGATCACTGACATCTTGATCGTTGAGAATATATTGACCTGAGGAGGGCGTATCGAGACAACCAATGAGATTCATGAGTGTCGACTTCCCTGATCCCGAAGGACCCATAAAGGCGACATATTCTCCCTTGTTGATGGTAATGGAAACGGTTTTGAGTGCATGAATGGTCTCGCTACCCATGATGTATTTTTTGGCAATTTCCGTAGTTTTAATTATTTCAGACATTTTACTTTTTGGGAATAAGATGATTAAATGAGCAACTGAGTTATTTTACGAGTAGGGTTTATTTTGGTTCGATTTATGTTTTCAATTAACTTTTATTTTTGCTTTTAATACAATTTCACAACAGACTTTTTGAGGGTAATGTCTTTTTGTTCCATCAATTGATGAATTGCATGGGCAATATCGAGAGGTTGTGTCCACTGGGTGAAATCTGCTGCGGGCATTTGTTGACGATTGATGGGGGTATCTATGGTGCCAGGTACGATAAGAGACGTGAAGACCTTATCTTCAGCGCTTGATTCATTCAATGAATGGGTCAATTGTAATAGCAGGCTTTTTGAGAGGGTATAAGGCAGGATTTCCCTGCTAGAGCCTTCAAACAAAGGACGTGATCCAATCATGAAAATATCACCACCACCTACTTCGCACATCCATTTATGAACGGGTTTGATGACATTGATGGCTGTGAAAAAATTCAATTTAATCATATGCTCAAAATCACTCATTTTGGCATTGGACAAGTTGTTCATAGCAAATCCTCCCACCGTTAGAATAACTGCTTTGAGCTCGATTTTTTCGCTTTGAAGCTGATCAATAAGTTCCTGTGCTGCATTTTCATCGGTCAAATTTAACGGATAATATTTAGTGTTATTGCGGTTTATTGCGGTCTTACTCGGGGAAGTGGTTCCGAATACTTGATATCCTGTTGATGAAAAGTAATCCGTCATAGGACTTCCTAAGCCACCTAAGGCACCGGTGATGAGCAAGGTTTTCAAAATTAAATTATTTAGATTACACAATGAATTATGAGTCAAAGATCGTCATTTTTTCAAGATGTTTATGAAGTCGTCATGTTAATTCCAAAGGGCAGAGTAACTTCTTACGGAGCGATAGGAAAATATTTGGGTATGCCATCAAGTGCAAGAATGGTGGGATGGGCCATGAATGCGTCGCATACTTTGCCCAAAGTGCCGGCACATCGAGTGGTGAATCGAGTGGGCGTTCTAACGGGGAAGCATTTTTTTGAAACTCCCAGTCGCATGCAAGAATTATTAGAGGCAGAGCATATAAAGGTTGATAATGATCAAATTCAGCGCTTTGAAGATTTTTTTTGGGATCCAGTAAAAGAGCTACCTTGATTTCTTGCTGATCAGCCAAAGTCCTAGGAAAGTAAAGGCGCCGTTGAGCATGAGTAACTCAAAACCAAATTGATAGCCATTGAGCCATTCGCTTGAATACTTGCTCAGCAAGTAGCAAAAAACAGGGGCGAGTATACAAATGAGGGGAACCCACTGATCCTTAACAATGCGCTGAGTAAAAATACCAAAGGAAAATAAGCCCAATAAAGGCCCATAAGTA
Source organism: uncultured Cyclobacteriaceae bacterium (assembly GCA_905479015.1). GTDB lineage: Bacteria > Bacteroidota > Bacteroidia > Cytophagales > Cyclobacteriaceae > UBA4465. The sequence goes on from CAJQKV010000035.1 coordinate 83,861, forward strand.
TAACCTGCGACTGAAAAAATGGAATTGATCACACTTTGATCATTTATTGCCTTGAAAAAAAGAATTACCACGATCAGTAGCAGAGAAAAACCAATGTGAACCATCAATTTAGTTTGCTTTTTTGATTCAAAATTGTGAGGCTTGAAATTCAAAAAATCTATACAAAAAGAAGTGGTCAATGCAGTGAGTGCCGAATCGGCACTGGAGTAAGCCGCTGCAGTAATACCGAGGAGAAAGGCAATGCCAGCAATTGAGGAAAAATGTTCTATGGCTAAGTAAGGAAATAGATTATCAGTTCCTGGAGGGACTACGATGCCCTTAAGTTCTACAAACTGATACAACAAGACCCCAAGTACCATAAAAAGTAAATTGACGGGGATCAGACTGAGACTCATCCAATAGATGTTTTTTTGAGATTCTTTTAAATTCCTACAGGTCAAGTTTTTTTGCATCATGTCTTGATCGAGTCCGGTCATGACCACTGCAATAAAGGCACCAGAAAAGAATTGTTTGAAAAAATTACGACTGTGTTGCCAGTCCCAATTGAAAATTGTGCTCTTACTGTCGTTATAAACTTGAGAAGTCAAGGTAGACCAAGACCAGTTGAGATCTTCTTTAATGAAATAGATACTCATCAGAACTGAAATAAGCATAAAGGTAGTCTGCAAGGTATCTGTCCAAACAATTGTTTTAATGCCGCCTCTAAAGGTATAAAGCCAAATTAACAGGACGGCGGATACTACGGCAACCCAAAACGGCAATTCATAACTATCGAAAATAGCAAGTTGAAGTACACTCGCCACAAGAAAAAGTCTAAAGGAAGCCCCAATGACTCGGCTCAATAAAAAGAAAAAGGCGCCAGACTTGTAAGACCAAAACCCTAAACGTTGATCAAGATAGGTGTATATCGAAATGAGGTTATGCTTGTAGTAAAGGGGTAATAATATTTGAGCAATGATGGCATATCCCACGAGATACCCCAGAACCATTTGAAAATAATAAAAATTACTATTACCGACCTCACCAGGTACCGAAATAAAGGTAACCCCCGAAAGAGAGGCACCAATCATCCCGAAAGCGACCAGATACCAAGGAGATTGTCGATTGCCATCGTAGAAGGAATGAGCCGTATTATTTTTGGAGGTGAACCATGAAATAGCAATTAATAAAATAAAATAGCCACCAATAATGAGCAATATTAATAAAGGATCCATTCTTTTAATAAGTTGAGATAGTTGCAAAATAATAGTTATTGATAACTTTGCATCAAATTATTATCAATGAACATGAATTTCGAGCCGGAAGTTGAAGAACTGGTTGAGGTAGCATTGGATATTGATCAAGAGAAGGAAAGAGGTCTTATTGTTTATAATGATGACTACAATACTTTTGATCATGTGACCTCAACGCTGATAAAAGTATGCAAACATCGCCCTATTCAGGCAGAACAATGCACTTATATCATTCATTATAAGGGGAAATGTCTTGTGAAAAAAGGCAGCTACGAAATATTAAAACCCATGCGAGAAGCCCTATCTGAAGCCGGGATTAAAGCCGTTATTGAATAAATGGAATTTTCTTCAAAACTAGTTGAGCAAGCCGTTGAGGAAATCTCAAAATTACCAGGCATAGGAAAGAAAACAGCTTTGCGATTGGCTTTGCATCTATTGAAGCAGCCAGAAGATCAGACCTTACTGTTGACCCAAAAATTAAAAGAACTGCGGGAGGACATCAAATATTGTCAAACCTGCCACATCATAAGTGATACCCAAGATTGTACTTGCAAGACCATGTCCATAAATCCAGCACTGATTTGTGTGGTAGAAGAAACACCTGACGTATTGGCGATTCGTAATACAGGCCAATACAATGGGATGTTTCATGTTTTAGGAGGTCGAATTTCTCCCATTGATGGAATTGGACCAGATGAATTGATGATCACAAGTTTAGTCAATCGAATCAAACTAAGTGATGGAGAAATAAAGGAAGTTATTCTGGCACTTAGCGGTACTTTGGAGGGTGATACGACTGCTTTTTATTTAACCAAGCAATTAGAGGAGTTGAACGTTGAAGTAACCTCGATAACGAGAGGAATTCCTGTGGGAGGTGAGCTTGAATATGCCGATGAGGTCACTTTGGGCAGGAGTATTATTACTCGAAGTAAAGTAAATACAGATTAATTTCGTTTGTTATTGATGCCATCCCAGAGCGAATAGAAAATAAGGAGAAGGATACCCGCTATCAAAATAGGAAAAATCCAATTGGTTTTCCCCTCTCTAAAACCAGCCATAAATCTTATGCTTGCTAGCGCAGCAGCGGCCAAGCCTAAAAGTACACCTAGACCCTTTCGAACAATTGGATTCATTTTTTATGCGTTCATGAACGAGTTATATTTTTCACTAAATATTCTTTCAGATAAATCTTGTTCAAGATGTTAGTAAAATATATGTAAAATTGATAAACATTTCATTATTTTCAATTTTTATTTAATTGTAGAAACCAATTTAATTTTTTTTTAGCTAAATTGATTATTATTAAAATTTTTTAACCTAAAACAATAACTTATGAATTTCACACTTAACGCTATTTTGCAGTCTGGAGACTACGTTGGGTTTACCTTTTTTATTGGTAGCATGGCCATGCTTGCCGCTACTGTATTCTTCTTTCTCGAGATGGGGAATGTTCAAGGTAAATGGAGAACGTCTATGTTGATCTCAGGATTGATTACCTTCATTGCAGCAGTGCATTACTTTTATATGAGAGATTTTTGGGCAGAGACAGGTACTTCTCCCACTGAATTTAGATACATTGATTGGATTTTAACAGTACCCTTAATGTGTGTTGAATTTTATCTTATTTTAAAGGCCTTTGGAGCCAAGATGGATCTTTTGTGGAAAATGATTGTTTATTCGCTTTGGATGCTTATTTTCGGATATCTAGGAGAGACGGTATATAGAGATTCTAGTGCGATCTGGGGTGCTATATCTACCTTAGGTTACGTGGGTATTTTCTATGAAGTATGGTTTGGATCTGCCAAAAAGCTTTCACAAGGATCAAATGATCCCCATTTGCAGAAAGCATTTAACACTTTAGCATGGTTCATATTAGTTGGATGGGCTATTTATCCAATTGGATACATGGCGATACCAGGTGGATTATTAAGTGGAGTATTACCTTTAGAGTCTCTAGACATTATCTATAATATTGGAGATGCAATAAATAAAATTGGTTTTGGATTAGTGATTTATTCATTGGCCATCAGCAGCGGTAAAAAAGCAGAAGCTTAATACCATAAAATTAGTTAAAAGAGGGTATTTTAATGCCCTCTTTTTTTATGACTAAATATTTACAATACGGATTTGCTTTGGTTGTGGGATCACTTTATTTGGTGTTTATCCCTGAAGATGATGTGACAAATATAATGGCACTGACGGCCATTTTGTTTTTTGGCGTCCCTCATGGGGCCATTGATCATAAAATTCACCTTAAATTCTCAAAAAAAAGCAACATTAAAAAATTCATTTTGATATATATCTTGGTGGGTTTGGGCTTTTTGTTGTGGTGGGTGTTGATGCCACTGAAAGCGTTATTGATCTTTATCATTTTGTCGGCCTATCATTTTGGACAAGAATTGATTGAAGACATTGCAGAAACCCCGAAAGACCCTATTCTTAATTTAAGTTGGGGATTGATCGTATTAGTAAGTCCAATCATTTTGAAATTTAATGAACTACTACCTACCCTAAATTTCATTGGTTCACAATCGATATCAAGGATACCGAAGGATATCCAAGTAATTACCGTTTTAGTCATTCACCTACTGGGCTATGTTTATATAGCTTATCTACTTGTTAAAGGAGTAATTCGTAAAGTTGCGGTCATTCGCTTGATTCTTTTTTCTATTTACTTATTACTGAGTTATCTTATGCTTCCCTTTATTGTCGCTTTTGCACTTTATTTTGTTTTATTTCATTCAATCAATGCAATGCGACACCAATTTTTTTGGATGAAAGATCGTACGACTGATTATACATTCGCTTCTTTCTTAAAAGACCTAAGCCCTTTTACTTTACTGACCATTGTGGGAATGTCCGGTTTGATTTATTATTTAGATCCTGCTGACTGGTCTGTGTTTTTTACCTATTTTTTCGTCTTTATTTCCTTATTGACCTTACCGCATGCCATCCTGTTTGATGAGCTGTATTTATCCAAGAATACCGCAAAGTATCCCAAAGATTAAATCTGTTTTCATTTAGGTATTTATTGTTCTTCCTCTTCAATTTTTAGGGTTAGCTCAACTCCTCATCAAATTTATTATGAATCATTAGGATGAGTAGGCCAAATACGATGGCACCGATAATGAGCCCTATGTTTAGCAATCCGGTTACTGAGAAGGATAATCGAATCAAGATGGTAGAAATGATAAACCCAGAATTACGGATGACCTTGTGGAATTTATCCGTGTAGTAAAATGAGGCCAGTAATAAAATCACGTCTACTACGATCAATAGTGTGAAAAATTCATCAAAAAATATGTTATTGATATCTTTAAAGGAAGTTTTAATCATCGCATCAAGATTAAAAAGAGTAAACGTCCAATTTGAAAGACTGTAAGTGGCAATGATGACGAGTATAGGAACTAAACTGGCAGCGATGACTTTCTTCAATGTTATAAAACCATCGATATTGCTGGTGATTACTTTTTGAGTTTCCGAGTGCTTAGGCTTACTTTGCTTATAAAAAAGGTAGAGTAGGTAGAACATGACTACCGAGGCAATAATATCGAAAGTAAATTGAAGGTCATTTTTAATTTCAAACCAATTGGTAGAGAGTTTTAATTCTGATAAGTCTTTGAACAATCGTCTGATAACGATGAGTGTTATGATCTCATATTGTTTGCCAATATAAGTAGTTATGGATCTTGGTAAATAGTAGATGACCAGGTAGACTTCATACAATAAAATAAATGAAAAAGGGGTATAGATGGCGGCGATGGGACTGTCAAAAAGGCTAGATTCTAAGTGAATTAATTTGAGTTGAACCAATAAAATCAGTAGGAGATGTATGACAAAGCTTGCAATGGCGATGCTCAGAATAATTTTCTCACTTCTTTTTTTAGTGGTCTCGGAAAGTAAGTAACGAAATATATTTTGGATGTTATTTTTCACGTTTTGAATTTTACAGATTGTAGGTAAGTTGTTTCGAAAGCCAAAAACGTCGCCTACTAATTAAACTCAATTAATATACCAAATAATTCAATAAAATCCAAATTAATTAGGTCAAAATATAGTTTGTGAATATTAATAAAGGCTGGAGTGGGTTGAGTTTAATCAAGGTAGTTATTCCCTTTTTTAAAGGGCTGAAGATTCACCCTGTAGGGTAATCATTCCTATTGAATAATGGTATTTTACAGGTTATTACGGATAATTTTAGAGGATTAGTGACAAAAGACCTTACTTCGCGCAGTTGCTTTTCATAAATGGTGAATTTGGAAGGTCGAGATTATAGAACTAACTTTTTTTTATAATCGTTAATGAGTTACCTATTTCAAGGACCTTTCTTTTATGATTAATTTCAATGTTATTCCTAATCCCGAATCCAATATTTGGATCGTCTTCATTCATGGGGCGGGAGGGAGTATCCGAACTTGGAAACGTCAAGTGGAAGCTTTGCAGCAACACGCTAAATTATTACTGTTGGATTTACGGGATCATGGGGCATCTGAGCCCATCAACCCCTCACCGAGTCAATATGATTTCGAATTAATATCTAATGATATTAAAGAAGTAATGGATCATTTAGAGATAGCAAAGGCACATTTCATTACGCTTTCTTTGGGGAGTGTATTGATTCAAGATTTATCAATGCGTTATCCCACTTATATTGGGAAAGTAGTGATGGCAGGAGGAGTCTTCAATGCTAATATCATTTTAAAATGTTTCATTCAAGCTGCAAAGACATTAAATAGGATCTTACCCTATGCTATGATGTATCGTTTGTGCTCCTATATACTCATGCCGCGAAAAAGAAATCAAAATTCAAGAAAAATATATCAACGTGAAGCGCAGAAGTTGACCAGAGAGGCTTATATGCGCTGGGTTTCCCTTTCTAAATATTTTATAAAATTATTGAAGCGCTTTTTTAAGACCAAAAGTTCTTTTGAGAACCTGATCATCATGGGAGGACAAGATTATGTATTTCTAAGCGGTGCTCGGAAGTATGCAAGGAATCAACCTAAATCAACTTTTATTGTCATTCCTGCTGTGGGTCATATTTGTAATATTGATGGTAGAAATGTGTTTAATAACCATGTTATTCAGTTTTTTTTTGATAATCAATCAGCGGGAAAATAGTTCAAGAAATAAAAGGATTTGAACGCAAGCATGTTCAGTTACCTTCAACACATAGATCATATTTTTGATTTATGTATTACTCTTTTTCGGATGCTATGGACTGAGGATTGGACCAAAATGAGGTATTAATGGGGTGTGCTTTTGCGACATTTTGATTGAATAATAATGCGTTAAATAGGATTCGGAAAGTCCCCATAGGTTGACCGCGCCATTGTGGCTGAAATCCTAAAAGGATCACATGGCCTGCACCATGGTGCACATCCAAGGCAGCAGCATAATCATTCATGTATTCGCTTCCGAGTAAATAACCTGATGCTAGGGGAGACCCTTTGGGTTGGTATTTGGCCAATGCCTCACCTTCAAATCCCTTTAAGGTATTAAATACAGGGCTGTTAGAGACAAAAACATGTGCGTTTTTTGGCATGCCAGCCATGACAGGATGGGTATTATTAATGGAAACGTGCATGAGAGATCCTCCTGTAAAAAAATCCTTGCGCTTCAATTGAGCTACTTTATTTTCAACGGGGAGGAAAAGTTTTTCAATGGCAAAATTACTGCTTTGATTCATGCAAACCAGGGTGCCTCCTTGAGATACGAATTGGTCTAAATTTCTTATGCCTTGTGCACCCAATCCACCTTCGTACCTAGGGGGTACTTGTCCCTTTGGGTATCCATCTTCGATAGTATGGGGTCTTTCTGAAGCCATGAGAATGACGTCAAAGCGATCTTGAAGATGGCCTGCAATGAAATCTTCATTACGAAGGCTGGTATAATTTGTTCCAAATTGGTCTAAAATCCAACGGGTCCATCCCATATCCATACTTGCTCGCCAAGGTCTGTATAATCCAATTTTTGGCTTGAGGGATACGCCGTTACCTGCAGTGGTCATTAAACCATTCACAGCATAATCATTGATCCATTGATTGATTTGAGTTTTGGAAGCTCCTGAGATGAGGTATTTATTTTCAGCATATTTGACGTTGAGTTGTTGCTCCCATGCTTCATTCATGATCCTGAATATATTGTTCTCTTTCGGATCTAAGAGTAAATGAGGACCGCTTCCTTTGAGTATACCGGGTAAGGGATGGATACCTGCGGCGACATTATTGGTATTAAATCCTGCGCCTGGGGCAAAGTCAACTTTGCTTACATCTTCCTTACTCGTCATCCGCCAATCTACCGCTTCGCCCTGAACATCTACAAGGGCGGATCTCACCTCTTCGGTTAACGGGCTTGCTGCGGCTATCACATTGAGCTCAAATTGAAAGGGTAGGGTCCATCCAGCGGCATCATAGGGTTGCTCCGGGGGTCCACCTGGATACTCTCGAAGATCAGGATAGCTTTGTATTTCTAAAATTTGTCTGGCCAATTCACCGAATTCTTGATCCATCGGAATGACCCAAGTACCTTTTGGGTAGCTGATATTATTGAAAGTAACTTGTGCCTTGAGTTGCGTAATACGAATTCCATTAAAAGCCAATCTTTTGAGCAGTTCGACGGGTCTTGCGGGGTCAGTTTGCTTTTGGGGAATAAAATAGGCAAAAGGGGGTTCTTTTTTGTATTTTTCAATGGTTTGTTTACCTGCTTGAAACTTATTGAATAAAAGCACTTCTGAATATTTTGCGGCATAATCTAATACCGCTATGGATGCCGTTTGCATATAAGTAACGGCATCAGACAAACGCCACCAGCCCCCTTTCCAAGGACTTGAATAAAGGGACTCCAAACGAAATCCTTTTCGATCGGTCGGAAAATCTTTTAGGGTATAAAAATAAGGGGTGGCATATCGGTAAAGTGCCGTTTCGGTCCAATAGGCTGGAATGTTTTGTAAGACGGGCAAATAATCAATATAACCAGGGTACCAAGCATCAAAACCTTTGCCCATGTGTACGGCACCTGCTAAGCCCTGTGTTTCCAATTCTTGGGCGATGGCCATACCTATCATATTTACTTCTCTGGCGACCAAAGGAGGGGTTCGTGTGGCAACGGGTTCTGCGAAGGGGGGAAGCCATATACGTGTAGGAAAAGGAGAAGATTGATGATGAACATGAATGATATTGGGCTCCCATTCGCGCCAAATCCGCGTAATGTTGCGGGATTCAATCATATTGACCATGTAAGCATCCCTATTGTTGTCATGACCTATGTATTTTTGATAAAGCCAAGGTATGGGAGCGGCTTCATAAGGCGTACCCACATGTTCCTTATACCAGTTGACGACGATGTCTTGGCCATCAGGATTGAGTGAAGGCCACAGTAACAGGATGACATTGTCCAAGATATCTTTCACCTTTTTATCTTCAGTATGCGTCAATAAATAATGTGCCAGGGAGAGGGTGTGCTGGGCACCTGCGACTTCGGTAGCATGAAGACCTCCATCGATATGGACAATAGGTTTGCCTTCTTGAGCCAAAGCTTTGGCCTGTGCTACTGACAATTTTTCAGGGTGGGCTAATAATTGTGAGATTTCCTTATACCTTTTGATATTGGCTAGGTTTTCTTTTGAAGAAATCACGGCATAATACCAAGAGCGATCTTCTGAAGTTTTTCCGGCGTATTGCAGTTCAATAAGATCAGAAGAGGCTTCAAGTTTTTGAAAATAATCAAGGGACTCTTCATAACTGGCCAATTTAAAATCGGCACCTACTTTAAAACCTAAGATAGATTCTGGTGAAGGAATCGAACTATTTTGTGCTTGAATAGGAACATTGGTGATCAGTAAAGCACTAATAGTTAGGATTATTAAGGTCAAGCCTTTGGAGCAAACCCGCTGCAGTTGGGATGAAATTTTCATGAGTAGGGTAAAAAGATGTTTCATATTTAAGCGATTTCATTGGATAGAAAATATCAGGGACCAACCCTCAAAGTTAATGCGTGTCCAAAAGAGGAGATCGGCCAACCTTTAAATAAGACTATAATTTAATGTTATCTGGCTATAAAACCCGGATGTATACCTGAGGATAAATCAAAATAATCTCCCACAGCGCCTACTACCGCATCTGATCTACCCAAGTTTAATTGGGTTCTTAGGGCATAAAGCGCATTAATTCCAGTACAATGGGCACCGATTATTTTTTTTAAACCGAAGGCTTTCAATTTTTCTCCGGTCCATTTCAAATGCGCATCATTGGCGGTCACCAGATGAAATCCCCCTATGGCGGCATATAACTTGGCTTCATTAATATGCGCTTTTATATATTCAAGGGTATTGATGATGCCGGCATGCCCACATCCAGAAATCAAAACCATACCCTTGGCTGTGTTTATGGCCATGGATTGATCTTCTGGGATACGGTCTTCTATGGGTCCATTTGGGGTTTCAATTTGACTATTTCCTGACCAATTTCGCTCATCGTGCAGTCGAGGGATAGGCCCCGTGACCCACACACCTGGGAACAATGCTTCCTGTTGTTTGTGTATAATGAAAATTACCCCATCTGATTCTAAGCGATCTTTCAATATGAGCATGTCATTTTCAGCATTGACTCTTTTGCTAAAAATACCTTCAGCGACATGAATTCTAGAGAGGGCTTTCGGATTTTTTTGTTTCAAATGATTTCTTAAAGTCAACAACCCCCCCGTATGATCACTGTGATTATGACTCAGGAAAACATCTTCCACATCCGATAAATCTATATTTAAATCAAGGGCATTTTGAAGGACAGTTTTGGGTTTATTTCCGGTATCGAACAATATTTTATGGCCATCGACTTCAATGAGTGCTGCATAACCCCATTCTCCGATTCCTTTATCGGCCAACATAGTAGATAAGGTCGTTATTTTTACGGTGTTCACTTGATCTGATTTTGACTGATCAAACCGAGGGGTTATAACTGTAGCGGCCTTGACATAGACATTTATTACAAAAATAAGGGCCATTGATTTTAAAAAGCGCATAGATTAAATCTCATATTTTCATAGATTTTATTAGAATAACTAAACCCACAGGCTACTGAGAACCCATGGGTTTAGCTTTTAATAAAGAAACAGGGTTAATTTTATTTTAGCTTATCTAAAGTCCAACCTATAGCCCCGCCAGCCAAAAGGCCAAAAGCGGCAGAGATGAGTGTATCACTCATCATTAGAGAGACATCATAAAACTTGAATAGAAATAAATTATTCATGTTTGCAACCAGCCAAATGCCCCCACTGAACCAGATGCCGTTCAGCGCACCACTTTTCAGCGTGTTGAAATTCATTTTATCAAAACTGTAGGTCATCAAGATCGCTTGCGCAAGACCTACACCCATTCCCACTAGGAAGTTTTGGTCCGATTCTGAATTCATTGACTCTGGATACGTCGCAATCATTTCGGTCATTAAATCTTGATAAAACAGCATATAGGCTATCATGCCAGATACCATTGAGGCCACAAATCCAGCTAAAGTGGCAAGAATTAATTTTTTCATTTTGTAGTTATTTAGTTGTGTGTTTTATAATATTCGAAATAGAACTCCTTTTCTAAATCAGAAAATAAAGCAAATTCATTTGTTGATAAAGTTAACCATAATATTTAAATATTATAACAGCTCTAATTTTCAACTTTTTGACAACAAAAATGGTTTGTTAAACTAATGTCATTACCTGAATCAATAAAACCGGATCCAATTATTTTTTTTACCTTTATGTTGGATACTAATGACCCATAGATGACCTTTATATGTTCGAACATATGAATCACGTTTATTTTAAAATGAATCATCTTTCATTAAAGTAGGCCTAATTTATTGAAGTGGACACATGGGGCTTTGTCCTATGGATCATTGAGTATAAAACTTATAAACATAGATAATGTATTCGGTTGGCATAGATTTGGGAGGCACCAGTGCTCAGGTGGTTGTAATCAATAAGGGTGAAATTTTATTTCAAACTTCAATTGTGGTTCGAGATAGCTCAAGTGTGCAATATATACTTGATGATTTGTCGAGTTGCATTCATGAATTTTTTGTAGGCCATTCTGAGCATGTGAGTTCTATTGGCATTGCATTCCCTTCTATTGTAGATGCCTACAATAATAAAATTTTGTCTCGCTATGTTAAGTATCCGGATGCAATGGACTTTGATTTGGAAAAGTGGGTCAAAATGAAATTTGGAGCAACTTTATTTCTAGAAAATGATGCCCGAGCAGCCTTAATTGGGGAGTATCATTTTGGGAGGGCCAAGGGCTATCATAATAACTGTATGTTGACATTAGGCACGGGCATAGGTAGTGCCGTTATGTTGGAAGGTAAGCTTTTAAGAGGATCAAATCATCTAGCCGGTAACTTATTGGGCCATACGATTATTCAATACGAGGGAGGCAAATGTAATTGTAACGGAGTGGGATGTGCCGAAAGTGAAGGTTCTGGTTGGTGGCTAAACAATAAATTCCATGAGATAAATCGTGGGGATTTATGTAGTCAGGGTTTCAAGGCGCTGCTGGCGTCCGAAAACGTCCGCTTACCTGTCTTTCAAAATATCTTGGCTCAGTTAATTAAAGTATATAAGACCACAATGATTAATGCAGTCCATTGTTATGATCCTGAACTCATTGTTTTGGGTGGTGGGATTGCTGAAGGAGTAAGTGCCTACATCCCTGAATTTCAAGCAGCGATAGATGAACATTGTTGGACACCTTCAGGAGCAGTTAAAATAATGAAATCTGCATTGGGGAGCTACGCAGGGGCTATTGGGGCTGCTTGTTTGGACCGAACCACATCTAGAAGAACCCCTTCCAATGCAAGCTAACTTTATAGGTGTTATTCTGATAGACTTTGATCCGGTACTCTACAAATGGGATCACTTGTCATTGACCATTTATGGAGTTCTATTTGCTGCTGGGTTTGCCATTAGTCGTTATGTGGTAAAATATATGTTCTTACGGGAAGGATGTTGGCGTATCGAGGCAGATATGCTACTTGTTTATATGATTGTAGGCACTGCCATTGGGGCCCGTTTGGGACATGTCATTTTTTATGAGCCTCATCTGTTAAACAGCTTCACTTCGGCTTTGATGATGTGGAAGGGAGGATTGTCGAGTCATGGGACTTCTATCGGTATTTTGGTAGCGGTTGCCCTATATACGTATCACTGGGATTTTACTCAGAGAACATTTATTCGTACTGAAAGAGAAGGTTACAGTTATCTTCAATATATCGATCGGATGGTTATAGTGGTAGCATTGGGGGGTTGTTTTATTAGAGTGGGCAACTTTGTAAATGCAGAATCATTGGGAAAGCCTTCGTCAAATTTTTTCGGTGTAATACATAGTTGGCCACTTGAGCGTGATATTTTATCACATGTGGGGTCTATAGACGAGATGGAGGTAAGCCTTGGTAGGAGTGACAGTTTAGTGCTTCTTTTTCATTTTAATAATAGAGTAAGGGATTCAAGGGTAGTAGCGGGTTATCGTCAAAATGTTATTGAAAACAGGCTTCAAGTTCTGGCAAGAAATAAAGGAAACAATTATGGGGCATACGCCCCTATTATTATGAAAAAGCATCTGGACCATTTTGATTTAAGTACGGCGGTTAAAGGAATTCCTCGACATCCGGTGCAATTATATGAGGCCCTTGTTTATTTAATTTTATTTTTATCTTTAATTCTTTTGTGGTATCAATCCCATTCAACGTTATCGATTGGTAGAATCTTTGGTATTTTTTTAGTGGTGTTGTTTGGGAGTAGAGTGTTATTAGAGTTTTTTAAAGAAGAAACTTCTATGTTTAATTTTTCTTGGCTAAATATGGGCCAAATGTTAAGTATTCCTTTTCTTTTGTTAGGTATTTATCTCTGTTATGAGACATCGAAATCTCACAATGATCATGAAATATAAAATTTTTAATATATTCTTTTTTCTCACCATATTGCTCGGCTTTTCCTGTCGCCAGCAAAATGATTATTTTCAAATTGAAGTTCTTGATAGTGTTACAAAAAGAGGCATCCCGATCGCTAAAATATCTAATATTAATGGGATCACTTATTACAGCGATAGCTATGGAAATATTGCTTATAATGAGCAAGAGGCCATGGGCCGAGATCTTTATTTTTTGGTAGCGGCAGAAGGTTATAAAATCCCCAAAGATGACACGGGTAGACAGAGTGTAGTATTAACACCAAATAAAGGTAAAAAAGCGATTATTTTCATGGAAAGAATTCAGCCGGCCGAGCGTCTGTATCGGATGACGGGAATGGGCATCTATCGCGATACTGAATTACTTGGATTAAAAGTACCCTCTTTTGCAACATACTGGGATCGTGGACAAGTATTAGGTCAAGATTCAAATTTAGGGAGTATTTATAAAAATAAAATTTTTTTCATTTGGGGTGATACTTTCTTACCGAAAAGCTATCATGGAAATTTTTCGGTTGCTGGTGGTACTATCCCGCTCCCAACTGAATCTGGAATTGATCCTGATGTGGGATTTGAGATAGATTATTTTATCGACCAAAACAATCAGACCAAAAAAATGATCCATCTTGTGGGCCCCGGATATATTTGGTTTGATTGGATAATGGTGGTAAAAGATCAAAAAAATCAAGAGGTCTTGGCTGCGAAATACGCTAGGGTTAATGCGTTATTTGGGAATTATGAAAGAGGAATTGCTGTTTTCAATGATCAAAAAGAGGAATTTGAAAAAAGGACAGAGATTTCAGAATGGCTGACGGCTCCCCATCTTACTCAGCATCCGCTTCTGACTAAATCGGGAAACGATTCTTACTTTTATTTGACTTCACAATTTAATTTTTCGAGAGTGCAACCCTCACTTACGCATATTGAAGACCCCAATCAGTATGAATACTTTACATGTCTAGTCCCTGGCAGTCATTGGGCTGAACGCAAATTAGAAAGGAAAAATGGTCAACTGGTTTATGGCTGGAAGCAAAATACAGATGCAATTGATGAGCAAAAGCAGAAAATATTAATAGAAGAAGGGCTCATGAAACCTGAAGAGGGTTGGTTGCAACTGATGGATGTAGCGACAGGTCAACCCATAACATCTTTCAGAGGCTCAGTTTTTTGGAATGAATTTCGTCAAAAATGGATTTTGATATCCGGTGCCCAAACCATTTGGTATAGTGAGGCTGATACGCCGTTGGGCCCTTGGCACTATGCTGTAAAAGTGGCTGATCATCATAATTATTTTTATAACCCCCATCAACATCCCTATTTAGACAAAGAAAATGGACGGTTTATCTATTTTGAGGGAACTTATACCAAGTTTATAGGACCAGACCCTCTAGTGCCTCGCTATGATTATAATCAAGTGATGTATCGATTAGACCTATCAGATGACCGATTGAGATTACCTGCTCCAATCTATGAGCTAGATGGAGCGTTGAAAATGGGACATGAGCTCTTGCCAGAGGATTGGGAATCTATTTCTCGGGTTGCTTTTTATGCCCTTGCACCCGAGCAAGCCGCACCTGATCAGATAAAAATTTTTGATCCTAAAACGGGCTTGGCAGTTTTTGCTGGTGAAACCCCTTATGAATCGTTGATTTCGGCGTATGAGGGGAGCTGGGAGATTCAGATTGATTATGCCTCATTTGAAAATTTCTTTCAAGTAGTTATTTCAAGTGATCAGGGGAAGATTGAGGTGAAGGCAAAAAAACTAAAATTTGAGATTTCAAAGGAGCGCCTTGTCGGAGATAGTATTTATTTTTCATTGAGGCATGAGGGGGTGAAATTTCATTTGCAAGGTAAGGTCATCGCTGGAGAGATTATGGGCACCTGGCGACAAGAAGGGTTTGATTTAGGAGGTAAATGGAGTGGAGATCAGTTGAACAATTATGGCTGGTGGCCCAAGTACAATGGTCGATTGATCAAACTTTATGAAGCAAGTAATGTTAAAACTGGAGACAAAATGTATCAAACAGAAGCCGATGAGGTACTCCAAGGTTGGAAGCGTTCCAAAGATCCAATTTGTCTGGTTTGGAAAAACCCATTTGAGTATCTTATTGCAGATCCTCAGGCGCGCCCAATGGCTACTATTAATTAGGTCTTTTAATGGTAATTTCATATTTGAAATCGCTTGCTAAATAATAGCAAAAATTGTATTCTAGGATTCTATTGGCAACATCGGAAACCAAACGTTTTCTGAAAAGGATAGGATCATTATTTTTGATACGAAGTTTTTGTGCCAATTCGTTGGTAGCCAAAATAGCGCTAATTTCTTCTTTAGAATTGGCGGGAACAGTTTGGTGTTCTTTTTCTAAAATATCGTAAAGATGTAAAGTAAAATCTTCCGAGCCCGTCAACCCAATTCTGGGATGGAAATAGGAGACGAACAGCACCATAGGTTTGTTTTTTAAACCTCTCAATCGAACGAGTTTTAAAATTTTTGAACCCTTTTCAATGTCAAGTTGATTAGAAATGTCCGCGTTTGATACGATCCAACTGACTTCAATTTCATGGTTTAAAAAGTCAAGACCTCTGGTATGCATTTCTTGACTAAAGCTGTACCAATTCTCTAATCCAGTACTCATTAATGAGGGGGCTACTTTTGTTCCAACTCCTTTGGTCCTAATAAGGAGATTTTCATGAACCAACTTATTAGTGGCTTGTCGAATGGTATTCCTTGAGATGCCTAAAATTTTCGAGAGGTAAACTTCTTTCGGAAGAAGTTTACCCTCCTTAAACTCTTTTTGAGAAATTAATTCTCGTATTAATTCTTCGACTTGTTTGTGCAACGGAATATTGCTTTTTGGATCGACTGTAAGTTGCTCAATTGCTTTTTTTTTATTCATACCAAAATTGGATGGTTCTAAATTACAAGTCTAATAACTATTGTAAAATAATGTTTTGTTTATTGTTTTTAAATTACTATGTTTAAACATATGAAAGTCACTCAAATTAGCTATGTGATTAAAAAAACATCCCTAGTATGTCTGGTGATTGGGCTTTTTCTGATGTGTGAAAGTCCAATATTTATACCAGAGGGTGCTTTTCAAGAAGTTACGGTAAATATGTCTGGGTCATGGAAAATTACCTCCGCGTATCGTAATGGGATAGAAATATCGGACAAGTTTGATTTTAGTGGCTTTGGATTGAAATTGGATTTTGACAATTCAGAAGCGACCACTTACCAAATTGAAACTAAGCAAGTGCCATTTCCCGTAATCTCAGATGGTAATTGGAAATACAATGATCCGGTTTATCCAACTCAAATGCTTTTGTTGAGTACCCTCGACACAGCCATTATTGAGTTTGTAGCGTCACCCATTTCAGGTTTTAATGAAATGAGAATTAAATTTCAATTGGGCTGTTCGGACAATGTATATATCTATGATCTTGAACTGCAATGAAAAATTTTAAAGGACATAGATTTGAATGGAATCCCTATCGCGCTATGGCAGTATTTTTTGTCTGTATGCTGCTCATCTTTTCTATGTGTATGACCATCTTGCAGATTGATCAGCCATCTGTAGTCAACGCGGGGGAAGCGTTTGAAATCACCATGCAGGTGGAGGTTTCAAAAGACGATGATTCAGGAAATCCTTTTTTCTTAGTGGTTGGTTTTTTAGCTCCAAGATCTTGGAGTACGGCTACGAATACATCGGTTAGGTTCGAGAGTAGTGTTGGAAATTCAAGCATGCGACTTACGACCAATGATGAGATAGATGAAAATACGAAATTACCCTGGAATACTGCATTTTTAAGAAGATTTGGAATTGGTGATAATTATGGTGAGGTCGAATGGGTCACTTTTATAGCTGATGAAGCTTTTGCTGCAGCTGCAGGGGCTACTGGAACGGTTTATATCACAGCATTACCAGGCGAGGACAACATGATTGTTCAATTGGCATATGGGATCAGTAATCAAACTTGGGGTTTGGGTGATGACAATTTTGATCTTGTTTTTACAGATTGTATGGAGGTGATCAACGGGAAGGGCTATCCAAGTAATTTATGTGGTCCCAAGCCCAGACAGCTGGTTGAGCAAGCGACCTTCACTATGGATGATTTGATTACTATCGTTTTTGATGCCAAGGAGGGGGATGATTTTATGCTTGGTGCAAGTTATGTCGATTTATGCGCCAAAGCATATTCTGGGGATCAGGTTTATGAGATTTGTAATCATGAAGATGTAGCTGCGTTGAATTATATGGGGGATGACGTTTGGGAAATAACGTTTTGGCCGAGAAGTTATTTTGATATTCCTGAAGATCAGGATATTGATTTTATGGAAGTTACTTTTACCAATGACAATGGTAATCTAGTTGTGACCAATATAGATGGTTCAGCTTTTATTATTGCCCCAAAATGTTTTGATTAATGGGATTAGGGCCGAGAACCATGAACGTATCATTTAAATTATCTCTTTTTGGAGCGATTATTTTATTGAGTAATGGTTTGATATGGGCCCAAGAGCGTGTCGTTTCGGGAACTGTTTTTGATGAAAATCAAGAAGGCTTACCTGGGGTAAACATTATTCTAAAGGGGACTACCATTGGGACCATTTCAGATTATAACGGTTCTTATACTGTAAATATGCCCGAAGAAGGTGCAGTACTCGTAATGTCTGCCATTGGGTATACCATTCAAGAAATTACCATCGGTGCGAGGGCTGTTATCGATGTGACAATGACTGTAAATGTTGAGGAATTAGAAGAAGTAATAGTGATCGGTTATGGTACCCGGGCCAAACGCGATCTTACAGGATCTGTAGCCACGGTAAGCCAAAAGGAGCTCTCTGCAATCCCTGTTATCTCTGCTGATTTGGCCTTACAAGGTAGGACGGCTGGGGTTACAGTTACACAAAATTCTGGGGCGCCGGGTGCGGCTACATCTATAAAAATACGGGGGACGAGTTCGATCTCGGCAGGAAATGAACCCTTATATGTGATTGATGGGGTGCCTATTTTGAGTAGTGTTCAAGATATAACAACGGGATCTTCTAAAGGGGATCAAATGAATCCATTATCGACAATAAACCCCAATGATATCGTTTCTATGGAAGTATTGAAAGATGCTTCAGCAGCTGCTATTTATGGTGCTCGGGGGGCAAATGGAGTGATCATCATAACCACAAAGAGAGGAAAATTGGGGGCTCCCAAATTGGAACTCGCAACGTATCAAGGTTGGCAGGAAGTGCGTGATCCCTATGAATTGTTAAATGCAACGCAATTTGCTCATTTCGTTAATGAATCTTCTTTTAATGGAGGTTTAGGACGTATTTATTCTAATCCTAGCTCCTTTGGAGAAGGTACTGATTGGCAAGATGCTATTTTTCAACGTGCGGCTGTTTCTAGTTATGATATGACTTTGACAGGTGGTTCGGAGAAAGTGACCTATGGAGCTTCAGGTAGTTACTTTCAGCAAGAAGGCATCATCGTTGGGAGTGACTTTAAACGATATTCAACTCGTATCAACGTAGACGCCCAAATTACCAGAAAATTAAAATTTCAAAATACACTTTTGGCTAGTCATGTACGAAGTATGAAAGTAATGACTGACGACAATTCTGCGTTTGATGGCGGTTCAATAACCGCTGCCCTATCATTTAATCCTATGCTGCCAATTAAATTTGAAAATGGTAATTACGTGGATAAGAATTATCAAGTATCCGATGAGGGAGCAATTATTCTCGCGGACAGTAAGCTTCAACCCCTTAATGGAAATGCCAATCCACTTCTCAAAAACTTGGAGTCGCCCAGTGAAGATCGCTTGTCAAGAATCGTGGAAAACATGTCAGTCACGCTTCAAGTTTCAGAAAACTTGATGGCTAAGGTAAGCCTTGGAGTGGATTTCTCAACCAGTCGTGAGGATCAATTTACGCCTTCGTTATCACGTTCTGGAGGAGATGCCTTTGGATCGTCAGGAACCAATTCTAATTTGACCAGACTCAATGAAAATACACTTAGCTATAGTAACAAGTTCGGAATACACGATCTAGATGCAGTGATTGGATACACTGCCCAAAAGTCGGAGCTTTCAAGAATGACCACTAATGCTATACGATTTGACAATGAGATGTTGGGTTATTATGATTTAAGTTTGGGGGGAGGTGTTTCCTTGAACAGCAATCAATCTGAATATACTTTTTTAAGCTTTTTGGGAAGAGTCAACTATATTTTGATGGATAAATATCTTTTCACGATTACTGCGCGGCGCGATGGATCGAGTAAATTTGGCGCTAATGAAAAATGGGGATTTTTCCCATCGGGATCTTTGGCATGGCGAATCAGCGACGAAAACTTTATCCAAGCGCTTCATTTTTTTGATGATTTCAAGTTAAGGATAGGGTATGGGGTGGTGGGCAATGAATCCATTGGACCTTACACCTCCTTATCCCCTTTGATTAACAATGTGACCTCTTTTAGTGAATCTTTGGCTTTTGGTTATGAGCCTTTCTTTCTATCTAATGCTGACTTAAAATGGGAATCAACCTCCCAGTTGAACATTGGATTGGATCTTTCTTTTTTTGACGCAAGAGTCAACATTACCACCGATGTTTATAGCAAACGAACTACAGACTTATTACTTACCACTTTGGTGCCATTATATACTGGTTTTGGTAGCGTTTTAGGCAATTTAGGAGACCTGAAAAATGAAGGATTTGAGTTTTCTGTTACTTCTAATAATTTAGTAAAAAAATTTAAGTGGAATACATCCTTTAACTTTTCAGCCAATAAAAATACCATTTTGAGTCTTGGTGATAGAGATTCCATACCTAATTCGGCAGGTCCTTTTACCAATGAAAGTTGGGCTATTTTGGTAGAAGGTCAGGAAGTTGGGACATTTTATGGTTATGAATTTGATGGGATTGTCCAGTTGGATGATAATTTGGATGCGATTCCAAAATTTGTTGGCGAGACGCTGCAACCCGGAAATCGTTATTATCGCGATTTGAATAATGACGGAATCATTTCGGCGGATAAGGATCGAACTTTTATTGGACGTGCACAACCTCAATTTACGGTGGGTCTTGATAACAATTTCTCTTATGAGGGTTGGTCCTTGAGCTTGTTTTTTCAGGGAGTAGTGGGCAATGATATCATGAACTTTAACAAGTTTCTGACGGAACGACAAACACCAAATAACAATATTTCGTTGGAATATTATGCCAATCGCTGGACTCCTACAAATCCAAGTAATATTTATCCAAAAGTGACAACAACGGCCCCTAGTCAGCATGTTTCTTCTGCCCAGGTTGAATCAGGTTCTTACTTGAGGTTAAGAAGCGTAAGTTTGGGCTATGATTTCCCTACGATAATTTTAGAATCATTAAAAATATCTTCCGGAAGAATCTATATAACAGGTAAAAATTTATGGACCTTAACAAATTATTCGGGCTATGATCCAGAGGTCAGTCACTTTGGTCAATCGGCCACAGATTTTGGTGCAGATTTGGGTGGTTATCCCAACTCTAAAATGCTTTTAGTAGGTTTAAATTTAGGATTTTGATGGATCAGAAAGATTTAAATATAACTTTTAAACAGGGATTAAGATGGATAGGATGGTCATTTTTGATGGTTTTATTCTCAACCTGTCAGGATTCATTAGAGGAGGTTCCGAAGGCGTTTTTGACCCCTCAAAACTTTTATGAAACCGCTGAGGATGCATTGCTTGCAGTCAATGCTTCTTATGATCATATGGCGAGTGGGACCAGTAATCGTGATTTTGGTGGAGTATATTTTAATAACTATTGGGTCGTTCAGGCGCTGGCTTCGGATGAAGGATATGCCTCAGGAGCCAATAATCCGCAATATTCATTGCCTTTGACGGATTTTACCTGGGATGCTAATAATGGCTACTTAGAGGATGTGTGGGAAGACCTTTACAAGACCATCAATGTAACTAATATTGCGCTCCAACAAATACCAATTATAGAAATGGATGAAGACCTAAAAAATAGATTTTTGGGAGAATGTCATTTTATTAGAGGGCTGATGTATTTTGAATTGGTAAGGATGTTTGGAGATGTTCCGTTATCACTCGAACCAACTGTTGATTTATCTACCATATCTATCAGTAGGACTCCTGTTGCTAACGTTTATGCCCAAATAATTATTGATTTGGAGCTTGCGCGCGATCAGTTGCCATGGGCATATTCGGGTGTAGATATGGGAAGGGCAACCAGAGGAGCAGCGGGAGGCTATTTAACTAAGGTATATTTGACCCTTGGGGAATGGCAAAATGCGATTGATGAGGCAAATGATATCATTCAATCAGGAGTGCACGAGTTGATGCCCAATTTTGGTGATATTTTTAAAATTGAAAATAGCAACAATAGTGAGCTTTTGTTTAGTGTCAATTTTACACTTAATAACGATGCTATTTGGGAAACAAGCCAATTCAATGTACGGGTCTTGCCAGTAGAATTAAATAAAAATTCTTTATCTTGGGAGTTACCCACTCAATATCTCTATGATTTGTTTGATCCTTCAGACCTCAGAAGAGACGTTACCTTCAAAGTGGAATGGACCGATAGCAGTATTGGTGAAACGTATACATTTGATCCACATATTTTTAAATATTGGGATGAAGCCGCTGAGCCCAATGCAAGTAGCTCGAGTAGTGATTTTTTCAATCTTCGTTATGCAGATCTTTTATTGATGAAGGCTGAGGCGCTGAATGAACTTTCAGGTCCGACCAATGAAGCATTTGAGTTGATCGATCAGGTTCGATCAAGGGCAGGACTTGATGATCTCGATATTACTTTGAATAAAGAGGCGTTTAGAGAAGCTATTCTTTTGGAAAGGACAAAAGAATTCGTGTTTGAAGGTCACCGGTGGTTCGATCTGGTGCGTACTGGTAAACTGAAAGAAAAAGTATTACTTGCAAAACCTAGCGTAATCGTAGACATGAGCAGGCATATATTATTTCCAATTCCGCAACGGGAAATAAATGTTAATCCTAACCTCGTTCAAAATCCAGGCTACTGATGAGAACTATATTCATATTTTGTTTCAGTTGGATGTCTCTTTGCTTTACTTATGGGCAACTGGATTCGTTATGGGTTGAGCCAACCTCGCTGCCTGTTACTACATTTAATTATTTGCATCCCGATGAATTACTCATAGGAAAGTTTGCTGGGACATGGGTAACTCAAGCTTCAGGAGCACCAGGGAGTGATTATTCTATAAGAGTTCGTGGTTCGGGTAGTGTTTTTGGGGGAGCTGAGCCGCTTTATGTAATCAATGGGATTCCACACTATAATACAGCTAATAATTCAGACCACATATATGGTTCTGGAGTAGATTTTTTATCATTAATTGACCCTAGCAATATCAAAGAAGTCAAGGTTTTGAGCAATGTAGTTGCAACAGCACAATATGGTTCTAGGGGGGCTAATGGGGTGATTTTAATTGAAACTAAGGACGGAGCCAATGAACCGTTTAGTATGGATATCCAGACCTTTACCGGTTATCAAAATACCTATAAACTGCCCACATTACTTGATGGGGGGGGATTTGCTGCATACCAAAATGACGTTGGAGCCAATGAAGGTAATGATCCGATTTATACAAATCCAAGTAATTTTGGAAAAGGGTCTGATTGGCAGCAGCAATTGTATAGTGAAGCTGCCTTAATTCAAAATTACAGAATCAATCTTAACGTTTCTAATAACAATACCTCTTTCTCAATGTTGGGATCTTACTTGAATCAATCAGGCATTGTTAATCACTCAGGACTTAAGCGTTACAATTTACAAGCGCGACTGGCAAGTCAGCCTAATGATCGGTTGTCTTTTAGTTCTAGTATGGTACTGGCGCGATCTGAAAGTAATTCGGTTTTGACGGATGATCCGGATGGTTTTGGTGTGGTTACAGGTGCATACTTGTTTTCACCCTTGTTAGGTTCTTCAGATATTTTAAACTATCAGGTCGATAATGATGGATTACCCATGAATGGTAATGAAGGAAGGTCTTTAAATTTATTATCATCGCACACGGTTTTGAATCCGATTGCCTTAAGTCAATATGCCAGTTCTTTTTCAACCATTTCAAGGTTGTTTTGGTCATCTCGTATTTCATATGATATTACTGATCGACTTAGTTTTTACAGTCAATTGGGAGTTGACGGGATATTTAATGAAGATTTTTCATATTTCGGGTCCGTACTACAGCCTGAACTATCAGTGGGAGGAATTGGAATGAATGCCAAGCAGCAATCTTTTAATTGGTTCAATCAATCTTATTTATCTTATCAGGTTACCCATGGTTCAAATGTCCTAAAGGCAAAAATAGGGACAGAGATACAGGGTACTTTGGTTGAACTATTGAGTGGACAGTCGAGGGGGTTTGATAATGAAAAATTGGGGTATTACGCCCTAGGAAGTGGAGCCACTAAAACCATAGGTTCAAGTTTGGATGAGGTCCAATCGTTTGCAGCTATGGCGAATTTAGATTACAATTTAAGAAGTACTTATGATATTAATTTAATTCTAAGGACCGATGCGAGTTCGAGATTCGGAGGAGATTTTGTTTTTTTACCTGCCCTTGGATTTAATATGGATTTAAAGGCTGCGGGGGTTCTTTCGGGAGCAGATTGGATATCTGGAGCCAACTTGTACGCAGGTGCGGGACGCGTGGGAAATCAACAAATACCCTCTTATTTGCGGTTCAGTCAGTTGGATCAAAGCGTATTCTATCTAGGAAACACAGAACTAAAATCCTTTGTACCCACTCGCATAGCCAGCGATCAATTACAAATGGAGATCTCCAATCAATTTGACTTAGGGGGAGACTTCGTAGTCAGAAATGGATTTATGGGTTCACTTGAATATTATAATCGAACAACGACCAATGCTTTTATTGAAATGCCAATGCCTTACTACAATGGTGTTGCTAGTTTAGTTACTAATTCTGGAGTCATCAGAAATGCAGGAATTGAGATGACCGCAGGATTCAAAAATCAAGTGGGAAAATTTGATTGGAATGTCAATGCCAACATTGCATTTAATTCAGGAAAAGTAATTTCTGAAGGAAGCTCGCAAATTTTGTATGGAACTGGTGTTTATGGGATGAATGATTGGTTGATTTTTGATGAGGGGGAGGCTATTGGAGCTATATATGGGTTTGAAATTAATGGTATGGTTACAACAGCAGGTGCGGATATAGCGACACTTGATGGCGAAGTAGCCAAGGCAGGTACGATTTCTTATAAAGATCAAAATGAAGATGGTTTGATTGATCATAGTGATCGAGTTGTATTGGGTTCCGTCACTCCAGACTTGATATATGGCTTTTCGACGAATATAAGCCGCTATGGATTTGATTTATCACTTTTATTTCAAGGGGTAGCCGGAAATGAAATTGTCAATTTTAACAAGGTCATATTGAATAATATAAATGGAACAGGAAATATATCTGAGGAGGCCTATGAAAATATGTGGAGCGCTACAAATCAACAAGGTGATCTACCCATTTCGACACCAAACGATGGTAAAATTGTAGATCAAAGTTTGGTGGAAAATGGTTCATATCTAAGGTTAAAGTATTTCTCAATTGGGTACAATCTACCCAAAATTCTATTAGAAAAAATTAAGGTTCAGGGCATTAATATTTTCATCTCTGGTAATAATATTTTTACTCTTACCAAATACTCTGGCATGAATCCTGATGTGAGTTTATTCAATTCTGAGGCTCAAAATATGGGTGCTGACTTTGGGGGGTATCCAAGTTCAAAATTATGGTCGATTGGATTTAAAATAGGTTTATAAATGCGTTCATTAGCTTATTTAATAGTTTTTTTATTAATCTGTATAACAGGTTGCAAAGATTTTTTGCAAGAGGAAAATTTGTCCTATTTGGATGAAATTGATTTTTATAAAACTTCTGAGGATGCAGAAAATGCGCTCAATGCAATTTATAATCTCTTGGATGATCAAGGTGCTTACGGGGCTTCCTACTGGAGAGTAAAAGGTCTGGCGTCAGATGAAGGTTTGTATGAGGGTAACTTTTCAGACATTGCGACGCTGGCAAATGCTTCATATGGATCCAGTAATTCAGAAATTAAAAATGTTTGGAGTAGCTTCTACGCTGTCATCTATGTTTCCAATATTGTGATTGAAAAAGTCCCGAGCATAGAAATGGATTCTGCTAGAAAAGTCGTGGTTCTGGCGGAAGCTAAATTTTTTCGTGGATTAGCCTATATGGAACTACAGCGTCTCTTCAATAAGGTGCCCTTGATGCTTGATGCTCCCTTTTCCGATTCTGAGACGTATCTCATGCCCCAGTCGAACAAGGCGTCTATACAGCAACAGGTAGTCACCGACTTGGAGCATGCGGTGACTTCGCTACCGCTTTCAAGTGCTTGGGGTCGACCCAATAGTTATGCAGCAGCTGCATTGTTATCGCGTATGTATTTTCTGAATCAAGATTATGCTCAAGCCAAAGAATGGGCTATGTTGGTAATCAATTCTACTGCATATTCTTTGGAGTCAGATGTCAATTCTCTATTTAAAAACCTAAATGATGTTAATAATGAAACCATTTTTGCGATCACACGAAGCGCCAACAATTTGGGTAATATTAATGAAGATTTATTGCCTCCATCTTTGGGTGGGTCAGGAAATTATACAATCCCATCCTCTTTTTTAACTAATTTTGATACACTAGATCGTCGATTAGAAGTTTTCTTGACAGAAGAAGATGACAGATATTATGTAACCAAATTCTGGGATGAGATCAATGAATCTGATGGAGGGACTACCTCTGTAGACTTTCCAATCATACGTTTTGCTGATATTTTGCTGATGTATGCAGAATGTGAGAATGAGATCAATAATGGACCAACAGCCGAGGCCTATTCAGCAGTCAATCTGGTACGCGCAAGAGCTCGACAAGCCCTTGTAAATGAGGTGTTAGAAGTTAGGGATATCTTACCCGATTTGATGGGATTGAATTATGATACGTTTGTAGAAGCATTGCATCATGAACGAAAAATAGAATTTTTATGGGAAGGACTTAGATGGGCTGATTTGGTAAAAAAAGAGGGACTCATTGATGCTGTTTCTGAAGCAAAGCCAACTGCAGTTCCTTCAGCTCGAAATTATTATTTTCCTATTCCTATATTCGAGATGGAATTGCATCCGGATTGGTCACAAAATGCAGGTTATTAAATTATTTCGTGACAAATAGATACAAATCAAATTATGATAAATCTCCGGTCGTTGTAATAGATGAGCGAGAGGTAATTATTTCTGGGTGGGATCGTATTATTTCAAAAATAAAAGAGGGTCAATCTCAAAAAATAGTAATCGAGTGTTACCATGGGGTAGCTGTGAGCCTAATTATTTCGAAATTGAAATCGTACTTCTCCAAGGGTATTATATTCAGTACTGAAAGAGGATTTCGAAAAGAGACATTGATGAATGAATTCTTAGAGCCATTTTTAACTGAAGATAGAATTTTTGGGCGAATGAACGATTTGAACTTGGAGGTTTATTTCGATGCTTCGGAACTCAATAAAATGAGAAAGGAGTGGCATCAGGCCAAGGGCGTGAAAATAGCAATAGGAGTGGGGGCCTCACTTTTGTGCCTCGATCCAGATCTATTTATTTATGCGGATATGCCGCGGTGGGAAATTCAAAAGAAATTCAGGAAGGGTATTTTAGGGAATGTTGGTTCGAGCAATGTAGGTGAGGATTTTTTTCGCTTGTATAAAAGGGCTTATTTCTGTGATTGGAGAGCTTGTGATAGAATGAAGCAAGGGACTTTTTCCGCGTGGGATTTTATTCTAGATACGACCCTTGATGAAAAGCCAAAACTGTTACCTATCAAGAATTTGGTGATGGGATTGGAAAAATGCGTCCAACAGCCGTTTCGCTTGGTGCCATTTTTTGATCCAGGCCCTTGGGGTGGGCAATGGATGAAGGAGGTTTGTGATCTTGATCGTTCAGTGAGCAATTATGCTTGGTGTTTTGATTGTGTTCCTGAGGAAAATAGTTTGCTTTTAAAATTTGGAACTGAGTATATAGAAATACCGGCTATAAATTTGGTTTTTTTCCAATCAGAAAAACTTTTGGGAACTCACGTTGTCAATCAATTCGGCAAGGAATTTCCGATACGGTTTGATTTTTTGGACACGATGGGCGGTGGCAATTTGAGCCTACAGGTACATCCTCTAACTGGGTATATCAAAAAACATTTCGGTATTGACTATACCCAAGATGAAAGTTATTACTTTCTTGATGCCGGCGAAGATGCTCATGTTTATCTGGGGTTACGTGATGGCATAGACCCTACCACAATGATGGCGGATTTGGAAACTGCTCAAAAAGGGAAAATGGTATTTCCTGCAGATAAATATGTAAATAAGTTTAGCGTTAAAAAGCATGATCATATTCTGATACCAGCAGGAACCATTCATTGTTCAGGTAAAAATTCAATGGTTTTGGAGATCAGTGCGACGCCTTATATTTTCACATTTAAGTTGTGGGATTGGGGAAGACTTGGTCTTGATGGTTTGCCTCGACCGATTCATCTGGACCATGGAAGAGAAGCGATCCAATGGGACCGAAATACGCATTTTGCTGAAAACGAATTAATCAATGCTATTGAGATTATCAATGAATCTGATGAGGTTAAGGAAGAGCGTACGGGCTTACATGCGTTAGAGTTTATCGAAACTCGAAGACATTGGTTTTCAACGAAAGTATCACACCATACCGAGGGAAATTTGAATGTATTAAATTTAATTCAAGGAAGCTGTGCATTGGTAGAAAGTCCAACACAGTCATTTGAACCTTTTGAAGTTCATTTTGCAGAAACTTTCATCATACCGGCTGCCGTGGGCCCCTATGTGATCTCTCCTAGTGGGGATGCCATAGGAAGCCGATGTGCTACTATTAAGGCGTATATAAGAAATAATATCTAAATCATGAATGAGCTATCTAAAGTAAAATACACCTATCTTATTTGTGCAGTGGCTGCCTTTGGTGGTTTATTGTTTGGTTATGACACTGCAGTCATAGCGGGGGCTATTGGATACTTGCAAGTAAAATTTGAACTAAGTCCAATGCTCACAGGTTGGGCCGCCTCAAGTGCCATTTGGGGATGCGTATTTGGCGCCCTTTTTTCCGGTGCCCTTAGTGATAAATACGGTCGTAAAAAAGTCTTATTATTATCAGGACTATTATTCACGCTATCGGCTCTGGGTTCGGCAGTTCCGGACAACTTGACACAATTTGTGATGGCAAGATTTATAGGTGGACTTGGCGTGGGTTCGGCCTCCATGTTATCTCCATTATATATCTCTGAAATTGCACCTGCTAAAATTCGAGGAATGCTGGTTACCCTTTATCAATTGGCAATCGTGTTTGGTATCAACATCATTTATATCGTCAATTATTTAATAGCCAATACGCATGATCAGGTATGGAACGTTCAATTGGGATGGCGATATATGTTGGGATCTGAGGGAATTCCTGCAATTTTATTTTTTATACTTCTTTTCTTCGTTCCAGAGAGTCCGCGATGGTTGGTAAAAGAGAATAGATCTGATGAGGCCCTTAAAATTTTAAATAAAATTAATGGACCAGAGGAAACCCATCAAATTTTGAAAGAAATTAAAGAAGCTGTTAATGAGGAAAAGGGTAGTTTTTTAGATCTATTTAAGCCGGGGATTCGAAAGGCGATGGTAGTGGGATCCGTTTTGGCACTCTTTTCACAAGTTACGGGAATAAATGCCATAATATATTATGCTCCTGAAATTTTCAAACAAGTTGGATTTGGATCTGAATCCGCACTTTTCCAAACCATGATCATTGGTTTCGTCAATATGCTTTTTACTCTCGTGGCAATACGATTCATAGATTATTGGGGTCGCAGAACTTTATTGATATGGGGGATATCCGGCATGGTGTCTTGTCTTTTGGGAATGGGCATGTTTTTTTATTTTGAAATCACGAGTGGCTCGCTATTATTGTTATTCATTTTGGGTTTCATCGCCAGTTTTGCCAGTTCTTTAGGTCCTATTCCTTGGGTTTTGATTTCTGAAATTTTCCCTACAAAAACAAGAGGAACAGCCATGTCGTTTAGTATTGTCATCTTATGGCTGGGGGTTGTTTTAATTACTCAATTTTTCCCTGTTTTACTTTCCTTATTTGGAGGAGCCTTTACCTTTTGGATTTTCATGATTAATGCCTTGATTTTGTTGATATTTACTTTAATATTTATCCCAGAGACGAAGCAAAAAACATTAGAAGAAATTCAAGAAATATGGAAATCATGACAAATGCTTTGAAGTTCAACTTAGTAATCCTCTATTTTTTCTTTTTTTTAGGGGGCGTATTTGCTGGGCCTAAAAATATTGCGCCTAAAGCCAAGGTCACCTCATCGAGTAATCTTAATGATTATTTTAATGCCAAAAATGCAATTGATGGGGTTATAAGAATCGCAGATAAAGGCGAATGGGCCTGTGAAGGGAATGGTACTTTTTGGGGGTTTATTAGGTATCCTTGGATTCAGCTCGATTGGGATACACTTCAAAATATTGATAAAATTATTTTATATGATCGTGCTTCTTTGGATATACATACGGCTGGAGGTCGTTTAAAGTTCAGTGATGGGTCGGTCATATCAGTGAATGCGTTACCCAATAATGGCGCTGCAAAAGTTGTTACTTTTGAGAGTAAGAAGGTCGATTGGGTTCGTTTTGAGGTTATCGATGGCATAGGTCTAGCATTGGGGTTATCAGAAATTGAAGTGTTTCCATCATCTAAAAGTTATGAGGATCTTATTTCATGGGTGAATCCGTTTGTAGAAACATCGCGAGGGAGGTATTTTTATTTTACGCCCGGCGCCTTGCCTTTTGGGATGGTAGCTACTGCACCTATCACGCGTAATAAAAACCAATATGGGGGTGGTTACAATTATAATTCAATGGAGATATTGGGCTTTAGTCCCATACATGGTTGGATGATGTCGGGCATTCAATTGATGCCCACCACGGGAACTATTGATCCTACTTTGGGAGAAGCCCATTGGAAATCAAGTTTTAGTCATGATGATGAATTGGCACATCCAGGTTATCAAAGGGTGTATTTAGAAGATTATGATACTTGGGTAGAATTTACAGGAACAACTAGAGCTAGTATTTTTAGAATGACTTATACTCAGTCGGATCAAGCTTCTATTCTGACCAATTTAGGGGGCTATTTGGGTAGCACGACGATGTCTGGAGCAGCAGCCAAAGTAGTAGACGATACCAAAATCGAGGGCTCCTTTGATTCTGGTGGAAGACTCTGGGGTGGGCCTACAAAAGTGAAAGTATTTTTTGTAATGGAATTCAGTAAGCCTTTCGAATCTGTAAGCGGCTGGAATGAACGTGGCAATCAAAAAAATAGTTCTCAAATCTATGGGTCTAAACAGATGACCCGTCGTGACTCAATGGATTATGGGGTAGTTGTGCAAAGTTATTGGGATGCCCCAACTGCTGGGCTTACCGCTAATTATCAGGTCGCGGCGGGAGATCAAATTTTGGTAAAAATGGCTATTTCTTATACGAGCATAGAAAATGCTTGGGAGAACCTTAATACAGAACTCGATCATTGGGATTTTGATTTGGTCCAAAAAAATGCTGAGCATGAATGGAATCAAATATTACAACGGATAGAGGTAAAAGGTGGGAGCGATCAGCAACAGATTAAATTCTATACGGATCTATGGCATGTTTTATTGGGGCGTAAGATCATCAATGATGTGAAGGGAACCTATCCGGACTATACCCAAGGAGAGAAGGATTGGAAATTTACAAAAGCCGATTTGAAGATAAAAATGCTTCCTATGAACAAATCAGGAAAGTCTTTGTTCAACATGTACAATTCAGATGCTCTTTGGTTGACTCATTGGAATCTTAATATTCTATGGGGGCTCGCTTGGCCAGAAATTCTTGATGATTTTTCTGCATCTCTCATTCAATATGCCAAAAACGGTGGATTACTTCCTCGAGGCCCCAATGCAGGTGGATATTCCTATATTATGACGGGAAATCCTGCGACCAGTCTACTGGTGAGTACCTATCAAAAGGGACTTATGACCAAAACATCTCCTAAAGTTGCCTTTGATATAATGAATAAAAACCATAGGCCTGGAGGAATGATGGGCGATACCCCTGAGGAATTGCAATTCTATATTGATTATGGCTATTGTCCAGGGAATGCGGGTAAAACGCTAGAATGGTCGTTTCAGGATTGGTCGCTCGCGCAAATGGCCAAAAAAATGGGAAAACTTAAAGATTACAATTATTTCAATAACCGTGCTAAAACTTGGACCACTCTTTTTAGATCAGGAGAGCATTTAATATTTCCAAAAGATGAGAATGGAAAATGGTTGCACGATGATCCTTTGAGTATGTCGGGTTGGGTAGAGTCCAATTCTTGGCAAGGATCTTGGCAAGTTTCTCATGACATACCGACGCTATCACGACTTATGGGAGGTAATGATACCATAGCATCAAAGCTTGATTATGCTTTTGAAAAATCTAAGGATGATGATTTTGTATTTGGTTATGGAAATGGATATGTAAGCTATGCCAACCAGCCGGGATGCTCTAATGCCCATGTTTTTAATTATATAGGGAAACCTTGGATGACTCAATTTTGGGTACGTGAGGTCAATGAGCGGGCCTATGGCGATATAACACCCGAAAGCGGTTATGGGGGCCATGATGAAGATGAGGGACAAATGGGAGGTGTAAGTGCTTTGATGTCTATGGGGCTCTTTAGTTTAAGAGGAAATAATTCGACCGCACCAATTTATGAATTGACCAGCCCTGTGTTTGATGAGGTCATCATTCATTTGAACACGGACTATTATAGGGGCGAGACGTTTAAAATTGTTACGGAAAATAATGGGGTTGAGAATAAATACATTCAATCGGTTCATCTAAATGGCATTGCTTTGAATAAAATTTGGTTTTATCACAGTGAGTTTCAAAAAGGAGGGGAGTTGCGCTTAAAACTAGGTAGTGAACCCAATTTTAATTTAGGCTCAAATCCGAGTGATGCTCCCTATACCAATGAGCCCAAATGATTCATTCGAGAAATAGCGTCATGAGAATAGATTGATTTTTTATTATGGAAAAGGGCCTAATTTTTTTAAGCGTTAATAGGGAATTTAAATGGGATTAAATTCAATGGGAAGTTTTATCAAACTGAGTATTGCGTGTATTAGTTTATTTTTTACCGCGTTGGCTTACGGTCAGTGGGGGCCGAGTTATACGCCGGTAAGGGTCATCGTATCTGCAGACCATTCTGATTGGAATTATCGACTAGGAGAATCGGTAATATTTAGTGTATCAGTTTATAAAAATGGAAATCCAATCGAGGCTAAGGTACAATACGAAATTATGCCAGAAAAGATGGATCCTATTGATGCGGGTATTCTCTATCTTGAAAACGGGAGGGCACAACTTAAGCCCCAGCAGATGAAGACACCAGGTTATCTTAGATGTAAGGTTACCGTTGATTCCGAGGGAAAATTTTATGAAGGCATGGCTACCGTGGCTTTTGCAAATGATCAAATAATGCCTACAACTACGATGCCTGATGATTTTGAGAAATTCTGGGAGCAAACGCTTTTGCAAAACAAGGATATACCGCTTAATGCTAAAATGACCAAGATCGAAGCATTGAGTGATGAAAAATTGGATGTCTATCAGGTTAAGTTTCAAAATTTTAGACTGGGAAGCTATATTTATGGTGTGTTGTCGGTCCCCAGAGGGGGTAAAAAATTTCCCGCATTGATCAAGGTCCCAGGAGCAGGGGTTTGGCCTCACTTTATGATTCAAGATGCGGATGCACTTAAGGGATTGATTGTTTTGGACATTCGAATTCATGGAATCCCTATGGTTATGAATGATCACAATGAGATCTATGGAGAATTATGGAATGCAGCTTTGAATGATTATTGGGCATTTAATTTGGACAATAAAGAGCTGTATTATTACCGAAGGGTCTATGCGGGGTGTGTAAAGGCGATTGATTTTATCTATAGCTTACCACAATTTGATCAGGAACATTTAGGTGTCAGTGGAGGCAGTCAAGGAGGTGCGTTGGCCATTGTCACAGCGGCATTGGACGAACGAGTGGATTATTTAGTTTCCTACTATCCTGCGCTTTGCGACTTAACAGGATATCTCAATGGCCGGGCGGGAGGATGGCCTCATTTATTTGACAAAAATAATTCCCCATTTCACGCTAAGGAAGATAAAATTGAGACTTCTAAGTATTATGATGTCGTAAATTTTGCGAGAATATTAAAAGTACCAGGCTATTATTGTTGGGGGTATAATGATCAAAGTTGCCCTCCTACCTCTATTCAAAGCATGTATAATGTAATCAAGGCACCTAAGGAATTGGGTATTATGAAGGATGCTGGGCATTACATTTACCCTGAACAAAAAGCGGTAACCGACGAATGGATATTTCAAAACTTGAGTGGTATAAAATAATACTTTTGTTGAGTAGTTTTTGGTTTCATGATTGTTCTCAAAAACAGCAGCCTATTCATGCGCTTTCAAGTCATCATACGGGCGTGTTATTTAATAATCAAATTGATCTGGATACGGACTTTTCGATTATCGATTACATGTATTTTTTTAATGGGGCAGGTACGGCCTTGGGTGACTTTAATAACGATGGTCTCGAAGATTTGTTTTTTACGGGTAACAGAGTGTCAAATGCACTTTATCAAAATACGGGAAATTTTAAGTTTCAAGACGTGACCAAAGAGGCAGGGTTAAGCACGAGTTCATGGTGTACGGGAGCATTAGTTGAAGATTTTAATCAAGATGGATGGTTGGATCTATATCTATCTGTCGCAGGAGAAAAAAATACTGAAATGCGAAAGAATCTGCTCTATATAAATAATAAGGACATGACTTTTACCGAATCGGCCGCTCTATATGGTCTTGATTTTGAGGATTATTCTACCCATGCGGCTGTATTGGATTATGACTTGGATGGTGATTTGGATGTATATTTATTGAATCATACCAATCAATTTAATGACGTAAATGACCCCATTCCAAGAAAACTAGATGGTAGCGCTGCCAATACAGATCGATTGTTAAGATGTGACTGGATAGATTCTTTGGATCATCCAGTATATGTTGATGTCTCAACACAGGCGGGAATTGAAGTAGAGGGTTTTGGATTAGGCGTTGGTGTTTCCGATTTTAATCTTGATGGATGGCCAGATTTGTACATTTCTAATGATTTTATATCCAATGATATTCTCTATATGAATCAGGGAAATGGAACCTTTGTCAATGAAATTAATAAGGCCCTGAAGCATCAATCTTTTAATGGCATGGGTAATGATGTGGCAGATTTTAACAACGATGAATTGCCAGATATTCTAGTGGCCGATATGTTGCCCAAAACTAGAAAATCCAGGGTGATGATGGCAAATAATTTGAATACTTATTTGCAATCTGCTGCAGCTTCCATGGGTTATGAATTACAATATCCTAGAAACACGTTACAGCTCAATCAGGGAGCTGCCGACCGCGGGAGCACCTTTAGTGAATTGGGGCAATTTGCTGGAATAAGCAGTACGGATTGGAGTTGGGCCCCTTTGTTTGTCGATTTGAATTTGGATGGTTTTAAGGATGTTTTTATTAGCAATGGCTACTTGAAGGATATTACCAATCAAGATTTTATAGCCTATCGAAAAAATCGAATAACCTTCAGCTCGCAAAAAAAGATTGACAGTCTTTATCTCGCCCTAATGAAGGAGCTATCAGCGGTGGAGGTTAATAATCTGATTTTTTGGAATCAGAAGGATTCAACTTTTCAAGAATCTGGAATAGAGACTTTTGTAGGAGTTTCTTCGGGCGCTGCCTATGGAGACCTCGATTTGGATGGAGATCTTGATTTGGTGACCAATAATTCCAATGCAAAAGCAAGTATTTTTGAAAATCGTATTTCCGGAAATTCAATCAGTATAAAATTGAAAGGTCCCGAATACAATCATAGAGGGATAGGGAGTGTAATTACTGCTTACGTTGATACACAAGTCCAGAAATTTGAATATTACCTCAGTAGAGGTTATATGTCAACAGTAGGGGAAACCATGATCATTGGGTTGGGTGCGGGTAAGCTTGCAGATTCCTTGCGGGTGGATTGGTATGATAACACCACCTCATGGCAGTATGGGTTGCAATCGGGGAGAATCTATGAGATCAGGCATGATGAAAGTATGCCTAGAAAAAGAGACTTAGAGGAGGAAGATCTTCTTTTTGTAGAAGCTCAACCCATCAGGGTAGCACATCAAGAATTAGATTACAATGATTTTGATAGCCATCCCTTGCTTCCTTGGAAATATTCCAATACGGGACCTGGGCTAGCCATGTCTAGTAGAGATGATTTTGGTCGTATACTTTTTTATATGACCGGGTCACAAGGATTCAACGGTAATTTTTTTGATTTTTTTGGAAGAAATGATGAAAGCGTCAGAGCAAGGGCTTTTGTAGAAGAAACAGATGCTATTTTTTTTGATTGCGATAATGATGGAGATGAGGATCTTTATGTCCTCTCTGGTGGGATCGAGAATTTGAATAGAGAAGGAGCTTATCAAGATGAACTCTTAATTAATGATAACGGAACTTTCACAAGTTCTACGGATCGCATCGAACAAACTAAAGATCCAGGCTCCAAAATTTTGACCATTGATTTTGATCGGGATGGAGATCTTGATTTGTTCAGAACAGGTCAAACTGATGTAAAGGCCTACGGCAGGCCAACAAATAGTTGGCTTTATCGTAATGATAAAGGTATTTTTAGTTCAGTAGTAGGTCCTAATTTTGATGACTTGAAATCTTTGGGCATGGTGACCGATGTGGAAGTAGTAGATATGAACCATGATGATTGGCCTGATATAGTAGTGGTAGGGGAATGGATGGAAGTCACGATTCTGTATAATAACCTGGGTAAGGGATTTAAGAAAAGGAGTATAACGGGATCAAGTGGTATTTGGAGAAGTTTGGCTACGGGCGATTTTGATAATGATGGGGATATTGACTTAGTTGTAGGGAATTTGGGGTTAAATACAGGATTGAATGTTTCGCAAGCGTATCCTATGGATCTTCTAGGCTATTGTCTGGGAAGTGATGCTCATTGTCTCGGTATTCCGACTGCTTTTTTCGCATTAGGGGAGGGCAAGTTCGAGAGTTTCCCCCTTTACGGCAGGTCGATTATGCTAAAAGCATTGAAAAATCTACAAACTGCTTGTCCTTCTTATCAGACCTACGCCCATTTCACGACCCAAGATTTGATGGAATTAGAACAGGACAAAATCCTATATCAAACGCAAATTCAAACCTTAAACTCGAGTTATTTTGAAAATAAAGGCTCAGGTAATTTCATAACCAAGCCTCTTCCCAAAGCATTTCAATGGTCAAGTGTCGAGGCCCTGCTTGTTTTTGATTTTGATGATGACGGTTATTTAGATCTGATGGCGGCCGGCAATAATTCAGGCATGAATGTAGCTATAGGTGATTTGAATGCGTCTAAAGGAATTTTAGCTTTGGGGACCGGAAGAGGTGATTTTAAAACCATGTCCACTCATTTATTGGAAAATTTTCTTTCAGGCGAAGTCAGAACCATAAAAAAGGTGATGGTTGGAGAGGTACCCTACTTTCTTGCTGCCTCTAATAATGGTAATTTGAATATATTTAAAATTAATCCCTTATATAAATGGTGAAACGATCAGTCATTTTGGTATTTCTATGGGTGCTTTTATCGCCTACTGGCACATTTGGGGTCGCGATGCCTAAAATTTTCAGTAATCATATGGTATTACAAAGAGATCAGCCCATAACCCTATGGGGTTGGGGTGATCCTTTGGAGTTAATATCGATCCATTTAGGTCCATTGATGGAGCAAGTTAAGGTAGGTAAAAATGGAAAATGGATACTTGATTTGGCTCCAATGTCAGCGGGTGGACCCTATGTTTTGATAGTAAAAGGTAGAGAAAGCGAGTTAATTTTTGAGAATATTTTAATTGGGGATCTATGGATTTGCTCCGGACAATCAAATATGGAGTGGACCAATGATCAGTTTCACTATCAAGAGACTGACACAACTTTTTTGAAGACCAACATAAGGTTATTTAAAGTATCTATTGATATGGATTATTTACCTCAAGAAGACCTCAAGGGAGGAACATGGCAATTGTTAGATGAGGAGACTATGGGTAATTTTTCTGCTGTAAGCTATTATTTTGGAAAAAATCTATCGTCCGAAATAGACGTTCCGATAGGCTTAATTAATGTCAGTTTAGGATCGAGTTCAATTGAGGCATGGATGTCGAATGATGCATTGGTAAAGTTTCCTCAATTTAAAGAGGAGGTGAATACAATAGTATCTAATAACAAATCATTTGAGGAGCTCAGGATTGATTTTGAAAAGGGCAAAGAAAAATGGTCCAAAAAACATTATTTGAAGGACATAGGGCTCGACCTACAGTGGTTTGCAAAAAAATTGGATGACAGTGATTGGCCGGAGATGAAAGTTTCAGGATTTTGGGAAGAATTAGATACCACTTTAGTAGATCATGACGGTGCTGTCTGGTTTCGAAAGACTTTTGATCTTCCTGAAGGATATGATCGCCCAAGATTCAGCATCCAATTGAATCAAATAGATGATTATGACGTGGTCTGGGTTAATGGTAAAAAAATAGGAGAAACGTATGGGCGCCATAATTTTCGAAATTATAGTGTGGAAACCAATCTATTACAGCCAAAGGACAATGTGATCGCAGTCAGAGTTTTTGATATAGGTGGAAATGGGGGCTTTTCTACCAGCGCTTTTTGGGGTAACCCAATAATTTGGGGAGACTGGAAGTACAAAAAGGGTACGGCTATTGATGCCGATAACTTTAAAGCTCCGTTGACAGCCAATGCGAGCCCTTTTTCATCCCCAGGGGTTCTATACAATGGCAATATTGCCCCACTTACCAAGCTTAAAATAAAAGGGATATTTTGGTATCAAGGGGAAAGTAATGTGGATCGGGCTCATGAATATCAATCTCTTTTCCCTGAAATGATTGTCGATTGGAGAGGTCATTTTGGAGATGTTGAGTTGCCTTTTTTATATGTACAACTGCCCAACTATTTGACAGAAGCTTCCGAACCCGTGGATCAATCTTGGTCCGAAATGCGAATGGCGCAGGACCAGGCATTGAAGTTGTTGCATGTAGGAAGAGTGGTCACCATTGACATCGGAGATGCTGACGACATTCATCCCAAGAATAAGGTAGAAGTTGGGCGAAGATCAGCAATAGTGGCCTTAAATCTCACCTATGGTAGACACTTTATCTTATCACCTATTTATAAAAGTCATCGCGTTGAGGACCATCGTATATTCGTGAGTATCGATCAGGCAGTGGAAGATCTAGTGGTTAGAGACAAATATGGTTACATTCGTGGATTTGCAATTGCCGGTGCGGATCAAAAATTTTATTGGGCTAAGGCTACTATTTCAAATGGCGAGATAGAGGTATTTTGTGAGGAAGTAGAGAAGCCCGTAGCTATTAGGTATGCATGGTCGTCAAATCCTGGGACTTTAAATCTTTTTAATAAAGAGGGGTGGCCATTAGCTCCTTTCAAAACAGATAATTGGAAGGGAATCACAGAGGGCAATAGGTATCACTCTAAAGATGCTCGATTTTGAAAAATATCATTATTTTTATTTTTGCTTTTCTCTTAATGTCATGTGAAGATGAGCCACCGATTTTTACCATTTCACAAGATAAAAATTTAATAGATACGGGTATTTATGATTCGGATTCGGTCAACATTTCGAATCAAGAGGATGTCATAAATGAACTTGAAGATATCCTAGAGGTAGGAACGATGTCTACAATGATTCGAGACGAATTAATTCTTGAATCCGTGTCTTGCACCGACATTCTTGTGTCCAGTACATGTTGGGAGGATGTAAAAACCTCAAAAAATTGTAAATGGGATCAAATCTTTACACGTTATGAAAATGGATGGACAGGTGCCGATGCTACTTATTCCGTGCCTTTACCTGATGGGCGTGTGCTGTGGATGTTTGGGGACACATTTATCGGTACAGTAAATGTAGACCGGACTAGGAATCAAACAAAAATGATCAATAATACTTTTGTTTTAACAGGTGAAAATGAATTCATCACCCTTTTCGGGGGTACTAGGGCTAATCCTAAGGCGTTAATTGTACCCAATGAAACAGATGATTGGTATTGGCCTTTTGATGCTACGATCTATAATGGGGAATTACATATGTTACTGGCTCATATGCAACGTGTGGGAGAAGGCATGTGGGGATTTGCCTATAAGCAAGTAGACTTGGCTATTTTTTCTTTACCTGATTTAACACTTAAATCGCTTACTATGAAAATACCCTCGCCTGAAATTTCTTATGGGTCGACGTTGATGGAAGATACAGACTACACCTATATCTACGGAATAACTACCGTTGGTTATAATAAATATGCCCATGTTGCTCGTGCTCCTGGTGGTGATTTACGTGCAGTTTGGGAATTTTATAACGGGTCAGAATGGGTTTCAGAACCTTCAACGTATCGAATACATGATGGGGTTTCGGATCAATTCAGTGTTTTTAAAAAGAACGATAAATATTACTTATTAACTCACCAGATTATATTTGGGAAGGAGATACAGTTATTTGAATCTGATTTCCCAATGGGTCCTTGGCACAGTAAAAAAACAGTATATTGTACACCTGAGACAGATGGTGATGTATTTACTTATAATGCATTCGTGCATCCAGAATTATCAACCAATGATGAATTAATTATCTCTTATAATATTAATAGTTTTGATTTTTGGTCTCTTTTTGACAATGCGGATTTATATCGCCCAAAGTTCATCAAGGTCGAAAATTGGCAATAAATGAACCTATTTGATGAGAATTTTTTATTAAAATTATGAGGATTATAGCTATTTCAGTTCCAAAAAATGGAATAGGATTATTATTTATAATAGGATTATTGAGCGCTTGTGGTCCGCGGTCAAAGGAAATAGTCAAAACGGATTTGAATATTTCCTACTCCGTCGAATCGGCACCTGAATGGACCCAATTATTTTATAGAAAGGATGGTTGGTTTGGTGCAGATGGAATTTTCACCATTCCTCTTACAGGTAGAGATCGGCAGGGTAATTTGGGAAATGATTCTACGTTAATATTCTTTAGTGACACCTATATTGGCAAAGTTGTTGAAAATAAACCTGATCAAAGTTCTGTAATGGTAAATAATTCAGTCGCTTATTTGAAAGGAAATCAACCCATAGCGGATAGCCTTGATTTTTTCATTTATCGCAGTTCAACTGGTCAGCCAAGTGCCCTTTTTGTTCCAAGTAATGAGCATGCTTCCGAGGATGATTTTTTTTGGTTGGGGGATGGTTTCGTCAATCAAGAATTGTCCAATACTCTTTATGTATTTGCTTATCATATTGAGCGTACTGGAGAAAATGTATATGATTTTGTTGAACCCAACGTCTCACTTATGGCAATGGGGAATCGATCAAGTCCACCATATGTGGATCAACGTCAATTGACTACTCCATTGCATGTCAAAATTGATAGTCTTGGGGAAGGAAATTTGGGTTCGGGTATTCTGGTAAATACCACATGGGCCGGCGCACCAAATCCGGATGGTTATATATATGTCTATGGCTGTATTGGTGCAAAAAAAAGTTTGGTTGTCGCCCGAGTAAAACCTAAGGACTTCGAAAATTTCAAGGAATGGCGTTATTGGAATGGAGAACAATGGGATGTGCGGTCGGAGACTATGCAGCAAGTTGTTGATGCGGCCTCTAATGAACTTAGTGTCACGCCGCTACCAGACGGTAGGTTTGTCCTTATTTTTCAGGTATTGGGATTATCTGATAAAATAGGCATGCGGATTGGAGCATCACCCGTGGGGCCTTTTTCCGAAATTCACGAAATCTATGAAACACCTGAAATGAAAAATGGACTCTGGTGTTATAACGCAAAAGCACATTTTAATTTGTCCGCCCCCAATGAACTTTTAATCAGTTATAACACCATCACTCCAAATTTTTGGATTGATATTAAAGAAGATGCCCATATTTATAGACCTAGGTTCATTAAAATAAAATTTGATCTTTAACTCAATGAAGTATTTTGTCTACTTAAGTATCGTTTTTTTCTTCAGTCAATGTAAACCTACTGAAGTCACAACCGGACCAAACCAGACCCCTAATATCATCTTCATTTTAGCAGATGATCTCGGCTATGGGGATGTTGAAATCTTAAATAAACAGTCAAAAATTCCCACTCCTCATCTCAATAAGCTGTCCCAACAGGGTATGATTTTTACCCAGGCCCATGCGCCTTCGGCGGTATGTACACCTACCCGGTATAGTGTGTTAACCGGTAATTACAGCTGGAGGTCACCTAAAAAGTCAGGAGTGGCGTGGTTGTGGGATCCCCCTTTAATTCATAAGGGGGATTATACTTTAGGAGAAATGCTTCAAAGTAAGGGCTATCATACCGCATGTATCGGTAAATGGCATTTAGGGTGGCATTGGCCAACCATGGAGGGTCATTCACCTCAAGCGGATGGGAGAAATATTGATTATGAGCAAGCCATCACTGGAGGTCCTACCGAACTCGGGTTTAATTATTATTTTGGGGATGACGTACCGAGTTTTCCACCACACGCCTTTATTGAAAATGATAAAGTGACGGTATTACCTACAGAATGGTGGGAAGCGGGCAAAGCAGGTGCCCCAGGGGCAATGGTACCTGGCTGGCGTTATGAAGATTTATTACCGACAATTTCTGAAAAGGCCATTAAGTATGTAGCAGATCGTACTATTAACCATCCAAAGGAACCTTTTTTTTTATTTTTTTCGCTTTCTGCTCCGCATACGCCTATTGCACCTTCTGAGTTTTTTTTGGGGAGTTCTGGGGCCGGTAATTATGGAGATTTTGTAGTAGAGATAGACCATTACATAGGAGCGTTACTTGATACTTTGGACCAATTAGGTATCTCAGATCAGACCTTGGTCATTTTTACTAGCGATAATGGCCCGACCAATATGGATGGCAAAAATTATGTTGGTGAGATAGGCTCGGTACTCGCACATGGTCACAACTCAGCTGGTATTTTTAGAGGTTTGAAATCCGATTCTTGGGAGGCAGGACATCGAGAACCATTTTTTGCACGATGGCCAGGAGTAATCCCTGAAGCATCGACATCCGATGCGCTGATTTCCTTAATCGATATGTTTTCTACTTTGGCTTCGATCGTTGGGTTTGATCCAAATGATTCAATGGCTGTTGATAGCTTTGATATTTTCCCCCTTTTAAATGGGTCATCCACAAATATTCGTGAAAATTTAATTGTTCAATCAGGCAATGGAATCTTATCTTTAATTGAAGGAGATTGGAAGATAATTACCTCATCTGGTGGGGGGGGTATCTGGTCTCAGAAAGGGGTCCTTGCCGTACAAGACACTCTTATGGATAAATGGCAAAATGTTCAACTTTACAACCTAAGTGAGGATCCAGCAGAGGCTTATAATAGGGCTGATATTGAAGTAAAAAGAGTCAACGAGATGATGCATAAACTTTCGGATCAAATACGTAATGGTCGTTCTACAGCAGGTACTCAACGAGTCAATCAGGGAGTGCAAGTTTGGGAAACGATCAAATGGATAGAATCGATTCCTTGAAATAGCTTATTGACTGTTATTCCGATCAATCTATAAATCTTTTGTTCAGATCAGCATAGGCATCAATGCGCCGATCTCTTAAAAATGGCCAAATCCTTCTCACTGCTTCTGTCCGATTTTGGTCGATTTCCACCACCTGATTTACCATTTCATTTGGATCTGCTTTCCAAAGTATTTCTCCTTGAGGCCCAGCAACGAAGCTAGTGCCCCAAAAATCAATGCCTTTTGTTTGATGGCTCAGGTCTTCTTCAAATCCAATACGATTAACTGAAATCACTGGGATACCGTTGGCTATGGCATGGGCACGTTGAGAAGTCATCCAAGCGTCATGCTGCCGAGATTTTTCGGTAAGGGTATCCTCTGGGTCATAACCAATCGCAGTGGGATAAATTAAGAGGTCTGCTCCGGCCATTGCCATCAATCGTGCGGCTTCTGGAAACCATTGATCCCAGCAAATTAAAACACCTAGTTTACCTAAAGAAGTTGTGATCGGCTTGAAACCTAGATCTCCTGGGGTAAAATAAAATTTTTCGTAATAGCCGGGGTCATCTGGAATATGCATTTTCCGATACCTACCTGCTTCTCGGCCATCTTTATCAAAAACGACAGCGGTATTATGGAAGAGTCCAGCGCTCCGTTTTTCAAATAGAGAGGTGACCAAAACGATATTTAATAACTTTGCAATTTCAGCAAACTCATTATAGGTAGGACCCGGCAAAGATTCGGCTAAGTCAAAGTTGCCGATCGCTTCCTGCTGACAAAAATATCTACTGACATGTAGCTCTTGTAGTACCACCAATTGTGCACCTTTTGAAGCACATTGGCGGATGCCCTCAATACTCATCTCAATATTGGTCTTTTTTGAAGCACTGCATTTTTGCTGAACAATGCCAACTTTAATTTTAGTCATGGTGTCAAAATTAAAATAATATAGGGTCAAATGTAATTTTTAAATATGAGTCATTTTATTTATTCCAGCATGATTTTTACAGCGGAGGGATATTGCATGGAAATACAATGTAAGGATCCATTTTGCTGAATGAGTGGGAGGCAATCAACTCCTACGACCTTACGTTTTGGAAAAATATTTTGAATGCGGTCTAAAGCTTCTTGATCTTGTCTGACCCCATAGATGGGGACCAATACGCCATCGTTTACCAATAGAAAATTGGCATAA
The DNA here is from genome assembly GCA_905479015.1 of uncultured Cyclobacteriaceae bacterium. Classification (GTDB taxonomy): domain Bacteria; phylum Bacteroidota; class Bacteroidia; order Cytophagales; family Cyclobacteriaceae; genus UBA4465. The sequence goes on from CAJQKV010000035.1 coordinate 128,034, forward strand.
GTAGCGGGTAATCTATTACCTTCCTGGGCATAACAGGCATCGGGCATAGGAAGCGCGACGAGCTTGTACTTGTTGCCTGATAAGCCTTTAAATTCTTTCAACTCATCTTCCATGCGTTTCAATGTTTGGTAATGAACATCTTGTGAATCCTTACATTTTACATAAGCAATCGTATCAACGGCACAAAAGCGAGCCAGGGTATCTATGTGCGCATCAGTGTCATCTCCAATAAGTGCGCCATGATTTAACCAAAGTATTTTTTTTAGGCCTAGTTCTTTTTTGAGAAAGTGTTCGATTTGACTTTGGGTCATATCTGAATTTCTGGTAGTAGATAGCAAGCATTGTGTGGTGGTAAGAAGTACGCCCCTGCCATCTGATTCTATGGACCCACCTTCTAAGATGAATGCTTTAGAGACTATGGGCAGAGCCTTAAACAGCGTATCAGAGAGGTTAAGAGTAATTTTATTATCTAAGGCAGATTTAAATTTATTGCCCCAGCCATTGAAAATGAAATCTAATAATTTGGGTTGATCTCCTTCCAGTATCGTGATGGCACCATGATCCCTCGTCCAGCTGTCATTGGAGTCTACTTTAATAAAATGAATAGAAAATTTGGTGTGATTTCTGAATAAACTTTGGGTATTTTTGACATTTTCACAGCCGACTATTACAGGATTAAATTCAGCTACTTTTTCAATAATATTGACAAAGCAGGCAATGTTTTTTTCATAATTATTGGCCCAGTCACTGTTTTTATGAGGAAAGGTGAATTGAATAAAACTTTGGCGCTCCCATTCCGCTGGCAATCTTCTTTTTTGGGCATTAATCATCGATATCTTAGAATGAGTGATTGGATTTAGTTTTAGTTAATACTTTAAATTTAATTCTTTTTTGGGTTTTCAAAATAGATAGTAATTGAATAATAATTTAGAATATAAAATATTAATGTTATGTTTCGAGCATTCAGAGGCATCAGCTTATTTTTTTCCCCATATTTGTCTCATATTTTGAATAACTTATAAGACTAATTTTAAACAAACCAATCAACATGAAAAATAAAATCCAAATGACGATAGCCACCATATTAATGCTTGCGACAGCAGCGATGGCTCAAAAAAACAATAATGGTAAGATCTTCGATGAACATCCAGGGATCGAGCTCATGCATAAATTTACCAAGGCCTATGTGGCTGGAGATAAAGCTACTCTTGAGGCCATTCTCACCGATGACTTCAAAGGGTATAATGGTTTGACGACCAACAAAGATGCTAAGGGCAAAGATAAGCAGGGACTGATTGCAGAATCTGCCTACTGGAACAGTCAGCTTAAAGGCTTTAAGATTACCAAGCGTGGGAAATCTTATCCTGATGCGTTGGAGTATAAGGAGTCAGGAACTTGGATAGATACTTGGGATGTATTTTATGGTGTTGATAAGGAGACGGGCTTCAAAATAGAAACTCCTGTGGACAGATCTTTTGTTCTAAGCAAAGATGGTACTCAAATTAAGAGTATGATCGTACGGACAAACATGGCTATTTTTCAAAAATATTCGAACACATTTAGTACTATAGAGAATGGCACTATTTATAAAGATCATGCCTACATAAATACGGTCAGAACCATGATTTCGGCTTTTGAGCTTGGAGACTTAGATTTGGTTTATGAGCAATTTGCCGATAATGCACAATTCAGTGACATCAATGCGCCAAGAGGCGAAAGTCATTCGAAATCAGAAGAACGTATTCAAGTAGAAAATTTATTGACCACTTTTGAAATTGTAAGTATGGATGAATATGGGTATCCAGATTATTTGGCTTACAATGGGGATGGATCTACGGTTTTATCTTGGTGGAACTTTCGTTTTAAAAACAAGGCCACCGGCGCGGAAGTTGTTATTTTCATGCACCTGAGCCACAACTTCAATAAGGTAGGAAAGATCACCAGTCAAATGGCTTATTATAATGGCAACTTATTAAATTAATATTTAAAAGCCCCCTTTTCAAATCAAGAAAAAGGGGCTTTAATTTTATTCCAATCTATATAATTTAGAAGGTCCGATATGAACCGTCTAAATAAGTATTGGCTTTTAACTCAGAAAATTTAGCTTTTTGGCTATCCCAATGCAGGGTTTCATTGGGAAATCTACCTGCAATAACCCCTAGCAGTATCGTTTCAGTCAGTTTCGCTGAGTAAGAAAACGGTGCGGTGGTTGTCGCTTTCCCCAAACAAGCATCTACAAATTGGTGGTAATGCATGTTGCCTTCTAACTCATAATCTCTGATAGGGGTACCCAACTGAAAGCTATCAATTAAATCTTGATCAAGTTCCACATAGGCCCCATCTACAATAAGTCGAGGTAACTCCATAAAATGGGGCAACAATAATTTGCCTTTTTCTCCCATAAACATGGCTCCTTGATCAGGTAGTGTGGCACCATCTGGTAACTCTAAATCGCTGTGCATTTCTGGAGCACTTGGGCCATCATACCAAACCCATTTTAGGGTTTCGGTCGTATACTGTGTTTGTGGGAATTCATAAGTTACGGTATTGGCTTCAGGATAACCAAAACCGGTAGGGGGGCGACAATTGTTGGTGATGGTTAACGGAACATCCAACGCCAATGCATTGTAAGGCGTATCAAAAATATGTACTCCCATATCACCTAGGGTGCCGCATCCATAATCTAATAGTTTACGCCAGTTACCTGGATGATATACGTCTTTTTTAAAGGGTCTTTCCTTGGAAGTTCCTAGCCATAAATCCCAATCTAAATGCCCCGGAATTGGGTCGCTACCTTCCGGTTCAGGACCATCATATCCCCAGTTTTTAGGAGACCATGCCCGAACGGTACTTACTTTTCCGATGATCCCTGATTGAATGAGTAAGGTCGCTAATTTATAGTCATAGAAAGAATGTACTTGAATGCCCATTTGGGTCACGAGGTTTTTATCAGCCGCTAATTGATTCATCGCCCGAGCCTCAGTCACATGATGCGTAAGAGGCTTTTGGCAATACACAGGTTTGTCATGGTTCATGGCCATCATAGAAGCTGGAGCATGGGTGTGATCCGGTGTGGAGACAATCACCGCATCGATTTGATCTTTCATTTCTTTGAAAAGATCTCGATAGTCAGTGAAGCGCTTGGCCTTGGGATGCAACTTAGCTGCAGCGGACAAGTTATTTGAATCTACATCGCATAGGGCCACTACATCAACCATTTCATGCGATGAGATAGCCTTTAGATCCTCTCCACCCATATTGCCAACGCCTATATGAGCCGTTCGAAGCCTTTTTTGGTCAGAAGTTTCCCAATCACAACCAGGAAGTAGGGTTAGTGAAGATAGGGCTGCCGCACTTTTTAGAAACTGGCGTTTGTTCATTTTCATAGAGATCAGATTAAAGTTTTTTTATTTTTATGTTTTTAAACCAAATAGGGTTATCGTGGTCTTGAAGTCCAATATATCCGGATTTGAATTTACCATAATTGGGGCGATCTTTCCATTTACCCTTATTTTTTCGATCATACCAATCCTCACTCCAGGGAACAAAAGAGAGTAATTTTACGCCATTGAGCCAATGCTCTGCACGCTCAGAAGTAAAAATAATTTTTGTTGTGTTCCATTCACCAGCGGGTTTTAGGATTTTTTTTGTTGTATCTGGGGTATGCATGGCATAGTCTGCACCCGTTTTTTGCCATTCTTCAAGAACGCTGTTGTTGTTGTAAATTCCCCATTTTGTATCATCAATGAGTTGATATTCAGGAGAGACCTCAGAGGGCTCTTTAAATCCTTCCTTAAGATGATAAAAAACACCACTATTGCCCCCTTCAGAAACTTTCCATTCTAAAAAAAGTTCAAAGTTTTCAAATTCCTCGAGCGCGTAGATGATATTTTTTCCACCTTCATAATTAGCTTCATTTTTTGCTTCTTTGTTAAAGGTGAGTGAACCCTCTTCAATAGACCAATCAGAAGGTAAAGAAGTCCCATTATAGGCACGCCATCCCTCTAGGCTCGATCCGTCAAATAAATAAATCCAATCTGACTGATTTTTTTCTTGACACCCAATAAGCATCCAAAAGGATAACGCACTGATCCAAAGAACTTTTTTCATATTTTTCATTAATTTCTACTTAGGTTTTCATGTTTAATAATAATTAGTTGTCCCATTCAATAGAGGTGAGCGTGACAGAAATGGCATGTCTTTTCACTTTTTATTGATTAATAAGGTCATTATTCTTTCAATTTAAAAAAAATTTACCAGATTTAGGTGTATTTTAATTTTCATTTTGTTACCGGCAGTCATGACTGAGAAAGGTATTTGTACATTTGAAATTAACAGACAACTTGAAAATCAATGATTTGAACGGGATAGATAGACCGTGTTTATTTAGGGATGAGTTAAATTGTTCATTTTAGTGGCTAAATTTATGATGAGATGCAAAGGATTTACATCAATTTTTTTCCAACTGCTTTTTTTATGCAGTTGTGCGACCACAGGGTACATGACTGCAGATAATCAAGATCAAAATTCAATATTGTTGGATGAGGCTACTCCATCCTTTTCTTATCTTGCCTTAGGAGACAGCTACACCATAGGAGAACGTGTTGAGGCATCTGGCAGGTGGCCCAATCAACTCATAGATTCACTTGAGGGGCATGAAATTTATTTGGATTCAGCTACTATCATAGCCCAGACGGGTTGGCGTACAGATGAGCTTAAGGCAGCCTTGGCGACTCTTGATAAGTTTGATTATGATTTAGTTTCCTTACTCATTGGGGTCAATGATCAATATCAAGGAAAAACAGCTGCGAGTTATGAGCCAGCATTTGAGGAATTGCTCAGATTAGCCATTGAACGAGTAGGTGGAGATAAAGATAGAGTATTCGTTTTATCGATTCCCAATTATGGATTTACCCCTTTTGGAGCGAGGAATAAGGAAGGAATCACCACTGAACTAGCTAAGTATAACCAGATTAATAAAAGGATTACAAATGACAAAGGAATCTGGTATTTTGATATTACCGCTATTTCAGAACAAGGGTTGTCAGATACTGCTTTGGTGGCAGCCGATCAGCTGCACCCGTCAGCGAAACAATATGCGTTATGGGTCGCCGAAATGATGCGGAATCAATTGTTCGTCGATGCTCTTCGAGAAGTTTTGTAGCCCAAAGCATTCCTATTCGACCACTTTATGCTGGTTAGTAGATGAAAATCATGAGAAATAGTAGTTTCAACTGATATAAAGGATCCTATGAATTATTTAAAAGGATAATATTTACTTCCCTATTCTAGTCCTGACACCTATTTATGATTTTCAAAATTAAATGTGGATCTACATGGCTCCTTTTGTTACTTTAGGATTATCCGTAGACAGAATCAAGATAGTTTGTGCTCTTTTAAATTAAGTTGACTCAATTTAGGAGGCTTAAAATAAAAATTAAAATGTTAAGCATACTTAACATTAAGTTACGTATACTTGTAAAGTAAGCTTAACATTAATAAAATGAAACTTAAAATACTTAGAATTATGGCAATGATTACAGGATTAATTGGAACAACTTTATTTAATAGATTTTTAGAAGGAGGTGCTTTGTTTATGTCGCTCATTCTGATTTGTTTATTATTATCAATTTACTTTATGGTCAAAAGTTTTTTAACCATAAATACTAATAAAGAGACTTCAAAAAGAATGTTGAAACACATTGGAGATAGTGGAACCTTAGGCTTAGCTTTAGGTGTTTTAGGAGCTTTAATAGGATTAATAACAGCTTTTGATGTAATTGAAGCAACTGGAGGGGCAGCACCTTCAATTATTGCAGGTGGACTTAAAGTAGCCATTTTATCTCCTCTCTTCGGACTTTTTACCTTCTCATTTGCAAAATTATCGATTTTGGTATTAAGATTAATTCAAAAATAAAAAACCTGAAATGGCTTTATCCAAAAAAGAGATTTCAATCCTTATTGAAGTCGTATTTTCAATATTATTTGCATTAATTTTCATGCCGTTTTTTTATGAAAATCAAGGAGATAATTTGATTTCAATCAATAATTTAATTGGAAAAATTACACCAATAATTATTTTTGCTGTGCTTTATTTTTCGATGGCTTACGCTGTGCTAGAACTAATTTTTAAAGCCAAAACAACAGTAGACGAGCGAGATGATATGATCAACTCCAAATCATACAAATTGGGTTACCTACTCTATGAATTATCTCTATTTGTTTTTATTGGAATGCTTCTAACCAATTCAATATTACAAAACACGGGAGGGATCATTTTTTTAATTATTTCTCTACTTTTATTTGTGTCAATCGTTAAGTCTATCTATCAGTTATATCTGTACAGAACCTTTTAGATGGTTTTAAAAAATAATTTAAAAGAGTTTAGGCACAAAAATAACCTCACTCAAGATGATTTTGGTAAAAGTGTAGGTGTGAGCCGGCAAACTATAATCTCTATTGAAAGATATCGGTATAAGCCAAGTTTAGAGTTAGCCATGAAAATGGCTAAAGAGCTGAATGTCAAAATTGAAAAACTCTTTTATTTTGACTAAGTAATCAGTGATTTAATATATAATATTGAAAATTTATAATTCTATTTTTAACTATTAGAAAAGTGGATAGCATTACTTTTATTGGAAATCACTAATTCCAAAAGCATAAAATTCACAGCGCGCTATTCAGTCCATTCACGGATCATGTTAATAGGTATTGGTAATAAGTATAGGCTAAGGCTTTTTTCTTTTGACAAGTTTCAATATTTAGCGGATTGTCCTGCTGCGGGAGTACTCTGCTTTATGAAATCCCTAATATCATCGTTGGCTTTGATTAAATCTTCTTTACGCAGGTACATCATGTGGCCTGATCGGTAACCTTTAAATCTAAAACGATCTTTTAACTGACCACTGGGATCTATTTGCCACATGGTATATTTTGCATCGAAATATTGGGTGGCGCCGTCGTAAAAGCCCGATTGAATCATCACATTTAAGTAAGGGTTTTCGGCCATGGCTTTTCTCAGATTTTCTCCTGTTTGATTGTTGGATCTATCCCAGGGATGTACCGGACCAAACATATTATACTTGAGGTCAGTTTGATAATTGAGTACATTTTTGTAGTAATAATTCACAGCCGGTGTAAATGAATGCAACCATGAGGTCAACTCTGAGTTGTAATCAGGACGAGTGCCTGCATTTATACGGTCAATCCCTTTATATCTAGAATCCAAACGTCCCACGGTATGGCCTTCTGAGCGGAGTAATTCTTTCCAGAAAAATGGGGCAGGTACTGCAAGATTGTGATCTAAAACACTTTGTTTTGAGAGGCCTGAGTAGCGCGCCATTTGCTGGGCTACGGATTCCTTGTCTTCTGCACTTACAAAGCCTCCTTTGGCCAAGGTGGGTATTAATTTATTGAGGGTATAAGCCTCTACCTCTGGTAATATTTCGTCTAAGTCTTTTTCTTGTAAATCTGGGGGAAGTTTCCCATGATACCATGCCGTAGCTGCAAAATAGGGCAATTCATTGGCTGCATCTACGGGCCCACTTCGATCAATACCAATATCGGTAGGTGAAACCAAGATGACTCCATTTAAGTACATCCATTGTCGCTCTTGGAGCTCCAGG
>CAJQKV010000036.1 GCA_905479015.1 uncultured Cyclobacteriaceae bacterium
CCAAAAGGTAGTAATGGTGAGTTGAGGAGGGCCACTTGATTGAAATCCACAAGCCAATATTTGTTCATAAAAATATTTTGAAAGAATTAATTTTTCATTTAAAGCAGCTCTGAAAGGAGCAATACCATGGATTTTCAGGGGTAACCACATCCTTAACCCTCTAAAGGGTCTGGTCAATTCGATGGATAAATCTGCAGGAGATACATTCATATCATTGGTTTCGAAATCTTGAAAATAAGCCGCGGTATCACTGAAAGTCTTTTTCATATCCGCTCCATTTTTGATCAAGATAACTCCAGAGCCGTAAGGGAGGAACAGACTCTTGTGAGGGTCCAAGACTATTGAATCTGCAGCTTCAATACCCTTTAATAATTTTTTTCCTGTCGAAGTTAATAAAAAAAACCCTCCATAAGCCGCATCAACATGGTACCAAATTTTATTTTTTAGAGCAATGGATCCAATGGCTTTAAGAGGGTCGACGGCACCTGTATCCGTAGTCCCAGCTGACGCCACAATCATCCATGGGATACATCCATTAAGTTGGTCTTGCTTAATTTGCTTCTCTAATTGAGCGGGGATCATCCGATAGCCACTGTCAAGTTCGATATAACGGAGGATGACCTCTCCTAAACCTGCCATTTTTAATGCTTTAGTCACACAGTGATGGGTTTGTTTGCCCAAATAAATTACACAATGGACATGATCTTTGGCTTTTAGTTGAGTGACTTCGCGCGCGGTAATTATGGCAGTTAAATTGGCAATGCTTCCACCTGAAGTTAGATTTCCACAAGCTGTTTTCGGATAGCTAACTAAGGAGGAAAGCCATGAAATGACTTGGTTTTCCAAACGCACCGCACCAGGGTTTGCAAAAAAAACACCTGAATATAAATTGGTTATATCAGACCAATAATCTGCCAAGGCGGAGGTATAAACACCACCACCAGGAACATAAGCCATATCAAAGCCTGAAGCGGCATTAATTCCATCATGATCTATTTGATGCGAGGTAAGCCTAACGACTTGAGAAGGATCAGATCCTTCTTCGAGAAAATCCTCATCCCATAAAGTATTACTTTTATCTGGATTTGAGTAGGCCTTTCCATTAGGTAATTTTTCAAGAAATTTTTCAGTATGCTGGATGATGAGCGTCCTGATGTGTCGTCGTTCCTCCCTATTGGGATCTAGCTGTTTGGCAATTTTTTCTAAAGCGTCAAGGGATTTCATCATCAGAGGAATTAAGAGGGAGGTTCAACAAGATCGATAAGATTGCCATATAAATCAGCAAATACGGCGACTTTACCATGAGGGGTTATTTTTGCAGTTTTGATAATTTCGATGTTCTGTTTCTTGAGGTGATCATAATCACGATCAAAATCATCAGTGTGTAAAAATAAAATTACGCGACCACCAGTCTGATCACCTATCCTAGCCTTTTGAGCATCATTTTTTGCCTTGGCAAAAAGCAAGGAACAATCTGAATGGCCCGGTGGGCGTACCCTGACCCATCTCTTTGAAGTGGATAATTGGGTATCATCAATTAATGTAAAATTGAGTTTTTTTGTATAAAAGGCAATCGCTTCATCATAGTCTCTTACGAGAAGCGTAATTTGGGCAAAGAATTGGTTCATAAGCTTAAAGTTCATGATTTTTTGATAAATGGGTTACCATCAAATAATTTATATTGATTGAATAGGCCATCCAAGAAGCTTTAAGGAATCAAATTTAATTATTTCAATGGTCAAATTTGATTCATCTTCTCACAGTATTAGCTGCTACAAAAAAGAGATAGGAACCCTTCCGATGGTTCCATTAACTCAAGTAAAAGGAGATTATTTGTTTCTTAAGTTGTAAAAAGAAGATTTAGGATCTAAATCTAGGGGTGATGAGTCCATTTTATGGATCAAGCGCCTCAGCTGTCTTTGGGAGTTAAAAATTCTTCCCAGGTTAATTCTACTTTTTTTAAAGTCTCATTAAGTAAATACCACATGATGACCATAAGAATGATCATCATAGGGAGTGCAATAATGGGTAAACTTAATAAGTTCATCAGTCCGAGCTCCTGATTAAAGGCTTCTGTACCTGGATCACTCACAACAATCCATGTGGCTAAGCAAAAATTAAGAAAAGAGGAAATAAAAAATGTACCTCCTAAAAGGAGTGAACTAAATTGGAATCTTGTATTAAACCATTCGTTTTCAGAGGGCGTGAGTTTTTCTCTTAGCCCCTCAATGTTTAATGTTTCTTCAAAAAACAATTTAAGTAATGGATACTTTGTGTAAGTAGAGATAATTACAGCAACGCCAATGATACCAGGTATAAAGGCTTCTTTTACGGCCAGCCAACTGGCAGAAAAGTGAAATATACCTATGCCACCGGTAAGCAATACGCTAATGAGTCCCAAGACAGAAAAAAAGTTAATTTTCTTATTAAAATACAATTCTGAAAGTCCATAAAATATAGGAAAACTTAAGGCAATCAATAAACCATAAAATGAGCCTAGTGTACTTTCTGAACTGAACTTAGTCAATATAATCGTGGGGATGATGAGGTTACAGATCAGATTAAAAAAAGAGGAGCTTGATTTAGTCATTTTGTTATTTGATGCTAATTAATTCTATTAAATAATATTTCAGATAGCCCCTTATAAGTAACCAAGAGGTCTAAAATAATCATGATTTCAGGGCTTGATATAAAAAAAGCTATTAGGTAATTTAAAAGAAAAATGATAGGTATAATTTATCGTAATCATTAAACTTTGGGAGTCTGTCATTATTCAAACAATAGATTAATTAGAGTGCAGATCCAGGGCGTTCAAAATTTCGGATTTTTTTAAAAGTTAACATAGGGAATTTCTCAATTAAAGCATCAACTCCAATTTCTATGGCATAGGGTTTCCAATCGCTGTGATAACTGGATGGAACGATTTGCCTTAATGGGATACCTTGACTTAATAAGACATAAGCGACCATTTGAATATCTTCTAGTGAAACATCTTCTCCAAATCGAAGAACATTAGCGACCTCCTTTGAATTATTAGTATATTTATTATGTATTTCAAAGCCCAGTTGAGTTAATGTCATGGGTTGTTTAGCCCCATCCTTACGGTTGTAGTATTGAACAAGAACATCAGATCGCAATTGATTGGGTCGAAGTTTATTGATTATGCTGTTTTTATAATTGTCTAATAAATAATCAAAGAAAATCGAATCAGCAGGATTCATCAATATTTTCTGTTGTTTGGGCTTTGCTGTTCTCTTCTCCTGAATAGGAGTCATGGGTAAGGGAGTTTCCTCAAAAGCAATATTGAGTGTATCAATTACTTCTTTTCCCTTTTCTTCCTCTTTTTTTTCTTTAATGACGAGCGTGTCATAGCGGGTGGGATTCGTTGGCAAATAAGTGGGTTCATTGTAGGCCACCAACGTTTCTTCGGTAGGCCGAGGGTCACCCATAAAATCGATACCAAATAGGACCGAAAAGCCTATAAAGACTATTAATAAATAAAGAAGTGACCGATCAGGAAATTTTTGATTCATTAAACTATTTACTACAAGATAAAATTACGCATTATATAATTAATAGAAAAAAGTCAAGGTTTCCTGCACCTTGACTTTTTTCTATGATCAGTTTATTATATTAAGACTTACTCTTTAAAGTTAAATCTAAGGCTACTGGAGTAGCAATAAATAGCGATGAATATGTACCAATAATTATACCTACTAAAAGCGCAAATGAGAAGCCTTTAAGCACTTCTCCACCAAATAAGAAAAGAATGATCACAACGATCAACGTAGTCAATGAAGTGATGAAAGTTCTACTGATGGTATTGCTTAAAGATTCATTAAACACTTGATAGATTTCAGAACCTGACTTGATGCCCAAATTTTCCCGGATTCTATCAAAGACCACTACCGTATCATTAATTGAATATCCAATAATGGTAAGTATGGCAGCAACAAAAACTTGATCTACCTCAAATGAAATGCCCAAGAGGTTTGCAATGGCAAAGGATGAGATGACGAATAAAGCATCATGTAAAAGGGCTACAATAGCACCAATACCAAACTGCCATTTCCTAAATCTCACCAAAATGTAAAGGAAAATACAAATCAATGCAATCACTGCAGATTTATAAGATGAGTTTTTGATATCATCTGCGATAGTGGCACCTACTTTAGAAGAGCTACCTATTGAAAAATGGGTGGCATCGACCGCTGCATCATTGGCAATGTAGGTTTGACCTGTAGTAGCTTCTAGTCCTGCGATCAAGGTTGCTTTAACACGTTCATCCGCAAGGTCTGTATCGTCATCCGTTAAATAGCTGGTCGTGATTTTGATAATCTTATCTGATCCAAAGGTCTTTACTTCAGTTCCTTGTCCATCAAAACTTTCAGTGAGCTGAGTCTTGAGCATGGACGTTTCCATCGCTTGATCAAAGGAGACAACATAAGACCTACCTCCTTTGAAATCTACCCCCATAGAAAGGCCATTAAAGATCATGGCAAGTACCCCTACGCTAATGAAAGTACCACTGAAAATATAAGCTATTTTTCTTTTGCTTAGAAAATCAAAATGAAAATGAGTTAAACTGTTCATCGATATTTTATTTGCAAAGCTGATGTTAGATTGATCTCCTTTTTTAGAAAACCATTCAATGACTACCCGCGTGATGAATACGGCAGAAAAGAAAGAGCAAATAATACCAATGATCAGCGTAATGGCAAAACCTTTGACAGGTCCTTGTCCGAGCGTAAAAAGGATGAATCCCACAATCATGGTAGTGACGTTGGCGTCTATGATGGAAGAATAGGCTTTCTTATAACCTGAACTAATGGCCTGTTTTAATCCGGACCCTAATCGTAATTCTTCCTTGATTCTTTCAAAGATTAATACGTTTGCATCGATAGACATACCGATGGTCAATACAATTCCTGCAACACCAGGCAAGGTCAATGAGGCATTTAATTGAGCCAAAATACCTAGAATGAAAAAGACATTCAAAAACAAGGCAAGATTGGCAATTAATCCACCTTTTGAATAATAGAAAACCATAAATACAATTACAATGGCCAAACCAGCCAGCATTGAATTGATGCCCTGTGCACGAGCGGATTTACCAAGCGTTGGTCCGATGACCACATCTTCGACAATCGTAGTGGGCGCAGGTAGGGCACCTGCCTTGAGAATATTTGCCAAATCTTGCGCTTCATCAATGGTAAAATTACCTGAGATGGAGGAATTTCCATTCGGGATTTCTCCTTGAACCGTGGGTGCCGAATAGACAAAATCGTCTAATACAATGGCAATTCTTTTCCCTATATTATTACCTGTGAGGCGTTTCCAAGCCTTCGCACCCATAGCATCCATTTGCATAGAAACGGCAGGTCTTGATCTTTCATCGAGATCTTGCCGTGCATCTATAATAGACTCACCTGTCAGTGGAGCTTTACCATTTCTTGATTTTTTGATGGCATACAATTCAAGAAGTTCAACGGGATCGAGGGCATCTTGCGTATCAATTTTTTTGACAAGCCAAAGAAACTTAACTGTCGAGGGAATGACGGACTGGACGCTAGGATGCTGAAGAATTCTATTGATTCTAGAGGTATCCTTTATTTTGTAAACCAAACCATATTGCGCTTGAAGCAAGCTAAAAATGGGAGATACCTGATTATTTTTGATTGTATCTAAAGAAGCAAGGGCTGAGTCAGCCTCTTGGCTTAAAGCGGTGGCGGGATCAGCGGTATTACTTGCCGTAGTATCATCATTATCCGATAATAAGGTGGAAATATCCTCCAAAGCGGAAGGGTCAACGGCTTGTGCGTCGTCATCAGGCATCGAAGTAAAACCAATTTCTTTTACTGCAATATCGTTAATGCTTTGTAGGATAGGAGTTAATTCATTGATTTCATAAACCTCCCAAAACTCTAATTTTGCGACGCCTTGGAGTAGCTTTCTCACACGCTCTGGATTATCCACACCAGGCAATTCTATTTGGATTCTTCCCGAACCTTGTAATTTTTGAATGTTAGGTTGAGAAGTTCCAAATCTATCAATTCGAGTTCTTAGTATATTGAATGACCGATCAATGGCACCATCGATTTCTGTACCAATGATTTCCAAAACCTCGTCATCTGTAGAATTCAAATTGATACGCCCTCTATTGGAGGCATTAGAAAAAATGTAAGCCAATGTTTTTTCAGATTCTAATTGTTTATAGCGGGCATAAAATTCATCTAAAAAGTTGAGCTGTGTACCTCGAATATTTTTTTCAGCTGTATTGATGGCTTCTAAATAATTTGGATCTTGGTTGTTATCACTCAATCCCTTGAGGATATCAACTGGAGAAACTTCGAGTGTTACGTGCATACCCCCTTGCAAATCAAGTCCAAGATTTAGTTCTGTTTCCTTGATGTCTTGATAGGTATAATCTTGACCCAAAAGCGAGTAAATGGGGGTATTCCAAACCGAATCTAAATACCGTTGTTTTTCTGTGAAATTCACAGTCCCTGAAGGATCTGTAGCTTGGTCAGTGGCTTCTTGTTGGACGCCTTGAGCTACGAACGTAAAGGAGAGGTAGTAAATACACAAAAAAGAGATAATAACTGTCAAAAAGACTATAAAACCTTTATTTTTCATAATTGTTAAGTATTAAAAAAGTAATTGAAGAATTTAAATTTGAATAGGTGAGCGTTCTATAGGATACCCTAAGGGGCATTAGGGGAAATAATACGCTGGACCAGGACCAGAAAATGTTTAGAAAGAAAAAGGTCAAATTGATTTAATAATAGACTTACACATTTGCGTTCTTCAAGGCCAAAAAAAAGATGAATAAAGTCATTAGAAAATTTAAAATTGAGGGCCGCTGTAGGGGATTGATTTGCTGTATATACTGAAATGGCCAGCGTACTTATATCATTGTCTTGATTGTCTGAAGACGCACAAGGGGCCATGACCCTTTGTTCCATCTGCGGGACAAAAGCCATAGAAGAGGTCAACGACAGAACCATCACCGCAACAATGACAGACTTATAGATCCATATGTTATATGCTGTTTTCACAATCGCGGACAAAGGTAAGAAATTTATTGTCTAGATACTATTTTTAAATGTTGCTCGATCTCATCACAAATTAAAGGGAGGGATTTATCAAATCCATGTTGATTTGAAATGAGCAAGTTTGCCTGATTTTTCAAGGGTAAAATATACTTTTTATAAGCGGGCAGGGCATGTTTTTCAAATTGATATATGACCTCATTTAAGGCATAACCTCTATGATGTGAATCCCGGGCTATTCTTCTTTTGAGCATCACATCCTCTGGAGCCTCTAAAAAAATTTTGAGATCTAATAATTTTGATAATTGGGGATAATAAAAGGTAAATAAACCTTCAACTAGAATCACAGGACAGGGTTGAATAGTCAGTGTTTTGGCTACAACTTCTTTTTGATTGAATTGATATTCCTTCAGTTCAATGGACTTCCCTGATATTAGTTTTATGAGGTCAGAATAAAGCCGTTGATGATCAATAGCCTCAGGGAGGTCAAAGTTTTCAACACCTTGTTCATCTTTGACTTGAGCGTCCAAAGGCAAATAATAATTATCTAAAGAAACCTGAGCTATTTGGTTTTTTGAAAAATGCTGAGTTAACTGATTGGCAAAGAAGGTCTTCCCCGAACCACTCCCACCAGAAATGCCTATGATCAGTTGAGGGATCATCTTGATGTCAAATGTGCAAGTAATTTTTTAAGGGCGATACCTCTATGAGAGATTTCGTTTTTTTGAGATACGGACATTTGAGCAAAAGTTTCCTTAAAGCCATTGGGTTGAAAGATGGGATCATAACCAAATCCTTCGACACCCTCTTTTTCCAAGACTATTTTTCCATGAACGAGCCCTTCAAAAACAAATTTCCTCCCGTTTTCATCAAAATAAGTCATGATGGTTTTAAATTGAGCTTTTCTGTCTTTTTGATCGATGAGATTGGCCAATAATAAATCGATATTATCTACACTATGTCCGGTTCCAGCATACCGCGCAGAAAATACGCCAGGTTCGTTGTTGAGGGCAGAGACTTCCAAACCTGTATCATCCGAAAAACAAGCTTTTTGATATTTTTTAAAAATATATTCAGCCTTTATGAGCGAGTTTTCCTCTATAGTACTACCTGTTTCGGGGATTTCCTTTTCATTGAGATCACCTAAGCCCTGGAGCGTATATCTAGGTCCCAGTGCATTACGTATTTCACTTAATTTATGCGGATTGTATGTGGCAAAAATAAGTTCCATCAACGGACATAAAGAGGGGAAATTTCATACCTGAGCACAGAATAGGGAGAGATGATGTTAGATGGATCACTTGAAGAGCCGAAGCCTAAGGCAGATGGCAACAATACCACAACTTGACCCCCAGTTTTCATATTAACAAGGGCTGCCGAGATGGCTTCAAACAAACCATAACTTTGAAGCGATGCAAATAAAGAGGTATACTCTAGGGTCCAACCTGAAGAGGTATAGGTAAAAGTTAAAGGAGCAAAAATCGGATAAATGTAATACTCAGAAGAATCCGGAATAATGCTTGATTTAAAGACGATGCCATTTGCATCGTATGCGGTATAATTTATGGTAATGAGATCATTATAATTTATACTGTCGCCCTCTCCAACACTTTGGATCGCATACCTCGCTCCTGAAGCCGTTGTAAAAACTGGATCAAGACCATTTTCCTTTATGTAGTTATCTATAGTGAGGCTGTCGGATTCCCATATTTCTTGATAATCAATGGTTTCAATAGCTTCATTTTCCTCACAAGAAATGAAGACTGAGATTAAAGAGATGATGGATAGCGTCAGTAGGGATTCAACCCATCGATAAGATTTGGCAGCGTTCATATTGTTAGATTTAGACATGAATGAGTTAAAAATTATTGACTTTTATGTTATCGACACGTAATTTTTTGAGATGAATATTTTTCATTTCCACCTTCGGTTGGCAAATTAACGCAACGTCTCTGATTAGATGATCCATTGTGTCATTTTTATTTAATTAAATGGCGTATTATAATGTGCATTTTAAGCGGTTGTCGTACAAGTATTTTTTTGAAAAAAGCACATTTATGAAATTTGAGTTGATCCATATTTTTCTTTAAAATCAAGGGTCAACAATTCAAATTTTTCAACGGTTTCTTCTAGAGAAAGGTATGAAATACCTCCTGAAGCATTTTTATGACCTCCCCCTTCGAAGTGATCGCTTGCAAATTTATTTACGGCAAAATTCCCGGCAGATCGAAAAGATAATTTAACTTCTCCGGGACCTTCTTTGATAATGGTAGCCATGACAATTCCCTTGATGGATAGGGCATAGTTTACCAAACCCTCAGTATCTCCTTTTTCTAAATCGAACTGCTGAATATCTTTTTCTGAGATTGAGAAATACGCAATGTTTTTTTTCTGATCAACGATGAGCTTTTCAAGCAGTGAAAAACCAATAAATCTCAATCGGTTGATGGTATTGGTGTCGTAAATGGAACGACTTACTTGATTAATATTTGCCCCCAAATCAATTAATTCTGCTACCGTTCGATGTACTTTAGAGGTAGTGTTGGCATGCCGAAATGAGCCAGTATCAGTCATAATACCCGCATATAGACAGTTTGCTATATCTGCAGTGATGGCTTTTCTTCCGTCAACTGATAGGATAAAATCATAAATTAATTCGGCAGTTGCTGCTGCAGAAGTATCCCAAAGTCGGTAGTCATCAAAATCCTCAGGATCTAGATGATGATCGATCATAACTTTTAATGCGGGCGACGAGGCCACCGCATCCGCGAGCCCTTTGATTCTTTTGAGACCTGAAAAGTCCAAACAAAATATCAAGGCACAGGATTGAATCATTTCAAGAATTAAATCATCATCTGCTGAGTTGAACTCAAGAACCTGATCGTTGCCTGGGAGCCAAGAAATGAAATTAGGATAATCTGTGGGTGTGATTACCTGAACCTCATGACCCCTTGCTTTCAG
Source organism: uncultured Cyclobacteriaceae bacterium (assembly GCA_905479015.1). Lineage (GTDB taxonomy): Bacteria > Bacteroidota > Bacteroidia > Cytophagales > Cyclobacteriaceae > UBA4465. The sequence goes on from CAJQKV010000036.1 coordinate 10,014, forward strand.
AAAATGAAAAAGCCCAAGAGAAGATCCGAGGGCATCAGCATCAGGACTTGCATGCGTCGTGATGATGATTTTATGGAAATCTTCTAAAATGGGAATTAAATCAGTAATTGGCTTCATCAATTTTAATTTCATCAATATAATAAAGTAGTAAAAATCATAAGAATTATGGGGAAACACAAAATTTTTAATTTGAGTGGCCTAATTATTTAAAATACCTACTTTTGTCACTCTAAAAAATTTACACCTTTTATTAAGCTAAAATGGGATCGACAAAGACCTTTACAATGATTAAACCGGATGCCGTTGCTGCCGGTAATTCTGGGGCAATTATGAAGATAATTGAAGCTCATGGATTTGTAATTCATGCAATGAAATTGACGCAGCTCACAGCTGCTCAGGCTGGGCAGTTTTATGAAATTCATAAAGAGAAACCTTTTTATAATGATTTGGTGGGCTACATGTCTGGAGGGCCCATTATTCCTATGATATTGGAGAAAGAGAATGCGGTAGAAGATTTCCGAGCACTCATAGGGGCTACTAACCCGGTTGAGGCAGCCGAGGGAACCATACGTAAGTTATTTGCTACCTCTATCTCGGCCAACGCGATACATGGGTCTGATTCTGATGAAAATGCTTTGATTGAAGGGGATTTCTTTTTTTCAAATTTAGAAAAAACGAAATAATTTAAAAAGTATGGCGTTTCGAGCGATGGGGCCCTAGCTTTTACAGGCTACTGATTCGGGACTCTACCCAAAAGTTATTAAAACCTTCACCAAGATGAAGCATTATTTTTTTGAGCTGAAGTAATTCTAGGAGGGCTAAGAAGTTGAAAATTGCGAGTATTTTTTCCGGTTTTTCGGCCAACAATTCTTCAAAAGAGATACGCTGATTTTTGCTTACATAAAGCTTTTGAATCAAGACTTCTTTTTGACTTTCAATGGTGTAGGGATAAGGAATGACCTGGTGGATAGGTTTGTTTTTTTGTAGTTCATAGCTATTCAGAACTTTGTGAAATACTTTCATAAGCTTGTAAAGATCTAAATCCTGAACTTCGGCATCAACATTTACCAAAGCGGCAATTTTTTTAATCTCTATCGCTAGATTGCCACGGTTTTCTCTTTGGAAACGTGTGGCTTCTAAGTTAGAGAGTTGCTCAATAACAGATTTGTATTTTTTATATTCCAAAAGGTGTTTCACCAATTCCTCTCGAGGATCAATTTCATTGCCTGATTCATCTAAAACAGGTCTGGGAATTAACATTTTTGCTTTGATGCGCATTAGGGTAGCGGCTACCAAAATAAATTCACTGGCCACTTCAACATTCATTTTTTTCATTTGATGCAGATAGTCAAGAAAATCATGGGTAATGGTTGCAATTGGAATATCGTAAATATCTAATTCATCACGTTCAATAAAAAAAAGCAGAAGATCAAAAGGCCCTTCGAAAAGAGGGAGTTTAATTTCAAATTTTGTGCGTGGATCGTTAATTATGTAATCAGTCATCAGCTTAAGCAAAGATGCATGATTCGGAGAACCAAAAAAAGATTATTTTTGTAAATAACCAAAGAGTTCGTTAGATTGTATTTGCGACTTTTTGTCATAAGATAATCAACCATGCAAATTAAACAGGGTCCCCTTTTGTCAAACGTAGATCATCCTACAGATTTACGGAAATTAGAGACACAACAGCTGCCTCAATTTAGTGAGGAATTGAGAAATTACATTGTTGATCATGTCGCTACCTATGGTGGACATTTTGGAGCCAGTTTGGGTGTGGTTGAACTGACCGTAGCCCTACATTATGCGTTTAATACGCCAATAGATCAACTGGTATGGGATGTGGGACATCAGGCCTATGGGCACAAAATATTAACAGGAAGAAAATCTCATTTCCATTCTAATCGTGTCTATGGTGGGTTGTCTGGGTTCCCAAAGCGTGATGAAAGTGAATTTGATGCTTTCGGGGTAGGACATTCTTCTACAAGTATATCCGCAGCGTTAGGGATGTCCATAGCTAATCAGAGAGAAGGAAAGGGCCGACAGCATATCGCGGTCATCGGGGATGGAGCCATGACTGGAGGGATGGCTTTTGAGGCCATGAACCATGCAGGCGTCTCTAACTCCAACCTCATTATTGTATTGAATGATAATTGCATGTCCATTGATCCCAATGTGGGGGCTTTGAAAGAGTATCTTACGGATATTAGTACTTCTCAGATTTACAATAAATTTCGTGATGAGGCATGGAAAATTTTAGGGAAAGTCAGTAAGTTTGGCCCCAATGCGCAGGAGCTCGTGGCCGGTGTAGAAAACAGCATAAAGACTTTTCTACTTAAACAAAGTAATCTATTTGAGTCTTTCAATCTCAGATATTTTGGACCGGTAGATGGGCATGATGTGAACCATTTGGTGCATGTCTTCAATGATCTCAAACAGATCCCAGGCCCAAAAATTTTACATTGTATCACGAAGAAGGGTAAAGGGTACGAGGCGGCAGAAAAGAATCAAACCAAATGGCACGCTCCGGGTACTTTTGATAAAATTTCGGGTGAGATTCATAAAACTTCTTCCTTGACCCCACAACCCCCCAAATATCAAGATGTATTTGGCCATACTTTAGTCGAATTGGCAGATGAGAATCCAAAAATCATGGGAATTACCCCTGCCATGCCTTCAGGATCCTCTATGAATATTATGATGGAGGCATATCCTGAGCGGTCATTTGATGTGGGTATTGCCGAGCAGCACGCCGTTACCTTTTCTGCGGGTTTAGCCACACAAGGTTCGATACCTTTTTGTAACATTTATTCAACATTCATGCAGCGGGCATATGATCAGGTGATTCACGATGTTTGTGTTCAAAATTTACATGTGGTATTTTGTCTAGATCGAGCAGGGTTCGCTGGAGCAGATGGTCCTACGCATCACGGTGCCTATGATATTGCCTTCATGAGGTGCATACCTAACCTGATAGTTTCTGCACCCATGGATGAATCTGAGCTTAGAAATTTGATGTATACTGCCATGCAGGAAGGGCGTCCTTTTTGTATCCGGTACCCAAGGGGTAAAGGTGTTTTAGTCGATTGGAAAACCCCTTTTGCTAAAATTGAAGTGGGAAAGGGTCGTAGGATAAAAGAGGGAAGAGATATCGCCCTACTCACTTTTGGTACGGTAGGAAATTATGCGCTGACGGCTCATAAAGAATTGGAGAAAATTGGCGTAACTGCCGCTTTGTACGATATGCGTTTCGTCAAACCCTTAGATACAGCTTTATTGCATGACGTATTTAAATCATACGAGCATGTGATCACCATTGAAGATGGTTGTCTTATGGGTGGGTTTGGAAGCGCCGTAGCTGAGTTTATGGTGGACCATGGTTATCAAGCAAAACTAGAGAGATTGGGAATTCCCGATCGAATGGTAGAGCATGGAACACAGCTAGAATTGCATAAAGAATGTGGATTTGATCCTCAAGGCATTTATCGAGCAGCGGTAAAAATATTGGAGATCGAAATTGCCTAAAAATATTTGAACGGATCCGTTCAATCAAAAACTTGCCCTAAAAGAGTTACAAACTTTTCAACTTCTTCAAAGGTGTTGTACAAAGGTACAGGAGCCACTCTAATCACATTCGGTTCACGCCAGTCCAGGACTACCCCATTTTTTGTAAGGTGATCGAAGGCAAATCTTCCTTGATCGTAAAAATAGAGCGATAATTGACAACCTCGTTCTGATTCGTTTTTTGGAGTCAAAATATTAATATGCGGCTTGATAGCAGCATTATTTACTAGCAAATATTCTAAATACCCCGTTAACAAAATACTTTTCTTGCGAAGTTCGTGAATATTGGCTTTTTCAAAAATATCCAAAGAAGCCAAATGAGCTACAGAGGAAATAATATTAGCGTTGCTGAGCATCCAGCCGTCGATCCCAGGAATAGGATCAAAATCATTTTCCATTTTGAAACGAATGGTTTCATTTTGTCCCCACCAACCTGCTAATCTTGGGAAATCAGGATTATTGCCGTGTTTTTCATGTATAAATACTCCTGAAACATTCCCTGGTCCAGAGTTCAAATATTTGTAGCTGCACCAAGCCGCAAAATCAACTTGATCTTCATGGAGGGTCATGGGGATATTCCCCACGGCATGTGCGAGATCGAATCCGGCATAGGCACCGACTTTATGTGCCGCATGTGTAATAGATTTTAGGTCCAAAAATTGGCCACTATAATACTGAATACCCGGCAGCATCACCAAGGCCAGTGCGTCTCCGGTAGTTAAAATGGAACGGCAAATTTTTTCAGTAGAGAAATAACCATTTTCATCAGGGCTAATTTCGATGAGGTGGTCCTCTGGCGAGATGCCTTTTTGCTTCATATGAGAGGTGACTGCGAAATAATCTGAAGGAAAGGCCCCTTTTTCGATGATCATCTTTTTCCTAATCCCTTCGGGTTGATAAAAAGAAGCCAGTAGAAGATGCAAATTTGTGGTCAGGTTATTCATGGCGACCACTTCATGAGTTTTTGCTCCCACTAGATGGGCCATGGCTGTTTTGCCCTTATGATGATGCGAAACCCATGGATCTTCATCAAAATGTCCTTCAACCCCCTTTTCTGACCATTTTTTTAGTTCATGGTCAATTTTGGAGGACGTGATTTTAGGCTGTAATCCCAAAGAATTACCACAGAAATAAATGACCTCTGTATTGTTTCGCTTGGGGATGTAAAATTCTTTTCGAAATTCTTTTAAAGGGTCTTGTTGATCAAGAATTGTTGCGTTTACAGGGTTCTTTTCAAAATGCCTTGCTGCGTTCAAGTGTTTACTTTAATTAACCTGTGGGGGATGCTTTTGGATTAAGCTTTGCAATTCTGTGAGATTTCCTTGATTTTTGACCGCAGTATCCACAACTTAGAAATTTTATCAATTCACCTTCTTCATTCAGGGTTGCGGGCTGTATAATCTCTTCTTTGGAGACCTTCAGCGTTTGGTAATTACATTTATCGCATTTTAAGGCATGAAGCCTACCATTGTATTTTTCAATTTTTGTAAATTTAGTTTTCTCATCAATCCAAACATCATAATCTACTGAATAGGCATTTTCTTCCGCCTGCATGCCTTCATCTAAATAAACATCTTCTTCTTCTTCACTTAATAACTTCATGACATTACCCTCAGCTGAAATTCTTGGTGAATATCTTAATTTTTTCAGCCTCTTTTCAATGTAGAAAGGGAAATAAAATTTAAGCATATTTTGAACAATGACCCCTATGATGATGGTCATCATGGAGCTTAAGAAAAGTCGTACAAAAAACCAAATCCAAGTAGTAGGGTAGAATAAGGTATTGAGCAGGAGGGTTGCTCCGATGGCAAAAAGTAAAAATGAAAACCACAAACGTTTGATTTCATTCTTGTTGATGTAATCGTATCGAGATTTTTTATCACTCGTGAATAAAAGTTTTAAGTAGTGGCTCAAAACGAGTGAAAGACCAGCTGCAATCAATAAAATGGCAGTGTAATAACCATACTTGTTCCAGGTAGAGAGGATGTGATCAGGCATCATGGCAAATAATTAATTAAGGTGCTAATATTCTTCCAAGCCTAAATTTATCAACTTATTTCAAAGAAAACATTCTAGTATTCAAGAAATAGTTGCTTGGGCAGGTATTTTTTAAAAATAAAAATTTTATGAATTATTAGAAAGGTAGGCTTAAAGCTATTTAGAAACGTATTTTTGGTTTGAATTACTCTAAAAAAGGATTAACTTTTCCTGATGAAAATATGTTTTAAAATTGGGATCATTTTTATGACCCTTTTATTTGCTTGTTCTGGAGAGCATTCAAAAAAAATTCGAGACAATGACCCCCTAGAACTCCGTGAACGGGCGCATCGATTAAGTCAAAAAATCATCATTACCGATGGACATATTGATTTACCCTATCGCATGGCTAAGAAAGGATTCATGTCGCGTAATTCGGTTGAAGATGTATCTATTGAAACTGTGGGAGATTTTGATTATCCCAAAGCCAAAATTGGAGGACTAGACGCCCCTTTTATGTCGATATATGTTCCAGCAGCACTTCAAAAATCAGGAGGGGCTAAAGCTTTTGCAGACTCTTTAATAGATATGGTAGGTAGATTACCGCACGCCTTCCCAAATTTATTTGCCTCGGCAGGGTCACCAAGTGAAGTAAAGGGAAATTTTGAAAAGGCCCTTATTTCACTTCCTTTGGGCATGGAAAATGGGGCGCCTATTGAATCAGATTTGGCCAATGTGAAATATTTTTTTGATCGAGGCATCAGGTACATTACCTTGACTCATTCTTTAGACAATGACATTTGTGATTCTTCGTATGATACCAGCGAAGATACTTGGGATGGATTGAGTCCATTTGGGGAACAAGTGGTACAGGAAATGAATAAATGGGGCATCATGATTGATGTTTCTCATATTTCAGATAAGGCATTTTATGATGTAATGAATTTGACCCAAGCCCCTGTCATTGCGTCTCACAGTTCTTGTAGAAAGTTTACGCCAGGCTTCATGCGCAATATGAACGATGATATGATTAAACTTTTAGCAAAAAAAGGAGGCGTTATCCAAATCAATTTTGGTTCTTCATTTTTATCAAAAACCTCTCAGGATCAATTTTCCGAAATCAAGACCTATTTAGATGAATATAGAGCGACTCAAGGCTTGTCAGAAAATGACTCAACTTATGTCGCCTATGCGGCTCAATATTTAATCGAAACGGATCCTTTTGAGGAAATCAAAACCGTTGCAGATCACATTGATCATGTGGTAGCCATTGCTGGAATTGATTATGTGGGATTGGGTTCAGATTTTGACGGTGTTGGAAACTCCTTGCCTAAAGGACTGAAAGATGTTTCGATGTATCCTAACTTAATTTATGAGTTATTAATGCGAGGATATAGCGATGAGGATGTCGAAAAAATTTGCTCCCAAAATGTATTTCGTGTGTGGGAAGAAACCTTGAGTATTGCATCAAAAATTCAAACCCTTTAGTTTTTCTTCAGAGAACGGATAAAGGATGACCAAGCAAAAGGGTTTAAATAATTATTGGCCGCAGGCTGATATTGATACCGATTGTAATTCATTTGTTCATTCATGGCATTGCGGAAATTGGCATTGCCACTATTGACTTGATTGCGATACATTTCTCGCATGACTTCACTGTTCATCCAGACATTGAGGTTACTTTGATCAAACTCATTAGGTAATCGTGTAGCCAAAATAGCTGCTTTAAAAGTAGCTTCCGAGGGGTATGGAAAGATAGCTACATCTTCCAAGTAAAAGATATCTTCAGTTAGATAGACGACCAACTTCAAACTATTGGGGTCTTTATGAGAGGGAATGATATAGTAGGTTTTATCAAAGCCTACTGCAGAGAATATAATACTGTCCCCTTCCAAGACAGGCATTGAAAAAAAACCATAAGGATTGGTGGTCGTTCCACGTCCTCCTTGAGGGACATACACGTGAACGCCCGGGACAATAGATGCGCTATCATTTGCAAAGATGACTCCAGTAAATTGGATCACCTTTGGTGTAATTTCCCTAGTTTGACCATAAGTCAAAGAAGAAAGGGCAAGACAGAGAACAACGAAGGCGCTTATTTTTTTCAAGAATGAAAAAGTAATAAATTCATACGAACTAAACGCAAAAAGTTGACTTTTGTGATAACTTAGTCAAAAAATATTAATCTTGAAGCTTAAAAAATTCAGTCTTTTAATAGGAACTCAGATATTTAAGTCCTTTTCGGAGGAGTCTAGGGTTCGAATTATTCAATTACTGCTCGAAGCAAAAAGCCTCACCATTTCGGATTTGGTCTCCATTCTAGACTTTACCCAGACAAAGACCTCAAGGCATGTCGCTTATTTAAAGAATGCGGGTCTGGTTAAGTCGCACAAATTAGATCAATGGGTAGTTTACAGTCTCAAAGAGGAAGTGATAGAAATCGTGAGTAAGATGATGGTCTTTCTTCAAAAAGATCCGCAATTATTGAGAGATCTTGAGCTCTATGCTATTATGGATTCCAATAGAGAATTGGCCACGCACAAGGCCAAGACTAAAGAATTGAGAGCGTGACGAAATTATTTTTTGATTTAGATCATACTTTGTGGGATTACGAAACCAATGCGCGAGCCACTTTGGTTGAGATGTATCGTACTTTCAAGCTTGACCGGTTTTTCAGTGATGAAGCTCATTTTTTCCAAACATTTAAGCAACAGAATGAACAGTTATGGCATCGCTATAACGTGGGGGAAATAGATAAGCTCGAAATCCGAAATCATCGGTTTGGTTACATCATGAATGCCGTGAAAAACACAGATCTTAATTTAGCTCAAGAATTATCAAATCAATTCATCATTGAATGTCCTCGAAAGAAGGCATTGATGCCCAATGCACGTGAAGTACTAGATAAACTCGTAAAAGATTTTGAATTAGGGATTATTACCAACGGTTTTGATGACACTCAGAATATCAAATTGAAATACAGTGAGATTGATCATTTCTTTAAGTGGGTGGTAACCTCTGAGTCTTCAGGTCATCGAAAGCCAGCCAAGGAGATTTTCGATTTTACACTTGATTACTGTGGAGGAGCCCTAGGGGATATGGTCATCATTGGGGATAACCTCCAAACAGATATATTAGGAGCTGACAATACAGGGTGGAAGTCTGTTTGGTACAATCCCCAAAAAGAATCCATAGCACCCTCGCAATTGCAAGTCCATGACTTGATCGAACTCCCCGCGCTCTTCCTGTAAACCGTTGGTGATTGCTTATATTTGAAGTATATAAAGTAAATAAATAAACAATGTCTTACGGAAATTTCAAAATACCCCAACCTATAAATGAACCTGTACTTAATTACATTGAGGGCTCCTCTGAAAAACAGGCAGTTAAGGAAGCTTTAAAACAAGCAAAATCTCGGGAAATAGATGTGCCTATGTATATCGGATCTGAAGAAATCAGGACCGGAAAAAAAGTTAAAATGAGCCCTCCTCATGACCATCAATTCGTCTTAGGGCATTTTCACGAGGGGGATGCGAGTCATGTTCATGACGCTATTGAAGCGGCATTGGCAGCTAAGGAATCTTGGGCCAAGATGAGTTGGGAGCATCGAGCTGCCATATTTCTCAAGGCAGCTGATTTAATAGCGGGGCCTTACCGGGCTAAAATTAATGCAGCAACCATGCTCGGCCAATCCAAAAATATTTACCAAGCCGAAATAGATGCTGCTTGTGAGTATATAGATTTCTTGAAGTTCAATGCGACTTATATGGAAGAAATTTATAGTCAGCAGCCCAAATCGTCGGCCGGTGTCTGGAACCGAATGGAGTATCGACCCCTTGAGGGATTTGTGTTTGCAGTAACACCATTCAACTTCACATCCATTGCTGGTAATTTATGTACTGCTCCAGCAATGATGGGAAATACCATTGTATGGAAACCTGCCTATACACAGATTTATTCCGCTCAAGTCATCATGGAAGTCTTTCAAGCTGCAGGATTACCCGATGGAGTGATTAACATGATTTACGTCGATGGCCCCGTTGCAGGAGAAGTGGTATTCAACCATCCAGAATTTGCAGGATTGCATTTTACAGGAAGTACACAAGTATTTAAAAACCTTTGGAAAACCATTGGACAAAATATAGATATCTATAACAGTTATCCACGAATTGTCGGCGAGACAGGAGGTAAGGATTTTATTATGGTCCATGCTTCAGCTGATGTGCAAGAGGTTTCAACAGCTATCGTCAGAGGAGCCTTTGAATATCAAGGTCAAAAATGCAGCGCAGCTTCACGCGTATACATTCCAGATAATCTATGGGAGGAGGTTCAAGAGCATTTAATCAGTACTTTGAAGGGTATTAAAATGGGCTCTCCAGAAAACTTCACTCATTTTATCAACGCGGTGATTGATAAGAAATCCTTTGAAAAAATCACTCAATACATTGATCGTGTGAAAGCATCTAGTGATGCTGAAATCATAGCGGGAGGTAATTATGACGATGCTAAGGGTTATTTTATTGAGCCAACTGTGATCTTATCCAAGAATCCACGTTACGAGACGATGTGTGAAGAAATATTTGGACCTGTAGTTTCTGTCTATGTGTATCCTAAAGATGAATTTGAAGCTACCCTTACGCTCGTTGATCAAAGTTCAGCCTATGCTTTGACGGGAGCAATATTTAGCAAAGACAGATATGCTATTGAGCGGGCTTCAGATGTTTTACAGTATGCGGCTGGTAATTTTTATATCAATGATAAGCCTACCGGAGCAGTAGTTGGGCAGCAGCCATTTGGGGGAGCGAGAGGCTCTGGAACCAATGACAAGGCGGGAGCCCAAATAAATTTATTGAGATGGGTAAGTGCGCGCACGATAAAAGAAACATTTATGGGAGCGACTGATTATAATTATCCTTTTTTAGATTCTGAATAGGTTAGTTCTGAATGAACACAGAAGGGTTAGAGTTATAGCCTTATGAATATTTTGAGTTTTATTTTGTATTTAAATAGCGTAAAGGGTCTAATTTTTCTAAATACAAACAATGTTGTTACATGAGTATTTTTTGTAAATTGAACCCATAAACAAAGAAAATGAAAAGAGTTGGGAGAAATGATGTTTGTCCTTGTGGAAGTGGCAAGAAGTACAAAAATTGCCACGGAATCAAGGCGACGGTCAGTACACAGCGAAATAAAACTTTTTGGATGATTGGAGTATTGATTGCCCTTTTTATCTCCGCAATCTACGGGTTGTTCAATAAAAGTGAAGAGAGTGGAAGTACACGACCCGAGGGACAGGCCCCTGCAGGTAAAGTATGGTCAGCAGCACATGGTCATTGGCATGACTCCTAATTACGCAAAGTTCATAGGAAAGTCAATACCGCAGACTTTTTTTGAAAAAGGAAGTATTTTTAAAATATAATCTGTGAATATCAGGATTTTCCATTTAAGCATCCTTTTAAATTTTATAATTTCACCAAATCAGCAGGGACATTTTAGTGCTCTTTCTCTCCTGAGTGGTCCAATGAATCAGTAATAGAATAGTATGAGATCTTTTTTAATAACTTTCGTTAGTTTAATACCTGCTTTTTGTTTTTCGCAAATAGATCACTGGGAGAGCGTAGTCCTACCGGGAGATGACTGGCATTACACGGTACCAAGTAGTCAACCGAGTGCTTTATGGAATCAGCTGGATTTTGACCATTCAAATTGGATTCAAGGGATGTCAGGATTTGGTTACGGAGATGATGATGATGCTACTTTAGTTCCTGAAAATACGATCTCAGTTTACTTGAGAAAAACTTTTGAGATCATTGATCTTAATGCAATAGAAAGGTTACGATTAGATATTGACTATGATGATGGATTTGTGGCGTATCTCAATGGCCAAGAAATCGCAAGAGATTTGGTTTCGGGAGTGACGCCTACTTTTGATCAGTTAAGCGATGGCCATCATAACGCATTATTACCTGATGGTCAAAAACCAGAATATTTTGATGTCGATGTCGATTTTTTGGTAGAGGGAACCAATGTCATTGCCGTACAAGTACACAATCAATCAAGTACCTCATCTGATATGACGGCTTTACCGGTATTATCATTGGGCATCAATAATACTGAATATACTTATCGAAGTACACCGAGTTGGTTTTTAGCGCCTATTTATGTGGATTTTCAATCATCTAATTTACCTATTGTAGTTATAGAAACGGTCAATAATCAATCGATTCCTTCAGAACCTAAAATTGCGGCAAACATGATTATTGTGGATAAGGGCGCAGATCTAAGAAACGATATTTCGGATGTAACCAACCTTGATTATTTAGATTTTAAAGGGGCCATAAAGATAGAAGTACGTGGTTCTTCCTCATCTCAATTACCTAAAAAGCAATATGCTTTGACTACTTATGATAGTCTGGGTCAGAAAGAGGACGTGAGTATATTAGGAATGCCCAAAGAGAATGATTGGATTTTAAATGGGATTGCCTACGACTCTTCGCTGATCAGAGATTATTTAAGTTATCAACTGTCTCATCAAATAGGTCAATATGCCTCGAGAGGTCAATATTGTGAAGTGATGCTGAATGGAAATTATGAAGGGATCTATCTTTTTCAAGAGAAATTAAAGGCCGATGATAATCGGATTAATATTAAGAAAATTCAACCAGAGGATCTTTCATTACCCAATCTTACAGGAGGTTATATCACCAAAACAGATAAAATTGAGGGTTCAGATTTGGAAGCTTGGAGCATGCCCAATTATGGTGGATGGGGGAGTAGTTTTGTCCATGAATATCCAAAATCTACGGAGATCAAACCCTTGCAGCACGAATATATTAAAGGTGAGTTTGAGCGTCTTGCAAACACATCTAGCAATAAAAATAGTTCTGTTAAAGACGGCTATCCATCTGTGATAGACGTTCCTTCATTTATTGATTTCATGATTTTAAATGAGTTTTCAGCCAATGTAGACGGTTATCAATTCAGTACATTCTTTCATAAAGACCGTAATGGAAAGTTACGTGCAGGACCGATTTGGGATTTCAATTTAACCTATGGCAATGATCTCTTTATGTGGGGGTATGATCGAAGTTTCACCTACGGATGGCAGTTTGATGATGGGGGAAATATGGGTGCAAAATTTTGGAAAGATTTATTTGATGATCCAGTTTATAGATGTTATTTAAATAAAAGATGGCAAGAACTTACTGATCCCGGGATGCCACTCAATACGCTGAAAGTAATGGACTTTATCAATGAAACGGTACTTCACATTTCAGAAGCAGCAGACCGACAAGAAGCTTTATGGGGGACCACAGGCATATTTGATCAGCAAGTCAGCGAGCTGAAGAGCTTTATCAGTGATAGGAATACTTGGCTATCCGGTCAATTGACATCGACAGCATCCTGTGCATTGGTAACGCAGCCGGCACTTGTGATTACTAAAATCAATTACCATCCCTTGGCTGAAGAGAATGAAGTTTCAAGTGATTATGAGTTCATTGAAATCACCAATGTGAGTGATGCATCTGCCGAACTTACTGGACTTTATTTGGGAGAGTTGGGGCTTACCTATCAATTTCCAAAAGGCATATTCATGGGGGCCCATAGTACTTTATATTTAGCTAGTGAGACGAATTCTTTCGAAGAACGTTATGGATTTACTCCCTTTGATGAATTTACCAGGAGCTTATCGAATCAAAGTGAAAAAGTTCAATTAATGGATGGCTATGGAAATATAATAGATGAGGTTTTGTATTCAGATGAGGCTCCTTGGCCTACTGAAGCAGATGGAGCAGGGGCTTATCTATCCTTAAAGGAGGTTGATCTAGACAATAATGAGGGGGCCAATTGGGAAGGACAATTAATCTTACCCGTTTATGACAATATTTTGGGTAGCATCAATACCCTACAGCCTTTGGTGTCCGTCTTTCCTAATCCAGTTCAGGAGGTTTTACACATCACTGCTAGTGGGAGGATTAAAGTCGTTAATGTTTGGAATATTGAAGGTAAATGTGTCGGGCAATACAGGTTTGATGTTAACAAAGCTGTGATGATATTAAACAGTTATCAAGCGGGAATCTATTATCTCGAAATTTATACTGAACAAGGGAGATTCTTAAGAAAACTAATCAAAAATTAAGTGAATTTTTAGTTCAGAATCACATAATAATGACGCTTAAATTTAGAGGAAGTATTTATAAATAATTTGACGGATTCACACAACGGCAATAAAAAACTCATACTACAGAGCAGTATGAGTTTTTTATATAATATCATTTTAACATGATATTAATTAGATAAAATGTCTAGTTATTATCATTTTCGGATAAATACTATAACTTTTTGTGTGTTTTACTAAAGAGTGATAAGACTTAAGTTAAACTTCAAGACTCTAATAAGCACTTATAGTCTTATTTTTCTCTCCTTTTGTTTGATCTTTTACCTGTTCTTGATGCTTTTTTCTTCCTTGGCATTTCTTTCGAAGCGAGAAATGATGTTCCTTCATTTAGCTCTAGGTCAGTTAAAACGGCAGTTTCGCTAAGGCTTAATGAGGGATCATTAGGAGAGGCCTGAATCATTGAGAACATAAAAAGTGTTGTAAAAGCGGCTATAATTTTTTTCATAGTTTCTGTTATTTAGTACAAAATTATTTACTGAATTTTTTTTTATAGCCTAAATATAGTCAAAAAGGATTAATTTCTCTTATTTCCTTTATTTTTTATCCAAAATTATGATTGAGTACTTTTTTTGTAAATAAATTAAACACGTCGGTTCCATCGCTTAAAAGATACAATTAAGGACAACTTAAAAACTTTTAAGAGCACACAAATAAGCCCCCATAAAAAATTTTAAAGAGGCTTTTTTCCATTATTGTGCGGGACTTGTGGCAGATAAAATTTGACCTAAAACGATGGTTTCCCATCCATCGGGCATGATTTCATCTAAGTTAGTTTCTGGCCAAGCACCCGTACCTTTCACATCATTAGCCAATACTTTGATGGCCGCCGCTCTTGTCGAAAATCCATTCCAGGTCATAACATTGGTAGTCTGGTTGGCATTGACAGGCAGGAATTTAGCTCCCACACCCCATCCTTTTAAACCCGTCTTGCTCATATTTTTTTTATGATAAGCCATCCATGCCTTCTCGCCTTTCAAATATCCCTCTAGATTATTGGCATGACCAAAGTTCATAATTATATATTCGAAGGCCTCTGTGGGAGCAATTTCCATTTGCCTTTGGTAGTAATAGATACCGGATGCTTCTCTCAAATCGCGATACAATATGTCTGGATCAACCCCTACGATGGCTTTGGTATTGGACCACCAATCGGTGCTTTCATTCATAGCATCAATACTTGCAAAGCCATTAACAAAAATATAGTTGTAGCCCGTATTGGCCTCACCTATGGTTCCATCCAACTTGATGAGTGCCCAGTTGACCAGTTGGCCTTTGTTGACGGCATCTTGCGCAACTTTTGAGACATAATCTACTTCAATTTTCTCAAAGAGCGCTTGATTTTCAGGGGATATCCGAACGCCATTTAATTGGTAAACGGCTTGCGCTTGACTCATTAAAACTAGGCATTACAATCCTATAAATATTAAAATATTTTTCATGATTTTTGGTTTATTAAGGTTTAAAAAAAAGTTTGAAAATTTAATGGTTTATCAACCTATTTTATTGTGAAGAGTTTGCGATCATCTGAAAAATAGGCATCATCATAAAACCATCGGGATTGTAATCCGTCATTTTAGATTTTTTCAATAAATCTGCAGGCATCTCATAACCTATTCGATACTTCATCAATTCTTCTAAAGTATTGAACATGTCCCATGTAGATACTTTGGCCCAATTGGTACCCAATGGAGCTAGTTTTCTACCAACGCCCCAATTGACCATACCCATGCGTTCCATATTTTTTTCGAAATAGGGCTTCCACAACGTTAAATTTTCTTGGATGAAGCCCTCTACATTTTCTGGACGAGCAAAATTGAATTGAATAAAACCTCCTAGGCCTTTGGCAATACTGCCTTCATCTAGATAGATATGTCTTGAATCAGCCGTCCAGGTATGGGTTGCACTCAGGGCACTGACAAGGGCTTGTTCTTCTGTACTAAGTACATCAGCGGCATGATTCCACCAGTTATTTTTTTCACTAAGCATTGCCTCAATACTGGCATTTGACTGAACGAATACATAGTTATATCTTTCCTCATCGTCAATATTGTCCATGGCCACATGTTTCAGAAATGCCCAAAAGGTGATATCTCCTTTTTCAGCAGCTTGCTTGGCCACTTTTTGCATGTACATAGATTGAACTTTTTCAAAGTCGTCGGTATTGCCTTCTATTCTTACAAAATGCATTGAGTACACACCATACTCTTGTGCTTGAATCATGTAGGTACTCAAGACGAGTACCATTGATATAAATAATTTTCTCATTTTTATGTTGGTTTAAAGATTTTAAATATCAAATATATAGAAAAGTGCTTTAATGGTTAAATATTTTAGATGATTGTATGTTGAGGCATAGGTGTTCATACCCGTAGAAGTACCCTAGCAAATACCTTCTTCTTTTACCAATTGTTCATACAGTCATCTCTTATGCCCAAGAAGGTAAAAAACATCCATATTATCCTTCCTTAGTCCATGGGAACATGGCCCTCTAAAGTCATCTTAAAGAAGAGTTATCTTTAGCTTTAAATATAACATGAGATCTGATTTATTTATCAATATTTTTTACTTGTCTCTGAGCTATTGTAATTAATCATTCTATTGGGAGTTGCCTTTTTCTTAAGCTAGACCCTATTATTTCACATTCAGATTTTATTTATTATCTTGTCAAATTCATCTTATGAAGGAATTATCAGTTTAATTTGCTGCTAATGAAAGCGAAGTATAAAACCCTTGGGCTTAAGAAAGGAGCTTCTCAGGAAGAGATTCAAGAAGCTTATCAGCGGTTAAGTAAAGAGTTGGATCCTGTTGCCAACAATAATGAGACCTTTTTTGTAGAGAAGTTTGCTAAAGTGAAGGCAGCTTACTCAGCTTTATTGACTAAGAAAGATCACGATGAGGATGAAATACCGGTAAAGGAACTGAATTGGTTTCTTAAACTCTTCACCATCGGCGATAAGTTTAGTTTTCGAGATTTCTTTGATCGGGCAAAAAAAATGACGGTTGAGTTTATTGCCATCTTTTTTGGTGTGTTTTTATCATTGGCGGTGGATCAAAAAAGAGAGGACAGTAATCACCGTGCTGACAATATCAACAACATGAAGAAATTGAAAGTTGAATTACAGGATATTCTCGTTTACACAGATGAATATATTGAAGGCGTGGCATGGTTTAATGATCTTTTTCAGCGGCAATATGACCGTTGGGATGAGAACAGTGATTCTGTCTTTTTGGATGTAATGGGAGAAGGGGATGAAGCTTTTGCATTTGCGCCACTGAGTTATTATGAGCAAGCCATGCCCTATGATCCCCCTAAAGTGACATATGAGTCGGTACAGCTTGATGGGACGTTTCGATTTCTTGATGATACTTTGGAGCATAAACTGACTCAAATTTATTCTGGAAGCACATTATTTTATATCAAGGAAAATGCCTACGCGAGAGATCAAGCAATTGTTGATGGTTTTGTGGAACGAATATCTGATCGTTGGGTAGAGGAGTTAGGTGACGTTAAAACTCAGTATAATTATTTTTGGAAGGATAATAGAGAATATATTCAAAAGGATTATTATATGAATCACAATGTTTTTCGAAGACTTGGAAATTTTAATCAAATCACAGCTCAGCTAGATGAACATAAGGCAGGTGTGGAAGGAGCTATCGCTTTATTAGATTCAATTTTGACATATAAGCAGAAAGAGATTGAAATTATTTATTGGGTGGTTGATTTTGATTTTTTGCAAAAGAAGTAACATTTTTTTTGTGAGGGGTGTGATATTTTTTTATCTAAGGGGTGAGTAACCTTTGAACTAAGGACGCCCAGTTGAAATAAATCAGATAAGTTCTTGACTTAAAGCTTCAGTACCATTTTATTAGTTAAATTTCTTTTAAAGTCACCTAACAGACATTACTTTTCGAAGAACGGCGCGATCGCGAAGGGCCCTGATATCCATCATGGATTGATAATTCTTATCTGCATCGACGGCAGGCATTGATGATGCTTTGATGTAATCCGAATATTTGGCATACCAATCCACGGTCAGGTAATTCCAATACAAGTCAGTACCATACTTGTCTATTCTTTTTTGTAAAGTCCAACCTGTCCTAAATTTTTCATCAGGCATGGTAGACGTGGATAAGTCAATTTCCATATTTTCAAAAGTCTTGAATTTACCTTCCTTGACTTTCATGAAATTTACCACCATAAATTCATCAGGGATACTATTGGTATTTGAAATACTTTTAATGGTGGTAATGATATAATCCCCAATAATATCTCGACTTTTAATATTCTCCTCATAGAAGTTTTCAAGATCCCCATCGGTCATATCAGGAAAAACTTTTTGCATATTAACGCCCGAGTAAAGACTGTCCATCTTAGATAGATCCACCAAGGTGACAATGACATGCGTAAAAGGTGTTTGGCGAGAATTGACGACTTGCCATAAATCCCAACCATTGATGATTCCATCTTCAATGCGTTGCTTGTGGAGGCGTGCAAATTTTTGTGTTAGATTTTCACGATAATTACTTCCTTCTTTGGCTTTGATGAAAGTGAGTCTGAGGTAAGCATCATTTTCTTGACCAAATAAATTTAGGCAGAAGCAGATGGATAAAGTAAGTATTAAATATTTCATTGAAGGGATCTTTTGGTATCAATATATTACATCTTTTGGGATCGATCAAAGATTTTAGCAAAAATTGAATGTATGTCGAAATAAAAGTTTTAAAAATGAATCCTTAATACAAGGATTCAAGAAGGCTCTTCAAAGATTTAT
This sequence comes from uncultured Cyclobacteriaceae bacterium, assembly GCA_905479015.1. Lineage (GTDB taxonomy): Bacteria > Bacteroidota > Bacteroidia > Cytophagales > Cyclobacteriaceae > UBA4465. The sequence continues at coordinate 28,506 of CAJQKV010000036.1, forward strand.
TTGGGAGTAATGTCTGATCCTTTTTTTATATATTGACTGATTTGAAACTGAATCCTTGAGTTCAATCAGATGCTGAGACCCATTATTTTTGGAGTACCCTTATCTCATCGTATCTGCCGTTGGTATAGGTTTCAAGTACCTCTGCGATGTCTCTTCTCCAGCTACCCATGCCATTGATTTCTTCATAACTGGCAGCAAAATTTTCAGGTAGGCCATTGCTCTTTTCAAATCGCGTAAATGATTTAAAAGGATAGACCAATGAGATATCCTCACCATTTTCAGAGCGGAAAGGGCTGACATATACCCGACGTACTATGGATGCATTTGTGGCGACCAATACTTCTTTGATTTTGGTGATGGCCTCCAGTACTTTTGCCATACTATTGGCCTTACTGTTCAATTTGAAGGTTCTGATCAAAAGATAATCTGAACTGCCGAATTCTGTTGGAGTATAACTGGCCTCCCAGTGAAGTTGTGCATGCTTAATCTTTTCATCCGTGATGTAGCTTTGGATATTTTTACCCCAATCTGCCATGTGTGCGGCATCAGGTTGTTGGTCTAAATCGGCATAGGTCATAGGCCCATCTAACCAAACAAATTTTCCGGAATTGGGTCCCGTCAAGATACTGTAAAGACTGGCTGTGCTTTTGCCTCCCGTATGATATTTTGCATTATGTAATTTTACACCTGAGATTAATTTACCCTCTAATTTTTTATTAGGAGTCAGGATTATATTTTCATAGATCATGGTTTCCTGAGCCATCAAAGAGGTTGTAAACATTAAAAATAGAATTAAAAGTCTCATAACGTGGTTGTTTTAGTTGATAAAAATTTAAATTAATTCCAGCTTTTGGCCAGTTTTCTTGTCATGGTTTTGATTTGTTTTATTTCTCCACGGTCTTTTAAGTATTTCTCCCAAGCCATGGACTCTTCTTTGGTGGTAGGATTTGATCCTAACAGCTCCTTTAGATTGGCTCTTTCTACAAGGGTATAATGGGTAATACCATCTTCCCTTCCGCTAATCACGGCTCCAATGGCCCTGTAATTATTTGGCTTGGTGTTTGCCCATAGCTCTAACGCGGCTGCATTTCGCTTAGTTGGGTTTTCGACATGATCAAGTATCAGATATTCAATATTGTCTTTATTCGGCGAACCCGTTGAAACATCACCCCTTCCGGCATAGCGGCCTCTAGGTTCCATATGGTTTCTTATTTTCTCCAACATAAGTGAAAAATCAGCATTTCTTGTAAAGTTACTGGTCTCATTTATATCATCAATAGTTCCTATCACTTGAAAGGTATGGGTCACGTCCGAACTTCCATTGAACATCATTTTGTAGAGATTGTAAGTGATACCGGTGGGGATATTTGCCGGTTTTGAAAAATAATCGTCTAAAATCTGAATGATGGTAGATTCATTTTCGTTGGGCACATGCCAATCATAATCCATCCAGGCGGGTTCTTGTGCTTGGGCACTAAAAAGACAGAGTGTCGTAAAAAAAGTAATAAGTAATTTCATGATTTATGTTAGTTTAACTTGTTGAGGCAAAATAACTTAATTTTTTGATATACCAAAACCTAATAAACATTAGGTTTTGGTTTGGTCTGTGTAGACTTTGAGGTAAGGAGGCTGACGATCTACATTTCTGAAATAGATCCAGGCGATAGCTCCATTACTCATAGCAATCTTTTTGCGTTGGTATACCCTTGGGTATTCTTCCAAAGCATCTATTTTCATCAGGATGCTGACGTCTATTTCAAATAGATCAACCACGATTTGATGCCCTTCTCCATTGAAGGGAAGTAGACAAGGATAATCAATGACCACAAGTCTGTATTTTTCGAGGGTGGTAACAGTTCCTAGGTAGGTGGCAGTTTGCAAATAGGAGGCGTAATTGCCGTATCCTTTTCTTAAGGTCCCATAGACGGCCAGTAGGTATTTTTTTTCGCTTCTTGGCATAAAAAATTAATGATATTAGTGCTATCTCCCCTTAGGTAAAAGGGTTATGCTGCCTTTATTTCACCGATCAATGAATTTGTTTTTTTAAAGGAGGGACAAAAGTCATTTTTTTGTTCTAAATTATTTCTTTTATACTAGAAATTTATCATTGATAATTGTTTTAAATAAAAATATTACTATGCGAATTTTGTCTGCACTAATGCTCTTGAGCTTTCAATTAACGGCCCAAGAATTGCCTGCCCGTTGGGATGAACTAACGGCGACGGATTGGCCGGTGGCACTTGAAAAATCCAATAAAACCTGTATTTTGCCTATTGGTATACTAGAAAAACATGGGCCACACGCACCGATAGGTTCTGACCTGATTCACGTCCGTGAATGGTCGGCAAGGGCTACAAAAAAAGAATATGCCGTGGTTTTTCCAGATTATTTTTATGGTCAAGTAAATGAAGCCAAGCAGCAATACGGCACCTTTTCATTGCCCAGTAAGTTGGTATGGGAATTGTTGGATGCCACTTGCGAGGAAATTGCCAGGAATGGATTTGATAAGATTGTCATTGTCAATGGGCATGGAGGAAATCCGCAACTCATCAGGTATTTCATTCAATCACAATTAGAGCGTAAGCGAGATTATGCAATATACTTTTTCGACCCTACATTGCCAGCTGAGGTGATGGCCAAGGCGGGGAAAATACGTAAATCTGACCCAAAAGGTGATCAGCATGGGGGCGAAAATGAAACATCTTCCTTGCTGTACTTGCGGCCTGATTTGGTTAAGATGGAGACCGCCACCAACGAATCAGGAACAGATCAAAAAAGATTGGACTTAAATCCTGATTTATACACGGCCATTTGGTGGTATGCAAGTTATCCTAATCATTATGCCGGGGAAGGTGCCAAGGCGTCTAGAGAACTAGGTGAAGTCATTACAGAAGCTAAAATCACAGCTTTAGCCAAAGCCATAAAATCGGTCAAGGCAGATACTCAAACCCTTCAATTGCAAAATGAGTATTTTGATCGCGTGAAGCAGTAGTTGTTAAGCGATCTTTTCAATGAGGAATTTTTGACCTCTGAAATTATAGGTGTCACCGACCGTCTTTCCCAGCATGGCTTGTCCGATTGGGGATAAAGTCGAAAGAGCAAAAACTTTTACATCGGCTATGTTGAGGGCCCCAAAATTAGCAGAGAAATAATAAAAATTATTCGACTCTTTGACCAAGGCTCCCAGGCTTACTTTATTGATGGGTTTCCCTAAGTCGATCAAGTCCAAAGCTTTTTTTAACTTATAGGCTTCCATGAGTTGAACGCCTAATTTTTCTTTTTCGAGCATAATCATGGAACGTCCCGTTTCATACTTGTCACCTGCCGAGCTTTTGGTGTCTTGATTGGAAGCTTCTTGAAGGGCTACCAATTCTGATTTTAAACTATCAATTTTTGTTAAAGCGAGATGTAAGCATTTTTGATGGACCTTTAATTTTAGCGCGGCTCCGTCCATCACAATTAAAAGTCAAATTTAATTCCTTGTGCCAAGGGAAGTTCTTTTGAATAATTAATCGTATTGGTTTGCCTTCGCATGTAGGCTTTCCAAGCATCAGAACCTGACTCTCTTCCTCCACCTGTTTCTTTTTCACCACCAAATGCGCCTCCTATTTCTGCACCCGAAGTACCAATGTTTACATTGGCGATCCCACAATCTGAACCTGCATGAGACAAGAAAATTTCAGATTCACGCAAGTTGTTGGTCATGATCGCGGACGATAGGCCTTGAGGCACATTATTTTGAATTTGAATGGCCTCATCTAGATTTTTATATTTAGTCAAATACAAGATAGGGGCAAAGGTTTCTTCACGGACCATTTGATGATGTGACGCCATCTCATAAATACAGGGTTTTACATAGCAGCCTGATTCATAGCCAGTACCGGTCAATACACCGCCTTCTACCACAACTTTTCCACCTTCAGCGGCGATCTTCACGCGTGCGGTTTCATAAGCTTTTACCGCATCTTGATCGATGAGTGGGCCCATGTGGTATTGTTCATCAAGGGGATTGCCAATGGCAATTTGTTGATAAGCATGTGTCAATTTAGATTTCATAGCTTCAAATTGACTCTCATGGATGAGTAGTCTTCGGGTGGAGGTACATCGTTGTCCTGCAGTACCGACGGCACCAAAAACAGCACCAGGAATGGCGATTTCAAGGTCCGCATTTTCGGTTATGATCATGGCATTATTACCCCCCAGTTCTAAAATCGATTTCCCCAATCGAGCGCCCACGGCAGCGGCTACAGATTTCCCCATTCGGGTGGACCCTGTGGCTGAAACCAATGCGATGCGAGGATCTTCAGCCATGGTTTTGCCTATGGTGGCGTCGCCGATGACCAAGCCACAGATACCTGCGGGAACTTCATTGGCTTCGAATATTTTTTGTACTATTTTTTGACAAGCAATGGCCGTTAAAGGCACTTTTTCTGAGGGCTTCCAAACGCAAACATCTCCACAAACCCAGGCCAGCATGCTGTTCCAGGCCCAAACGGCTACCGGAAAATTAAAGGCTGAAATAATGCCTACGACACCTAAAGGATGCCACTGTTCATACATTCTGTGTGCGGGTCGTTCGGAATGAATGGTCAAGCCATAGAGTTGGCGAGACAATCCCACGGCAAAGTCGCAGATGTCTATCATTTCTTGTACCTCACCTAAACCCTCTTGAAGTGATTTACCCATTTCATAAGAGACCAATTTACCCAGAGCTTCTTTTTGTTCTCTTAAGGCATTCCCAATTTGACGAACGATTTCACCACGTTGAGGGGCAGGGATCAGTCTCCATATTGAAAAAGCATCTTGAGCGGCTGTGACCACTTGATTGTACTCTGTTTCGGTAGCTAAATTGACCTTACCGATGACGGCTGCATCTACAGGCGAAACAGAGTTGATAGAAGCGCCTTGCGTTGGAATCCATTGTGCGCCTATGGCCGCTCCGTAATTTTCTTTTTCAATTTGCAGTTCCGAGAGAAAGGAGGTGTCGATAAGGGTCATATTTTTGGGGTTTAAGATATGTTTACAAATTAAAGGAATCTCTCGTCTAGAACATAAAAAATCCGTTTCTAAATTAGAAACGGATTTAGTTTTTTAGAGAAGTGAGTTACCAAGCAATGCCGTAATACACTTTTTCGCCATCAGGATCATATCCTGTGATCAGGATGCCATCTCCTTTAACGGTATCCAAATAGATCTTCAATTCTTCTGTATTTTTGATTACTCTTTTATCAATCATGGTGATGATAAAGCCCGGTTGAATCCCGGCGTTTTCCCATTTTCCCGGACCAATATCTTTTAATCTGACGCCCCCTCTGAGATTAAGTTCTTCAAGTTCTTGTTCAGATAAATCTTCAAAGGAAGCACCCTCTAAGGTCAGACGATTAACTGCTTTGACCACCTCCATAGTGCCTAAGCTATTTTGTAATACTACCTGTACTTCTCGGGTCTTTTGGTCGCGAATGTACTTAATTACTACTTCATCTCCTGGACGATTCAATGCGACTTGCTCTTGCAATTCTGAAGTGTTGCTTACAGGTTTCTCATTGACAGCGATGATGACATCTCCGGATTCTAGTCCCGCGAGGTCTGCCGCAGACTGGGTTCCAACTGAAGCAATATATACGCCCCGATTGACCCCTAATTTTTCTTCCTCGGCCAATTTAGCATTCACATCGCCAATCCTGATCCCCAATAAGGCGCGTTGTACCGTTCCATATTCTACCAAATCAACATATACTTTTTTGACTAAACTCACGGGTACCGCGAAGGAATAGCCCGCATAAGATCCCGTTGGAGACATGATCGCCGTATTGATGCCCACTAGTTCACCCTTTAAGTTAACCAGGGCACCCCCACTATTCCCGGGATTCACGGCCGCATCGGTTTGAATAAAGGATTCGATACTTAAGTCATTGGCATTTTTTCTAAGGATATCAATATTTCTGGCCTTTGCGCTGACAATGCCTGCTGTGACGGTGCTATTAAAGGTATATGGATTGCCTACAGCAAGTACCCACTCTCCGATATTGATGAGGTCCGAGTTGCCCCACTGCATGGCTATGAGTTCGGTTTGATCAATTTTTATAACCGCCAAATCGGTCGTTGGATCGATGCCCACCACGGATGCCTTGAAGGTACGGTTGTCATTTAATAAAACATCAATTTCTTCAGCGCCATCGATCACATGATTATTGGTAACAATATATCCATCTGAAGAAACAATGACACCCGATCCTGAACCGGAGCGTTGTCTCCTTTCTCTGGGCACCTCATCATCCAAATAATCCTTAAAAAAATGATACAATGGATTTTGTTCCATATTATAGTCCGCTGCGACTTTAGTACTTATATGAACGACCGCAGGTGTTGACTTTCTGGCAGCCGTCACAAAATTGAGACCTTCTGGGACTACAAAAGCTGTTGTATCAAGTTGATAACTGGTTAAGGCAGCAGGACGATCTATTTTTCCCTGAGCAGCAGGAATTACGATAGGGTTTGGATTAGGCTGTATGAGCATAAAACCACCGAGTGCCAAAAATCCTCCCATGAAGGACGAAGCTACCATTGCGAATAATAAATTCTTTTTACCCATATTTTTAAAGAATAATTTCAAATTTAAAAGGAATAATTACATATTATTACCCTTCAACGCAAAAAATGAGCAGAACGATCCATTCCTTAACATGATTTAACAAAAAAAACAATAAATAGGATCAGGACAAGTCCGAAAACTTGTGATGATCCTATGTGAGATTACTTTAGTTGATTGCGATCGTTTTCTTGACCATTTTCTTGATATCCTTAGGTATTTGAATGGTTAAGATACCATGGGTATGATGCGCTTCAATTTTATCTCTATTGATGGCCTCGGGCAAGGTAAATGCTCTGCTGAAGGTGCCAAAATGACTCTCAATGCTATTGAATTTTTTACCTCCTTCGTTCTTTTCAATTTTACGTTCGCCGCTTACGACAATTTGATCTTTTTCAATAGCTATATCAATTTGATCTTTGGGTATTCCGGGCAGTTGTAGCTGGATCTCAAATGATTGGTCGGTCTCTGCGATATCTACTGTAGGCGTAAATTTTTTAACCATACGACCACCAGAAAATTCATCATTAAAAAACTGATCAATAAAATGATTGAAAGAAGTAGGTCTGTAAACTTCTGAATTGTATTTTAATATTTCCATTTTTATAATATTTATTGTGTTTAACATTTTGAATATTCCTCTTCAGAATTTATGCCATTCTATTTTTTTTAACCAACAGCTGTATTATTATGACATAGTGTCACTATAAGTTGATTTTATATCCATAAATATGACATTATGTCATATTTATGGATATAAAAATAGAATTGAAATGACTAGAAAAATTTTTTAAGGCAAAGGCTTTGCATAATTGGATACTCACAATACATTTGCAGTCCTTTCAAAGATCGCATGAATGATGTGATGTGCATGGTAGGAAATCATTCCTCCTTAGCTCAGTTGGTTAGAGCATCTGACTGTTAATCAGAGGGTCCTTGGTTCGAG
>CAJQKV010000037.1 GCA_905479015.1 uncultured Cyclobacteriaceae bacterium
CTCCAGTGGTTGGTTGTTATAAAGGCATTCTGTGGTGGGATGCCTTTTTTTGAAATCAGCCAAAAGAATTAATTGGGTTCAAAAAAAGAGGGAAGAAAAAAAAACGGTAAAGGAAAATGAAAAAAATTGAACTTTTTATGATACTTATTGTAATGTCTACCTGTGCATTATTGCTATTGATTGTGGGTAATATAATTTCAACACATCAAACAAAATAAATCCTACTGAACATACAAAATATAAAAATTTTTTTTGGATAAAATGAATTTTTGTATGAATCCAAGTCTTTGATTGAACGATGACAGCTAAAGATGTGTTTAATTTTAAGTTATTGCCAAGGTCAAAAATAATAGGATTTTTATTTAGAAAATGGGGCAATCTTTAATTTCCTCTTTTTAAATTAATTGTGCAATAGTTTACTCATGGTAATTTTAAATATTAATATTGCCGCATAGATACAAACAAGCCGGAAATAGAACGAAAACCATAAATAAAGCTACTTTTTTTACAACCATGAGGCTACTTTTTTTAATTATATTCTTCAATGCAAGTTGGTTGTCTGCGCAGCAAATGGTCACATTAAACGGTGAAATTAGCGATGCAGCCAACGGGGAATCTCTTGTCGGGGCGGTGGTCTACATCAAACAAGTGGAAGGCGGAGCAGTTACCAATGTGTATGGGTTCTATTCATTAAGTGTTCCTCCGGGCACTTATGATGTTGAATTCAGATATGTTGGTTTTAATACGCAGAATATGATTTTGAAGCTGACAGAAAATATGCGTCTTGATATTGAACTTATAGAGATTGAAAAGGAGTTGAATACGGTGGTGGTGTCCGCAAATCGTGAAGATGCCAATATCAGCGATGTAGAAATGAGCACAGCTAAGCTAGATATCAAATCAATATTGAAAGTACCCACTTTTGCTGGAGAAGTAGATATCATTAAAAGTATTCAGTTGTTACCTGGGGTAAGTACAGTGGGTGAAGGTGCCTCTGGTTTTAATGTGAGAGGGGGTGGTGTAGGCCAGAATTTAGTGCTTTTGGATGAGGCGCCCGTATATCAAACCTCACATTTGTTTGGTTTCTTCTCCGTATTTAATCCTGATGCGGTCAAAGACGTTAAATTATATAAAGGGGGTATTCCTCCTCAGTACGGGGGAAGGTTGGCGTCGATACTGGACATAAGGATGAAGGAAGGAAACAATAAAAGTTATGAATTTAATGGAGGTGTTGGAACTGTTTTTAGTAGATTCTCGGTGGAAGGCCCGATTAAAAAGGAAAAAGCATCCTTTATTCTGGCAGGCCGAAGATCTTATGTGGACGTGTTAGCTAAACCCTTTACAGACGTATTTGACAATGGAGCGGCGTTGTATTTTTATGACCTAACAGCAAAGGCAAATTGGGATATAGATGACAGAAATCGGGTCTATCTATCCGGGTATTTTGGTCGAGATGTATTTAAGTTTGATGAACGACAAGGCTTTGATTGGGGGAATCAAACAGGAACGATTAGATGGAATCACCTTTTTAGTGATAAGTTATTTTCTAATTTTACTGGTGTATTTTCTGATTACGATTACGGATTTAGTTTTGGTGACGACGCTTCAGATACTTTCGATTGGTCATCAAATATTAAGACCTACGATTTTAAACCTGAATTCAATTATTTCCTTAATGCTCAAAATGAGATTGTTTTTGGGGCAGAATTTTTGTTTTATGAATTTGAACCGGCCAATGCGATTGGAGTTAGTGATGGGTTTATTTCAGATATCAGCTTAGACAAAAAAAAATCCCTTGAGACATCGGTTTATTTTGGGAATAATCAAAAAATCAATGACCGTTTAAGTACCCAATATGGTCTTAGAATATCTTCTTTTCGTTACTTAGGTGGAGGCAATTCTTATTCTTACGGAACAGCGATTCCCGGAGAAAGAAAACCTTGGATTGGAACACAGTCACACGATAACATGGAAACCATTGCTCATTATGAGGTTTTAGAGCCTCGAGCTTCTATGCGTTATACCTTGAACCCTACGAGTTCGATTAAGGGGAGCTACAATCGAATGAATCAGTTCATTCATTTGATTTCCAATACGGTAGCGGCAACACCTATTGATGTCTGGCAGCCAAGTACCAATAATATGAAACCTCAGACGGGAAATCAGATCGCCTTGGGATATTTTAAGAATTTGCAGGGGAACTTGTTTGAAACCTCTGCAGAGGTTTATTATAAATGGAATAAAAATCAGGTTGATTATATTGATGGTGCCGATATCTTGATCAATGAGTTTTTGGAAGGGGACCTGCTTTCAGGCGATGGGAGGGCTTATGGATTGGAACTGTATTTGAGAAAAACACGTGGGCGCTTCAATGGTTGGATCAGTTATACTTTAGGAAAATCAGAGTTGAAGATCGATGGCGTTAATTATGGCACAGATATGGCTGAAAGAAAAGGGCAATGGTATCCCAATAGATTTGACCAAAGGCATAATTTAAAAATCACAAATAATTATCAAATTAATGATAGAATAACGCTTTCAGGTGTTTTCAGCTATCTCTCAGGAACGCCAACTACCTTTCCTAACGATCGCTTTTCACAACAAGGTTATGTCATTCCATTGTTAAAAAATGAGCGCGGGAATGTTCGCATACCTGATTATCATAGATTGGACGTTTCGGTTACTTGGGACAATGTATATTTTGGTAAGAAAGGCAGAAAGAATACTGATTATTTCGTGTTCTCAGTTTACAATGTTTACAACAGAAGAAATCCATTTGCCATCATATTTTCTCAAGGCTCAGATAGGCAGCCTATTCATGAGCCTGTAGAGACCATGGCTTCTCAAATTTCTATCATTGGTTCTTTTGTGCCTGCTTTTTCTTATAATTTTAAATTTTAGGAAATGAAAAATATATTTATTTTGCTCATTGCTTTTGTTTTTTTTGCTTGTGAGAATATCATCTATCCTGAACTTGAACCTAGTCTAGAACAATATGTGGTAGATGCATGGCTCAATGATTTGCCCGGAAGCCAAAAGATATTTTTATCTAAATCCAATAATTATTTTATGTCCGAGCTTCCGAAACTTCTTTCTGGAGCCGAAGTGTATCTGACCGATGAAGATGGAAATAGATATGATTTCGAAGAGTCTGCGGAAGGATATGTCTGGGGGGATTCTTTAAGTACTTCATTTCTGCAAGTGGGGACTTCTTATCAGCTGAATGTATCCATTGATGGAATACGATTTAGTGGAACTTCAGAAATGAATCCAGTGCCCCCTGTAGATTCGATTACCTTTAAGTATCAAGAGGAAGACTTTTCTACAGCAGAGGATTATTATTTAGCTGAGGTAGTCGCTACGGATTTAGCGGGAGTGGGCAATACCTATTGGATAAAAGCTTGGAAAAATGGATTATATCTCAATAAGGCAAGTGAAATAAACATCGCCTATGATGCGGGTTTCAGCGTAGGGGGGAACATAGATGGTCAGGTATTTATTCAACCAATACAAGAATTGATCAATCCTTTTGACACAGATGAGACAGGTGAGGCATTGATTGAGCCACCTTATTCGATTGGAGATACGATCTATGTGGAAATTCATTCTATCAGTGAGTCGGCTTTTTATTTTCTTAATGAAGTAAAGATTCAAACGGTTCGCTCGGGTGGATTTGGGGCTTTGTTTGCGCCACCATTTTCAAATGTGTCAACTAATTTGATGAATGAGGATGTGAATTCAGCTATTCATCCCGTCGGCTTCTTTAACGTATCAGCGATATCATCTTTAGAGCAAGTATTGACCTCTGAGATTGCCCAACAGGCTCAAGAAGAGGTGGCAAATAAAGATTAGATCTGTCTAAGTAACTTTTTGGGCTCGAACCATTTCCCATTTCCCCATAGCACCAGGTAACGTTTCGATCTCAAACCCGACCTCTATTAAATCTCTTTTGAATTGCCCTTGCGCACAGTAAGTAACCAAAACCCCATTTTTTTTGAGGGAGGTAAAACATTTTTTTAAATTCGATTGGTACCAAATATCAGGTTGTTTCGACGGGCTAAAAGCATCAAAAAAAATTATATCGTAATGACTGGCTATTTGTTTGAATTTTTCAAGTGACGCTCTGTGCTTGGTCAGCTTAAAGACCTCATTGATGCTATGAGTAACCCCCCATTCACATTGATGAATCTTGGCTAGATTTTTGGACCAATTTTTGAATTGTAATTGTGTATAAATGGCTGCAGGTAAAGGATGGGTCTCTAGGCTTTCATAATCAACTAGGCATGAATTGTCCTGGGCCCAATGGAGAGCGAGTAGGGCGTTCAATCCTGTTCCAAATCCGATTTCGAGAATCTTAATGTGCTTACAGGAAGGATCCCTTTTTATAAAATAGTCAAGGCCTTGCTCAATGTAAACATGCAGAGATTCTCCAATGGCTCCCTTCGTTGAATGATAAAAATCATTTAATTCTGTATTCAATAAGGATGAAGAACCATCTCCAGTAGTAATCAGTTCTAAGTTGGAGGATTTTAGAGATGCCTTTTTGTCATTATTTTCGGCGTTTGAAGGAATCATGCTGCTTTTAGCCTTTATAGATAAGGACTACTGCATGCGCCGAAACGCCCTCTTTTTTACCTACAAATCCGAGGGTTTCGGTCGTGGTAGCTTTGATCGAGATATCCTCAATATCTAGGTCCATTACCTGAGATAGACAGGTTTTTATATCTTCAATGTAAGGCCCTATTTTAGGTTCTTGCAGGCATATTGTGGTATCAATATTTCCAACTTTAAAACCTTTTTTATCAATGAGATTCATGACTTCTTTTAACAATAGTTTACTATCAATACCTTTGAATTTCGGATCTTTATCAGAAAAGTGAAAGCCGATGTCACGTAAATTTGCAGCTCCAAGGAGGGCATCGCAGATCACATGAATCAATACATCTGCGTCAGAATGGCCGATCGCTCCGTGGGTATGGGGGATTTTGATACCACCCAACCAGAAGTCTACTTGAGGGGCAAGCTGATGAACATCATAGCCATAGCCAATTTTAATAGCAGGTTTCATAGACTTAATTTTTATGATAATACAATGTGGTACAATTTGATTCAAGTAAGGTACTATGGATGGCAGCGCTTATTTCTTCTTCAGTTACCGCTTCAACGATATCAATTTCTTTATTGACTAAATCGGTATTTCCCAAATGGGTGCTATAAGCTAAACTCATGGCCCTATTTAATAAATCGATCTCTCCAAAAGTGATGGATGAGGCGGCCATATTTTTAACTTTTTGGAGTGATTCAGTAGGTTGTGTCTTTAGTTCTTGAAAAGCATCATCAAGTGTTTTTTCAGCGGTCTCAAAAGTAATCTTTTCACTGAGCCGACCACTAATAATCATAAGCCCTGGGTCTATACTTCCGGTTACGTAAGAAGATAAGGAAGAAAAAACCTGTGATTTTTTAACACCGCGCTGATGTAAAAGAGAAGACTTACCTCTGCCTAAAATATCTGAGAGCAAATCATTTGCTTGATATTGCTTACTGACCTTACCGGGCATGTGGTAGGCTTTATAAATAGCATTTTGGGGAACCTGAGCGGTTAGATCGATGTGTCGACCCTGGGTCTGCTTTGGCTCCAAGGGGATGACACGCTTGTTCACACTTCGATCCTCAATGGGTGCAAACCATTTGGCACAAAGTCGCTGCGCTTCTAAGAGGTTGATATTACCTGCAATGACCAATATCGCGTTGGAGGGGGCATAGTAAGTATTAAAAAACGCTTTTACCTCTTCCATATTTATATTTTCAATATGGGAAATTTCTTTTCCGATGGTTGGCCAACGATATGGGTGTAATTGGTAGGCTGCAGGGCTCAATTTCAACCAAACATCTCCATAGGGTTGATTCAGGTAGCGTTGTTTAAATTCTTCAACGACCACATTTTTTTCTCTTTCAAGTACTTGCTCTTCAAATGATAATGCCAACATCCGATCTGATTCAAGCCAGAAACCAGTTTCTATATTGTTTGCAGGAACAGTGGTATAATAATTGGTAATGTCACTGCTTGTGAAGGCATTGTTATCACCTCCTACAGCTTGCAAGGGGCTATCAAAATTAGGGATATGCTTGGACCCCCCAAACATCAAGTGTTCAAAAAGATGGGCGAAGCCAGTTTTATTAGGATCTTCATTTTTAGAGCCCACTTTGTATAGGGTGTTCAAGCAGACCAATGAAGAGGTTTTGTCCTGATGAAGAACTACCTCAAGGCCATTGGTTAATTTAAATTTTTCGAATTCAATCATAAGCCATTGTGAAATACAAAAATAACATCTAAAAATTCATGAGAGTGTACCATCTTTACAAAGTCTTTTTCGAAATTTTTTGAATCATGAAATTTGAACCCAATAAAAGATCAGAAAGTAGGTTGATCGAAATTTACCAAGAACTGGTTACGCCCCGTCTGATTGAAGAAAAGATGTTAATCCTGCTAAGGCAAGGTAAAATAACCAAATGGTTTTCAGGAATTGGTCAAGAAGCGATCAGTGTTGGTGCTGCCTTGTGCTTGAAAGATTCGGAATACCTTTTACCCATGCATCGAAATTTAGGGATATTTACCACTAGAAAAATCCCGCTGGAAAAGCTATTTAGCCAATTTCAAGGGAAAGCCAACGGATTTACCAAAGGTCGCGATCGCTCCTTTCATTTTGGTACTCAAGAGCATCACCTCGTTGGGATGATTTCTCATTTGGGACCGCAACTTGGGGTTGCGGATGGGATTGCATTGGCAGACTTGATACAAAAAAAGAAAAAGGTGACCCTTGTTTTCACAGGTGATGGGGGTACGAGTCAAGGAGATTTCCATGAAGCTGTTAATGTCGCTTCGGTTTGGAATTTACCTGTAATTTTTGTTATCGAAAATAATGGCTATGGCCTTTCAACTCCCAGTAACCAACAGTTTAACTTCGACTCATTTTTGGTGAAAGGTCCGGCTTACGGAATAGAAGCTATTTCGGTAGATGGTAACAACATTCTAGAGGTCATGAATGAACTTGAAAAGGTTTGCGATTCGATAAGAGAACGACCTCGACCCGTTATTTTTGAAGCAAAAACGTTTAGAATGAGAGGCCATGAGGAAGCATCGGGGACTAAATACGTCCCGAAAGAGTTGATGGATTATTGGGCAAAAAAAGATCCCATTACCAATTATGAATCCTTCTTAATTGAGTCAGGAATTGACTCGAATGTTTTAGAAACAATTAAAGAGGATATTAAAAAAGAGATTAACATGGCGGTTAAACAGGCCTTCAGCGAAGCGCCATTAACGGTGAATCCGGAACAGGAACTCGCTGATGTTTATGCCCCATTTACTCAAAAAAATAGGGATCTAGAGCCAACGACCAGAGAGATTAGATATGTTGATGCAATTTCAGAAGGTCTTCGGCAAAGTTTGGAGCGTCATAAGGAGCTTGTATTTTTAGGACAGGATATTGCAGAATATGGAGGAGTTTTTAAAATTTCGGAAGGATTTTTAGAACAATTTGGACCCCTACGGATTCGAAATACACCTTTATGCGAATCAGCCATTGTTGGGATTACCTTGGGGCTCAGTATTGCGGGCATGAAGTCGGTAATGGAAATGCAATTTGCAGATTTCGTTACCTGTGGGTTTAATCAAATTGTCAATAATTTGGCAAAATCTTATTATCGATGGGCACAAAATGCAGACGTTGTCATAAGAATGCCAACAGGTGCGGGCGTAAACGCCGGCCCTTTTCACTCACAATCAAACGAGGCTTGGTTTTTTCATACGCCGGGCCTGAAAATTGTATACCCATCCACGCCAGCCGCCGCCAAGGGCTTGTTGTGTGCGGCGATTGAAGACCCCAATCCTTATCTCTTTTTTGAGCATAAATATTTGTATAGATCTTTGACGGGACCCGTAGTTGAGGATTATCATACGATGGAAATAGGAAAGGCACATGTAGCATTGAAAGGGAGTCGGTTAACCATAGTTACCTATGGCATGGGCGTACATTGGGCATTAGAAGCATCGAAAACGGTAGATGGGCTCGAAATAATAGATTTATGTACTTTGATGCCATGGGATAAAGAAACGGTAAGTGCTTCAGTAAAGAAAACCAATAAGAGCTTGATCCTGCATGAAGATTGCATAACGGGTGGTATTGGTGCAGAAATTGCGGCTTGGATAGGTACCCATTGCTTTGAAGATTTGGATGCGCCAGTTTTGAGAGTAGGGAGTTTAGATACGCCTGTTCCATTTTCGGATGCCTTAGAACAAAATTTTTTACCCCAGCAGCGGTTGTTTGAACAGTTAGATTATTTACTCAAATATTAAATTGATTAATTTACATTAAACTTTTGAAGAGGTCACCTTACATATTATCCTTCTTATTTGTGTTTTTTTTGTGCTGTATATCTTATAAAACGCAGGCTCAATTGATACCTGATAGTGATGCTAAGCTGAGAACGATAAAGGTTAAGAAAAAGGGGCAAGGGCTATTTAATGGAAATAAAAATCGAGGGAAGCATCCTGAAAGTGACGGGGCTTATGTTTTGGGTAAACGTTTAAAATATGCGGAGTTTGCAAATCATGAGTTTGAAAAAAATAAAATAAGAAGTGTAGCAGGGCAGAAAAATCATTTTAATGCAAGTGAGCTGAGTTGGTTTACTTTAGATTTATTTATTAATAAGAAATCCTGGACCTCCTTTACGGGTCCGGCCCTCACCGATTTAAGTGTTAAAAAATCAGATCAAGGAGGTTATTTAAATTCCAGAAATAGAGATTGGAATCTTTTGTGGGTGAAATTGGGACCTTCCACCCATACTCCTGAGGGGATTAAGGAAAGGGTCAGTCCCGCAAAATTTGATAAAAAAGAACGAAAAATTTGGAACAATTAATGAATTGGATACCTCTCATAAGTGAAGATCAATTGCTAGAAATCAAACAAGCGTCTCAAGAACAGCCTGTGATAATATTCAAGCACAGCACCAGCTGTTCAACCAGTGCCATGGTGCTTGATCGTCTCGAAAGAAAATGGCGTGGGGATGAGATAGGGGACTTACCCGTCTATTTTCTAGATTTGCTCAGGTACCGCAGTATCTCTGATCAAATTTCCATTGATTTTGACTTGCACCATGAATCACCGCAAGTATTAGTTATTGAAGGGGGATCGGTTACGTATCATGATTCGCATTTCGATATAGATTACCAAGTGTTATTGGCTTATCTTCAAGAGGATTAAAAGTCGAAGGTAATTTCTTGTATGATGTTGGGTGAGAGCGCCAACGTGACAGGACAGGACAGGCCTTTGTTTTTTAACAAAATACGTTGTTCAAAAGAAATTTCGCAGTTCTTCCAACTAAAATGGACCTTAATCTTCCCAATGGTTCTTGGATGGGTTTGCATCTCTTTGGTGGTCTCCCAAGTGAGGCCATTGAGGTCAATATTCATTTTATCAGCTTCTATACCCATAATGGTTGCTATGCAACTACCTAAAGCTGCTGCCACCAGATCGGTTGGTGAAAAAGTTTCGCCTTGACCTTTGTTATCTTTGGGCGCATCGGTAAGGAGCGTATCTCCAGAACCTTGATGCATGATTGAAGTTCTTAATCTTCCTTGATAATTCGATTTGAATTGCATCTACAAACTTTTATCTTTACCTCTACGTTACAACAATAGAATAAATCGATTAATGTTTAAAGGGATTCTAACTTTTTTTATGATTTTAAGCTTCTCTTTGGGATTTTCCCAATTTGATGACGAAGATAAATACGTAAAAGAATTTATTTGGGGAGTGACGACCAATACCAATAGTAGTTTGATTGGAGGAGTAGTTTTTAGATACGGAAGAAGTCACAAAGAGGATATTTTCGAAACTTTCGGTATTGAGTTGGTAAACGTAGCTCATCCTAGTGAGCTAAAATATACTTCTTCACAAAATGGAAGCACCTTCATTTGGGGAAAGCAAAATAGATTATTGGCTATTAGAGGTCAATATGGGAGGGATAAAATTATATATGGAAAGGAAAGCCAAAAAGGAGTTCAAATTAATGCCAATATAGCCGCAGGACCAACCATTGGTATTGTCATACCCTATTATGTGCTTACCTCTGGTGGAGAATATGTGGTATACGATCCAGTAAGGTATACGAATTTACAATCCGTCCAGGGCTCAGGTAAATTTTTACAAGGCTTTGGAGAGTCAAAAATAATCCCTGGAATCAATATCAAAGCGGCATTAGATTTTGAATTTGGCAGTTTTATGAGGAATGTGATTGGGATCGAGTTTGGTGTGATGGCTGAAGGCTATGTTAAACAAATAGTTATTGTACCTACCAAGCCCAATAGGGCTTTGTACACCTCCGCTTTTTTTACCTTCTTTTGGGGAAAGAGAATTTATTAATTTTGAGTTAATATTAAAAAACCGAATGATAGAATTACCTGTAATTTCAGCAGCGTCTAGTAAGCACATAAAAAAACCAAATTGGCTGCGCGTAAAACTCCCGGTTGGTGAAGCTTATGCGAAGGTTCGTAAAATTGTAGATGAAAATAAGCTGCATACCATTTGCGAGAGTGGAAACTGTCCAAACATGGGAGAATGTTGGGGTGCAGGAACGGCTACCTTCATGATTTTGGGAAATGTATGCACACGAAGTTGTACCTTCTGTGCGGTAGCTACGGGACGGCCTCCTGAATATGATGAGGCTGAGCCCCAACGCGTTGCAGAAGCCATTGCCACCATGGGGGTAAAACATGCGGTACTTACTTCGGTCAATCGAGATGAGCTCAAAGATCGGGGTGCAGAAATATGGTATCAGACGGTAAAACTGGTAAAGGAATTAAGCCCAACTACTACTATAGAGACCTTAATACCAGATGTTAAGAATAATTGGGATGCCTTACAGCGGATGGTTGAAGGAGGACAAGAGGTAGTTTCTCATAATATGGAAACAGTTGAAAGACTTTACAGAAGGGTGAGGCCTCAGGCAAGATATGCGAGAAGCTTAGAACAAACTTTACGTACTTATCAGATGGGGAAGCGAACCAAATCAGGTATTATGCTGGGTCTTGGAGAAACCGAAGAAGAAGTTTTTAAGGCCATGGATGATTTGGTGGAGGCGGGGTTACATATTTTGACATTGGGGCAATATCTACAACCCACAAAAATGCATATTGAAGTAGCAGAATTTATCCATCCGGATCAATTTGAAAAGTACAAAGAGGAAGGCTTAAGGAGGGGGTTGAAATATGTTGAATCGGGTCCTTTAGTTCGTTCATCATATCATGCTGAAAGGCATGTAAATGTGCCTATCGATTAAAGAAATATTGCCATAGTGATTATTGAAAAAGTTTCAGACCTCAAAAAGCAGCTTATTTTTTGGGCAGGATCTCCTCAACGTTGTTTTTGATCTTGAAACAAATCTCATCGAGGGGCAAATCATTGATATCCTCTCCAAAAGGGTCTTCGATTTCTTCTGATATCAGCTCAACACTCACTAAAAAATAAAAGGTAACAATCACGATAGGTGTCGTCCAATAACCAAATTGCCAGGCAAAGCTGACTGGAAGCGTCATAGAGTAGATGAACAAAAATTTCTTGATAAACATACTGAATGAAAAAGGGATAGGTGTTGTTTTGATACGTTCGCAGCCCCCTATCATATCTACAAAACCCTTTAATTCTTTATCTAGAATATAAAGTTGGTGACCATCGATGATATGCTCTTTATAAAGTTGATGGGTTCTTCCAAATAAGGCATCGGCCAGTTTATTGGGTCTGTGCGTGCTAGCAATGACGTTATTTCTTAAGTTCTCATCAGGTAATGATAATTCACTGATGAGGATGCTGTCTCGAAGATGTTCTTTGGTTGCGAAAGCTATATTTGCAATCATTTCAGTAAAAAATTCTCGATCGGCTGTTCGATCAGCAGGCAGAATACTATTTATTTTTATCGCTAAATATCGCGTATCATTGACCAATTTCCCCCATAATTTCCTTCCTTCCCACCAACGGTCATAGGCAGTATTGATTCTAAAGACCAAAAAGAGGCCCAGCATCACACCAATGATAGAATGGAATTGTACTGTGCTTTCATAATGGAGTTGAAGAAGATCGACGATGATGGCTACATAAGCGGTTGAAAACACCCCAATAAACAAAATAAGGGGCAACAATGATTTGAAAACATATCTACTGTAGACGTCAAAAATAAGAGAAGCCCAGGATTTAGGATTATATTTTATCATAGTTTCGAAGCGTGCAATTCATACGACTTTTTCCAAATAGTCAATAACTGAAACTTTTTAGGATTTTAACATTACCTTATAGGTGCTCCCTTAAAGCATATTCACCTTGGCCGTTGTTATTAGTAGTAATTAATTTAGCTTGGTCATTTATCTATGCAATAATAATAGTAATACTATTGATTAGCAAATTTCTTATAGAATCCTTTAAAATAACAGCTTAATCCAGATTTTTTAGAATAGAGGTTTTTGATTTTTTCTATCAATATTGAGGGTCAAGGCTTTAAGTAGTTGAGGCCGAGTGCAGATTTTAGTTTGATTAGTCTACGGTATGATTGAGTGATGCTGTTTGCATCTATTGTACCTGTCAAAACTTGAGTTTTGATGTGACGATGAAGGGCCTCCGCAGAAATAATTTCATCGGGAGAAATATTATTTGAAAAAATCAGGCAATCAATACCCGCATTGATGGCTAAAACTACGGCTTCCTTGAAGCCATAGTTTTTAATAATGGCCGCCATGTGCATATCATCACTAAAAATGACCCCTTCGTATCCTAATTCTTTCCGAAGAAGGCCCGTAATTATTCGCTTCGAGAGTGTAGCTGGAAATAGGTCGTCGTCTAGGTTTTGGTTGATAATGTGTGCAGTCATTATGGCTTGAACAGATCCTGTTTTGATCAATGCAATATAAGGTTCTAACTCCTTTTTTTGCCAGCTATTAGAGACGTCTGCGACCCCTAAATGTGTATCTACTTGAGAGGAACCATGACCTGGAAAATGCTTCAGTACAGTAGCCACATTATAAGGTTTGTGCCCTTCAATATAAGCAGCCGCATGTCGGATGACCGTTTTGGGCTCTTTTGAATAGCTGCGCTCATTTTTTACAATCACAGGATTATCAGGATTGATGGCCACATCTACAGATGGTGCATAGTTTACATTAAAACCAAGAGAGTTAAGGGTTTGAGCGGTTTGGGCACTATAGAATTTTGTTGAGTCTAGATCATCCATTGCTCCCAAATAGGCAGCTGAAACAGTTTTTGGGAAGCCATATTTAGGTTTCAATCGATTGACATAACCCCCTTCTTCATCAATGGCAATAAACAAAGGGATATCGGCCTCTTTTTGGAGCTCCTCAATCATTTTTTTTAATGCCGCTTTTGTATCCTCTTTTTGTAGATTTTTTTCAAAAAGGATGACACCACCGACTTTACCGGTTTTGATGAGATTACGTAATTCGTCACGTACCGAAGCATCACCAAAATCGGTAATTCCTATCTGAATCATTTGACCAATCATAATATCCAAGGAGTCTTTTGGTTCACCTATCGCACCATAAAAGAAGAGCATAGAAAGTGCCGTAATACTAATTTTTTTCATATTCGTATCATTTTATCTATTGGGTTGCCACTGAGTGTTTGTTGCCCCATCATGAGATCTGCTGTAAGGCAAGAATGAACCGGTAAGACACCGATAATATGGCCGAGTGAGAATTGATTTTTGTCAACATTTTTGGGTAAATGAATGATGCCGTGCTCTTGAGATATTTTTTTGAGGTAGACACCCTCTAAAACTTCCCAGCCATTTTGTTTAAAAGTTACAATTTGGCCAAAATGCTTACTAGGGCGCATGACGAAATCTTTAGAAAAATGGACGGCGCCACCATAGATGACCACTTCATTACGATCATAATGTTCTGCCACAATTGGACAAGCCATAGCCACTGCGATTTGATCAATCGTACAAGAGCCTATCGCCACTTGTGTTAGATCATAATAAACGAAGTTTCCGCAGCGAAATTCGGAGATCAAGTTGAAATTTTCAGAGACAGAACAAGAAGGGGTATCCCCATAGCTCACAAAGGGAGGGTCCATAAATTGGTCTACTAAGATTTCCAGTTTTTGGAGACTTTTTTTATGCGTTTTTTCAATCTCATCTATACCATGAGCATCATAAGTATGCCCGGCATGTGCCATCAATCCAGAAAATTGACACATTGAATTTCCTTGATCAGCCAATGATAAAATAGATTCCCAATTACGCGCATCAATTCCCGTTCTTCCATAACCGACATCCGTTTTAATCATGTAGTGGATGGGGTTTTTCATATGGGATTTAAGATGTGTTAAGGCTTGATGAGATTCGATTGATACGGTCAACTTAATATGCTTGGCTAACTCATTGAGTTCTTGATGTTCCAACAAGTTGTAAGGGAAGGCAATATGGATGTCATCCCAACCATGCTGATAAAAATAATGGGCCATGGCGAGAGAAGAAACCGCAATGTGGTTTACTCCCATTTCACGGAACCACCGCGCTACGGTCGCAGATTGATGGGTTTTAAAATGAGGCCTAAACAGTAGATTAGATTTTTTGGCCTTGCCAGCCATAAAGGCAATGTTTTTTCTTGCTTTGACTTCATCGATGATTAAAGTAGGTCGATTGATTTTCATGATTGATTGTAATCGATTAAAAGTTTGATAATCTCAACAAAATAGGCACCGTTATCATGTCCATACCAACTCATGGAGCGGGGCTCGTATTTTTCCAAATCGTACCATTTGTCATCAGGGACATATCCTGCATATCCACCGTTAAATGATGAGATAATTAGATTTAGATTTTTGGACTTGGCATAGGCATACAACTCCACTGCCAATTCCCCAGAGAAATCACAAGGCAATCCAATCATGACCAAATCATTGAGCTGAATCATGGAGATTTCCAATGGGGAGTGACCAAATGCCCATTTAAAGATCCACGGACGAAGCGCCCAGTTTTCAGAAATTTTGACCATAGGCTGTCTTAAAAAAAGGGGTATTCTAAAAAAGCTAAGATTTAATTGGTTTTCATAAGGAAATCCAAATTGCTGAATTAAAGCGACTTGCTTGGCCATTTCTTCACCCATAAATTGAGCGCGGTCAAATCCTTGTTTTGGACCGGTTTCTGGACCCATGCTTGCTACGGCGCCGGCGCTGTAAACAGCAAAATCGAGGGGAGTATGGTTCACCACCCAATCAGAGAAAACGCCGGGATAATCTCTAGACATTTGTTTATTTTCACCAGATAGGCAAGTGGCATGGGCACCGTAAAAGACATGTACTCCTTCTTGCATACCTGATTTTAAGGCCATGAGTTTTAAGGAGGGATCGGTAATGCCTTGGGTACCGACGAGTCGATTATTAATCAATGAAGGAATGGATAATTCATTAAAACTCCAGGCACCAGTATTTAATCTTTTTTCGGCCATCTGAATACTTGCTACGATTTGATTGGCGATAAATTCAGGGTATTTGGCATTGTAGGTTCCTGCGATCATATTGCCTACCAAACCGGGGGCCCAACCCCCTAAACTGGAATGCGTATGGGTGGCCGAAAGAAAAACTTCCGGTAAGGACCAGCCCGTATTAAAAAGTTTTTCTTTTAAAAGGGCAGTTACTTCTGGCGGAATAATCAACAGGTCTGCTGAGACGATGGCGATTTTATTTTTACCATTGTTTATGACGGTAGTGTTGACGTAGATGGAGTCATGAACGCTCGTCATTTCTTTGGGTCGTCGATTTCCATAACCGGCCAAAGGAGCCAATTCGGAAGGTGTCAAGTTGGCCCGGGCGAACCCTATCAACAAGGTATCTCCGATGGAGCGACTGGGATTTTTTGTCAGTAACTGATTGATTTCATGGATACTTTTTTTATAAAAATCAAGCGCCTTGTATGGGGTACGATCTACACGAGTAAGGGTGCTGGAAAGAAAAATAATGAGGAGACCAGAAGTGAGGAGGAGCGTTTTTTTAAGCATGCTATCGTTATTTGTTCTGGGATCAATATTTTATTAAGTTTTAAATTATCTGCAAATATTATGAGATTAAATTTAGGCCAATAATTGTTACTTGAACGAAAGTCCAATTATTTTTTCGCCATCCACCCTAAATTTTTTGTGTGTAAAAAACCAGACGTTAGGCCCCACTAACCCGCCCAATTTTCGCGATCTAAACTTCTATATTGAATGGCCTCGGCTAGATGTTCGATGAGAATATCATCTTTTCCTGCTAAGTCGGCAATGGTGCGAGCGACTTTCAAAATTCTATCATAGGCCCTGGCCGAAAGCCCTAATCTATCCATAGCTGTTTTTAGTAATAGCTTACCTGCGGCATTAATGGAGCAGATATTTTTGACCATTTGCGGAGGCATCATCGCGTTATTATGAATGGCAGGATGACTTTCAAATCTTAATTTCTGACGATTTCGAGCGGAGATGACGCGATCACGAATCGCCGTACTATTTTCAGACTTTCTATTTGAAGTCATCTGATCAAAGGAAATAGGGGTCACCTCCACATGAAGATCTATACGATCCAGCAACGGGCCACTGATTTTATTGAGATAACGCTGTACGGCACCTGGGGGACATATACATTCTTTTTCTGGATGGTTATAAAAGCCACACGGACAAGGGTTCATGCTCGCAATCAACATAAAATTCGCAGGATAATCAATGGATACTCGTGCTCTAGAGATCGTGATATGGCGCTCTTCGAGGGGCTGCCTGAGGACCTCAAGGGCCGAACGTTTAAATTCAGGAAGCTCGTCTAAAAAAAGAATACCATTATTGGCCAAAGAAATTTCACCAGGTTGCGGAATACTTCCTCCTCCTACCAGCGCGACATCACTTACCGTATGGTGGGGTGCCTGAAATGGGCGAGTTGAAATGAGATGAGCATTGGCTCCGAGTTTCCCTGCAACAGAATGTATTTTGGTGGTTTCTAGGGCTTCATAAAGGCTTAAAGGGGGTAAAATCGAAGGAAGTCTTTTGGCCAACATGGTTTTCCCTGCTCCGGGAGGACCAATCATGATGACATTATGGCCCCCTGCGGCGGCAATTTCAAAAGCTCTTTTGATGTTTTCTTGCCCTTGTACATCTGAAAAATCCACCTCGTATTCATTTTGATAAAACTCGAAGTTTTCTCGAGTATCATACTGCATGGGGGCAATGATATTTTTTCCATTTAAATGTTCTACCGCTTCTTTGATATTTGTGACACCAATGATTTCTAACTGATCTACAATGGCTGCTTCCCTCGCGTTTTCTTTGGGTAAGATAAATCCTTTAAATCCTTGTTTTCGAGCTTCGATCGCAATGGGCAAGATACCTCTGAGTGGGCGCAATTGGCCGTCTAGGGATAATTCTCCCATTACTAAATATTGATCAAGCGTGGGTAAATCAACTTGATTAGAGGCGCTTAAGATGGCTAATGCAATGGGGAGGTCATAAAATGAGCCTTCTTTTTTGATATCGGCTGGAGCCAAATTTACCACAATCTTCTGACGCGGCATGTGGTAGTTAAAAAACTTAATTGCCGCCTCCACCCGCTGTTGACTTTCTTTAACGGCCGAATCAGGCAGCCCTACCATAAAAAATTGGGTTCCTTGGCCAACATCTACCTCAATTGTTATAATGAAGGCATTAACGCCGTATACCGCACTGCCATAGGTTTTAGCTAACATAATTTATTAAAATAATTATTGATAGAGGAGGTCAAAATACATGACACTTGTCGCAATTACAAACCTAGAATCAACTTTACTCCCCCCAGTCAGTATTTAATGTTTTCAACCCGGGTTTTTGTGTAATGAATTAAGTCCTATGTACTTCGTCTTACAAGAGAAGGTCTTCTTCCTATTAGGTGGCAGCAAATTGCTTATCTTTATATAAACTAAACTACTTTTTATGAATCCATACCCTTTAATCGTTGGTGCTTTGTTTGGTGCATGTGTATTGGGTTGTCAACATTCAAAGGATCAAAAAGAAACGCAAATATTATTTAATGGTCAAGATCTATCGGGTTGGGATACTTACCTTGGACCTGAATGGAGAGAAACCAGTGATTCTACCGTTGAAAAAGTAGGGGATCCCGTAGGCTTAAACGTAGACCCAAAAAGTATCTTTTCAGTCGTAAGCGAAGACCAACAACAAGTGATCCGAGTTTCAGGGGAACAATGGGGGGGTATTTCAACCACTCAAGAATATGAGAACTATCACTTAAAACTAAATTTCAAATGGGGACAAACCAGACATCGTCCAAAAGAAAAAAATAAAAGGGATAGTGGTCTTTTGTACCATGCAGTCGGTAATCATGGTGCTGGAGGCGGCTTTTGGATGCGTTCACAGGAATTCCAAATTCAAGAAGGAGATTGTGGGGACTATTGGGGGGTAGCAGGAGGGATAATGGATATTCCAACCAACCCAAAAGATGACAATTATGTCTATGAGCCTGGCTCTGTCTTACGTACCTTTAGTGAACATAGTGTGGCTGGAAGGCACGCTACTAAATTTCCAGACCCAGAATATCCAAGCGGGCAATGGAATACCCTAGAATTAATCTGCTTTGGGGATACGGCTATTCATATCGTCAATGAGGTAGTTGTAATGGTCTTATACCAATCGAGACAACTTTCCGAAACCGGCGAAATCCCATTGAAAAAAGGTAAAATTCAACTTCAATCAGAAGGGGCTGAATTGTTTTATAAAGAGATCCAACTGAAGCCAATAACCGCAATACCGGAAGGTATTCTTGAACATTAGTCCTTTGAAATTCATATTAAGCTAGCTATTTCGCCATTTTTTCAAGTTTTGTTCTCAATATTAGATCATTAAGCAGTTATTTTTTGCTCAATCAATAAGATCATAATGTGGATGATCTTGATATGTATTTCCTGAATCCTATCTGCAAATCCAAAATGCGGCACAATCAATAGCCTATCTGCCATATCCGCCAACTTACCCCCATCTTTTCCGGTGAGTACAATGGTTTTCATATTCTTTTCTTTCGCAGCCTTCACTGCATTTACAATGTTCATAGAATTGCCACTCGTGCTGATGGCTAAAAGCACATCTCCATTATTGCCCATCCCCTCAATAAATCTTGAAAATATGAATTCATAACCATAATCATTACCCACACAAGTGAGGTGTGCTGCATCCGAAATAGCAATGGCGGGCAGGGATTTACGGTCATTTCTATATCGACCGGTAAGTTCTTCGGCAAAATGCATCGCATCGCAATGCGAACCCCCGTTGCCACAAGTGATTATTTTACCTCCATTTTCTATGGCTTGGGTCATGAGATGAGCCATTTCGGCGATGGTTTCGATCAACTTAGGGTCGGCCATGAAGTTCGACAATACTTGATGGGCTTCTTGCAGCTCTTGTTCTATTATTTCAATCTGATTAGTAATCTTCATTTTCTTCTAAAGAAGGTTGGTTAGGGTCATCATTTGATTCAGAATTGGAGCTATCATCATGGGTTATTTGATCATATAATTTTGATTTTATGGACATGACCTCTGCCGTTTGCTCACTGATTTTATTTTTAAGCTTGTTGATGGTGAACTTTTGAACAACGACCTCGAGTAACATCAGGACCGATAACAGTAAAATCAGATTGGCTCCAATCACTGGGAGTTGTTTGAGACCCAACCAGTAGCCCCAATTTTGAAGGGTCTCGAGTATGATAGCCTTGTAATAGATCATCATGATAGATGAGATGGCTGCCACGAGGTAAAGAATCAAAAAAGCGTTTTTAAACTTTGTCATTTCAGTTCAAATGAGAAATTTAAAGTTAATACATAAAGGATAAATGAAGTTATTATTTTGGGGAACTTGGCGCTGTTTGTGAATGAGGCAGATTCTGAATTTCCAGAAGCGTTTTATAAACCCCCGCTTCCTTAATTAATTCTAGATGCGTACCTGATTGAATGATTTTTCCCGCTTTGAGGACCAAAATTAGGTCTGCATTTTGGATGGTACTTAATCGATGGGCAATCACTAAGGTCGTCCTGTTTTTTGTGAGATTGAGTATCGCATCTTGTACCAGTTTTTCAGACTCAGAATCGAGGGCAGAAGTGGCCTCATCCAAAATGAGGATTTCAGGGTTTTTGAGAAGGGCACGTGCGATGCTCATTCTTTGTTTCTGTCCTCCTGACAATTTAGATCCTCGCTCACCAATGATGGTATCATAACCCTTTTCAAGTTGCATGATAAACTGATGTGCATTTGCGATTTTAGCAGCTGCGATGATTTCTTCCAAGTCAGCCTCTGCTTTGCCAAAGGAAATATTTTGACGGATGGTATCATTAAATAAAATGGACTCTTGGGTGACAATACCCATTTTTTTTCTTAACGAGGAGATGGTAATGTCTTTGATGTCTTGTCCATCTACTCTGATTGAGCCTTCTGCGGGATCATAAAATCGAGCCAAGAGATCAGCAATGGTTGATTTTCCACCTCCAGACTGGCCTACCATGGCCACAGTGCTCCCTTTGGCGATATGGAAACTGATGTCATTGAGCACTTTTCGATCTTCATAAGCAAAATGAACCCCCTCGAAGGAGATATGTGATTTGTAGTTTATTAAATCTTGTGCATTTGCGTGGTCGGTTACCTTTATGGGCGTATCAATTAGTTGAAATACGCGCTCACTTGAAACTAATCCTTTTTGAATATTAGTAAACGCATTGGCAATGTTCTTGGCAGGGACGATGAGTTGACCAAAAGTGATTAAAAAGAGAATAAATTTGGAAGGATCTAATTGATGCGTATCACTTAATACCATATTGCCTCCAATTAATAAGATTAAACAGAGCATTGAGGTGCCGAGTACCTGAGCCAGAGGTGCTGAAAGATTTGATTTTTTGGCCATTTTCATGCTTTGGTGAGCATAAACACCAGCTTCACTTGTGAATTTTTTTTGCGTGTACCATTGTGCATTAAACGCTTTGATGACCCTTATGCCTGACAATGTTTCTTCTAGTATATTGGTTAGCCTGCTGATAGATTCTTGGGTAAATTGAGCTCTTCTTTTCAGCCTTTTAGCAATGTAAGAAATGGCTGATCCGGATACAGGAACTAAAAGTAGCGTGTACAAAGTGAGCTCTGCAGAGATAAAAAATAAGATAAAGAAATAGCCCACAATTAAAAAAGGTTCTTTAAAAAGGACCGTGAGCGAATTGACAATGGTAGCTTCTATGTTTTGAACATCGGTGCTTACTTTGGTCATGAGATCCCCTTTGCGAGCGTCTGTAAAATAACCCATATCCAATTCGGTAATTCGATTAAAAACTGAATTTCTGAGGTTTGTGACCGCATTTATTCGCGCTTTTGCCTGAAGCATAAGGGTCAGGTAATTAAAGAGATTGGCAAAGACCACGGAAATGATGAGAATCAGGCAGATGACGTAAAGAGCATCTTCTTTGGTTTGAGTAGCAATAAATTCATTTAAATAAGAATAGAATTGCTCTAGCGACCAAGGATTAGGCTCAGCTGGAGTTGTTTCGGTTGCAGCTGTAGCAGCGGGCTTAAATAGTAAATTGAGTAAAGGAGCTAAAACAGCTAAATTAACTACACTGAAGAGAACAAATAACAACGTATAAACAAAGTATTGAGGGATTAACCACTTGTAAGGTTTTGCGTATTGAAGCAATCTAAAATATGTATTCATGCGGGGAGTTTATTGGTTACAACCGGACGGAGTGCAAAGGCGATGTTTATATTGTTTAAAGTATAAGCCCATGTTAAATCACTCTGTTATCAAGTAATGTATTCATTCCTTCAAGCAAGAGCGCATACCCCTGCCAGATACAAAAGTAGTCTAATGGAGAGAGAGACGTTTCATTTGATGAGAATATTCTTAAAAACTTAAAAATTATTAAAAATTGTACTTTTTTATTACACAAATTTATATCTATCTTTGCATTCCTTTTTGAAACTATATCGTTCTATTCATGAAAAAAGATTTACATCCAGAATATAAAGAAGTTGTGTTCCTTGACACTTCGAGTAACTTCAAATTTTTGACCAAGTCAACAATGAAGTCTTCAGATACCATTAAATGGGAGGACGGAAATGAATATCCATTGGTGAAAATTGAAGTAAGCTCAGCCTCACACCCCTTTTATACAGGGAAGAAATTATTTGTCGATACGGCGGGACGTGTTGAGAAATTCAATAGGAGATATCAAAAATAAAAATAAGCAAAGATTTAAAGTAAGTCTTCAAGAATATTCTTGAAGACTTTTTTTATTTTTGGGGTATGCGTAAAATAGCATTTTGGGATGACCCCGAGCGCCATCAACAGTTATGGCCATTGACCTACACGAAGCCTTCTTGTGAGTTGCGGGTGGGGATTCTTACCATCAGAGAAAAATGGGAGCGTTATCTTAAGGCCGATCTGGGCGGTTATTTTACTTTAGATTATTTAACTGGCCAATATACTAAGCCAAAGGATGCCTCGGGAATATGGGTTATCAATGGAAGTGTAATGCCCAACGAACAACTTGTAGCCTCCATTAAAGGCTTAAAAAAAGGAACAGGCATCATTTACGACGGCATTATGGTTGCCCTGTATACTGATGAGGGTTTTGCAGGGTCAAATTACGATTGGACTCAGTGGAATGATTCTTTAGATGAAATAAAGTATGGATGGGATATTTTCATTCAAAATGGAGAACAGATAAAAAAAGATTTCAAATTAGTTACCCAAGATCAAATATCGAAGCCAATCGAAGATCCCCATACCCGCACTTATGGATCCGATATATATATTGAGTCTGGGGTTACCATCAGAGCGGCCATTCTTAATGCGGATCATGGCCCCATCTATATTGGCAAAAATTGTACAATAGGGGAAGGCGCCGTTATTCGAGGACCATTTGCCATGAATGAGCATAGTGAAATTAAAATGGGGGCTGCGATCAGAGAAGGGGTGACCATAGGACCCTACTCAAAGGTAGGTGGTGAAATCTCTCAAACAGTGATTCAAGGGTTTACCAATAAAGCCCATGATGGATTTTTGGGAAACTCAGTCATCGGAGAATGGTGTAACTTAGGAGCAGCAACGAATAGTTCAAATTTGAAGCTGAATTATTCTACCATTAAGATGTGGAATTTTCATACTAAAAAATTCATAGATACAGGATTGCAATTTTGCGGAATGATCATGGGAGATTATACTAAATGCAGTATTGCTTCGCAGTTCAATACCGGGACTACGGTAGGCATGGGAGCAAACATTTTGGGTTCTGGAATACAAAAAAATTTAATTCCTTCTTTTTCTTGGGGAGTAAAACAAGGTTTTATTACCCATCGGATTGATAAAATGCTTGAGACAACGGATCTGGTCATGAGGAGAAGGAGTAAACATTTAGAGGACCATCAGAAGGAAGTACTTAAAAATGTGTTCATCCAAACTCAATATGAACGCACTTGGGAAATAAGAACAAATAATGAGTAAACGAGTCATTAAGAGATGAGATTTGAGGAGATTCCGGGACTGCTCGCCTTAAAGAAAACATTGGTTTTATCACATCAACGAAACCATCTGGCACATGCTCAATTATTCAGTGGACAGGAAGGCGGTGCGGCTCTGCCTTTGGCCATTGCCTATGCCACCTATTTGCTTTGTGAGAATAAAGAAGCTGCAGATGCTTGTGGAAGCTGTCCAACATGCCAAAAAATGGCCAAGCACATACATCCTGATGTTCATTATTTTTTCCCTTCAGCCAAACCGGAAAAAGAGGATGGGAAGCAACAGTCTAGGGTGAATGAAGTTTGGAGGGAATTAATCATTGAACAGCCTTATGCTGCGCTGGGAGATCTTATCAGTGCACTGGATACCGAAAGCAAGCAAAATCAGATAAGTAAGGCGGAAGCAAAAAAAATTGTACAAACAGTGAGTATGAAATCTTTTGAGGGCGGACTCAAAATTTTGATTATTTGGTATCCTGAAAAAATGAATGGGGCGGCAGCCAACGCCATTTTAAAAGTGTTGGAAGAACCTCCCGAAAACACTTTGTATTTGATGGTTACTTATCATTATCAAGATTTACTAACAACCATTATCTCTCGTTTGCAGTTGGTGACCATTCCCTCATTTTCAGAGGACGAACTGACAGGATACTTGGTTAAAAATCAGGGTGCTACTTCCGAAGATGCGATCAAGGCATATCGGTTCTCAAATGGAAGCTTACCGAATGCAGTAGCAGATTTAAAAGAAGGTAATGAGGATGAACTGCATTGGTTCATTGATTGGATGCGAAATTGTATAGGAGCTAAATATGATTTTTTATCTCGGATGAGTGAGCAATTCAAGCAAATATCAAGGGCAAAACAACAGATTAAAATGCGTTGGGCACTTGAGATGATTCGTAATGCAATTTTGGTTAAAGGGGCAGAAGATTTAATCTCTTCGCAAGGCGCTGAGCGTGTGTTCATATTGAAATTTAGTAATGCCATTAATCTTCAAGGACTTGAACTCATTTATAAAGATCTTTCTGAAACCTTGTATTATCTAGAGCGCCATGCTCATCCACAGATGGCCCAATTAGCTTTAAGTATCAGGCTTTCCCATATTATTAGAACCCATCGTGGATAGGCCCATTATCATAGGAACGCGTAAAAGCAAGCTGGCCTTGTGGCAAGCTCATTGGGTAAAAATCCAACTGGCCAATGAGGGCATTGCTTCAGAGCTTGCACCCATATCAACCCAAGGCGATCGCATTTTGGATGTAGTCATTTCTAAAATAGGCTCCAAAGGAGTTTTTACTGAAGAACTAGAACTGAAACTCCAAAATGGAGAAATCGATATAGCCGTGCACAGCGCCAAAGACATGCCATCGGTGTTGCCTGAATCATTTGAAATTATTGCCTTTGGTCCAAGGGCACAGCCCAATGATGTTTTGATCAGTCCAAATAAAGTTAATCTAGCTACACCGCTTGTCATTGGAACCTCATCAACGCGCCGCGTGGCCTGTCTGAGACATTTTTATCCTCATATAGAAACGGTAGATATGAGAGGAAACTTGCAGACAAGAATTGAGAAAATGAAGGCGGGAGATTGTGATGCCTTGATATTGGCTTATGCTGGGATACAAAGGATGAATTATGAAAGTATGATTCAATATGTCTTTGATGAAAAAGTATGGGTTCCGGCGGTGGGCCAAGGGAGCATTGCCATTGAAGCGCATAGCTCATTAGACCCTTCAATAAGAGCTCAAATTACATCGAAGTTAAATGATGCGCACACGGCAACCGAGGTCATCGCAGAACGTGCCTTTCTTGAAAAATTTGAAGGGGGTTGTAGCATTCCTGTTTTTGCACATGCAACTTCTGATGTAAATGGCATTATCTTAAGGGGGGGTATCATTAGCCTAGATGGCAAGCAAAAGATATTAAAAGAGCGATCCAGTGATGAACCCATAGACCTTGGAAGGGGCTTGGCTTTAGAGGTTTTAGAAGCGGGTGGCCAAAAAATATTAAAAGAAATAAAAAAACAAATTTGAAATTTAGGGGAGTAATATGAAAAAAATAGTCGTCATAATGGGGTTAATGATGGTTTTACAGGGTTGTAATTCTGATAAAGATATCTTAGTCAATATCAATACCCAATTTGGAACCATCAAAGTGCTTTTATACAACGAAACACCACTTCATAAAAAAAACTTTATTGAGTTGGTTAAGGCGGGCAAATATGACAGTACCCTTTGGCACCGGGTCATGAAAGGGTTTATGGTCCAGGGAGGAAACGTCAATCAAAAAGAGGGGACACAGGAATCTTTAGAGGACCGCATTCCAGCTGAAATTATCAGTGGTTTCATGCATACGAAAGGTGCGTTAGCGGCTGCTAGACAGCCGGATCAGGCCAATCCAAAAAAAATGTCATCGGCAAGTCAATTTTATATTGTCCATGGAAAAATATTCAGTAAAGAAGAGTTAACGATAGATCAATTTGCATTAAATCAGGGTTTGAGTGAGTTAATGAAGAACCCCAGTTATGATACCATAGCCCAACAATTCATCAATTTGAAAAGGGGAAATAAAATTGAAGAAATGAATCAATTGGCCCTGAGATATGTGGAATTAGTGGAGTCCGTACAAGGGGTTTCGCTGCGT
Organism: uncultured Cyclobacteriaceae bacterium; assembly: GCA_905479015.1. Lineage (GTDB taxonomy): Bacteria > Bacteroidota > Bacteroidia > Cytophagales > Cyclobacteriaceae > UBA4465. Next base: position 26,213 of record CAJQKV010000037.1, read on the forward strand.
AAGAACATGGTATTGGATCGACTGGAAGCTTATACGACCTTGGGAGGAGCTCCGCACTTGGATAATGAATATACAATTTTTGGTCGTGTGGTTGCGGGCTTGGAGGTAGTTGATCAAATCGCAAGCGTATCGGTAGGACGAGCCAACCGACCGATTGAGGAACTTTTTATGACCATGGAAATCGAGGAGGTACCTAAAAAAGAAATTACTGAAAAATACGGTTACATCTATCCTGAAACATCACTATGAAGCTATTAGTTACGGGGGCCAATGGCCTATTAGGGCAGAAATTAATCAGTCTATCAGCGTCGCTACATGAGATTTCCTTTGTAGCTACGGGTAGAGGCGAAAATCGGAATCCACCTGGAAAATATGAATATAGGCAGTTAGATGTTACTTCTCAAGAGGAGGTATCGACGGTCCTTAAAGAAATTAATCCTGATGTGGTGATCAATTGTGCAGCGATGACGCATGTGGATCAATGCGAAACTCATCAAGAAGCGTGCTGGTCACAAAATGTAACGGCTTTAGAATATTTAATAGCGAGTTGCATTGAGGCAAATGCTTTTCTCATTCAGTTGTCGACAGATTTTATTTTTGATGGTTTGGCGGGTCCCTATACTGAGGAGGCGGTAGCCCATCCCCTAAGTTATTATGGAAAGAGCAAGTTGGCGTCAGAAGATTTATTAAAGTCCTCACCTGTCAAAAGTGCGATTGTCCGGACGGTTTTGGTTTATGGAATCGCACATGATATGTCAAAGTCGAATATAATTTTATGGGTAAAGCATAGTCTAGAGCAAGGGAAAAAAATACAAGTAATCAATGACCAATGGAGGACACCTACCTTGGCTGAAGACTTGGCCTTGGGCTGCATGGCAATTGCTCAAAAAAAGGCAGAAGGGATTTTTAATTTATCAGGTAAGGATCTGCTTACTCCCCATGAGATGGCATTAAAAACAGCGCATTTTTTCAAGTTAGATGCGTCCCTGATTGAAGAGGTGGATGGGAGTGTATTTACTCAGCCAGCTCAGCGACCAGCGAGAACAGGATTTATTTTGGATAAAGCCATTACCGAATTAAATTATAACCCCCACAGTTTTGATGAGGGCATGGCTATTTTACAAAAACAGTTGTCACTCAGGTCCCTTTGAAATTGTTTGAACCTATACTTAGGGTTCTACTTCAACAATCATCTCTATCTCTACGCAGATATTCATAGGTAAGGCAACCATACCGACAGCGGCACGGGCGTGTCTTCCTCTATCTCCAAAAACTGCCACCATCAGATCTGAGAAACCATTGATTACTGCGGGTTGTTGGGTAAAAGTGGGGGTGGAGTTGACCATTCCAAACACTTTAACGATCCTTTTTACCTTATTGAGATCTCCTATTTCGGCCTTTAAAGCAGTCAATTGAGAGATGGCTGTATACCGAGCCGCGTCATAACCCTCTGCTATACTTAAATCTTGTCCCAGTTTACCGGTTATGTATCCATTGGGACCGAGCGGACCGAGTCCAGCCATATAGATGAGATTTCCTGTTCGGACGCTGTTGACATAATTGCCTACAGGCTTACTCGGTTCATTGAGGGTAATTCCTAATTCTAGTAACCTAGCATCGATTTCATAATCGTATAAACTTTGACCGAGCAGGCTAAATGAGCTCAATGATAATAAGAGTAGGCTGAGATAATTTTTCATATTTATTTTTTAAGGTGAATAAAAATGTCTTCCATGAGTTGTAATTCAATGGAGTTTTCATCTTTGGATTTGATAAAATAAGAAATTCCTTGCAGGTTGCTTTCATTGACAAGATAAAGCGTATCGTTCTGCATGTTCCATGTTTGGGAATGCTGAATGGTATCAACTCCGAAGACACAGCCTTTATAGCCATGAGCAACGATAGTGATGGAATCACCCTGAAAAATAAACTTACCATTCATGGTAAAACTTTCAATACCCGTTATTTTCCCAAATGATTCAGGTGAAGTTTCCCAAACAGCATCCCATGTTCCTTGCAGTTTAACTTCATCGCTACATGAGAACAAAGAAAATATTATCAATGAGAAAGGAATGATTTTTTTCATAGAGAAATAATTTTTTTACTGTATCGAAGATATTAAAAATGGATTGGAAGAGGGCAATTTGGCCTTGTTTTATTTAAGCCCATTTTCTCTCCGATATTAAATATGTCGGCGCCCATTGAACAAGGCTAGGGCCTAAAAAACGTGAAGGGGACTCAAACTCTATAATTTGGTTGTGTATTGGGACATCTTTATCATGTGTACGGAGCGTTAAAAGATAATTGTTCTAATTTTTTCATGACCCTATTTTTTTCATGCAGAAAATCATTGAGCGCTTTGGGATTGATGGGATCTGAAGGAGGTAAGTCTACTTTCAATGCATCTACTTGTTTGTTATTCTTCCAGAAGCGAAAGCAGAGGTGTGGTCCGGTGGCCAGTCCTGTGCTTCCCACAAATCCAATGGTTTGACCTTGTTCAACTTGAACGCCTGGCCTGATACCTCGCTTAATTTTCTGCATGTGTAAGTATTGAGTTGAATAGGTGCTATTATGCTTTATTTTGACATAATTCCCATTATTACGCTTATACTTGGCTTCCACAACGATGCCTTCACCGACGGAGTGAATGGGTGTGCCCGTAGCGGCTGCATAATCCGTTCCTAAATGGGCCTTATATCTTTTTTGAACAGGATGATAGCGGCGACCTGAATATCGAGAACTTATTCTCTTGTAATTTAGTGGGGCTCTTAAAAAAGTCTTTCTTAAGCTGTTCCCGTCCTGGTCAAAATAATCTTCTTTTTGATCAATGCTGTATCTAATACCGTAAAATATCTTGTCAAAATGCTCAAAATATACCCCCGTGATTTGCTTAATCCCAATAGGTTTTCCTTCAATACTTTCTTCCTCATAAATGACCTTAAACTTGTCTCCTTCTTGTATTCTGAAAAAATCAACTTGCCAAGCAAGTACATCGACTAGCTTACTTACCAATAAAGGAGGGGCTCCGATATCTATTGCTGTTTCATATAGGGATGAATGAATCGAAGCAGCAATACTCCTTTCAACGAGATCTATCTTTTTATGGTGTACGCGTGTATAGACAGAATCGCCTAAGGAAAAAACGACAAAAGATTTCAAATCAGGTTCAAAAATAAAGTAGTCAACGGTCTTATTTGAATCCATTTTATGAACAATCGAATATTTTTTACCTACGTTGAGTTTGCGTAAGTCATAAATATTTTTTGAAGTCTGGGCAATTGCATAAATTTTGGCATCGGATACACCAAAATTTTGAAGAATAGCGGAAAGCGTTTGGTTTCGTTTTATTTTCCCTACAATGACTCCGGACGAATCTACAGGAAGGCCAAATAATAATTTTGGCTTTGGAGCTTCATGCGCGAGTGAATCAATAGCCTGTTTTTTGGGTGTCTGCTTGACCACTGAATCACAAGCATGCAAAAGGAGTAAAAGGAACAAGGAGATTAAATACGGGACTTTCAAGTGCGTAACTTTATTTTTTGAAATTGGTATGCCCAAGGTCCAAAAATGAGAGGAAGGATGGAATATCTAAATTATAGGCGATAGGATCGACAAGCAATTGACCCTCAGCGGTCATGATGATATAAAGGGGTTGTGCATTGTTTTTAAATTGGGTGATTTGTAAATCTGCATTTTGCTTCCCTATCGTTTTTTTTGTTTTACCGTCGTAAGAAGATTCATACCATTGATTCTGTGGCAAAGCCGTTTTGTCATCTACATACAAAGCAACCACGATGAAGTTTTCAGATAATCGTTTGAGAATTCTTGAATCCGACCATACACGCGCCTCCATTTCTCGGCAGTTAACACATCCATGGCCCGTGAAGTCTATAAATATGGGTTTCTCGGTCGCAAGGGCACATTCCTTGGCTTGCGCTAAATCAAAATAACCTGATAGCCCATGAGGGAGCTCAAGAAAATCACTATATTTTGGCGCTTCACACAAACCAGATAAATCGTTATTAAGTATTGTTTGACTTGATGAACTTATATTGAAATCTTGTCCTGAGATGGGAGGTAAATAGCCAGACATTCCTTTTAGGGGGGCCCCAAAAAGTCCCGGAATGAGATAAAACACAAATGAAAAACTGGTGATGGCTAAAATTAATCCCAAAACTGAAGTATTTTTTTTCTCAGAATCTCCGGGCATGCGAAAGGTGCCGAGCAAATAAAAACTTAGTAAGGTGAAAATGGCAATCCATAGAGCTAAATAAATTTCACGGTCTAAAATGCCCCAGTGATAGGCTTGGTCAGCGATACTTAGAAACTTAAAAGCAAAAGCCAATTCCAGAAAACCAAGGACCACTTTTACTGAGTTGAGCCAACTTCCTGATTTGGGTAGGGATCCGAGCCAGCCTGGAAACAAAGCAAAAAGCATGAATGGGATGGCAAAGGCCGTAGAAAAAGCCAGCATTCCTAAAATTGGCTTGAGTACCAGTCCCCCAGCCGATTCCACTAATATCGTACCTACGATGGGGCCAGTGCAACTGAAGGAAACTAAAACTAAAGTTAAGGCCATAAAAAACACACCGATCAGGCCACCTTGATCTCCCATTCGATCTACTTTATTCACCCACTTATGGGGAAGGGTGATCTCAAAAAGTCCGAAAAAAGAGAGGGAAAAAAAGACGAATACAATAAAAAATAAAACATTTGGAAACCATCCTGTGGCCAAATCATTTGCAATTTCTGGCCCCATAAATGGGGCTATAATAGCACCAAAGAGCACATGAATTCCGATGATGGAAAGACCATAGAAAAGGCTATTTTTAATTCGCGTTGCCTTACTTTTATTTTGTCCGGTAAAATAAGTAACGGTCATGGGAATCATGGGAAAGACACAAGGGGTAAGGAGGGCCGTAAGTCCAGCGAGAAAGGCGATCAGCATAAAGGAAAGGAGGGTGTAGGGGTCATTGGCTGCTCTCATGTCAAAAACACTTTCATTTGGGACGGCGACTTCCATGGGGGATGCTGTCGCGCTTTCTGAGTTTTTAACAAAAGAGAAATCATCCTCAAGGGGTATGCAGAGTCCCGTAACATCTGAACAAACTTGATAATTATAAAAGCCCTCAATACGATAGTTGGGATCTTTTAATTGAATATTTTGAATAAAAACACCTGTTTTTTTAAAATAGGTGTAGGTACCCATAAATATAGAATCATAGGCACTTAAGGCCGCTTGAGGTTGAATCGATCCTAACAGTTCGTAACTCGCATGAGGCGTGAAAATGAATTCAGTAACGTTAGGACCTAATTCAGGATCAAAATCAGAGGAATATAAATACCAATCGGCATCAATGGCCGCATTAAAAATAATTCGAGCCGTTGCTTGGTCATCTGAAACAGAGATACTTTGACGCCATTCGATAGGCTGGATTATTTGGCTTGAACTCCAAAAGCTAGCCCCAAGTAACAACAGAATTAATTGAATGCGCATAATTTATCAATGATAGATTGAATCCTTAATTCTTATTTGATATTTTGGAAAAATGATCATAAAAATAAGCAATAGTTTCGATTCCTTTATAATAATTAAATAAGCCATAACTTTCATTGGGTGAATGAATGTCATCTGAATCGAGTCCAAAGCCCATTAAGATAGGTTCTATTTTCAGTTCTTGTATGAACAAAGCAACGATCGGGATACTCCCGCCTTCCATCGTGGGGATCGGTGTCTTCCCCCAGGATTGTTCAAATGCCTTACTTGCTGCTTGATACCCGTTTGAATGGGTAGAAACTACGGCGGGTGTTCCTCCATGATGAGGCGTTACCTTCACTTTTACAGATTTGGGCGCATTTTCTTCAAAATATTTGATGATCATTTGTGTGATCTTATCGCTGTTTTGATTGGAGACCAATCGGGTAGAAATTTTGGCAAATGCTTTCGAGGGAAGTACCGTTTTAGATCCAGGACCTGTATATCCACCCCAAATACCATTCACATCTAAGCAAGGGCGTATACCTACGCGCTCAATCGTTGAAAATCCTTTTTCTCCTTTGACCTCTTCAATGTTGAGTTCTTTTTTATAATGGTCAAGATCGAAAGGAGCTTTGGCCATTTCAGCTCTTTGCGCTTCAGAATATTCTAATACATCATCATAAAAGCCGGGAAGCGTGATGCGTCCGTCTTCATCTTGCATATCCGCAATAAGCTTTGTGAGGATATTGATGGGATTGGCAACTGCGCCACCATAAACACCCGAATGAAGATCTTTATTAGGACCGGTCACCTCCACCTCGAGATAGCTTAAACCTCTCAACCCGACGGTAATGGATGGGGTATCATTATTTATGATGGAGGTATCTGAAATTAAAATGACATCTGCCGATAATTTCTGTTTTTCTTCTTTGATGAAAGCTTCTAAATTATCGGAACCTACTTCTTCTTCTCCTTCAATCATGAATTTAACATTGCATGTTAGGGCATTTGTTTCCATCATGGCTTCAAAAGCTTTAACATGCATGTACATTTGACCCTTGTCATCGCAGGCACCTCTGGCATAAATTCGATCATTTTTTACGATAGGTTCGAAGGGGGGATGATCCCAAAGCTCATAGGGATCAGCAGGTTGTACGTCATAATGCCCATAGACTAACACCGTGGGAAAGGTGGAGTCAATGATCTTTTCAGCATATACAATTGGATGACCTTTGGTTTCGCATAGTTCGGCATAGTCGACACCCGCTGCTATTAATTGGTCTTTGACAAACGTAGCTGCATTTCGGACTTCACCATCAAATTTTTTATCGGCACTAACAGATGGAATCCTTAATAAATCGAGCAATTCATTAAGAAACTTATCTTTATGATCATTTAAGTATTCTAAAGGTGTCATAGGAAAATCGTATTAAGAAAAAAAGATGAAACAAATTTACGCACAAGAATTATCAATTGAGGGGTAAAATTCAAAAACCGTCGTCATCATCATCTTCCGAGGCATCTAAAAATTCATCAAATCCTTCGGGGTAGGTAAGCTTGAAAGGGGCTTCTATGTCTAAGTAAACTTTTCGAAAAGTATTGATGTAGCTTAAAGTTTCGGCTTCTTCACCTGCAACTAAAATTAGCTGTCCAGGTTTAAATCTACCTTTACTCTCATTGTTTTTTATCTCAGCATTAAAGTCAAAATTTGAGGTATAAACCAAAAGACTATTATCCTGATAATTAAAATAATACCAACTACCCGGGGCGGCTTGAATAAATAAATTTAATATGTCACCACCGGTATCGTCTTTTTTAATTTCCAAAAAACCATCTACCTGTGTATTGATATCTGTAGCATAGATATTAGAAATTGATATTTTAGAAGTATTGTACCATGCTTTTTCATCAGGACTCCAATTCATTTTCACTCCTGAGATCACCAAAAATTTATTAAGTAGCTCGGAGATTTCCACTAAAGGGGTATAGTCTTTTTGGCTCTTTGATTGATAATTTTTAGTATTTTCATCACCCACGAGATTACTTATTTTGAGTAAATTTTTAGTATTTAGCTCATTAGCAAGGTCTCCGCCCAAGCGATCTATAATGTCTAAGAAATCTAGTGCCATCAAGTCGGCAATGATATTTTCCAATTTGACATCTAGTATCAAAGCAGCATCAAGGGTACAAATACTTGTTTCTGCATTAAAATCCCCAATTACTGAAGCGGATAATTGGAGCTTATTTTTCTTGATATTAAAGAAATTCATTTCCCCCTCAAAAGCATAGGTTTGAGTAGAATCGTTATAGATAAATGTTTGCCCCTCATACGCTTCACCCGTTAACTTTAAGGGTTCTTCAATGAGGTAGTTTTTGGAATTAACATCATATTTCACCATTCCTTTGGCTAGAAAATAATCTGGATCTAATTCACTTTTCTTTTTTTCAATGAAGGTGGGGTATAAACGACCTCTTATATCCTGATGAAGTCCCCCTATTAAGGGTTCACCGTCTTCAAAAGCTTCTTCCTCAAGGTCAAAAACTACTTCATTTATTTCTTCTTTTTGTACATAAGTAATCCAAAAATCATAGTCAGGTTTATTTATAAATTGAGGCTGTACGAATCCACTCAGTTCCAATGCCTGTTTGTATGTTTTTAACGTTATTCCTCCTTTATATACAAATCCTGGCGCAATTTCTAAATTTCCACTCAATGTTTTCCCTGTAGCCTCTGTGTAGCGTTGAACTTGTTGCTCGTTTGTGTTTTTATTACGGGCAAAACCATTTCTTTTACGATTTTTTTCATTGGTAGTATCCACTGTAAAAAGGCGCTCTTCAACACTTAAATCATACATGGGAATTTTGCTTGTATCACCTTTTGCAGAGGGCAGTATATAAGTAGCCTTAGCATTGAATTCATTTCGTGAGACAATATCTACAGTGGCATCGGTAAGAAAGTGATATAATTCTGGAGTTTCATAGATGATTTTGGCATTTCTAAAAGTTCCTATTTTTGAATTAATTTTTATCGTCATTTCATTGTTTTCAGGGATAATTTTTGCGTCCGCCACTTGGATATAAGGGATGCCTTGAACAATTAATTGAGATATTTTAATATCGTAAATAGCATTGGTTGCATTGAATACTAAGGAATCTAGGGCGGGGTTGGTTGAGTAAAAATAAGAATCCTCTAGATCGAAATTTTCAGGTTTTTTCATAATGACGATAGAATCTTCCAACAACCATACAGCATCTGGGATTGAAGTTTCCATAGCAGTGTTTGGAAAAGAGATAATAGCATCAAGTTGTCGTTCAGATTTAATAGATGCACTATTTTTTTGAAGATCAAAATCAAGCTTAACATTCAAAAAAATGAGTTCAGGATTACCAACTTCTTCAGAGAGAATTTCAAAGGTAGCATTACTGGCCTGAAAACTATTTTCCTTGAAGTTCATTTGTTGGGACTTAGAAGATGAACCTCGGGTTAACAACGTACCACTTCCATTTACGCTTCTTTGAGTGATATTGAGTGCACCTATTAGTTGAGCAGATTTATTATAAAAATTAAATGGTTTATCATTAATTGTGGTGAGATACATACTGTCTGCTCTCGGAAACCAACTCATTCTAAAGTTATCAAGTTCAGCCTGAGGAAAATCAACTAACCCCACTTGACCAGGGTCAATATTAGCTTTGTATCCAAGGGTCGTAACAGAATCTTGATAATAAATAAAATCATTGGAAAAAAGATGGGCATTTAAGAAATCAATCTGACCGGTTCCTCTAAGTCCACCATTATTTAAGGTGATGGTCTCATAGGTTTTGGAGGAGGTTCCGTATAGATTATAGCCTTCCTTCGGAATATTGTGCACAAATCCCAAAGACTGATCTTCCATAATAAGTAAAGAATCTTCAAAATTAGGAAAAATACCTCCAGAATTGAATATACCTGGGAAAATTAGGTTCGCTGTATTGTCACTATTGAATCCATTTATTTCTATCGGGGCAATGATGAAAATAATCGATGAATCATAGACACCATCTAGTATTTCAGGTTGGGAAAAATAGACTGTAGATTCCGAATCAGAAATAAAATAAGGATATTTTTCGTAAACTTTATTTCCGGAACGATTGCTAGGTTCATTTAGATAGACTTTTCCTTTTGTTTCTGTAATACGGTTTTGTAATTTTGAATATAAGCCATCCGAACTGGGTAGTCTGATGGCAATGGAATCAATTTGTGGTAGATCGATAATAAAATTAGTATAATCAAATTCAAAATTTTGGCCCTTGTATTCAAATGTGCCAAGGGCAAGAGCACCATCAAATATTATATCACGATTTTCCCTTAAGGAAACTTTCCCATTTACGGGTGTTATGGAGGCTTTGAAATCAGCAGTTACCCAAAACTTTTTAATCCCATTTATATTTAAATACATGGAGTCTAAGTTGAGTGATGCATTGAATCCGCTGGTCATCTTAGATGAAATAAAAACGTTGTCATAGTCCGTTTTTTTTGCAGCAGCTTGGTAGTATAAAAAAGCCCTAGGCAACAATTTCACAAGACCTGTTTTGGCATTATAATTCGCAAAGCCATAAGTATGCAATATTTTCATAGCGCCTTTGATGAGGCGAATATCAAGATCATATTCGCTACTTAGCTCAAGTTCATTGAATTCTGTCAGCCCATATTTTTGAGCATAATAAACGGATAGTCCGATAGGATGAAAGCGATAGGGTCCATTGAGACCCTGATAGCGATTTAAATTAAAAAAGGCTGAAGATTCAAAAGTTGCGGGTAAAAGTCCGGCACCACTGGCCATTTTAAAATCAATAGAGTCATGATCCATGGGCCAAATTAATTGGTCAGAACTTACAAGCATATCGTGATAGGAATCATAAAAAGGAGTAACGTCATATTGGTTCTCTCGCCAAACGGTCAGGCGGTTTTCTGTCCTATCATATCGCATGGCGATGCCTGGATGGACAATTGAGTCTAAATTTACAATGATTGAAATCTCTCCATTATGGGCCAAGATGACGGAATCTTTAAAATCAAATTTTGCTGACTTTATGATGGCTTTTCTTCCTTTTCCATCAAGAATAACCAATTCCCCACGAGCTTTACTTATCGCGGTTCCAATCAACTGATTTCCTTTAATTTGAATACCACCCGTATATTGTACTTTTCCGTCAAAAAAGTTGAGTTTTATATTACTCTCATTTGAGGTAAATTCGGGGAAGTTTTTTGTGTTTTGTTGAATACTTTTTTTGGCTTTATACTTGAAAGTTCCTGGAATGTCATTAGGGAAAAGATCTGGAAAGATCAGTGTCGCGTTAGGCGTCCAAAAATCTCCTCGATCCACTCGAAAATTAAAGGCACCTAACGTTACCTGGGCTCCTTCCATTTTTTGATATTTTTTTGGCCAATCTATGGTCGCTGAAGACCCCGCAAATACGCCATCTTTGAAGAGATGATTTCCTGTTACATTGTTAATTTTTAGAGAGTCAAACGGGGAGGAAAGCATCAATGAGGCTTGATCTAAATGAAGGGAGGGCCCGGAAATGACCGCAGGCTGGTATTTGGCTCTTTGCAAGGCAACATAATCTATCTCAGAACTGTAAACAGCTTCTCTTGCTGGGGTTGGATCGCTATTGATTTGGGTCGGGTTATTGTCCGTTTCATTATCCCAGTCATTATCTGTATCATTACTCCAATTGTCCTCGGTATCATTACCCCAATCTTCATTGCTTGTAGGCCAATCTTCTTCTGTTTCATCATCCCATCCCTCGTCGTCACTGGGCCAATCATTATTTTCGGGGGGGACATCTATATCGAGGGTCTCTTTTGGTTCAGTGGTTTCGAGAGGCCCATTTTCATCAAGGGCAGATGAATTGGCCAACATTTCGGCAGCACTGAGCGTCGGGACTTCTCCAAGGAAAGTAAATGAATAAATGGGATTCAGGGTCTTAGAGGCGAAAAATTTACTTTGATACAGATTTTGACTATTGATAAATTCACGAAGTCCCTTTTGAAAATTGGTATACTCTTGTTTTTTTAGCGTTTTAATGGAAGACAATGAGATATCTAAAATCTTATCAAATTGGGCGGCAGAAATTTTTTGGTTCAAGGGAATGCCTATAATGTCTTCAAATAACAAGGTATAATTGGCCCTTCCAAAGCGTTTTTCTTCCATCCCTTGTGTGATCGCGATGAGTTTTTCTTTTTGCCCTTGATTTAACTGCTCGTTCCATGACTTGTCAAATGGAGCTCCTATATTTAATGATTTCTGGGTATTTGTAGTTTTGAGAAATTGGAGCACTTGTTGTCTAAAAGTTTCAGGATCATTTGAGAAACTTTGTGCAGACAATTGCCAGGTAAAAAAGAGGAGTAAAAAAGAGGAAAAGATGTTTTTCACGACTTAAATGTATATAAACCACTCACGATAATCACATTCTTTTGCTTAAAACGATTACCATCCAAAGGGTCAAGCATTTTTGCTGTATTTGTTTAAGACCCAGTTTTTCGGCGCGGGCACAAATTTCAGGTGCATCCTTTTCATAAAAACCACTTAAAATTAAAACACCATTTAAGGCAAGCAGACGGGCATATTCAGGCATTTCATTTAAGAGGACGTTTTTATTGATGTTGGCAATGATAATATCTGCTTGGTCCTTGAGGCTTAAATCTCGAACCACTCCTTTCAATACTCGGCCCGGACAATCGTTCAAGGTAAAGTTTTCTTGAGCATTTTCAATACACCAATCATCAATGTCTGTTGCGACTATGTGCGTGGCACCTAGCTGGTGAGCCAAAATGGATAAGACTCCGGTTCCGGTGCCAAAGTCATAAATTTTTTTTTGATGATGATCAATGGATAATTGTGCCTCAAGTATCAATGATGTAGTGGCATGATGTCCAGTGCCGAAAGACATTTTCGGATGAATCACAATTTGATGCTTGAAATGATCTTGGGGTTCATGAAAAATAGCACGAACCATGATTTTGTCAGCGATGACAACGGCGGCATAATTTTTTTCCCATTCTCTATTCCAATTGATACGTGCGATGGCTTCAAGTTTGTAAGAGATGGTTCCCGATGGTTGATACTTCTTTACAAGGCTATCGAGGAGGGATTGGTTAAAATTTAGCACCTCGCAATAGGCACTAAAACCGATTTGATGTTCCTCAAATGAATCATAGCTCAACATTGATAGTTCGGCGATCAATAGGTCACTTAAGTGGGGATCACAAGTAAAATGGACGCCTTTAAAATTCATCTTGAGCAGCCTGCAAAAGATTCGAATTCTGTAAAATAGACGATAAAATCAGCCTCACTTTTTTTATGGGTAAAGTAAATTTTAAAACGGGCAAAATCTTCTTTTTCTTCAAAATACCACATCCCTGGCTTATCTGCGTAAAGACGATTTTGTTGTTCATAAACGACGATGTCGGCAGCAACCTCTGATAATTCTTCATAAACAATTAAATCTGCTAGGTAGGCTTTATCTACTTCATAAACACTCCCATAGGCTTGACATATCAAAGCTTGACTGGGGGTAAAAAAGAGGTGAAATGCAGTAATAAGGAGCCACATTTTAGAATGACTTGGCGATGTCAATAAATCCTTGCGCATCCATACTTGCACCACCTATCAAGCCACCATCAACATCAGGGCATGAAAAAAGAGTTTTGGCATTCGCGGGCTTGACACTTCCTCCATACAATATGGGTATCTGTTTGGCAATGCTTTCACTGTACTTTTTTGCGATGGTATCGCGAATAAAATGATGCATTTCTTGAGCTTGCTCGTCTGACGCGGTAACGCCTGTCCCTATGGCCCAGACAGGCTCGTAGGCAATGATGACCTTAGCGAATTCAACAGCATCGAGTTCAAATAAGCTTGAAGATAATTGTTCTTTCACAAGATCGAAATGAGCATTTTTTTCTCTCGTAGCTAGTTTTTCTCCACAACAAAAAATGGGAGTCATTTGATGGTCTAGAACGATTTGAGTTTTAGCCTCGAGTTCAGCATAGGTTTCTTTGTAATAGTCTCTCCGTTCACTGTGGCCTAATACCACACAATCTACCCCTAAGTTTTGGAGCATAGCAGCAGAAATTTCGCCAGTGTAAGCCCCTGAGACTTCTTGATGGCAATTCTGGGCAGCAATGAACACATTCGTTGCATTGCCTATTGTTTTTTTAATACTTTCTATGTGTGTGTAAGGAACCGACATAATAATGGTCGTCTCTGACAATGATTCATCTTTAGCCAAATGAACTACCTCGGAAGCAAGCTTTAATCCTTCATCAAGTGTGGTATTCATTTTCCAGTTTCCAGCAGCAATTTTTTTTCTCATGTTTTATAGTTTTTCTTTTAAGTAGTGAGCGGTATGATTTTGACTCCTCAATTTAACCATATCTTCAGGAAGCCCCGCAAAGTTAATAAATCCTCCATTCGCACCACCTTCGGGTCCTAGATCAATGATCCAATCTGCATTTTTAATGACTTCCATGTTGTGCTCTATGATGACTGCCGTATTTTGTTCGTCTATTAAAGCATTGATTGAGTCGAGTAATTTTTTGATGTCGTGAAAATGCAAGCCGGTGGTGGGTTCATCAAATAAAAACAAAGTGTGGTCATTTTTATTGCCCCCCTTTTTACTTAGGAAAGATGCTAGCTTTACCCGCTGGGCCTCTCCCCCACTTAGGGAGCTAGAGGATTGACCCAGTTTTACATAACCCAGGCCCACATCATCTAAAGGTTTAATTTTATTACAGATGTTTTTTTTATCTGCGAAGAAAATTAGGGCTTCTGATACCGTTAAGTTTAAAATCTCATTGATGTTTTTTTGTTGGTAACGGACTTCAAGAATTTCTTTTTTAAACCTTTGACCTTTGCAGTTTTCACAGGTTAAATGCAGATCTGCCATGAATTGCATTTCAATTTTTACGGTGCCCTCTCCTTCGCAAGCATCACACCGGCCACCGGTCACATTAAATGAAAAGAAAGCAGGCTTGAATCTGTGTTTTATAGCGATGGGTTGCTCAGAAAAGAGTTGACGAATATGATCATAGGCTTTCACATAAGTAACGGGATTGGATCTTGAGCTTTTACCAATGGGGTTTTGATCTACAAATTCGATGTGACTGACTTTTTGATAATCCCCATCCAGTTTGTCAAACTTCCCCGTAGCCTCAGTACTTAAGCCCAGGATTTTTCCAAGGGAGGGGTAAAGGATTTTTTTAATCAACGTTGATTTTCCTGAGCCACTCACACCTGTGACCACCGTCATTACCCCTAGGGGAATTTCTACATCAATATTCTTAAGGTTGTTTTCTTTGGCTTTCTTAATGAGGATAGATTGATTCCAGCCCCTTCTTAAACTTGGAAGAGAGATTTGCTCTCTTTGAAGCAAATAATCCAACGTTAAAGAAGGTTCTTGGTGTGTTGCGGCGTCCCTAAAGTGACCTTGAAAAATAAGATTTCCTCCATGACTTCCCGCACCGGGTCCGATATCAATAATCTGATCTGCCGCCAACATTATTTTTTCCTCGTGTTCTACCACAATTACGGTATTTCCAAGATTCTTTAATCTGTACAGCACTTCTATCAATTTATCCGTATCTCTGGGATGCAGTCCAATGCTGGGCTCGTCAAGGATATACATTGACCCAACCAAGGCACTTCCCAGTGAGGTGGAAAGTTTGATCCGTTGAAATTCTCCTCCCGAGAGGCTTGAGGTAAGCCTATTGAGGGTGAGGTAACCTAAGCCCACTTGTTCAAGATAGTTGAGCCTATTCAATATTTCGGTAAGTAACCGTTGACTGATTTTGGCATCGTGTTCAGATAAATTGATTTTACGCAGTTTGGGGATCAAATCAGTAACGGGAATCAATACCATTTCAGCGATGGAAGTACCTCCTATTTTCACATAATGAGCATCTTTCCTTATACGGGTGCCTTTGCAATCTGGACATCTCGTTTTTCCTCGGTAGCGAGAAAGCATCACTCGGTATTGAATTTTATGAGTTTTTGATGCTAAAAAGGAGAAAAAGGCATGTAACCCTTCGAAGTATTCATTGCCATCCCACAACAACTGATATTGTGCTAGAGTTAATTCACTGACGGGTCTATGAATGGGAAAATCAAACTTAATAGCGTGTTTAAGTAAGGGTTCAACCCATTTTCTCATGGTTTCACCACGCCAAGGAACTAAGGCGTTTTCAAAAACGGACAGATTGTTATCAGGAATTACCCGCTCTGGATCGATGCCCAAAATCATTCCAAATCCTTCGCATTTACGGCAGGCACCATAAGGATTGTTGAAACTAAATAAGTTAACGGTAGGCACTTCAAATGCAATTCCATCCAGTTCTAGTCGATTGGAAAATTTTACTTTTTCGGCACCTAAAACTTCGATATTACAAACCCCCTCCCCTTCAAAGAAAGCCGTTTGAATGGAGTCGCTGAGCCTGAACATAGCTTCTTCATCTTTTTTACTAACGGTCCGATCTATTAATATATCTAAGGGTTTGTTTTTTATTTTTTTAATGTCCAAGTCTTCAATGAACAACATTTTTTGATCACAAATAATCCGGGTATAACCTTTGCTGAGTAATATCTTTAGTTCATCCTCTAAGGTTCTTTTTTTATGGACATTGAGAGGTGCCGAAATGATTATTTTCAGATCTTCAGGTTGAGATAAGACATAATCTACCACATCAGTTACCGTATCTTTTTTTACTTCATTCCCTGATTTAGGAGAGAGGGTCTTTCCTATTCGGGCATACAAAAGTTTAAGATAGTCATAGATTTCGGTGGTCGTACCCACCGTGGATCTTGGATTGCGCGTATTTACTTTTTGTTCAATAGCGATGGCCGGAGATATGCCTTTGATATAATCTACTTCAGGCTTCTCCATGCGCCCCAGAAATTGCCGAGCATAAGCGCTCAAACTTTCAACATATTTCCGCTGGCCCTCCGCGAAAAGCGTATCAAAAGCCAGACTTGACTTTCCAGATCCAGAAAGTCCGGTAATGACGACCATTTTATTTCGTGGAATAGCAATGTCGATATTTTTCAAATTATTGACACGTGCTCCTTTGATGATAATGTATTTTTTGGCGTCGAGAAGTTCTAATTTTTGTTCTATTGGCATTTGTTTGTGGCGGGCTATGCCCAAAGAAATTAATCTGATTGCAAAAATAGATATTGTGGTTGGTATTTGGTAGCAAACTAAAATTCTATATACTTGCAGGAGTAATTAATTTTTTTTATCCACGTAAACGACACAATTTGGTATAGACTTCTACGTTCACTAATAGTTGATTATAATGAAAAATGTAGAAATGAGTGACAGCCACTTGCTGTCTCACTATGCCAAAGGTGACGAGCAGGCCTTCAGCATGTTGCTGAACCGTCATAAAGACAGGGTCTATACCACCATCTATTTAATTGTTAAAGATAGCTACCTCGCAGAAGATATATTGCAAGAGGTATTTATAAAAGCCATTACAATGATCAAATCCGGTCGTTATAATGACGAGGGAAAGTTTCTCCCATGGATTTTGAGGATCGCGCACAATATGGCCATCGATCAATTCAGAAAGACCAAGAGATCCCCTTTAATTGTTACTGAAGATGGGAGTAATATTTTCAATACGCTGGCATTTTCAGAGACTTCGGTTGAAGAGATACAGATTAAGCAAGATACCTACGAGTTACTTAAAGTACATATTAAGGAACTTCCGGATCTACAGCGAGAAGTATTGGTTATGCGACATTACATGCAAATGAGCTTCCAAGAAATTGCCGTAGCTACAGATGTCAGTATAAATACTGCGCTGGGAAGAATGAGGTATGCTTTGATCAACCTAAGAAAAAAATTCAAGCAAAAAACCAACGCCTATGACCCCAAACTTTACAACAAATGATGCGCTAAAATATATATATCAAGAGGCATCTAGTCAATTAACGGCACAAATACATATCGCCAGAAATAGAGATGATTCATTCAATGAAGTATTGTTGGAATTTGAATCATTGAGATTAAAATTAGATCAGTTGAGGCTTACACCTAACAACTTGTCGATCGAAAAAATTTTGGCATATTCCAGAAAACAGAAATTTGAGTCGGCTTAATTTCCCTGATGACTCTTTTGAGGAGCGTAAACTCGAGTATTTTTAAGGATGACTAGAAAAGAAAGATATCAATTTTTTATCTCTTATTTTTCCCAAAATCAGCCAGAGGCAGAGACGGAGCTTAAATATAGAAATCCCTTCGAATTATTGGTCGCGGTGGTATTGAGTGCTCAATGTACGGATAAGCGAGTAAATATTGTGACTGAAAGTCTATTTAAAGAATTCCCGACTGCCTCTGCTATGGCGGCCTCAAATTTCGATGAACTTTTCCCTTACATCCGCAGTATCTCTTACCCCAGTAATAAAACCAAACACTTACTAGGTCTCAGTAACATGTTGGTTTTAGATTTTGGAGAGGTGATTCCTTTGAATATTGAGGATTTACAACGGATGCCAGGGGTTGGGAGAAAAACAGCCAACGTGATTGTATCTGTTCTAGACCAACAGCCGGCAATGGCCGTTGATACCCATGTTTTCCGCGTCTCTAAGCGCTTGGGTTTGGTTACCCTTAAGGCCAAAACACCCTTAGAGGTAGAGCGACAGTTGGTCAAGCAGATACCTGATGATTATATTCATAGAGCCCATCATTGGTTGATTCTACATGGGAGGTATACGTGTTTGGCTCGAAAACCGAAATGTCAAATTTGTCCTCTTACCAAGTTTTGTAGGCATTATGCTCATTCAGCGGTATGAGATAGAGCCCATAAATTTCTTTCTTAGGCAGGCATTTCTTAATTTTGCAGAACTATAATGGTTTTAATTTGGTCTGGATCCTTAACCTGTGAGACCAAAATAAGACTATCTTTAGGTCAGTAATAGACCCCAATTTTAGATGTATAACAGGCAAGAAATTTATTTTCCATTTTGGGTGTTAAAAACCCAAAAGCATATTCAGATTTTCTCAATTATCTTATTGATGGGGTTCTTTGCTCCCGCCTTCGGGCAAGGCACTTTTGAAGACAGTCCTTTTGTGGATATGATTTTCAAAATAGATACTTCGGTTTATACTTGGCAAAAAAATGCCATCATGATCAATGGAAAAATGCAGTTGCCTTTCTATTATGATTCAGAAAATGAGGTAGCCGAGATAGAACTGAAAATGGCTGGCTATGCGGAAGCAGGGGCCATTCAGTTGAAGGTTTCTAATGATTATATTATATTGGATTCTTTATTGGCCTTTGATGATTACATCCGTTTTAAAGTTAAATTTAAAGACCTAACAGCATCAAATTTTTTGAAGTTTGTTTTTAAGGATCAAATGGACCCTTCGAAAAGTCAGTTTTATGACCTTGGACTCTTCCCGCATACCCAAACCCGTCTTCAAATGATTTCAGCAGGGAGCGAACTTTTTATTGGGGAAGAGCAAATACTCAATATATCGGTGAGCAATATCGATAATGTGATGCTCAGTAATCAATGGGTTTCTGACGACAAAGCAAATTACTTGATTCGAAAAAAAAACGATGAATTGTGGGTACATTTTCTTCCAACAAAAAGGGGCCTGTATACTTGGAGTGTCAGACTCCCGCTTAGAAAACCGGAATTGTTGGAGGAGTCCATGGTATTTGAATCTGCCCCTATAATCAAAAGATTTGAGATTAAAAGTGGTCGCATTGCTTTTTTAAATATCAATAAATTAGAAATCACTCCTTCGGAAGATTCCAAATCTCCTAATATCATTCAAATTGATAATCATGAGAGGTTATCTTTAGAAAAAACCTACCGTTTAGAGGATCAAGAAGCACCGGGAGGAGCCTTAGTTGCAGAGCTTTTTACCCAATCAAGTATGAGCAATGGGAAAGTGTTGGCCACCCTCAGGACGTATGCCTATCATCAAAAGTCTAAAGGCTATCTTTATTTAAAAGAAAACGATAAGGCCTTATTTGTAACTAATTTTGACATTACACCGCGTACCAAAATTGAGGCGATTTATATTCAAAGACCAGGGAAAAATTGGGAAAAAACCAATCAAGTTCATCCAGGAGAAAACCTCAATATCCGACTTGAGGGACAGGGATTACACAAAGGGAAATTTACTTTCGAAGGGGTTTATCAGCAGCAGTATGATTCTTTATTAAAAAATGAAAATGACATTCAATATAGGGTAGAGGTACCCTTAGATATTTTATCGAATACCGTTGATATTTATAATCACAATAATAGTACGGACTTAAAACTGGACGTAAAAGAATACCAAAGACCGAAAGAGTTGGATTTTTTAATCTTAGATATCGATGGAAATGATTACCCAGTCAGTACACTGGATAAGCCCATATATTATGATAAAACGATAACAGATTTAGTCATTAAGTTTGATGAAAATAGGATTGATTTTTCGGATCAACTTTTTGGAAAGCAGTTTTTGGAAATAGATGTTAAGATTAAAAATAAGGCTGGAAATATTATTGAGTTATATGAATTTGAAGATTTAGTGGTTTGTCCGGGTACTTTTTCACCGCGGGGGGATCGGTATGATAAAAGCGAGTGTACTGCCAATACCATTAATTTGAATAATTTCATTAAGAATAAAACATCCCAATTACCCGAGTGGGCTCAAATAGAATTAGATATCAAGCATAAGGACAATGCGTATGAGACCGTTAGATTCAACAGGAAAGTAATGATTGTTCTTAAAAGAGCCAATAGCTATGACATTGATGTCTCTTTTCCTGCTGGTTTACTGGTGCTTAAATTTGACGACCAATCAGATTTCGCCAACTTTGGGGGAGTCAGTTTGGCCATGATGGCCCAAATGAGTTTTTATCAGCCAGGTAAGATCGCTGAATATCGGCCTTATAAAATTGGCGCAGGATTTATTTTCCTCAATGCCTTTAGCTTTGATGAGAATGATTCTCGAGGTAGAGATGTAGGCTTGGTTATTTTAGGTTCTATTTATCCAATTTCAAGAGAGAAAAAATTAACCTTTCCATTGTATGCAGGCTTTGGTTATTTCTTACAAGAAAAAATTCCATTTTTCATGCTAGGGCCGGGTATTCAAGTTAGGTTTTAGGATTTCTTTTGAAGTATTTGGCAGCAAAAACTCCCATCATGACAACCAGGCTACCAATTATTTGGAGAGAGGATAGTCTTTCTTCTAAAAACAAATAAGCCAGTAAGACGGTAGAAATGGGTCCTATACTGCCAAAAATTGAGAATTGATTGGCCCCCAGTTCTTTGATGGCGTATGATATCAAAAAAGAGGGAATTACGGTAGAAAAAAGAGCAATGAGTAAGCCATATATATATACTTCTTTAGGAAAAATGAGCACGTTAGTACTCATTTTTGATTCGACCATGAATTGGAAAATGATCAAGACCGAAGATACGATCATCACATAAGAAGTAAATCTCCGAGCCCCAAATTTAGGAATGAGCCAGCCGCTTCCAAAAATATAAGAAGCATAAGTAACCGCACTCAGAAGTACTAATAAGGATCCTTTCAGTGTTATCGAGGGATCGCTTATTTCAATTTCAGGCAAAAAAACAATGCAGATGCCCAAATACGTAATAAGAATGGCGAATAATTGATAGCTACTGATTTTAATTTTAAAAAAAATAAAGGAGAGCAAAATAACAAAGGTTGGATAGGTAAATAAGATCAGTCGCTCTAAACTTGCTTTGATGTATTCTAATCCTTTAAAATCAAAATAGCTGGCTAAATAATAGCCAAGAAAGCCAAAAAGGAGAACCCATAAATAATCATTTTTTGAAGCGGTTATTTTTTCTTGATTCCTATAAAGGGCAAAAAATAGATAAAAAGGGAGCGAAAAAACCATTCTTAAGAGCAAAAGACTGATGGCATCTGCCCCATATTGGTAGGCCAACTTGGCAAATATGGCTTTGGTTGAAAATAAGATAATTCCTGTCAAACCTAATCCTACAGCGATTTGACGGGTCATCTTTATTTTTGATCTAAATCGAAGGGGGGATCTTCTGCGGGCGTTTCTTCTTCAATAAAAAATGATTTTTGCCAAATCAATATAATGAAAACACTGATAAAAATAGCGGCATCGGCAATATTGAATACTGGCCACAAAGACATATAATCGCCACCAAGGATCGGAAGCCAATCAGGCAAACGACCTTCCCAAATATCGATATAGAACATATCAATGACTTGGCCATAAAACCAAGGCGTAGGGGCATCAAAGGGGGCATTATTTAAAAAATAGCCATAGAAGACAGAATCGATTAAGTTACCTATTGCACCTCCAAGGATAAGACCCATACAAATAAGAAAGCCATGACTCATGGGTTTCTTGTACATCATAAATAAATAATAACCGATGGCTACCATGGCGATAAGCCTAAATAAGGTCAAGATGACTTTGGCATGATCAAAAGGAAGCTCCATTCCAAAGGCCATTCCGGGATTCGTGAGATAATGAAGTTTGAAGAAATTTCCCAAAATCTTTATTTGCCCACTGGAGCCCAAAACCATATATTGATGGACCAGCATTTTCACGATTTGATCTAAGATGATGACGGCAAAACTCACGCCATAATACTTAAATACTCCGGAATTATTTTTCATAGGATATCACATTCAATTGGATAATGATTTCAGCACCATCGATATCTAATGAAATCCCATTTGGGAGGTCTGCATTAAATAGAATAGTTTTTGCCTGCGTCTCGTGCTGAATCGATTGTTGATGTACTTCCATGGCCTCTTGTATGAGCTTGTCATGGGTAGTGTAGAGGATGTCAATCTTATCTTGAACTTCTAGATTTTGATCTTTTCGGAGGTTTTGAATTCTATTAACAATATCTCTTGAGAGGCCTTCTTTTTTTAGTACGTCGGTTAAATTAATATCTAGCGCAACCGTTAAGCCATCTTCAGAGGCGACCAACCACCCTGGAATATCCTGAGAGCTGATTTCAACATCAGTCAATTGCAATTCAATCATTTCACCTTCAATTTCAACATTAAAGAATCCATCACTTTCAAATTGAGCAATATCTGTTTGAGTTAAACTATTTATTTTAGGAGTGATAACTTTCAATTGAGCACCAAACTTAACGCCTAAGGTTCTGAAATTAGGTTTGATTTTTTTAATTAAAATTCCGGCATCATCGTCCAAATAATCAATGGTTTTCACATTGGTTTCATTGATGATGAGCTCTTCGACTTTTTTCAATCTATTTTTTTCAGCCTCATTCAAGACGGGGATCAAAATTTTACTGAGGGGTTGTCTGACTTTGATTTTTTGTTTTTTTCTTAATGAATGGACCAGAGAGGAAGCGAGCTGTGCCAACCTCATACGAGCTTCTAATTCGGTGTCAATGGCTTCTTCATTGACGACTGGAAAATAGGACAAGTGGACCGAATCATCTGGAAATAATTTTGTAACGGAATTGAGGTCTAAAAATAGTTTTTCAGCATAGAAGGGCGCAACGGGTGCCATGAGTTGCGCGATCGTATGAAGGCAAGTGTAAAGGGTTTGATAGGCCACTTCTTTGTTCTGGTTGTAATCACCGATCCAAAACCTTTTTCTATTCAAGCGAACATACCAATTGCTCAGATCATTGACAGCAAATGATTGAATGGCTCGTGCGGCTTTCGTAGGTTCATAATCATCATAATATTGATCTACTTCTCGGATAATGGAATTGAGTCGACTGATGATCCATAAATCACTCTCTGTCTTTTCAGTGGCAGCAATGAACTTATTTTTGAAATTGAACGCATCTAAGTTGGCATAAAGGGCAAAAAAGGAATAGGTATTGGATAGGGTTCCAAAAAACTTTCTTTGTACATCTAAGATGCCATTGGCATCAAATTTTAAGTTATCCCAGGGATTCGCATTGCTGATCATGTACCATCGGGTGGCATCTGGACCATACTGTTCAATCACGTCAAAAGGATTGACGGCATTACCCAATCGCTTGGACATTTTATTGCCATTTTTATCTAAAACCAGTCCGTTGGCAATGACATTTTTGAAGGCCACCGTATCGAAGAGTAAAGAAGAAATAGCATGCAGCGTAAAAAACCAACCTCGGGTTTGATCTACGCCTTCGGCGATGAAATCTGCCGGGTAATTGGATTTAAAAAGGTCTTGATTTTCGAAAGGATAATGCCATTGTGCATAGGGCATGGCCCCTGAATCAAACCATACGTCAATTAAATCAGGTTCACGGTGCATGGGCTGACCTGTTGGACTTACTAAAATTACATCGTCAACAAATGGGCGATGCAAGTCAAAGTTTTCCGGCAAGCTTTCTGACATAAGACCTGCGGCAACGGCTTGATCAACCTCAGTACGCAGTTCAGCGATGCTGCCGATACATTTTTTTTCACTCTTATCAACCGTGACCCAGATAGGAAGGGGCGTTCCCCAGTATCTTGACCTACTTAAATTCCAATCGACGAGGTTTTCCAACCAATTCCCAAACCTACCCGCACCTGTAGATTTTGGTTTCCAGTTGATGGTATCATTTAAAGCGACCAAGCGATCCTTCAATGCGGTGGTTTTGATAAACCATGAATCTAGAGGATAATATAATATAGGTTTGTCGGTTCGCCAGCAATGTGGATAGGAGTGCTCGTATTTCTCTACTTTGAAAGCCAAATTTTCTTCCTTGAGTTTAATCGCGATGAGGACGTCAGTCGACTTGAAGTTAGGATCCTGGCGTACCGCGTCCGGATAATATTCTTCTCGCACATATTTTCCTGCAAAATCTGTGACTTCTGCTACGAAACATCCTTTGCGATCTACTAAAGGGACTTCGAGTCCTTGATCATCAAGGACCATGACTGCAGGCACATTGTTTTGTTGACTGATTCGAAAATCATCAGCACCAAAAACTGAAGCGGTATGAACCACGCCAGTACCGTCTTCTGTTGATACAAAGTCCCCAGAGATGACTCTGAATCCATTTTCATTTAACTTATCATTGGTCACATAAGGCATCAATTGTTCGTAACGAATCTCTAAAAGATCCTTTCCTGTAAAGGAGTTGAGTAGTTTCCAAGGGATGAGTTTATCCCCTGCTTGGTAATCACTCAATGCTATTTGATTTGTCTTTTCTGTAAAAAACTTATTGATTAATTCTTTGGCTAAAATGACTGATACGGGTTGATAAGTATAGGGGTTAAAGGTGGAAATTTTCACATAATGAATTTTATCACCCACAGCTAAGGCACAGTTTGAGGGCAATGTCCAAGGTGTGGTCGTCCAAGCCAAAATTCTAACATCCTCTTCTTCTTGATCAAATAAGAAGGCCGACTGCTGAGTGGGTTTTACCTTAAATTGGGCCACCACCGAAGTATCTTTGATGTTTTGATAGGTACCCGGTTGATTCAGTTCATGTGAACTTAAACCGGTACCTGCCGCGGGAGAAAAGGGTTGGACCGTGTAGCCCTTGTATAGCAAATCCTTTTCGTAAAGTCTTTTCAACAAATGCCAAACACTTTCCATATAGTGGGCATCAAAGGTCATGTAAGGATTTTCTAAATCGACCCAATAGCCGATTTGACGGGTCAATTCATCCCATTCACTTTTGAACTTCATGACAGCCTCCTTACATTTCTTATTATAATCGGCTACGCTAATTTTTTTACCAATGTCGTCTTTTGTAATCCCAAGTTCCTTTTCAACTTGTAGTTCAACAGGAAGACCGTGGGTATCCCATCCACCTTTTCTTTTGACCTGAAATCCTTTTTGAGTTTTATACCTACAAAAAATATCCTTAACAGCTCTGGCCATGACGTGATGGATACCAGGAGTGCCGTTGGCCGAGGGAGGTCCTTCAAAAAAAGTAAAAGAGGGGGCTCCTACTCGTTCTGTAATGGTTTTGGAAAAGATATTGTTTTTTTCCCAAAAAGCACGAATTTCTTTACCTACTTCAGGGTAATTTGTTTGTTTATATTCGGGAAACTTGACCATCAAAAAAGCTTATTTTTAATTTAAAATTCATGCCAGGGATTATTTGATATCTTTTTTTCCTTCTTGAAATTCTGGAAATTGTTCAATAAGAGGATGTTTATTTGTATTCCTTTTACCACTATCAAACTGGAGTAACAACGCGGGTAATACCGTCAGGTTAGTGATCATAGCAAATAATAAGGTGATCGATGTCAGCTTACCTAAAGCTACAGTCCCCCCAAAACCTGACGCGGAAAAAATCACGAAACCGCAAAAAAGAATGATAGAGGTATAAACCATACTTGCGCCCGTTTCTTTAAGACTGTTACTGATGGCTAAAGGCACATTAAATTTATTACTAAAAAGTTCTTGTCGGTATTTTGCTAAAAAGTGAATACTGTCATCTACCGAGATGCCAAAGGCAATACTAAAAACCAAGGCTGTGCTGGGCTTCAAAGGGATACCAAAATAACCCATGATGGCACCCGTGATCAGGAGTGGGATCAGGTTAGGGATCAGTGAGATGATGATCATTTTTGTATTTCTAAACAAGAGTCCCATGATTATGGCAATGACTAAAAAGGCAACCATCATCGAACTGATTAAATTATCAATCAAAAATTTATTGCCTTTGATAAAAGTAATGGTTGTACCCGTAACGGCTAGGTTCATTTTGGTGTCTGCGAAAAGGGATTCAATCTTGGGCCTTATCACCCCTGAAATCAGAGAGTCCATTTTGTTTGACCCTATATCAGCCACTTTTAAAGAGATTCTCATTTTCTGTTTATTTTCATCTACAAAATTTTGGGAAAAGCCTGCTTCATCGGGTTGCAAGGCTAAGTATTTGAGAATGAAACCTAGATCACGCTGATTGGGGAGGCCGTAAAAGTTTGGGTTTTGATTATAAAAAGCTTGTCTAGCAGCCTTAATAAAGCTGACCAGTGATACGGGTTGAGATATGTAAGGAATCTCATCTAAAAAGGCCTCAAACTCATCGATTTTTTGTAGATTTTTTAAATTTTGAACCCCTTTTTTAGTTCCTGTGTCCACAATGATTTCTAGTGGCATGATGCCACTGAATTGAGCCTCAAAAAAATGCAAATCTTGAATCAAAGGACTGTCTTTAGCCAAATCATCAACCATGAAAGACACCGAATTAATCTTGGAGACGCCAATGACTGAAATCCCTATCGTAGTGATTGTAATCAGAAAGATTAAAATTCGCTTTTGATGAACCATAAAATCTAGGTAGCTCAAGAACCCAGCAATGAATTTGAAATTCAGATGTTTTAAATTTCTACTAGAAGGGGGTTTTAAGTAGGAATATAGGGCGGGGATAAGAATGATACTAACGACAAAAGTCGCCATAATATTGAGCCCAGCCACAATCCCGAATTCAGCTAAAATTTTAATATCCGTAACTATCAAAACAAAAAACCCAACCGCAGTAGTGAAATTTGTAATGAGGGTAACGATGCCAATTTTCCTGATGATACTGGTCAATGCCCTTATTTGATCTCCATGACGCGCATATTCATGATGATATTTATTAAGCATGTACACACTGTTAGGTATTCCAATTACGACAATAATGGAAGGTAAAAGGCCCGTTAGCGCAGTAATTTTGAATCCAAATAAAGAGACACAGCCCAGGGTCCAGACGACCATGGTTAAAATAACGATCAAAGGGAAAAAAACGGCCTTTAACGAACGAAAAAACATAAAAAGGACAATACCTGTTATGATAATGGAATAAATTAAAAACCGGGTCAGCTCACTTTTGATAGTAACCATATTGGAGGAGCGGACGTAAGGTAATCCAGCAAAATGGGTCTGAATGCCCGTGACTTCTTCAAAGTGTTGACCTGCCCTGACCAAATCAAAAATGAGTTCATTTCTATTTTCTGAATTAATGATCTCTTTGTCTAAGGTAACCAGCAATAGCGTAGCACCCGTTTGTTGGTTGATCAACTGGCCACTGTAAAATTTGAGGGCTAAAGCCTCTTTGAGTAAACTGTCTAAACTCTTTTGTTGCTCTAAAACGGGTCCGAAAAGGGGAGTAATATTGAATTTCTTTGCTACCCTATCTGCATCTAGCCTTTGTAAGGTGGGGATGCCTAAAACGGCAGTGACGCCCTGCAGATCTTTGAGTTCATCTGCAAGCGCACGGAATCGGTTGAAATTTTTGAGCTCAAAAAGGGTGCTGTCTTGAACGCCAATGGCCATGATATTTCCGTCTTCCCCAAAGAGTGTTTTAAAGGCCTGAAGATTTATCATTTCAGCATCATCCTCAGGAACCACGCTGGCCAAGTCATAAGAGATTTCTATGAATTGCAAATGGTATCCCATAAAGGCAGTTATTACACCAATCATGATGACTAATGCAAGCCTGAATTTAAGGATGATTTCAGCTATTAATTTCCACATATCAAATAGATCGCAAAGGTAATTATTTTATTGAGTATGACGCAGTTCCATCATGACTGCTTTTATTGATTAATTCATATCGAGAAAATTACTGAATGTAAAGTTTTATTGAGGCCCTCAAAAATGGGAGCTAAAAATCTAGTTTTTAATATTTCCTGAAATTATTTTATGCAAACGACTGGCATTTGAGTCAGTGAGACCTGAAATAAAGTCGAGCACTATGCGAAGGTTTTCATAGACAGACAATCGATCATTTGTCAGTTGTAATTTAAAGGAGTCAGGTAAAACTCTGTAAATTTTTTTATCCTTAGTTGAAACGAATTTAGGATTGTTTTTTATTGTAAATACCGCTTGACAGAAAGTAGCGGTAAGTTTTTCTATGATTTCATAACCCGCTACTTCCCTTTCGAGTACTTGTCGTGATTGATAAATGTATTCAACGGAGATTGAACTGATTTTTTCTAAGACGGGGGCCGAAGGGATTCTATCGGTCAAAGCATGATCAAAGTCACCTGTCAACAGTTCAGCTTCTTTTGAGACAAAAACCGTTACTACTTCCTGAATAAGTTGATAAATAGCCATGGCTCTCAAAACACCTAATTTTTCGTTCAAGTCAACGATTTTACTTAGCTTTTCTTCAGAAAACTTAGGGCCTATAATCTCAGCCAACAAGTTTTTTGTTTGGTCAAATGAAATAAGACCCAGTCGTGTGGCATCTTCTAAGTCTATGATACTGTAACAAATATCATCAGCAGCCTCGACCAAAAAAGCTAGGGGATGTCTTAACCAAGTGGTTTCTGATATTTTTTTAAGTTGCAGCTCTTCAGCGATGGTTTCAAAATAGGTAAAATTATCATTAAAGAATCCATACTTGTGTTGGCTTTGCCGTGCGGGAACCTTTTTTGACGCACTACTTAAAGGGTATTTCGTAAAAGTAGCTAAGGTTGAGTAGGTTAAACTCAGACCTCCATGATTGGGATTGGTTAGAATTCTAAACCCCTGTGCATTCCCTTCAAAATTTATTAAATCTGACCATTCAGCGGGTTCGACCTTAGACTCAAAAAATCGGCCTTGCTCGGTATTCAAAAAGAAAGAGGAGATACTCTGCTCTCCGGAATGCCCAAAAGGAGGATTACCAAGGTCGTGGGCCAGACACGCAGCGGATACCACATCTCCAAAATCTTGGTATTTAATTCCAGATGCTCGGAGGGCTTCATTGTTAGATAAAATGATTTTACCCACCTCTTTTGCCAATGACCGGCCCACACTCGAAACCTCTAGACTATGGGTAAGTCTACTGTGAACAAAGTCATCTTCAGGCATGGGAAAAACCTGTGTTTTGTCTTGAAGTTTCCGAAAGGGATGCGAGAAAATAATTCTATCGTAGTCCTGCTCAAATCGACTTCTTGTTTGGGCGAGAGGTACGGATTTAGATATGCCAAATCGTTTTGCTGAAAATAAATTAAGCCAATTCATAGATCAGTGTTAGGGAATTTTGATTCAACATTAAACACATATCATCATAAAATTTATAATTATAATGGGACATTTCTTGGGAGGCCTCAAATTTTTTTCTATTGCGACGGGAAAAAAAGCTTTAATATGAGTGCCTCCATAAGTTCTAAAAAAGGAATTTTGACCCTTTTGGATCCATTCCCTTTCAGAAAAAGTCAATAGTTCCCAAGTTTTCATGGCAGGCACCGAGAAAAGATCAGCTAAATAGGACATTCACTAAATGGATTTCAATAACTTTTTCAAGGTCACATTTTCCTCTAAAATACGTGTGATGTCTGATATGGGGATACGTTCTTGCCTCATCGAATCTCGTTCTCTTATCGTGACGGTATCATCTTCAAGAGATTGATGATCAATGGTGATGCAATAAGGAGTCCCTACGGCATCTTGTCTTCTATATCTACGCCCAATGGCATCTTTCACATCATATTGTGCCATAAAATCGTATTTAAGTTCCTTAAAAATTTCTTGTGCTTTTTCAGGAAGCCCGTCTTTATTCATCAAAGGGAGTACTGCTACTTTTGAAGGGGCCAACGCCGCAGGTAATCTCAAAACAATGCGTTCAGAATGATCATCAAGGACTTCTTCTTGATAGGCTGAAGATAAGATGGCTAAGAACATACGATCCAAGCCGATGGAAGTTTCCACTACATAAGGGACATAAGATTCGTTTTCCTGTGGATCGAAATAACGGAGCTTCTTTCCAGAGAGCGCTTCATGCGCCATCAGATCGAAATTTGTTCTCGAATGAATTCCTTCGAGCTCTTTGAATCCCATGGGGAATTCAAATTCAATATCGCAGGCCGCATTGGCATAATGGGCAAGGTTGAGATGATCATGGAATCGGTATTTCGCGGTACCTAATCCCAATGCGTTGTGCCAACGCATACGTTGCAGCTTCCAGTGCTCATACCATTTCATTTCTTCACCAGGCTTGACAAAGAATTGCATTTCCATTTGTTCAAATTCACGCATTCGGAAGATAAATTGTCGGGCAATGATTTCGTTTCTAAAAGCTTTACCTATTTGGGCAATTCCAAAAGGAGGCTTCATTCTACTGGATTTCTGGATATTAGAAAAATTAACAAAAATACCTTGTGCCGTCTCTGGGCGTAAGTAAATAGTATGAGCCCCTTCTGAAACTGACCCCATTTCGGTAGAAAACATCAAATTAAATTGTCTCACGTCCGTCCAGTTTTTAGTTCCCGAAACAGGATCCGCAATTTCGAGATCGACAATTAAGTTTTTAAAAGACTCAAGATCGTTTTCTGCAATCGCTGTTTTCATTCTATTTTCTATAGACTGAATTTGTTCGCGATAGTTGACAACTCTGGGATGGGTACTTATAAATTGAGCTTCGTCAAAGTCCTCCCCAAATCTTTTGCGGGCTTTGGTCACTTCCTTATTTATTTTCTGCTCAATTTTCGCCATATGATCTTCAACGAGCACATCTGCGCGGTAGCGTTTTTTAGAATCTTTATTATCAATGAGGGGGTCATTAAAGGCGTCTACATGTCCTGAGGCCTTCCATGTATTAGGGTGCATGAAAATAGAGGCATCTAAGCCGACAATATTTTCATTCATTTGTACCATTGATTTCCACCAGAATTCTTTGATATTATTTTTTAATAAGACGCCATTGGGGCCATAATCATAGGCAGCACTTAAGCCATCATAAATTTCACTGGACCCGTACACAAAACCATATTCTTTGCAATGTGCTGTGATTTTTTTTAAGGTGACTTCGTTTTCTTTTGTAGACATGGGGGTAAAGAGAAAGGGATTAAAGGAGAAAATAAAATAATTACAAATTAAACTTGATGATTGCGCTCAGCTATTACATTAAAATCTCGAATTAGATGTATGCTAAAAGATTGCATTGAGATGAATTGAAATAGCAGATTTTATTTAATAAATTTAAATTCGAGGTCATCAAGGCTTTGGTTCAGTCCAACCACCGTTACCGTGTCATGTATACGCAGACGGGTATAACCATGAGAAATGATGGTTTGTCCTCCTCTGATGACGGACAAAATAATAACATCAGAGGGGAGTCGAAGATCTCTTAAATGGATTCCGTGGAGGTTAGGATTCAGTATTTCTATATCTCTTGTATCTTGATTTTGATCCATGCCCAGTAGCAATGAAGTGGCCTGAGGAGACCTCACAAAATGATCAAGTAAGCTCACCATTGCTGTTGAGGGATCAATTACTTTGGCTTCGAGGTCCAAGAAATTTTTGGAATTGTAGCGATGATTTAGGCGGACGACCAACTCTCTGGTACCAAATTCATGGTAGGCATATTCACAAATCAATAAATTAGCATCATCTGAAAGTAAGGTGACGACTATTTCTACATTGCTGAAATCAATTTCAGCGAGTTCATCCCTGTCAAGGGACTTCAAATAGAGAATACTAATATCGGTCGGATCATCAAAAGAATCTTTGTCTTTCAGGGTCGCGAGTTGGACCCGATAATTTTTTTTCATGAGTTGTTGAGCAAGCGATACTGATTGGGGCTCAAAGCCAAAGATTAAAACTTCTTTGGTGATCTCATTGTTTTGATGCCCCCTTGTCCGGGCCTCATTGACCTGATAAATGGCCCATTTGAAGAGCGGGGGGCCCACAAATTGATTGATCAATATCAATGCGAGTACAGCCGTTGAAAAAATGGCCCCCCATTCGGGGAATTGATTGCTGACTACCGTAGCTAAACCTAGGGTAACCCCGGCCTGGGTGATGTAAGACATCCATCCAATGCTGATGTGTTTTATGGGGTCTCCAGCGATGAGCCCACCTCCAACAGAACCAAAGATCAATGCGATTAACCTTAAACTAAATAATAACAGGGCAACGGAGAGGACTTCTACAAATACAGATATATTTAAAGAAGCACCGGTCAAGGTGAAAAAGGCGACAAATATGTATAACTCTAAACTCCTGATTTGATTGAGAAATTCAGCTCTAAACTTAGAAAAATTAGTGACATAGAAACTGGCCAAGATGCATATTAATAGGGGTTCTAAAAACAAGGCATGACCCCATTTTTCTAAGCTAAATATGGCCAGCCAATCACTGGTCCAATAAGCACTGTAACCGATCAGAAGAATCAAGAAAGATTTGGTTCTTTTATGAATGCTCAATGAGAGGGCAGTTTTTAAGGCATACCCAACGACAAAAATTCCTAAAACAAATGAGATCAAGAACTCCGCCAAAACAATGATTATTTGAATAAAGTCAAAAGAGCTTTCTTTTAATACCGATTGGGTCAAAGAAAGGCAGATTGAAAACAGGATAACTACCAAAAAATCTTTCACCACGGTAACGCCCATCACCGTTTGGGTAAAAGGTCCCTTAGATCGAAGTTCATTGATAATGGCAATGGCCGAAGCGGGTGAGCTGGCGATGAAAATAGTGGCCATTAATGAAGATATGGCCAATACAACTTTGGTTTCTTTATTTGCTAAAAAAGGAATGTAGTCTGCGGCCAACCAAAGGGCGCCTACACCGATAATAAAAGTAATGAACAATTGGCCAAACGAATTCCATTTAATGCTGTTAATTTGTTTTTTAAGTTCTTTCAGATACAATTCTGCCCCAGCCGCAAAAGCAATAAACCCCAGAGAAATATCGTTGATATATTTGAGATGAAACGGCGCGGCAATGGGAATTAAGTTCAATAAGTAAGGCCCTGTCAAAATGCCCATAACAATGAGGCCTGTGATCAGGGGCAAATGAATTTGTTGGAATAATCTGGCAAGCTGATTAGCAGAAATAGCCACGATGATAAATCCAATGGGAAGGGTAAATACTTCCTGATATTTGGTAAATAATTCAAGCATATTTGTATGAAGCAAAATTAAATATAAAACAATGAAATTATTCCAAGGGGTCTATTGGGTAAGAATTTTCAAATTCTTTGTAATCATTCTGATATTACCAAGTTGTGCGTCAAAAAAAACACATGAAGCGGGAACGGAACCCATAAGTCATGAATTATGGAATGAGTTGTTAATAGAACATGTGGATACCTCTGGTTGGGTAAATTATCAAGGTCTTAAAGAAGATCCTAAAATTCTCCTTGATTATTTAGCTCTTTTGAGCTCCAATCGACCCAATGAGGTGCATTGGAGCGGAAAAGAAAGGTTGGCTTATTGGATCAATCTATACAATGCGTTTACCTTAAAACTGATCATTGACCATTATCCATTGGAAAGCATCAAGGAGATTGGAAGCAGGATTCAAATACCGTTTATCAATTCACCTTGGGACATTGAGGGTATTGATTTTGGGGATGAAAAAATATCGCTTAATTACGTGGAGCACCAAATTCTCAGAAAATTTTTTAACGAACCTAGAATTCATTTTGCCATCAACTGCGCTTCAGTTTCTTGTCCTGCCCTAAGAAATGAAGCTTATGTGGCCTTTAAAATCGATGAGCAACTCACAGACCAAGCCCATAGATTTTTAAATGACCCTTCCAAAAATGTCATTACTCCAGAGCGGCTGCGTTTATCCAAGATCTTCCAATGGTTTTCGGAGGACTTTAATGACCCTCAGACGCTTTATGAAAATCTTTCTTTGTGGTCGGGGATTCCCATTAATGATTATGCGACCTCTCAATTTATCGATTATGATTGGTCTCTTAATGAACAACCTAGGCCCTAAAAAGATTTAGTTTTCGATGAATTCACGACCTATACTGTGATAGGTAAAGCCTAATTTTTTCATTTGAGCGAGATCGTACAGATTGCGCCCATCAAAAATCGCCTTATTTTTCATTTTTGAAGCGACAATACTGAAGTCTGGTGTACGAAAAACAGGCCATTCAGTCATGATCATTAAAACATCGGCATCTTCCAAAGCATCATATTGATTTTCAGCATAATACATGCGATCTCCGATTAATTCTCGGACATTATTCATGGCTTCAGGATCATAAACCCTAAGGTTTACCCCTTTTTCTAGCAATAGTTGAATATTGGCTAAGGCAGGCGCTTCCCTAATATCATCTGTGTAGGGTTTAAATGCCAGACCCCAAATAGCAATGGTTTTCCCCTTAAGGGAACCTAAAAATGTTTCGATGGGTTCGATGAGCTTTTCTTTCTGTTGGTCATTGACTTTCATGACGGCCTTGAGCAGATCAAATTCATAAGCTACGGCTTGTGCTGATTTGGATAAGGCTTGGACATCTTTTGGAAAACAACTTCCGCCATATCCAATACCGGCGAATAAAAATCGCTTTCCAATGCGAGTATCTGTACCGATGCCTTGTCTTACGGCATCTACATCTGCACCTAGTAGCGAGCACAGATTGGCAATTTCATTCATAAAGGTGATTTTGGTGGCCAAAAAAGCATTGGCGGCATATTTGGTCAACTCCGCCGATTTGACATCCATAAAGATGATGGGATTTCCTTGCCTTACAAAGGGGGCATACAACTGCCGCATGACGGCTTCCGCTTGGCTTGAAGCCGATCCAATGACCACCCGATCAGGTTTCATGAAATCATCGACAGCTACGCCCTCGCGCAAAAATTCAGGATTGGAGACCACATCAAAAGGGACTTTTGCTTTTTCAGCAATGACCCTATTTACTTTTTCAGCGGTTCCTACAGGCACGGTACTCTTATCTACAACGACGGTATAGTGGTCTAATAATCCGCCAAGTTCGGAGGCTACCTTTAAAATGTATTGTAAATCAGCGGATCCATCTTCTCCAGGGGGCGTAGGTAGGGCCAGAAAGATAATATCTGCTCCTTTGATGCCTTGCGCCAAATCAGTAGTAAAGGATAGGCGTTGTTGATGTAAGTTGCGCTGAAATAAGGGTTCTAGACCGGGCTCATAAATCGTGATGGTGCCCGCATTTAATTTTTTTATTTTGTCGGCATCTATATCAATGCAAGATACGTGGTTGCCCGTTTCAGCAAAGCAAGTACCCGTGACTAAACCAACATATCCAGTTCCAACAACGGCTATTTTCATAAATTTAAAGTTTCAGTCTACAAGTTTAATTCAAAGGGGACTAGATCAACAATTATTTCTGAAATTGAATTATAATATAATTTTTTCAGCAAGACTTTTGGCCATGATAAGGGATAAATTAAAAAAGTAAAAGTAATTAGGCGGCCCTAAATAGGAGTATTCGATGAGTGTCAACTTATTTTTTTAGCCAGCCTGCTAAAATACTTTGTATTTAAACCTCTATTTTTTGTAAGATTCTTTTGGATGCATATTAAAGTTTCTATATTTGCGCTCCTTTAGTAATTAAAGAAAATATGATTGTTATTAACATTAAAGACAACGAGTCTATAGACAGAGCCCTCAAAAGGTTCAAGAAAAAATTCGAAAAAACAGGTGCTTTGAGAGAGCTTCGATCTAGAACTTTTTTCACCAAACCTTCGGTAGTTCGCAGAGAGCAGATTAAAAAAGCAGCGTACATCCAAAATTTACGTGATCTTGAATCAAAATAATTCACTTAAATTTTAATTTTTTGATTTTTTGTCGCTAAGTTAGGGATACGTTTTATCGTTTTCTCTTAAACTCATGGATGGTCGACAAATTTCTTAAATTTCTTGTTTACGAAAAAAGGTTCAGCCGACACACTTCACTGGCTTACCAAAAAGATTTAAACCAATTTTTTTCTTTTATAAAAGCGGAATTCCAAATCCACACCGAACAATCGGTAGTTCACATACACTTGAGAGCATGGGTGGTTTCCTTACTAGAGGCCCAACTCAACCCCATTTCTGTCAACAGAAAAATTGCCTGTCTTAAATCTTATTTTAAATTCTTAAATGCGAGGGGCCTGCTTGTAAAAAACCCAACTTCAAGAATTAGACCCCTTAAGACAGAAAAAAAACTTCCCTCTTTTCTAAGATTAAGTGAAATGATCCAATTGCTTGATCATATTGATTATGAAAATTCTTTTTCCGGAAGGCGAGACCAATTGGCCATCGAGCTTTTGTATGCCTCGGGTATTAGGCTTTCTGAATTGATCAATCTGAAAGAATCGGATGTCAATCATTATGATGGGACTTTAAAAGTCTTAGGAAAAAGAAATAAAGAGCGCTTGGTTCCCGTCAACGAATTTTTGATCAAAATGATCAAATCCTTTATTATAGACTATAAGCAGACAGCAGCAGGCGAATCAAAAACTTATTTACTGCTCACTGACAAAAAAAAGCAAATGTATCCCATGTTTGTTTATCGCTTGGTTCAAAAATATTTGGGTCAAATTACGACCTTGAAAAAGCGCAGTCCACATGTGCTCAGGCATACCTTTGCCACACATATGTTGGATAAGGGAGCAGAACTGAATGCAGTAAAAGACTTACTTGGGCACACGAGCTTGGCAGCGACCCAGGTGTATACCCATAATTCTATGGAAAAACTTAAAAAAACCTTTGACCAAGCCCATCCAAAAGCATAATTATTAACTTAAACTTAGACGCTATGAAACTTCAAATACATTCTATACGGTTCGATGCAGATGACAAATTGATTGACCTCATTAAGAAAAAACTCATTAAGCTTGAGACGTTTTATGATCGAATAATAGATGGCGAAGTTTTTTTGAGAATTGAAAATGATGAATCTAGAATCAATAAAATCATTGAAATAAAGTTAAATATTCCTGGGGACCAATTATTCGCCAAAGAGCGGGCGAGGTCTTTTGAAATAGGGGCTGATGAGGCTACTGAAGCTTTACGACGACAGATCAAAAAATTTAAAGAGAAGCAGATGATCCATTAATGGAAGGAGCCCATCGGATCACTCATTGTAGGTCCATCCTATAAAATCTTTCATATCTTTTATGGTGATGCCCTCTTCCTTGAGCCGCTGTCTAAGAACATCTACTTTTTTGTAATCCTTGGTCGCTTTCGCTTCAGCGTAATCTTCCAATAAAATATTGAGTAGGTTTATGCCATTGATGTGCGTCTCGGGTTTTATTCCCAGTATGTCTTCCGTGAAGCTTAACAACGTGGTCTTCATACGATCAAATGTCGCTTGATCCATATCTGCGAAGGCGATTTGTTTTGCATACAATGAATTGACTTTTTTAAGTAAGTTAAACAGGTGACCAATCGTCAAAGCCGTATTAAAATCATCGTTCATGGCGTGATGACAATCGTCACACATTTTGTTAATCTGAGTAACGAGTGCGGCATCTACATTTAATATCTCGTTCTCTGGATAAACCATTTCTTTGAGTATTCTTATGCCATTGGCTAATTTTGTGTAGCCTTTCAAGGATCCATTTAAGGCCTCATTAGAGAAATCTAAAGTACTTGCATAGTGAGACTGGAGCATAAAAAAGCGGATAGACATCGGAGAGTAGCCGCGATCGAGCATTTCATGGTCTCCAGAAATGAGCTGCCAAGGCAAAAACGAATTTCCCAAAGATTTGGACATTTTTTGTCCATTGACCGTGAGCATATTGGTATGCAACCAATATTTGGCGGGTTCTTTATCGGTGGAGCCCAAGCATTGTGCAATTTCACAATCATGATGCGGAAATTTAAGATCCATTCCACCGCCATGTATATCAAACTGTGTCCCTAAATATTTCGTACTCATCACCGAGCACTCAAGATGCCAACCTGGAAATCCATCACTCCATTTGGTTTTCCATCTCATGATATGATTGGGCGCTGCTTTTTTCCATAAAGCAAAATCGAGGGGATTTTTTTTGTCATCTTGACCCTCTAAATCACGACTTTGGTTGATCAGATCTTCAATTTTTCGCCCACTTAATTTACCGTATTCATGTGATTCATTGTATTTGTTGAGATCGAAATAAACCGATCCATTGGCTTGGTAGGCAAATCCCTTGGCCAATAGGGTTTCTATCATTTCAATTTGCTCTAATAAGTGGCCGATGGCTGAAGGTTCAATGTCTGGAGGCAGCGCATTGAAGGTTTTCATTACGTCATGAAAATCATTGGTATATTTTTGTACGATCTCCATGGGCTCGAGCTTATCTAGCCGGGCTTTTTCGGAAATTTTATCTTCACCCGTATCTAGTAAATGTCCTACATCCGTAATATTCCTTACGTATCGTACTTTATAACCTAAAAACTTTAGGTATCTATTGATAATATCAAAGCTAATGAAAGTTCTTACGTTACCCAGGTGAACATCGCTGTAGACCGTTGGACCACAGACGTACATACCTACGTTCGGCGAGTTAATGGGCTCAAAAAGCTCCTTCTTTCGAGTCAAAGAGTTGGTTAATCTAAGTTTTCCGATCATTGCTATTGACAAAATTTCTTACTAGATGCAAAAATGCATGATGCTTTTATAACAATCGAATTTGAATTGAGTTTTTTTTGAATTACTTTTGTACATGTAAATAGGAAAAAGAAGAGAGGGGACTTGTGTCCCCTCTTTTTATTAGAAAAACTGATGATAACACTCGTTCAAAAACTAACCGCCGAACTAGAGCTCATAATCAATGAGTTTCCGGAATTGTTTTTGGTAGACTTAACGGTGACAGGTGTTTCGGGCAATCAACGCGTTTTAGTACTTATTGACGGTGAGGCAGGACTTCCTATCGAAAGTTGTTCGCTGATCAGTAGAAAACTTTCAAATAGGATTGAAGAAGAAGACCTTATTGAGGGAGCGTTTAATCTTGAAGTGTCTTCGCCAGGGATCGACAGGCCGCTTTCCCTGCCACGACAATATAAAAAGAACATTGGCCGGAAATTGAAAGTAGAAACTTTAGAAGGGGAAATATTTGAAGGGAAGTTAAAAGAAATTGAAGAACAAACCATCGTCCTTTCTGTGAACGAACGAGACGAGACCATGTTATTAGATAAAATAAAAAAAGCGAAAGTATTAATATCATTTAATTAGAAAATGGAAGCAGGAATATTAATTGATTCATTTGCCGATTTTGCCAGAAATAAAAACATAGATCGGCCAACTATGATTAGGATCCTAGAAGATGTCTTCAGGACGATGATTAGAAAAAAATATAAAGATGATGACAATTTTGACATCATCATCAACACGGATAAAGGTGATCTTGAAATTTGGAGATTTCGAGAAATAGTTGACGATAATTCTGAAGATATATGGGATCATGACAAAATCTGTTTGACGGACGCAAGAAAGATTGAACCAGATTTTGAAATTGGAGAAGAGGTAGCTGAAGAAATCAAACTGATAGATTTCGGTAGAAGAGCGGTAATGACTGCGCGCCAAACATTGATTCAGAAAATCAAAGACTTAGAAAAAGACATCCTTTTTCAAAAATACAAAGAGCTGGTTGGAGAAATAATTACTGGGGAAGTATACCAGACCATGAGCAGAGAAGTGTTGCTTATTGATGGGGAGGGCAATGAGCTTAATATACCCAAGTCAGATCAAATCCCTAAAGACCGTTACCGAAAAGGAGATTCAGCCCGTGCCATTGTACATCGTGTCGAAATGCATAATGGAAATCCAAGGATTATCTTATCAAGAACCTCTCCTACGTTTTTGGAAAGATTGTTTGAAAGTGAAGTGCCTGAAGTTTATGATGGGCTGATTACAATTAAAAAAGTAGTCAGAGAGCCAGGCGAAAGAGCCAAGGTATCTGTAGAGTCTTATGATGACCGAATAGATCCAGTAGGGGCTTGTGTAGGGATGAAGGGCTCACGTATCCATTCTATTGTTAGAGAATTACAAAATGAAAATATTGATGTAATTAACTTTACAGACAACCTTGAATTATACATTTCAAGAGCCTTAAGTCCGGCCAAAATTTTGAGCATGAAAATAGATGAGCCTCAAAAGCGAGTTTCTGTTTATCTCAAGCCAGACCAAGTATCTTTGGCCATAGGAAAAGGGGGTCAAAATATTAAATTAGCCAGCCGTTTAGTGGAATATGAAATAGATGTTTTCAGAGAACTTGGCGCCGTAGAAGATGAGGATGTTGATTTGGATGAGTTTTCAGATGAAATTGAGAGCTGGGTCATTGACGAGTTGAAAAAAATAGGGTTAGATACTGCTAAAAGTGTTTTAAGATTGGGTCGTGAAGATATGGTCAGAAGAACCGATCTAGAAGAAGAAACGGTTGATAATGTGTTGAGGGTACTTTCCCAAGAATTTGAATAAAAATTAAGAAGCAGACGATAGATGCATAGACTGAGTCAAGTTGCCAGAAAACTAAACGTAGGGAGTACTACCATACTCGATTTCCTTAAGGCAAAAGGACACGAGGTAGATAGTAGCCCTAATTCTAAAATAACAGATGAACAATTTGAGCTGTTATCTAAGGAATATGCCTCTTCGGTAATAGACAAGGAGGAAGCTTCTAGTTTGACCATTGGTAGTAAACATTCAGAAGACCTGGTCATCAAAGAGTCTAGCCCTTCAGTGGAAAACTCGGCAAAAGAAGAAGACCATGTTTTAATCACAGACAATGTAATAAAAGCGCCTCAGGAAGAAGCCCCTAAAAAGGCAGATGAACTTATCTCAAAACCTAAACTAGAAGGCACCAAAGTAATAGGTAAAATTGACCTTGAGGCGAACAAACGTGGGGCTAAGAAGATTGAAAAAGAAGAGGAGATTAAAGAGACACTGCCTGTTGAGGAGGCTCAAGAGCCAGAGGGAGTTGTGAAACCAGAGTCCGAAGCGCCTTTGGTTGACTTGCTCATGGAGCCAGTACCAGAGATAGCCGCAAAGGATCAGGAAGTTGGTGAAATTTCTGATAAGGTTTCGGAGGCTCCGGTGGTTACCGAGGATTCAGTTACACCCGCTCAGGAAGTTCAGAAGCTAGCAGACCCATTACCGCCAAAAATTAAAGTTTCTGAAAAGGGAACTTCCCAAAAAGGAGAAACGATAAAGGCTAAAGCAGATGCCCTGAAGGGCCTTAAGGTTTTGGGTAAAATTGAATTGCCTGCTGAAAAGAAAAAACCTATTGCTTCTTCGGATGAGCATAAGGATCGAAAGAAACGGCCACGAAAAAGAATTCAGTCAAGTGCGCCACCCAGCCAGCGACCTCCCTTGGGACAAAAACCGAGGGGAACTTTCGATGCCGGTAGAACCAGAGGTAAGGATATTAAAAAGACCGAGGAGCTCACGGACAAGGAAATTCAAGATAAAATTAAAGCAACGCTTGCCAAACTCAGTGGAGGAGGGAACAAAGCGGCAACTGCTAATCGTTCGAAGTACAGAAAAGATAAGCGATCTGCAAAAGCTGAGGCAGTGGAGGAACAGATCATTCAAGAGGCTGAGGATGCTAAAACACTGAAGCTAACTGAGTTTATTTCGGCCAATGATTTGGCCTCATTGATGGATGTATCGGTCAATGATGTGATTTCATCTTGTATGAATTTAGGACTGTTTGTTTCCATCAATCAGCGGTTAGATGCAGAGACCATTACGGTCATTGCAGACGAATTTGGATTCGATGTGACCTTTACGACTACAGAAGAGGGGATTGATATTATTGAAGAAGAAGACATCGCTGAAAACTTGATAGACCGAGCGCCAATTGTTACCATCATGGGACATGTCGATCACGGTAAAACCTCTTTACTCGATTACATCAGAGAATCCAAGGTTACTGAAGGCGAAGCGGGAGGCATCACACAACACATTGGCGCTTATAATGTGATGACCAATCAAGGTAAAAAAATTGCATTTCTGGATACACCTGGACACGAGGCCTTTACGGCGATGCGTGCCCGAGGAGCAAAAATCACAGATATTGTTATCGTTGTGATTGCGGCTGACGATGCCGTCATGCCTCAAACGAAAGAAGCATTAAATCACGCCCAGGTAGCGGGCGTGCCGATCGTTATTGCGATCAATAAGATTGATAGACCCACTGCCAACGTGGATAAGATTAAGGAAGAGCTTTCAGCCATTAACATTTTGGTGGAAGACTGGGGAGGAAAATATCAATGTCAAGCACTATCTGCAAAAACGGGAGAAGGGATTGATGAATTATTGGAAAAGGTATTGCTAGAGGCAGAGTTATTAGAGTTAAAAGCAAATCCTGATAAGGCCGCTGTTGGAAGTGTCATCGAGGCAAGTTTGGACAAGGGACGTGGCTATGTGACCACGTTGATGGTTCAGGCGGGTACCTTGCGCATTGGAGATGTGATGTTGGCAGGCTCTTATTTTGGAAAGGTGAAAGCCATGTTTGACCACCGAGGGAAGAAATTAAAAGAAGTAGGTCCAGCTACTCCAACCGTTGTGCTAGGACTCGATGGAGCCCCCCAAGCAGGAGATAAGTTCAATGTGATGGAATCGGATCGTGAGGCAAGAGAAATTGCCAATAAGCGAGAAATCATCCAACGTGAGCAATCGGTCAGAGCCAAAAAGCACATTACTCTGGATGAAATCGGAAGAAGATTGGCTATTGGTTCCTTTAAAGAAC
The DNA here is from genome assembly GCA_905479015.1 of uncultured Cyclobacteriaceae bacterium. Classification (GTDB taxonomy): domain Bacteria; phylum Bacteroidota; class Bacteroidia; order Cytophagales; family Cyclobacteriaceae; genus UBA4465. Next base: position 69,026 of record CAJQKV010000037.1, read on the forward strand.
TTAATATAATAGTAAAAGGAGATGTCGACGGCTCAATAGAAGCCTTGGCAGATTCGTTATTAAAGTTATCTACAGCCGAAGTACAGGTGAACATCATCCACAAAGGGGTAGGTCAAATCTCAGAATCGGATGTGCTTTTAGCCTCTGCATCTGATGCGGTCATCGTGGGTTTCCAAGTACGTCCTTCTAGCTCGGCTAGAAAAATTGCGGAGAACGAGGAAATTGAGATCAGATTGTATTCAATTATTTATGATGCCATCAATGATGTCAGAGATGCCATGGAAGGAATGTTGGCACCGACCGTTGAGGAGTTTATAACAGGAAATATTGAGATTCGTGAAGTATTTAAGATTTCTAAGGTGGGAACGGTAGCAGGTTGCTATGTGACTGATGGATTTGTGAAGCGGAGCAATCAGGTCAGGTTGATTCGAGAGGGGATAGTTACCTATTCAGGTAATATTAATCAACTGAAACGTTTCAAAGAAGACGTGCAGGAAGTGAAGAAAAATTACGAATGTGGTATCAGTATCAAAAATTTTAATGACATTAAGGTTGGAGATATCATCGAGGGCTTTGAAGAGCGCGAAATTAAGCGAACGCTTTAATTTTAAAACATAAAAAAAGGCAAATGTTAATTTGCCTTTTTTTATGTTTTTTTGATCCTTATTTAAAGACCAAAAGCTTCTTTTACCTTTTCGACATAGTCTAGTTTTTCCCAGGTAAATGTTTCTACCTCATGTGTAACTTCCTGATTGGCAGATTTGAATGTCAAGGTTTTCACTTCAGATTTTCTTCCCATGTGGCCGTATGCCGCAGTTTCTGAGTAAATCGGGGTTCTTAGTTTCAATCTTCGCTCAATGGCCATAGGACGCATGTCGAATAACTTTTCTATTTTCTTGGCAATTTCTCCATCCGTAACATCTACATTGGCAGTTTCATAGGTATTTACGTAAATGCCCATGGGCTCTACTACGCCTATGGCGTAAGAAACTTGCACCAATACTTCATCACAAATACCGGCCGCAACGAGATTTTTAGCAATGTGCCGCGTAGCATATGCTGCGGATCGGTCTACCTTAGACGGATCTTTTCCAGAGAAAGCGCCACCACCATGTGCACCTTTGCCCCCATAGGTGTCCACAATAATTTTTCTTCCGGTCAATCCAGTATCTCCATGAGGCCCACCAATTACGAATTTACCCGTAGGGTTGATGTGGTAGGCAATATCGTCATTGAATAAACTTTGTAGTTCGGTACTCAGTCCTTTTTTTACTCTTGGGATGAGGATATCAACGATATCAGTTTTTATTTTAGCCAACATTTTATCATCATCGGCATCAAATTCATCATGCTGGGTAGAAACCACAATGGCCGTTATCTTCTGAGGTTTATTATCATCACTGTACTCAATGGTCACTTGTGATTTGGCATCGGGGCGTAAATATTTTATTTCATTATGTTCCCTTCTTAAGGCCGCAAGCTCTATGAGGATCCGATGTGAAAGCTCCAAGGCCAAAGGCATTAGATTTTCTGTTTCCTTGGTCGCATATCCAAACATCATGCCCTGATCTCCTGCACCTTGCTGCTCAGGAACGGCGCGATCTATTCCTCGGTTGATATCGGCTGATTGCTCATGAATGGCAGAAATAACCGCACAGGACTTGGAATCAAATTGATATTCACTTTTGGTATATCCAATTTTTTCAATAACGTTTCTAGCGATTTCTTGAACATCGAGGTAGGCGCTAGATTTAACTTCTCCAGCCAGCATGACCAAACCTGTGGTGACCAGGGTTTCACAAGCTACTTTGGAATCCTTGTCAAAAGCGAGAAAATGATCAATCAAGGCATCTGATATTTGATCTGCTACTTTATCTGGATGCCCTTCTGAAACAGATTCGGAGGTAAATAAATAAGCCATATTTTTATTAAAATTTAAAATATATGCAAAAATAGCTTTTTTTTAGAAGAGAGGGATAGTTTTTTTAATAAATACCCATTGAAAAAATACAGGGGATTTTAGCCAGTTTAAGATCCCCCTTTTTCCAAATACTTATTTTTTTGGAACGCGTGCATTGTTCTTGACCGGTCAAATCTGCTCCGATAGCTAAAATAGTATCTGGCCTGAGGACCTTGCATAACGCAGTCAACAGTTGTTGATTCCGATAAGGGGTTTCCATAAAAACTTGACTGTAGCCACTGCTTAGGGCAGTCTGTTCCATAGCTTTGATTTTTTTTTCGCGAAGTAAGGAATCAATGGGAAGATACCCATGAAACGTGAACTGTTGTCCATTGAGACCACTGGAGATAAGACCCAAAATGATCGATGAAGCACCTTCCAAGCAAACCACTTCAAGGTCTTCCTGATGAGCATATCTTACCGCAAGATTTCCAGGATCAGCAATGGCGGGTAGCCCCGCTTCTGAGAGGATGCCCATATTTTCTCCAGCCAATAAAGGTTTAAGAAGCTTCGGGAGCGCATGCTCATCAAAATGCTTATCCATGGACTCAAAATGTATTGTTTCTATATCCAATCCCAATTGAAGTGAAGCGATATATCTTCGCGCCGTTCGGACATTTTCAACCAAGTAATAGGACGTCTTTCGGATCACATTTTTGACGGCATTGGTGATGTTATCTCCATTGTTGGTACTTGATAAATAGGTGGGGATTAAATATAATTTACCTTTTTCCATATTTTATAAATTGATTGATAAGGGCCAAGAGTTGTGCAGGTTGTTCCGCGTGAACCCAATGTCCGGCCTTTTGAATGGTCATTAAATCGGCGTCTGGGAAATGTTTTTTTAATAATGGCTCATCCTCATTTAATATGTAGTCCGACTGAGCCCCTCGAATAAACAACACTTCGCCAGGGAAGACAGCATGAGATAAAAGGGGCGCTCCAATGGCCTGTATATTATCTTCGATGGCTTTCCAGTTTATTTTCCAGTAAAACAATCCTTTAGGGTTTCGACTTAAATTTTTTAAGATAAACTGTCTGATCCCAGCATTATTTATGGTTACCGAAAGTAGATCATCGGCCTCCTTTCGGGTATTTATCTCATGAAGGGTTAAAGAATGAACCCCTTTTAAAATATTTTCATGGTGGGGGGGATACCCTTTAGGCGCAATGTCTACAATGATGAGTTTGATGATTTTCTCAGGGTATTGAACGGCAAAGTTCATAGCGGTTTTGCCACCCATCGAATGGCCCAATAGGATGCATTTTTCTATCTTTTCATCATGTAATAATTCCTTTAGATCATCGGTCATGACTTGGTAATTGAAGTCATCACTGTGCGGAGATAAGCCGTGATTTCTTTGGTCTACTAAATAAACCTCGAACGTACTCATCAAGTGGTTGGCCAAGGTTTTCCAGTTATCCGAAGAGCCAAAGACGCCATGCAAAATAATCAGAGGTGGACCTGATCCGAATTTTTTAAAATGAAGTTTCATTGAAGTTGTCTTTTATACATTTGAATGGTGTTTTCGATGCCATAATACAAGGCATCGCAAAACAACGCATGTCCGATGGAAACTTCTGCTAAATACGGAATACCCTTTTTGAGATATTTTAGATTTTGCAAATCTAGGTCATGACCGGCGTTGACCCCAAGGCCTATTTTTTTTGCGACATCAGCGGCCTCAACAAATGAACGAAGGGCTTGTGCTGGATTTTGAACAAAATCTTGGGCATAGGGCCCTGTATAAAGTTCAATACGATTCGCTTCGATTTGGGCAGCACCCTCCACCATAGAAATTTCGGGGTTGCAAAAAACGGAAATGCGTGCACCAGACAAGCGGAGCTCCTGGATGATTTCACTCAGAAAATCTTTGTTCTTGACCGTATCCCAACCCGTGTTAGAAGTGAGAACCTCTGGTGGATCAGGGACTAGGGTTACTTGATCAGGTTTCAGTTCTGCAATGAGTTTCATAAAGCGGGCATCTGGATACCCCTCAATATTGAACTCAGTGGTTACGACGCGGGACAGGTCATAAGCGTCTTGGGTGGTAATGTGTCTTTCATCAGGCCGGGGATGAATGGTAATACCATCGGCACCAAACCTTTCACAGTCCTGAGCCATTTGGATAACATTTGGGTTGCTAGACCCTCTTGCATTGCGTAATGTTGCAATTTTGTTAATGTTTACACTAAGTTTGGTCATTGAAACATATAATTTATTGAATTACAAAAATAGTTTTTCTAGATGAGCTTAAAATTAAAAATAGAGCAGGAAATTAAAACAGCCATGCTCCAAAAAAATAAAGACCGTTTGAGAGCCCTGAGAGCCATAAAAGCAATGATTTTAATTGCAGAAACTGAAAAAGGGGCTGCCACGGCCTTAAGTGAAGAAGCTGAAATCAAGATTTTATCTAGGGCGGCTAAACAAAGAAGGGATTCATTGACGGTTTATCAAGAACAAGGGAGAAAAGATTTAGCAGATATTGAGCGTGATGAGCTTGTGGTAATTGAGGCATTTCTTCCCCAGCAGCTCAGCGCAGAAGAACTGGAGACGGCGGTAAGAGAAATTATAAAAAAAACAGGAGCTACTTCGCCCAAGGATATGGGTAAAGTCATGGGAATGGCCAGTCAAGAGCTCTCGGGAAAAGTAGATGGAAAGGCACTCTCATCCTTGGTCAAGGCTTTGTTGATGGCATGAACTATCTTGATATTTTTTTGATTTTTGTATTGGCATTTTCAGCCTATAAAGGCTATCAGAAAGGCTTATTGGTCGCTCTTTTTTCTTTACTGGCATTTTTTTTAGGTCTTTTTATGGCAATTAAATTTACCGCACCAATCAGCGTGAAATTTTTTTCAGATAGTACTTATTTTGAATGGATAGCGATTGCTATTTTTATTGCCATTTTCGCCCTTTTAATTCTGGGGATTCATTTGTTATCGAAAGCACTGAAAACGATTTTAGATTTTACGCCATTAGGAATTTTAGATAATATTTTAGGAGCGGCATTAAATATTTTTAAAATTGCATTTGTTTTGAGTATTTTATTTTGGGTTATTGATTCGCTGGGCATTGATTTTTCAAATGAGTATATAGATAATTCAATAATTTTGAGTTATATTATTCTTTTTGCTCCTAAGAGTTTCGAGGCTATCGGATCTTTTATTCCATATTTCAAGGATATATTCGATATGCTTGACCTATTTAAGAACAATTAAAAATTAATCTAGTCGTCACAGAATGATCGATTTATCATGTTAAAAGACCAAAACGGGTTTAAGTTTTTAGATAAAGGGGAAGGAGAGCCGCTGATTTTACTTCATGGACTCATCGGAGAATTGAGTAATTGGGATGCGGTAGTGGACCATTTTTCAAAGCAATATCGGGTGATTATTCCAGCATTGCCTATTTATTCTATTCCCGTTAGAAAATTAGGACTAGAAACGCTTACTGATTTTTTAGAATCCTTTGTTGATTTTTTAGCACTAGATCAAATTAATCTAATGGGTAATTCGTTGGGTGGACATATTGGGCTCATCTATGCGTTGCGACGCAAAGAAAAAGTAAAACGTTTGATTTTAACGGGCAGTTCGGGCTTGTTTGAAAATTCTATGGGAGGATCCTACCCAAAAAGGGGAAATTATGAATATATAAAGGAACGGACGGAGTATACTTTTTACGATCCCAAAACAGCAACCAAAGTATTAGTAGATCATGTTTTCGATACCATGAAAAGTATCCAAAACTGTTTAAGTATTGTGGCCATAGCTAAATCTGCACAACGCAACAATATGTCTAAAGAGCTCCATTCAGTGGCCGCACCTACCCTACTAGTATGGGGGTTAAACGACACCATTACCCCGCCTTATGTCGCCCATGAATTTGATAGGCTGATTCCCAATGCTACTTTGCGATTTATTGATGAATGCTGCCATGCCCCCATGATGGAGCAGCCTAATAAATTTAATCTAATAGTAGAAGCGTTTTTAAAAAATTCATAAGAGCATGATTGCGAAGGATTTAATTGATTATGGTATTCCTCTCTTAAAAAGGGAAGACAAGGTCTCAAAGGCTTTGGATTTGATGGAAGAGTTTGAATGCGCCCGATTACCTGTGGTGAAGGATGGCTATTATGTTGGCTTTTTAGCTGAGGAAATGATTAGAAATCACAAGGGTGAGCAGATCAATGATTTTAGGTTGCTGGGAGAAAATGGGGAAATTGACCAAGGCAGTCATTATTATGATTTGATAAAATGTGCCCTAGAATTTGACCTGCCCTTAATTGCCATAAAAGATCATCAAGGCTTCTATTTGGGAGCGGTACCTACCGCTTCAGCTTTTGAAATGTTTGTCACAGGGTCAGCGCTGCGGACGCCTGGGGGGATTATCGTTTTATCCCTCAACTATAGAGATTATTCTCTCTCGGAAATTGGTAGGATCATTGAAAATGGCGATGCTAAAATCATCAACAGTCAGATGTCGATGGACCCAAATGATAACAGTAAAATATGGCTTACCCTTAAGCTAAACAAAGAAGACATTTCACATTTGATTTCAATTTTGGAGTTCAGTGGCTATCAAATTGAGCGACATTTTAGTGCGCATATGAATAATGAAAATACCCAAGAGCGATACGATAGCCTGATGAACTATTTAAAAATTTAATTTGTGAAAAGTATCGCCATCCATGGTAGAAAAATAAAGGCATCTTCTGTTATAGAAGTCCAGACCTTATTGCGGCAGCTGGTTTCCAGAGGGGTTCAATTATCCGTTTCATCAGATTTTTTGAAGCTTAATGAAGCGATGTTGTCTGAATTTTCACTAGCTGTCTATGGCCTTAATCAAGTCAAAAAAAAATTCAATGCCTTTATTAGCGTCGGAGGGGATGGAACGTTTTTGGAAACATTGACCCATGTTGGGTCTCTAGAAATACCCATTTTAGGGATCAATACCGGCAGGCTAGGTTTTTTGGCTTCCATCGCACAAGATCAAATTACAGTGGCCATTGACAAATTATTAACAGGCAATTATGAGATCGAAAAGAGGTCATTGATCTCTCTTAGCAGTAACCAAGAGGTATTTAATGGATTTAATTATGCCTTGAATGAATTTTCTATTTTGAGGAAAGATTCTTCGGCTATGATTGTCATTAAGAGCTATTTAAATGGAGATTTCTTGAATAGCTATTGGGCAGACGGCCTCATGGTTTCGACTCCTACGGGTTCAACAGGCTATTCTTTGAGCTGTGGAGGTCCTATATTATTGCCGGAGAATGAGAATTTTATCATTACACCCGTAAGTCCACATAATTTAAATATTAGACCCTTAATCGTTCCCGATACCTCTGAATTTACCTTTGAGGTAGAAAGCAGGACGAATAATTTCTTAATATCACTGGATTCAAGATCACAGACCATCAATGATTCTATTCAAATGAAAGTTCAAAAAGCTCCTTTTCAAGCCTATTTAATTAAGGTCGAGGGCGTGAGTTTCATAGAAACTTTGAGGAATAAATTATCTTGGGGTTTAGATAAACGCAATTAACTTGTGTTCGGCTCGTTTCTACTGATATAAGATTAAGATCATGGATAATAAAGCAATCAATAAGATTTGAAAAAAGGGATCATCATTGTTTTTATATTGAATGTAAGTTTGGTGCAAGCCCAGTTTTTGGAATTTGGAACTGGGATGGGTCTTTTTAATTACAGCGGTGATATGGCCCGTGGATACAAATTTTCTACGATTCAGTTTGGGAGCACTTTTTTTAATAGAATGAATTTTTCGAGTCATGTTTCACTCAAAACAACGCTAGGTTTTGGAGGGCTAAAAGGATCAGATCAAAACCCATTGGATCCCGCCGCAGCCATCAGATCGGCCTCTTTTAATCACAAAATAGCTGACTTTTCCTCTGTACTTGAATATGATTTTTTGAATTATAAGGAAAAAAAATCCGTGGTCAGATGGAGTCCCTATGCCTATTTTGGTTTGGGTTTTCTTACCATTTTCCCATCGGCTACTTCGACAGAAGATTTTAGTACTACTCAGCTAACAATTCCTTTTGGTATTGGGTTTAAACATTTGATAAGAAGGCGTTTTATGGCGGGATTTGAAGTAGGTGTCCGAGGGCTCTCTTTTGATGAAATTGATGGGGTTTCAGAGGGAGATTTGTCACAAAAGGATTTTCAATTTGGAAATCCAAATGATATGGATTGGTACAGTTTTGTAGGTGTTTCGCTGAGTGTTATTATTTATAAAATTCCCTGTCCTTTTCCTTATAATCCCAATGAATGGAGGAAAAATTAATAAAAAAAGTTAAATACTTACGATCCATTATTATGTTCTTGAAAAAAGTAGCATTTTTGTACGCTTTTTAAAAAGGGCTCTTTTAAAATGATTGCGAAACGAGACGGACGTGAAATCCCCAAACATATTGCCGTAATTATGGATGGTAATGGACGTTGGGCCAAGAAACAGGGTGCGATGCGTATTTTTGGGCATCGGAGTGGAGTCCAGGCAGTTCGTGATATCACCGAGGGTTGCGCGGAGTTAGGGGTTGATCATTTGACGCTTTATGCATTTTCTACAGAAAATTGGTCACGCCCTCAAAAGGAAGTTGATGGATTGATGAATTTGTTGATCAAGACGATTAATAGTGAATTACCTACATTGATGAAAAATAAGGTGCGCTTGACAGCGATAGGGGATTTACAAGGGCTTTCGACTGGAGTGTACAAAAAATTATCGGTAGCGATTGATGAAACGAAACTAAATAAGGGGTTGAATTTGATATTGGCTTTGAATTACAGTGGGAAATGGGATTTAACCCAAGCTTTTAAGGTCATCTGTGGTGAGGCAATTAAAGGGACCATCAAACCTGAAGCGATAGATGAGGACTTGGTGTCTAATTATTTGTCGACGAAGGGTATCCCTGATCCTGAATTACTGATCAGAACCAGTGGAGAAATGAGGATTAGTAACTTTTTATTATGGCAATCGGCTTATTCGGAGTTTTTTTTTACCGAGGTACTTTGGCCGGATTTCAGGAAAAAGCATTTAAATCTAGCGATAGATTCTTTTAACGATCGTGAACGCCGATTCGGTAAAACCAGTGAACAATTAGATTTTCAATGAAGTTAATTAACATTTTTATTCTGTTGTATCTGCTGTCGGTGACGAGCTATGCACAATTAATTTTTGGACAAAATCGCAAAAAAACGACCGATGCCATTGAGATAAACTATGCGAGCCCTCGTGAATTAGAGATCGCAGACATCGAAATAAGAGGACTTCAGTTCCTTGACAACAATGCCCTGACCTCTCTTTCAGGATTAAAAGTGGGTGACAAAATCAAGATTCCTGGGGATGAAATTAGCTTGGCGATAAAGAAACTATGGAAGCAAGGCATCATTGGCAATATTGCCATATTCGCTTCAAAAATTGAAGGGGGTCAAGTATGGTTGGTCATAGAGCTTTCTGAAAGACCTAGATTGATGAAATACGAGTTTGAGGGGATAAGTAAAAGTCATCAAACAGAAATAGAGGACGATCTTGAGCTCACTAAGGGCAAAATCATTACCGATGTAGTGATTAAGAACACAGAATTAGCGGTTCAAAAATTTTATGAATCAAAAGGGTTTTTTAATGCAGGGGTAACGCTCAGCCAAAGGATCGACACCGTCCTCAGAAACAGTGCCGTTTTGATGATTAAGGTCGACAAGGGGAGGAAAGTTAAAATTTATGATATCAACTTCCACGGCAACGAGCAGTTCAGTGATACTAAGCTGAGGAGTAAGTTTAAGAAGACAGGAGAAACAACTAGGCTTAGCCTTCCTTCTTCACTTTTGGTCAACGCCATCAAACTAATAAATCCTAAGCATTTGTTTTATTTCATGACACACAAGGATACCGCTACGGTTCAGGAATTTAGGGATCAATTGAGTAATGTCGCAAAGTTAAACTTCTTCAAGTCATCAAAATTTGTCAAAGAAGAATTTGTGAATGACAAAGCGGCATTGATTAGTTTTCTTAATTCGAAAGGCTTTAGAGATGCGGCCATTATGTCGGACACTAATTATGCAGTCAATGAAAAGCATATGAATATCGACATTGACATCTCTGAAGGGCGCAAGTATTATTTTAGGGAGATCAAGTGGGAAGGAAATTTTATCTATGACGATGCTACCTTATCGAAGGTATTGGGCGTACAAAAAGGGGATGTTTATGATTTGGAGTTGATTCAAACGAAGTTAAACTATGATCCCACAGGAGTGGATATCAGTTCTTTGTATATGGATGATGGTTATTTGTTTTTTAATATTAATCCTGTTGAGGTGGGCGTTTCGGGGGACTCCATAGACTTAGAAATGCGCGTTTTTGAGGGTGGACAAGCGACCATCAGAAAAGTGTTGATTACAGGAAATGAAAAGACCAAAGATTATGTAGTGAGAAGAGAACTTCGTACGGTTCCCGGTCAAAAATTCAGCAGAGAATTACTGATAAGAACCCAGAGAGAATTGTCCCAATTGGGTTATTTCGATCCCCAAAAGGTGAATCCGATTCCTATACCCAATATGGTAGATGAAACCGTTGATATTGAATGGGAGCTGGTGGAACAACCGAGTGATCAAATAGAATTATCAGGGGGTTGGGGAGGCTATTACGGCTTCGTAGGCACCCTTGGTGTAAGCTTTAATAATTTCTCTATCAAAGAAGCCTTAAAGTTTAATAAGTTCCCACCTATGGGAGACGGACAGCGATTGTCCGTGAGAGCCCAAGCCAATGGAAAGCGCTACCAGAGTTATACAGTGAGCTTTCAAGAACCTTGGTTGGGGGGTAAAAAGCCAAATAGTTTTGGTATCAATTACAATCATTCGATTCAACGCTATTTGAATTTTCAAGACAATACAACGATTGGTTCATTGAGTGTCAATAGTTTTTCCGTTTCCTTAGGGAGAAGGGCGAATTGGCCGGATGATTTCTTTGTCATCAGCAATGCGGTATCCTTTTCAAAATACTCTTTATATAACTATCAAGGTTTCAGTTTAGGGTTTGCTACGGGTGATGCCAATAGTTTTGTGTTTAATACGACGGTTTCGAGAAGGTCATCTGATAATCCTATGTATCCGCAAAGAGGGTCTGATGTTTCATTGAGTATAAATATGACACCTCCTTATTCGCTATTTAACGAACTCAACTATGAAACAGCGGTCCCAGAGGATAGATATAAATGGGTTGAATATCATAAATGGAATTTTGACTTGAGATATTATTTACCTGTTATTCCCAAGCTTGTCTTGGCACCAAGAGTTCATTTTGGATTTATTGGATCCTATTCTGATAAAGCATCTGTGGGTCCTTTTGAAAGATTCGTTTTGGGAGGGGATGGTTTGACGGGCCAAAATTTTATCTTAGGTACGGATGTCATTGGGTTGCGTGGTTATCCTAACCCACAGCAAAGTGCACGTCGGGCGACGTCATTGACACCTTTTGACAGTGAAACCAATATTTTGGGAGGTATTGCCTTTACAAAATACATTCTGGAATTGAGATATCCGGTTTCTTTGAATCCAACGGCGACCATTTATCTATTGACTTTTGTTGAAGGGGGCAATGCTTGGAACAACTCGGAGGCTTACAATCCTTACAAGCTTTATAGATCTGCGGGTATTGGAGCAAGAATTTTTATGCCTGCTTTTGGGCTTTTGGGCATTGATTATGGGTATGGGTTTGATGCCATACCTGGAACCAGTGAGCGTTCAGGAGGGCAATTTCACTTTTCAATTGGACAACAAATCAGATAATGCTTAGATCCCTTATATTTGCATTATTATTTTTGTCATTTTTACCCAATGTGAATGCACAAAAATTTGGCTACATTGACTTGAATTATATTTTAGGGAAAATGCCTGCCTATGCTGAAGCACAAAATGAAATAAATACTTTAGCTAAAGCTTGGGAGCAAGAAATTAGAGAAATGTACGAGGAAGTACAAAATTTAGAAACAAAATATAAGGCTGAGGAGGTATTACTGACCGTAGGAATGAAAGAGGACCGGACCTACGAAATAGATATCGAAAAACAAAAATTAAAGGAACATCAGAAAAAAATTTTTGGATCTGAAGGCTTATATTTTTTAAAGAAAAAGGAGCTCATAAAACCTGTACAAGATCTTGTTTTTGAGGCTTCGGAGCGCGTTGCCAAGAGCAATAGATTGGCTATTGTTTTTGATAAATCAGGTGAAATGGTGATGATTTATACAGATCCTATTCACGATTATACTGATTTTGTTTTAGAAGAGTTAGGTTTGCTGAGCAATGAAGCAACCTCTAATTAAAATTTAATTAATTTATATATTATGAAAATCAAGTTATTAATATGTGCTCTAGCCATGTTCACAATGAGTGTAACAAATGCACAAGAATTGAAGATTGGCTATACAAATGCAGAATATTTGTTAGGTTTATTACCCGAGGCAAAACAGATTGAGGCTGATTTGAGGGCGTATGAAACACAGCTACAAAATCAGTTGAAAGCAAAGTATCAAGATTTGCAGACCAAAATAGGGGATTATCAGGCCAATGAGACGAGTTACAACGAGTTGATCAAGGCGGATAAGCAACGTGAGCTTACCGGCTTACAGGAGTCCCTGCAACAATTCCAAACAGATGCTGAGCAATCATTGGTGTCCAAGCGGAATCAATTATTGCAGCCTGCGGTTGAAAAAATAGGAACAGCTATACAGGCGGTAGCTGAAGAAAATGGATTTTCAATGGTATTGAGTGCTGGAAGCCCAGGCTTTGATGTATTACTTTATGCAAGTGAAAAGCATGATATCTCTGAATTGGTTCTCAAAAAGTTAGGAATCGACCCACCATCTGGAAATTAAGCTTTTAATTAAAACCTGGTTAGCCAGGTTTTTTTATGACTTTTTTGCTGTTGGAGATAAATATACCGAGCATAATCGTCAGCATACTTACGAGTTGTAAAAGGCTCAATTTTTCACCATCTATGAAACCCCAAAAAACGGAAATTATTGGAATCAGATAAGTGACAGAGGTAGAGAAGACGGCATTGGTAAGTTGGACCATCTTATTAAATAAAATAAGGGCAAGGGCTGTACCAAGTACGCCTAAAATCACAATATAGCCTGAAGCCATCAATACTTTTGGTTCATGGATATGGTCTAAAAATGGGGTAAGGAGTAAGAGATAAAGAACGGCCAATGGCCCCACCATAATTAAAGAGAGGCTGGCAATACTGAGAGATTTTAAGCCGCCCAAATAATGTTTAATGAGGTTGGCGTTGATTCCATAAAGTACCGTAGCAGCCACTACGAAAATGGCGTAATAATTGAATGAAAACTGGCCATTTTCTCTTGTGGAAATAAGAAAAAGGGTACCCAAAAAGCCTAACATGACGCCGAAATAAACCCTTTTATCAGGTTTTACATTAAAAAATAAAACCGAGATAATGATTGTGAAAAAGGGGGTGAGTGCATTCATGATCCCTGTCAAAGCACTTGGTAATTTAGTTTGAGCCAGTGCAAAAAAGAACGCAGGCAGTAAACTGCCCATAAAGCCTACCAATATCAGAGAGGTAATATTTTTTTTATTTATTTGCTTGATTCGACTTACCGCAAAGGGAAGAAGCACCAATGAGGCCGACGCGATCCTCAATGCAGCGACTTCTTCTGGATCTAGAGCTGTCAGGCCCTTTTTTATGAGGATAAAGGAACTTCCCCAGATTATAGATAAAATCACGAAAAGAGCCCAAGCAAGGGCTGGATGTTTTGCAGTCATGGGCTACACCAAGGCAATTTCAGAAAACTGAGACTTGATTTCGTCTAAAATAGCCAAAATAAGTGCAGGTTCTTCCGTTTCTACCAAGCGTGTTCGATAGGATTTGAAATCCGGTATTCTCTTGAAGTAGTTGGTATAATGACGTCTCATCTCAAAAATGCCTAATCTTTCCCCTTTCCATTCTAGAGAAAAATTCAGATGTCTCTTGGCAACGTCGACTCGCTCAGAAATGGATGGGGGCCTAAGTTCATTTCCAGTAGCCATAAAATGCTTAATTTCGTTAAATATCCATGGATACCCTATGGCTGCTCTTCCTATCATGATGCCATCAATGCCATATCTATTTTTATAGTCGAGCGCCTTCTGAGGAGAATCAATATCTCCATTACCAAATATGGGGATATGGATGTTGGGATTTTCTTTAACTTTTGCAATGAGCGACCAATTGGCCTCACCTTTATACATCTGTTTTCGAGTACGACCATGTATTGTTAGGGCCTGGACCCCCACATCTTGAAGACGCATAGCGACTTCTTCTATTTTAATACTGTTTTCATCCCATCCGAGTCTTGTTTTGACAGTAACGGGCTTATTTACCCTTTTAACAATTTCTGAGGTCATGGCCTGCATCTTGGGTAAGTCTAGTAATATTCCTGCTCCCGCACCTTTGCAAGCCACTTTTTTAACAGGGCACCCATAGTTAATATCAATAATTTCGGGATCAGCATTTTCAGCAATGGCAGCTGCCTCCCGCATAGATTCAATCTTATCTCCAAAAATTTGAATACCAATGGGGCGTTCGTAATCGTAAATATCTAGTTTTTGAACGCTTTTGTCCGCGTCTCTAATCAAACCCTCCGCTGAAATAAATTCAGTATACATCAGGTCAGCCCCATTTTCTTTGCAGACTGCTCTAAAAGGGGGGTCGCTGACGTCTTCCATAGGGGCCAGCAGTAAGGGAAAGTCTCCCAATTCTATATTTCCAATTTTCACCAAAACACGATTAATTATTTTGTAAATTTAGGCCAATTATGGACAATATGTTTTCACAAACGAATCAAAATCAAAAATCTATAGGTTGGCTCCTACTTATTTTGGTAGGATATGAGTTGGCAGCGGTCTTTGCGTTCAATTTTTTGGGACTGATGATGCTACTTCCTTTTTATGATTTTGACCTTCAAATTGTAACAGCTATGCTGGGGAAACCCGTGGCCTATCCTGAGGCTAAAATACCGATGTTGGTGCTTTTAGGTGTTTCAGCTGTAGGAACTTTTATTCTTACTCCGGCATGGGTGGTGCATAAGTATGCAAAGATTGAGTTGAAAAAATTCATTACAATTCCTAAATTTTATTTTAAAACGGCTTTGATAACGATTGCGTTGATTATTTCATTTGCGGGGGTCAATACCGTGATTATTGAGTGGAACAAGGCCCTTCAATTGCCCGCTTTTTTGAGTGAATTTGAGCATTATGCGCAAGCACAAGAGTTGAAATTAGCAGAGTTAACTGAATTTCTCACAGATTTTGAGAGTACGGGTCATTTTCTGTTGTGTATGTTGGTGGTTGCTATTATTCCTGCACTGGGGGAAGAATTTTTATTTAGGGGGATATTACAAAATATATTGAGAAGTGCTGTGAAAAACCCGCATATTGCTATTTGGGCTTCTGCTTTGATATTTTCCCTATTTCACAATCAATTTTATGGATTAGTGCCTCGAATGTTGTTGGGTGCTATTTTTGGCTATTTATATTATTGGTCAGGAAGTTTATTTTTGTCTGTACTAGGCCATTTTATCAATAACGGTCTTACTCTTATTTTTATTTTTTTATTTCAAAAAGGGCTGATTTCATTTGATTTATTGGGGCACGAAATCAACTTTGATACCTACATTCTTTTAATTTTCTTTATTTTCACGATCTGTTTACTTTTTATACTTCGAAAAATTTATTTCATGAATGAGCAAGGTCTGGCAAAAAGTTTTTGAGGACACTTCTGCCCACCGGGCAGAAATTGTAAAGGCAATTCTTGACAGCGAGGGCCTTAATCCGGTGATCGTTGATTTAAAAGACAGCTCCTATCATTTTGGGAAATTTGAAGTTAGGGTAGATCCCATGCATGTGTTGGAAGCCCTAAGGGTCATTAAAAAAGATATAAATTTTGAATAAATTTTCGGAATTAAAAAGAAGACTTCTCTCCGCTTTTATTGGTGCATCCGTCATCATATCCTCTATTCTTTGGAGCGAATGGAGTTATTTTTTGATTTTCTTTGCGATCTGCATTTCAGCACAATGGGAATTTTACCGATTGGTGAGAATGCAAGATTATCTGCCTCTTCGCTTTTTTGGAGTGTTTATCGGCGGGTTGTTGTTTATCCTGACTTTTTTTATTGAAAGAGGAGATCTTGACGGAAAGTATTTGTTTCTCATTTTCCCCTTGGCCTCAATTATATTTATTTTTAAATTATACAAGAAAAAAGATCAGAATCCTTTTGTAAACATTGCTTTGTATTATTTAGGAATCACTTATGTGGCCTTGCCTTTTTCGCTCATAAATGTAATTGTTTTTGATGGTGGAGACTATGCCTATGAAATACTATTAGGCCTGATGCTGATCATATGGTCAAGTGATACGGGCGCTTATTTTGCAGGTACCGCGTTTGGAAAAACTAAATTATTTGAAAGAATCTCGCCTAAAAAATCTTGGGAAGGCAGCATTGGAGGCACCTTATTTGCTGTTGGATTTGCTTATTTGGCGATGATTTATTTTGGACAGTTATCTTTATTTGAATGGTTAACGGTGGCGGTCATAGTAGTTGTAGCGGGGACTTACGGAGATTTGGTGGAGTCTCATTTTAAGCGGACCATGTCGATCAAGGATTCAGGGAATATCATTCCGGGGCATGGGGGATTCTTAGATCGTTTTGATAGCCTTATCTTAACGGTTTCCTTCATCGTTATTTTTTTAAAGCTACTGTGAAGTAAATCATTAATAATGCTAGCTTTGCCGTAAAATAAGATTCGTTTGCACCCCAACGTTTGATATAATGAGTTACATAGAACCAGCACCGATAAAGGACAAAGAAAATCCTTTTGAGTCTATGATGTCTAGATTCCAGATTGCCGCAGAGCATCTGGGTCTTAATCAGCAAATTTATAACGTCTTAAAATCACCTGTTAAGCAAGTCATTGTGACTTTACCTATTACCATGGACAATGGGCAGATAGAAGTTTTTGAAGGATATCGAGTGATTCATTCCAATATATTGGGTCCTTCGAAAGGAGGGATCCGTATGGACATGGATGTCAACCTAGATGAGGTAAAAGCATTGGCTGCTTGGATGACGTGGAAATGTGCGGTAGTTGATATTCCTTTTGGAGGTGCCAAGGGCGGGATTAAATGCGATCCAGGATCTATGTCTGCAGGAGAAATGGAACGTTTGACACGGTCTTATACCATGGCTTTGCAAGAAATATTTGGCCCGGATAGGGACATCCCTGCACCAGATATGGGCACAGGCCCACGAGAAATGGCCTGGTTGATGGATCAATATTCTAGATCTTATGGAATGACCATCAATGCAGTAGTTACGGGTAAGCCGGTTGTTTTAGGAGGGTCACTGGGACGTACCGAGGCGACAGGTCGTGGCGTGATGGTGACTGCGCTGGCAGCTATGGAGAAACTAAAATTAAATCCTTTTAAAGCGACGTGTGCCGTTCAAGGTTTTGGCAACGTGGGTTCATGGGCGGCGCGTTTGTTAGATGAGCGCGGAGTGAAAATTGTGGCGTTGAGTGATATTTCACAGGCTTATTATAATGAAAATGGGATTAACATTTCAGACGCAGTGGCCTATCAACAAGCGCATAAGGGCTCGTTGATTGGATTTTCTGGGGCAGAAGTGATGCCGGCTGATGAATTATTGTTGTTGGATGTGGATGTGCTGGTCCCGGCGGCAGTGGAAGATGTCATTACGGTACACAACGCCAAGGATATCAAGGCAAGATTGATTGTCGAAGGATCCAATGGACCTACTTCGGCGAAGGCAGACAAAATATTAAATGATTTGGGAATATTGTCAGTTCCCGATATTTTAGCCAATGCGGGGGGTGTTACGGTTTCATATTTTGAATGGGTCCAAAACAGATTGGGCTATAAATGGACCGGCGAACGCGTCAATAGGCGTTCGGATCGGATCATGAAGGATGCGTTTAATAACGTCTATGAGACGGCATTGCGATACGACGTCTCACTACGTATTGCAGCTTACATAGTAGCCATTGATAAAGTGGCCAAGACATACACATTTAGAGGAGGGTTTTAAATGAAATTACATAAGGAAGGGAATACGATTATACCCTGGTTCGTCATAGGTGTTGTTGCACTGTATTTATTGCTGACATGGTTAATTCCACTAGAGCTATTCAGATTGGTTTTAGGTGGCTTATCATCGATTTTCTTAGTCCTGGTGGTTGCTTTTTTTCGTGTGCCTAAGATTCAAGTGCCCGTGGGGAATGATCTGGTAATTGCCCCAGCCGAGGGGAAAGTAGTGGTCTTAGAAAAAGTGATGGTTGATGAGTTTCTCAAAGAGGAGCGGATACAAGTGTCCATCTTTATGTCTCCGTTAAATGTACACATCAATCGAGCGCCTGTCTCAGGAAAAATAAATTATTTTCATTATCATCCGGGTAAATACTTGGTAGCCTGGCATCCCAAATCGAGCACGGAGAATGAAAGGACTTCTATTGGTTTCGAGATGTCAAATGGGGTACGTATTTTTATGAGGCAAATAGCTGGCGCTGTAGCGAGAAGAATCGCTTTTTATAAAGAACTGGACGATAAGATAAGTGTAGCAGACGAGGTGGGCTTTATAAGATTTGGAAGCCGAGTAGATCTTTTTCTCCCCTTAGAAGCAAATCTAAAGGTGAAAATAGGAGATAAAACCACGGGAGGAGAAACCATCATCGCTCATTTAAAGTCATAGTTGCCGAGGTGAATAACAAAAATCATGCAAGTTTTGGATTGCGTTTTTTAGCTTATGTACTTGACGCTTTTGTTTTGCAGCTTTTACAAATCATCGTCATCATACCCTTTTTGCTGAGCTTAGGTTTTGCTTTTGTGGATGCACCTTTTGACTGGGAGGCTTATGACCGTTATGATGATGCATTCTTCACAGATTTAGGACTATGGATAGACCAAGCGCGTCCGCTTATTTTTGCAGGATTTATTGCCCAAACGCTTTACTTTTCCCTTTTAGAATCAAGTCATCTACAAGCTTCTTTAGGTAAGCTTGCATTGGGGATTAAAGTGGTAGATCAGCAAGGTGCGCGGCTTGATTTCCTTTATTGTTTGGTCAGAAATATGAGTAAATTCTTATCTAGCTTGATTTTTATGTTGGGTTATCTGATGGCTGCAGTAACTAAAAACAAACAAGCGCTGCATGACTTGATCGCAGGGTCTTATGTTATTCGCCCTGTGGTAGATCGCAATGTAGATTAAAATTGTATTCTCAGGATAATCAATAAGTTGTTTTTTAGGTGGTTCAAGTCCCGTCCAGACCTAAAAACATAAACCCTTGATAATTAACAGTTGATATTTTTATATACACACATAATTAGTAATTTTTTGAAAAATAAGGAGTTACCGTTGGGTTCGAGTTCCGTCCATATTAATAGACTCAATGCTCTAGATCAGCGCGATGAACTTGGTTAAATAATGCGCATCTATTTCATCGAAAGAATTCAAGACATCACTGTCTACATCGAGCACGAAAAGCACGTTATCCTCTTTTATTTTTGGGATTACAATTTCAGATTTCGAATGACCACTGCAAGCAATGTGACCCGGAAATAACTCAACATCTGGAACGATGATGGTATTTTTTTGCTCCCAGCTGCGTCCGCAAACACCTTTGCCCAGTGGGATTCTGGTACAGGCTATAGGACCTTGAAAAGGACCGAGCACCAGGGTTTTATTTTTGACAAGGTAAAAACCTACCCAAAAGAAATCAAAGGACATTTTTAAAACGGCGGCCATATTGGCCATATTGGCTATGAGGTCGGGTTCATCTTTTATCAAGGCTGTCAACTTAGGAAGTATCGTTTGATATCTTTCTTCCTTTGATTTGGATTTATCTAAAATGATTTCTGCCTCCATGGTTATATTATTTGAGGATTTTGTACGGTCAATGGACCTTGAGCAGATCCTGTATTGAGCGTTTCTTTGGGTTCAAACATCAATATCTGGGTTTCATTTTCTGCCGAGGGTTTGTGTTCAACGCCTTTAGGTATAACGGCGAAGTCTCCTTCATGTAATACCAGAGTTTGGTCACGAAGTTCCATTTTCATACATCCCTTGACTACCCAAAACATCTCGTCTTCATCGTCGTGTTGATGCCAAATAAAATCACCCTTGATTTTAGCGATTTTAACGGCCTGACCATTAAGTTCTGCAACTACATGTGGGGTCCAATGTGAAGTGAAGTGATCAAATTTTTCTTGAATGTTACTTTTAGTTATGCTCATTGTAGTAGGTAGTTAACGTATCATTTGAAATCTGGGTGCTTTGGTGAGGTAGAGCCACCATCTTGGGTGCTTGAATACCTCTAGAAAATTTTTGGGGACTGGTAAAAACACGGGCTTCATCCCAAAGGTTTAAACTAAGGAATTTCTCGATGGTATGAGTGCCTCCTTCCACGAGAATGGACTGAATATTCAATTGATGAAGTTGATCTAAAATGGCTGTGATGGGATCCGCTGAATTCAAAGTGTGATAGGTGATGTTTTTCCTACTCTTTTTTGGAAATTGGGTAAATACTAAAGTTTTTTGAGTTCCATCGAAAAGATGAAGGGCTTCATTCAATTCATTTCTTGGATCTATTACGATTCTGGTGGGATTTGATCCTTGCCAATCTCGAGTAGTTAATCTGGGGTTATCATGTTTGGCCGTATTGTAGCCTACCAGAATACCCATCTCCTCACTGCGCCATTTATGCACAAGTTGTCTTGATAGGGGATTACTGATCCATTTAGAATTAAAATCAGTTCTGGCGACAAAATGATCTTGTGTTTGTGCCCATTTTAAAATAATGTAAGGTCTGTTTTTTGATGTAGAGGTAAAAAAACGGCGATTTACGTGATGCCCTTCTTCTTGCATGCATCCTATTTCGACTTGAATTCCGGCAGCCTTGAGTCGTTTGATGCCCGCACCATTGACCGCTTCAAATGGATCTTGAGAAGCCATGACAACTCTGGCTACCTTTTTAGCAATGAGCAAATCTGCGCAAGGCGGTGTTTTACCATAATGGGCGCAAGGTTCCAGCGTGACATATACGGTGGCCCCTGCAATTTCAGTAGTCGCATTTTTAATGGCATTGACCTCTGCATGTGCTGCACCGTAGGCTTGATGAAATCCTTCTCCGATGATTTTTTCATTTTTCACGATGACACAGCCTACCAATGGGTTGGGGGCCACTTTACCCATACCTAAAAGAGCAAGCGCAAAAGCCCTCTTCATAAAAAGCACATCTTTATCAGACATACTGCAAAGTAACAAACAATATTGAGCAGTAGAAAGCCATCTTCTCTGCGAAATGTTATTTAATTCTGATGGGCTGATTTAGTTTTACTTCTTATGAGTCTTTCGATTAAGGTATTATATGACCATTTTGTTCACGAGTTAGAAACTAAATGGGAGCTAGACGAATCCAAAAAGATAGCGGAAATCGTCTTCAGCCATCTTTTTGGGTTGTCCAGGATAGATATTTTTTTAAATAAATCGATTTCTGAACCAGAAGAGCAGTTGGCTCCCGTATTACACCGCTTATTGAGAGGGGAACCGGTACAATACGTATTGAATCATGCCGCCTTTTTTGGACTGTCATTTTTTGTCAATCCCGATGTACTTATTCCAAGGCAAGAAACCGAAGAGTTGGTCGCATTGATCTTAAAGGAGAATGACCATAGATCAAAAAATATTTTGGATATTGGTACGGGTTCAGGGATCATAGCGCTTGCGCTGCATACACATAGACCCAAATGGAAGGTATCAGCTTGGGACCTTTCTCCAGAGGCTCTGGAAATAGCTGAGCGCAATGCGCATCAACTTAAGCTAACCGTTGATTTTGCCTGTTTAGATATTTTGAACAAGGATCCAGATGCTGATCAATATCACGTAATCATCAGTAATCCGCCTTACATACCAAGCGCTGAAAAGTCATTGATGGCAGGACATGTAGTGGATTATGAACCTGAATTGGCTCTTTTTGTTGCCGATGATCATCCTTTAATTTTTTATGATGCGATTGCTAAATATGCCCTGAAATCATTGAAAAAGAAGGGAAAACTCTATTTTGAGATTCACGAAGATTTTGCCCATCAAATCCAGGCCTTATTGAATCATCTTGGATTTGAAGAGATAGTCATACACCATGACCTTAATAAAAAAGCGCGCATGGCCTCTGCAATACGTAGCTAACAGATTAGTTAAGGAGGTAAAAGGATTCAATTTAAATGGATGATTCCCTTCCCACTTATTTTTCGACTCATCATTTTCTCTAAGGCTTTGGGAGCATTGATGTTAATTTTTATTTTGAAAAGCTTTGCTGACCCAATATTCCTGATTTAAATCGACGATTTTTGTATAGATTTTTTTTAGAGGATAAGTCGTAAACTAGATACCTATTTCTTTACGAATCCGTTCAAGATGGGTAACTATTTAGACAACCTGATTTAATTAAATCAAGTTGTCAATTTTATTTTTTTTAATGGCCTGCTCAGCGATAAGGCTGATTTGTTTCATGGCGGTCGGCAAAGAGGCGAATCGAGGGTCTTGGGTAAGCCCTTGCTGGTATCTATAATATATTTGCTGGATGATCACGGCAATCTTTAATAAGCCATAGACATAATAAAAAACTGGATTTTCCATGATTCTACCTGTTTTTAACTCGTATTGATGGATGATTTCTTCTCTGGTGAGATTACCAGCAAGGTGAGTGGGGCTGAATTGAAGGTCTTTCATTTCATCTGGATCACTTGGATTCACCCAATAGCCTAAACTTGTACCTAAATCCATTAGAGGATCCCCAAGAGTAGCCATTTCCCAATCAAGAACAGCAGAGACCTTGGTCCAGTCATCAGGATTAAGTATCAAATTATCATATTTGAAATCATTATGAATGAGACTTATGTGACGGGAGGTCATTTGGTGTTCATTCAACCATTTGATGATGAAATCTATTTTTGAGAAATCATCTGTTTTGGCTTGGTAATACCTCTTACCCCAACCCGATATTTGTCTGTCAACATATCCTTGGGGTCTACCTAAGTCACCGAGTCCTGCCTGTTGGGGATCTACTTGATGTAGTTTTATCAGCGTATCTAACCAAGCGGTAGATATTTTTTTCATTTTATCAGTTTTAGGATGCATATCTTGAGGCATACCATGCCTTAATATGACGCCTCTTACTCTTTCCATCACATAAAAAGGAGATCCAATAATAGTGAGATCTTCGGTATAATAAAATGGGGTGGGTACTTTGTGATCTACAGATTTCAGTCCAGATAGAATACGATATTCACGACCCATGTCATGACCTGATTTGACTTTTGCTCCGACTGGGGGTCGTCTAAGCACATATTCAGTATCACCCATTGAGATCAAATACGTCAGATTGGAATATCCTCCAGGGAATTGTTTGATCGTCAAAGGCCCAGAGGTATTGGGTAGATGGTCCAAAAGGCATGCCTCTAGCCGTGAGATAGGAAGTTCCTCTCCTGGACGCGTAGCGATCGCCTTATCGTTCCAATCCATATTCATTTATCTTTTAATTCTATTGAATGGATTCATCGGGTTAACGGTAATTTTTTAAAATCTGTTTAGCTGTACTGCTTTTGTGTACTTCATCTGCACCATCGTAGATACGCGCACTTCGTTCCAGTCTAAACCAAGTCGCCAATATCGTATCATCGGAGATACCCAAAGCACCATGCACTTGAATGGCTCGATCCAAAACGCTTTGCATTACATTGGCACAATAAAATTTTATCATTGAAATTTCAATTCTTGCCTTTGAAGCACCGATTGTATCAATTTTATGTGCAGCGTCTTTTACCATTAATCTGGCCGCATGGATCTCGGCCCTACTTTCGGCAATCCAATGTTGAATCGTTTGTTTGTCCGCTAATGTTTTTCCAGGGGAAATTTCTCTAGAAACGGCGCGCTTACACATCATATCAAATGCTCTTTCACAGATACCGATCCATCGCATGCAGTGGTGAATTCTTCCAGGGCCCAATCTTTTTTGTGCAATAGCAAAACCATCGCCTTCGCTTCCCAGTATATTCGCGGTGGGCACTCGACAGTTTTCATATTTTATTTCTGCATGACTGTGCCATCCAGAGCCTTTTTCTCCCATGACGGAAATATTACGAATGAGATTAAAACCAGGGTTATCGGTGGAAACAATTATCTGACTGGCCATTCTATGAGGATCGGTCCCATGGGGATCACTGACGACCATGACAATGGCAAAAGTAGCACCATCAGCGGCAGAAGTGAACCATTTATGTCCATTGATTACGTATTCTTCACCGTCCTTGATGGCAATGGTCCCCATGATGGTTGGGTTAGATCCTGGATGATCAGGTTCCGTCATAGAAAAACAGCTCCTGATATCACCCGCTAGTAGCGGCATGAGGAACTGGGCTTTTTGATTTTCAGTACCAAATTCGATTAAGATTTCCATATTACCCGCATCTGGAGCTTGACAGTTGAAGCAATAATGCCCATAAGGACTGCTTCCCAATAATGCACTGACTTCACCAAATGCGGCGACAGATAAACCTAGGCCTCCATATTCAGTAGGAATTTGAGGAATCCATAAACCTGCAGCTTTGACCTTTTCTCTGACTTTGTCTAGATGAGGAACCACTATATCCCACGGTTTACTATGGTATTTGGTCTCTAGAGGAAATATATGCTCATCCAGTGTGGCCTGAACTTTGGCCAAGATTTCTTTTAATTGATCATTCATCTTTTTTAGTATAAGCTTGACCTATGAATTCAGCCACACAAACAGGTTTTTCAGTACCCTGACATTCGAAGACCACTTTAAACTTGTAGCGACCCCCTCCGTCAAATTCGTTGAATTCCATCAAGGACAACCGGCCCCGCACCTTGCTACCAGAAAGTGTTGGATGAGGGAATCTTACTTTATCTAAGCCATAGTTTACGCCCATGGTGACGTCATTTATTTGGTAGGTCTCGTTAGCGAATTTAGCAGCAAAAGAGAGTACTAAGAAACCATGTGCTACCGTTTGACCGTAAGGCGAATATTTTTTAGACTTTTCTTCATCAATATGAATCCATTGGGTATCCCCAGTGAGTTCAGCGAAAGTGTTGATCTTCTCTTGGGTGATTACATTCCATTCGGTAAGTCCCAATTCTTTTCCGATCGCATCTTTCAGATCCGTCAAATGATTAAATGAGGTTGCGTAGGGTTTATCTGTCATCATTTTATATTTATCCTGCAATTAAAAACCCACCGTCTGCAGTAAAGGTTGAGCCCGTACAATAGCTAGATGCATCAGAAGCAAGAAAGAGGGCAAGTCCTGCAATTTCATCAGGTTCGGCCATGCGATTCAAAGCCAAATGCTTGGTAAACCGAGCCAAGTTTTTTTCATCTGACCACAAGGCTTTACTGAATTTTGTTTTAATCAAGCCAGGACAAATGACATTGCTTCGAATCCCTTGCTGGCCCCATTCTTTGGCTTGCGTTTTGGTAAGCATAATCAATCCTGCTTTGCTTATACTGTAAAGACCTAGGCCTGCGCTGGGTTTAATTCCTTCTACGGATGAGATATTAATAATAGATCCCCCCCCTCTTTCAACCATGGAGGGGCGGCACAGATTACTCAGTAAAAAGCAGGCACGCAAGTTGATGTTCATTATTTTGTCAAAGACCCCACCATCTGCTTGATCGATAGGTCCATAGACTGGATTGGTAGCCGCATTGTTAACCAAAATATCTATGCCACCGAAGTGGGTAATAGTTTCCTCAACCAGCATTTTGAGTTGTGCTTCATCTCCTACATTACATACGATGCCATGGGCACTTAAACCTGCTGCGGTTAGGCTATTTACGGTCTCGTCAATGCCTTCTTTTTTTCGACTGCTGATCACGACTTTGGCACCTTGCTCGGCCAATGCCAAAGCAATAGCGGCACCAATTCCTTTACTTGCACCAGTAATGAGTGCAACTTTTCCCTTTATTTCAAATTTTTCTTTTATGCTCATAATTTTTTTTAGATAGCGAGAGCACCTCCGTTGACATGTAGGGTAAATGCGGTTACGAATCCTGCTTCTTTCGAGGCTAAGAACAGATAAGCATGCCCAATATCATGGGCAGTACCGATTCTCCCAACAGGAATCATGGCAATACCGGCATCGATCACCTCCTTTGGCATGCTGTCTGACATTTCAGACTTAATAAATCCTGGGGCGACGGCATTTACGGTAATCCCATATTTTCCCGTTTCCCTTGCCAAAGATTTGGTAAAGCCAACAATACCCGCTTTGGTTGCTGCGTAATTGGTTTGTCCAAAAGCACCCATCGTACCATTGATGGAGGAAGTATTGATGATTCTACCATATTTTGCTTCTCGCATGATTGGAACTACTACTTTGCAAGTATTGAATGCACCCGAGAGGTTGACATTTAATACAGAATGCCATTCTTCATCAGTCATTTTTAGGAACGACTTGTCTCGGATGATACCGGCATTATTGATCAGAATATCAATACGACCGTATCGAGTCATGATCTCAGCTACTGCCGTTTCGACTTGACTTCGCTGGGTAATGTCGACTTTTTGAAAGAAGATTTCTCCGCCTTGTTCGGTAATTCGAGCTGCGGTAGGCTGACCATCGAGGACATCCCAAATGACCACTTTGGCGCCTGCTTGGCAAAAAACCTCAGAGGCACCTTCACCAATTCCTTGTGCACCTCCTGTAATGATGGCGACTTGTCCGTCTAGTTTGGTCATATTTATTTTTTTAATTTTAATATTTCAAATAATTATTATACTTTCAGCTTGATATTATTTCATGCTTTATCACTAGTGTAAAATTCTATTGGGCGCTATTCTTTTCAGTAGTTAATGTTATCCCATCTTCTGTTAAGAGACAGCCTATGTCCCTAGTTTCATCAAATCCCAATGTCCTCATATTTTTGGAGACTTTACTTTCTGACAATCAAATTAAATGATAATTCCGTCAATATGCTCTAGGAAAGTGCCTAATAAATAAATTATCTAACGCTTGAATGGCTCTCGAATTAGTAATACCCAAAAGGCATAGCTGAATTAAAGATAATATGATCTGTCTTATCTTACAATGAGTACTGAAAGACTTTGTCTCCATATAAACGCTTGACTTACCTTGACTTAAAATTTGTGTAAGGCCTATGTACCAGTTTATTAAAACTGTGAGATGGGCATTTTTGACGTTTTCCAATGGGCTTTAATGGCTTTTCTTTTTCAATAAAACGCAAAAAATTTGAGGCGTCAGACATCAATTATATCGGGACAAACAATCAATATTTTTTGTATCTGATCGAAATTAACAAAATACAGAAAGAATTAGGTAGTATGGTCTTCGCAAAAAGCTAAAAATAATCAATCGCCATAGGGGTTAAAAAAATAAATTTGTATGAGTTTGGAACGAAATCTTGAATTAGATTATTTACTTTTAAAAAAAGAGCCGATCAAATAAATGTTTTTAATCTGAGGCATGTAGCGGAAGGACAGATCTCAATTTATACGTAGAATCGGAGCCATAAAATTTTAATAAAAAGATTAATATGTCATTTAAGGAGAAAGTTATTGTGATTACTGGAGCAGGATCCGGTATAGGAGCAGCCACGGTGAGGTTTTTTGCTAAAAAAGAGGCATATGTGGTTTTGGCCGATATCTCATTGGAAAAAATGGTAGATATTTCCGATTCTATTCCTATGGAATGCATGATTCAAAAAACCGATGTATCACAATACGATCAAATGCAAAGTTTGGCGGGTGCTGTGATTAAAAAATATGGACAAATTGATGTTTGGGTAAACAATGCAGGTATAGGCCCCACTCAAATGCTGAAAACAGCAGATCATAGCCTGCAAGATTGGGAGCGCGTAATCGCGGTTAATCAATCTGGTGTATTTTATGGTATGAAGGTGGCGCTGCCAGCGATGTTGAAGCAAGGCAGTGGAAACATTGTGAATGTCGCTTCGCTTGCAGGATTAAAAGCTTCTGGAAACAATATATCTTATGTAGCAAGCAAATTTGCAGTAGTCGGGATGACCAAGGCAGCCGCATTGGAATATGCAAAAAAAAATATCCGGATCAATGCGGTTTGTCCCGGATATACCGATACGAATATGTTGCGTCAACTGTTGGAGGTAAAGCCTGAAATAGAGGATAAATTAAAGAGCCATATACCCATGGGTCGTTTTGGAAAAGCGACAGAGGTGGCTACAGCTATAGGTTGGCTGGCCTCAGATCAAACCCAATTTATGACCGGTCAAACGTTGTCATTAGACGGAGGAACCTCGCTCTGATAAAAAGCGATGATCTCTGACCTGAATTATCCATTGTTTAGTTTTGACAGAGCCCTCTTTGAAAGTACTTATCTTGAAGAATAGAGTAAGGAAAGTTGATGATTTAGGAGCTATGGTTCCGGTTTATAGGTTGATGAAGTGATCGATCTAAGTCTTAGTAGAAAAGGGATTGGTACAAAAAATGAAACAAGGGCTATGAAATGGAAAGTAACCAAACAAGTAGCATGATAGTATATGATAATGGAGACACTAAATATTACTAGGAAGGAAAATTATGCCCTTGTTCAACTCAGCAGGGGTAAGGCCAATCCGGTCAATCATCAGATGGTTAAAGATTTGAGCGCTACTTTTAAATCTCTGCAGGAAGAGGCTGAAATGAAAGGAGTGATTCTAACGGGGACACCTAATTTTTTCTCAGCTGGTTTAGATGTGGTGGAGCTTTATGATTATGATGAAGATCAGATGAGAAGTTTTATGATCGATTTTGGCGCCATGCACGTACAGTTATCGCGTTTCCCAAAACCAATGATTTGTGCAATTCCTGGTTATTGTCCGGCGGGCGGAACGGTCATCGCGATTACAGCTGATTATCGCATAATGAACGAGGATCCTAAGTTTTCTATCGGCTTAAATGAAATGAAGGTGAATGTTCAAATCACGACAAACCTTATTGAAGCTTACACCTATTGGCTGGGTACAAGTCTGGCCAATAGATATATTCTCGAAGGGAAATTGTTCACGCCTCCAGAGGCCCTAAAAGTGAATCTTGTAGATGAGATCTGCCCTGCTGATGAGGTCATGGTGCGTGCAGAATTGAAGTTGCAAGAATTCCTTCAAGCGGATTCGGATATCTTTGGTTACACCAAATCAAAATTGAGAGAAAAATGGCATGCTGGCCAAGAGTTACAGGGTGGGTCGGACCTTGAACAAACACTGAAAGTATGGTGGAAGCCTGAAATTAGAGCCAAAATAGCTTCTTTGATTGCGAGTTTTAAAAACAAAAAAAAATGAATAAACAATTATTATTGATGAAAAGGCCTGTTGAATTCCCCTCGGAAGATACGTGGGCTTTTACTGAGGAGCAGACGCCCGAGCCTAGAGAAGGTCAGCTATTGATTCGTCAGCATTTGATTAGTTTAGACCCTGCCATGAGGGGTTGGATCAATGCATCTAGATCTTATATTGAAGCGGTAGAACTGGGCGATGTTATGCGAGCAGGGACGGTTGGTCAAGTGATCAAGGCAGTGAATCACCCAAAATTTAAAGAAGGAGATATGCTTTCGGGATGGGGTGGAGTACAACAATTTACCCTTACAGATGGGAAAGGATTCCATAAAATCAATACCGAGCTAGCCGATCCAAAAGTGCATATGAGTACTTTGGGGATGCCGGGAATGACGGCTTATTTCGGTATTTTAGAGGTAGGTAAAATTAAACCGGGGGATACCGTGGTCGTATCAGGTGCTGCGGGGGCTGTGGGCTCTGTAGTTGGTCAAATAGCTAAAATTAAAGGCTGCCGAGTAGTTGGAATTGCAGGTGGCGAAGAAAAATGCCATTATCTAAAAGAAGATTTAGGGTTTGATGAGGTCATTGATTATAAGTCAGGAAATCTTAGAAAAGATTTAAAAAAAGCTTGTCCCGAAGGCATTGATGTGTATTTTGATAACGTAGGGGGTTATACCCTTGATACGGTATTGACCAGAATTAATAAGCAGGCACGAATTGTGATTTGTGGGGCCATTTCCCAATACAATGAAAAAGTCGTACAGGGGCCAGTAAATTATTTGTCTTTGCTTGTCAATCGTGCTACCATGGAAGGGATGGTGGTTTTTGATTATGCCAAAAGGTATCCTGAGGCGGTCGTACAATTGGCCCAATGGATGAAAGAGGGTAAGCTGAAATCTCGTGAAGATGTTTACGTAGGCATTGAGCATTTTTATGAAACTTTTTGCCGTTTATTTACGGGAGAAAAAATAGGTAAATTAATACTAGATATTAAATAAGAAATAGGGTTGTAATAAAAAATAAAAATAATGAAAGAAGCATTTATAGTATCCACTGCAAGAACTCCCATTGGGAAAGCATATCGGGGTGCCTTGAACATGACCCAAGGAGCAACACTAGGCGGATGGGTGATTAAGGAAGCCGTACAGCGGGCAGGAGTAGCTCCTGAGGAGGTTGAAGACGTCATCATGGGTTGTGCGATGCAACAAGGAACCACAGGGGGAAATATTGGGCGTCAAGCAGCATTGGCAGCAGATCTACCGGTCACGGTGCCTGGCATGAGTATAGATAGACAATGTTCTTCAGGTATGATGGCCATCGCAATGGCCGCTAAACAAGTTTTGGTTGATGGTATGCAAGTGGCTGTGGGAGGAGGTATTGAATCCATCAGCTTGGTTCAAAACGAAAAGGCCAATACCCATATGGCGGTGGATAAAGCATTGGTGGCCAAGTACAATCATATTTACATGCCCATGCTGCAAACGGCAGAAATTGTGGCCAAGCGTTATGGAATATCAAGAGATCAGCAGGATGCTTATGGACTCGAGAGCCAAAAACGGACGGCAGCAGCACAAGAGGCAGGTAAGTTTAACGATGAAATTATTCCGGTAACCACAACTAAGGCATTATTTAATAAAGAAACGAAGGAGTATACTTTTGAACAAGTAACTTTAAATAAGGATGAAGGAAATAGGCCTTCGACTAACATTGAGGGTCTTAATAGCTTAAATTCTGTTATTGAAGGCGGTTGTATTACTGCAGGAAATGCCAGTCAGCTATCAGATGGCGCTTCAGCTTCGGTGGTCATGGATAGCACATTGGTGACCCAGCGAGGGATCACACCGCTGGGTGCTTACAGAGGAATGGCGGTGGCTGGTTGCGAGCCAGATGAAATGGGCATAGGACCCATCTTTGCAATTCCTAAGTTATTGAAACAACATGGGCTTTCTATCCATGATATAGGTCTTTGGGAATTAAATGAGGCCTTTGCTGTTCAGGTACTCTATTGCCAAGAAAAATTAGGGATTCCTATGGAACTCATGAATGTCAATGGAGGCGCAATTTCTATAGGCCACCCTTACGGAATGAGTGGCGCTAGAATGGTGGGTCATTCGCTTATTGAAGGCAAGCGAAGGGGAGCTAAGTATGTGGTAAGTACGATGTGTATCGGTGGAGGTATGGGTGCAGCAGGTCTATTTGAAGTATTGTAAGGATTATGAGCAAAGCATCGTTTATTTTGGATCTTAACCTACCGGTAGTGGTAGCGCCCATGTTTCTAATTTCAGGCCCACAAATGGTCATAGAATGTTGTAAAAATGGGGTAGTAGGGACTTTTCCTGCTTTGAACCATCGGTCTACTGAAGGGTTTGAACAATGGATTGTCGAAATTAAAATGACTCTGAGAGATTGGGAAGTAGCAACAGGAAAAAAAGCAGCCCCTTTTGGAGTTAATTTAATCGTCCATAAAACCAATCCAAGATTGCAAGCAGATTTGGAGATTGTGGTCAAACACGAAGTGCCCTTAATCATTACTTCCCTTGGCGCTGTCTCCGAGTTGATTCAGTCGGTTCATGGTTATGGTGGCTTGGTATTTCATGATGTGATCATGAAAAGACATGCCCAAAAAGCCGCAGCTGCAGGGGTAGATGGCTTGATATTAGTTTCTGCCGGTGCAGGAGGCCATGCAGGGACGATCAATCCCATGGCTTTAGTAGGTGAAATTCGGTCTTTTTTTGACAAAACTATTTTACTTGCGGGTTGCATCAGTACCGGACAAGACGTGGCTGCTGCGCTACAAATGGGTGCTGATCTGGCTTATATGGGGACACGATTTATCAATACAACTGAAAGCGAAGCTTTACCGGAATATAAGCAAATGATTATCGAGTCCAGTGCCAGCGATGTTATCTACACAGCGGCGATTTCCGGAGTACCTGCCAATTTTTTAAGGCCTAGTTTGGAGCAGATGGGCATTACAGAAGAGATGTGGAAAAAAACAGTTGATGTAGATTTTGGCAATGAACTGATCGCCAATGATGAAGCCAAGGCGTGGAAAACCATTTGGTCCGCCGGACAAGGGATTACCAAAATAGGTGACAGCCCGAAGACATCGATTTTGGTAGCGCGATTGAGAAAAGAGTTTAAGATCGCCATTGAAACCCAAAGTAAATTATTGGCACAATTCAATTTGGATTAGCTTTTGCCTTATTTTCTATAGAGGCTCCGAGATTAAGTAAGGACATTCGGTTGCCTTTATCTCTATGAAACCTTCACCCTCATAAAGAATATCTAAGGTTTCCAAGGGATCATGATGAGAAATGGGCTTTCCAAAAAGAGTTGCCGTGAGTCTTTGGGATGGGTCAAAAGAGGCCGCAGTATAACGACCGGATCCAGAAATCCATTTTTTCCAAAGCTTTTTTCTAGACAAAATATATCGTTTTTCTGGACTGATGACTTGCAGGTCAAAATAAGGGGCATAGGGTTTCATTTGATTGATCAGTTGATGAGCATGGGCCTGGTCGGTGATGAAATAGGCACCTGGTACCTTTAATTTGTTGAGGTAGGAGATGACCCCTTCCCAAAGGTTACCCGTAAGGGAAATACATTCAATATGATCTTGAAAATCAGTATACGTGGATACATCAAGGTCTATGCCCATGATGACGTCTATTTTAAATTGATACATAAGTGCCTCTGGCACTGCATCGGACAAACAGATCACTTGGGGTGCCCATTCCAATAAGTCTTCTAGTTTTGAAAAGGGAAACGCTGTTAGGTGGTCAATGATGAGGGCAGGTTCCTGGTTTTCTTTGACGAAATGATGGGAAGACAATGGGTTGAAAATTTAAAAGTTTACTTAAAGTTTGAATTTAGCATATAATTATTCATTTTAAAAAAAAAGCATTTTTTGTAATGGAAAAAGGGCTGGAAGCCAAAGAAAAGCTTGAAAGGAGAATAGCTCCTTTCAAGCTTTTCTACATTACTAGAATTTCAATGAAATACCCGTCAGGAAATTGATTCCAGCTTGCGGGTAATAATTATTTTGTTGATAAAGAGATCCATCATAAAGATAGCCCCAGGTATATCCATTTGATTCATAGGTGACATTCAGCAAATTGTTGATCAATAAAGTCAATTCTATTTTTTGCATTCCAAAGGCTTGTATTTGATAAGCTAATCTTAGGTCATTGATAAAATAGCTTTGAATCATACGGTCTTCATTGGAGGTATTGTCCAGGAATTGATTTCCTACAAATTTAGTGAGTAGCTGTGCGCTAAAACCTTGATGGCTGAAGGTGATGTCATTACCCATCACGACATTGGGGCTAAAGGCAATATCGGTATTTGTAAATTCATTTTCCACGATATACCGGTCATCAGTGAAGGCATAATCAAAAATAACCTCCGTAAATTTATTGATTTTGTTTCTACTCAAGGCCACATTAAAGCCCCAATTCCATTGGTCAGTTAAATTCATACCCAAGACCATTTCTAGACCTGCTCGATAACTGTCAGGGGTATTGACCCTTATAGATGAGCCAACATCATTGACGGCTCCGGTTAGGATCAGCTGATCGGTATAATCCATCAAATATACATTTGTTTCCAAATGGATGTTATCCAAGTTACCCCTGAATCCCAATTCTAAATTTTGAAGTTGCTCAGGACTGGGAATGTCTCCCACGGGAGCATCTATAAAATCAGTACGTAAAGGTTCTCGGTGGGCTACAGCGAAGGATCCGTAGAGCTGAAAATGGGCATTTAGTGCATAGGTCAATCCAAATTTCGGATTAAAAAAAGTATACTTTTCTCCTACTTGATAGTTTGAAAGATCATCATCTGTACCTTCAGTTTCGTAATCAATAGTACGTATTTGAAGATCTCCAAATAGATTAACTTTTGATGAAAGTTGATAATTGGTTTTTAAAAATACGTTAAAATCATTTTTAGTACTTGACCCTTCATAATAACGATCTCTTATGGCGCTGGTACTGGCGTATTCGGACCATATAATTTCACCAAAATGGCTTCCCTTATACGTGTTGTAACCTCCCCCAAGGGTCATCAGGAGGTTGTCTTTGTTATAATTGAAGGCATAAGTAAAGCCATAAAAATCATTGTCTAGCCATCTTCGCCGGATAAGGTCCGTTTGGGTGATCGTAGAGTCCCCAATGGTTACATTCCCTAGTCCATAATCAGTAAAGGCATCTTTTGATCGATGTTGTTCAAAATAGCCTTCACCATGGGTATAATGCCCAGAAATAGCTAAATTCAGATCATCGTTGAAGGCATGATTCAAGTGCAATTGATAATGGTCCTGCTCATAGTGATCAATTTCATTGTCATAGAGATAATAATTAAATTTCCGGTCACTACTTAGAAGATTATCTATTTGGGCAGGGCTACCGTATTCGCCTCCTTGATCAATTACGGCTTGCAGCGCTGTAGGGTCATTATTTAATCGGGCTTCCGGAGTACCATACCAAGACTGATAAGTTTCTTCTTGACCGCCAAAAAGAAGGACTTTAAGTGTCGTTTTTGCTCCGTAATACCCACCCGTTAAGAAATAGGAATAAAGGTCAGATTGCGCTCGATCTATGTAACCCTCAGAGGTGATACGGGATAAGCGACCTTCAAAATTGAAATTATTTTTAATGAGACCTGTATTGAACTGCGCATTGGTTTTTAGGGTATTAAAAGAGCCAACGGTTTGATTAATTTGAGCAAAAGCATTTTCAGAGAGACCGCTAGATTGCAGATTTACAGTGGCCCCAAAAGCGGCGGCTCCATTGGAGGACGTCCCTACCCCACGCTGAATTTGAATTTTGTCTAAAGAAGAGGACAAATCAGGCATATTGACCCAATATACGCCATGAGATTCAGAATCATTGATGGGTATGCCGTTTAAGGTTACATTGATCCGAGTCGCATCACTCCCTCTGATTCTCATACCTGTATAACCTACTCCCGCTCCAGCATCTGAAGTAGTGACCATGGAAGGCGTAAAATTCAATAATATGGGTAAGTCTAATCCAAGATTCCTTTCTTGAATCTTTTCTTTTGAAACATCCGTATAAGTTGTCGGAGTCAATTCATTGGCCTTAGTAGAAAAGTTAATGACCTCATCCCCAAAAATAGTAAGTGCTTTTAGTTTCTTCACTTCGACGGACATCTCGATGACTACATCGGATTGAGAGCCGATGGCAACTTGTTTCGTCACATAGCCAATGGCACTGACAAGTAACGTCTTTTGCTGTTCAGGGACACTCAGTTGAAAATAGCCATTCATATCTGTGATGGTACCCAAATCAAGATCTTTTATGATTACGGAGGCTCCAGGCATGCCTTCATTATTTTCATCCCAAACAGTTCCTGAAACCATTCTTTGGGCATAGGATACATAATTAACCACCAATAAGGTGGCACATATTAAAATTCTCATTATTTTATTTTTAAATTAACCAAAATAGGAGGAGGGGACCTCCATACGGTTATCATACTTCCCTTCTCAGCATTATCCGAGCAGGTTCAATGGGTATGATCTCAGCCCGAATTTATCTTTTCTTTTCAGAAAAGCAGGGCACCCCTTAACGCCACGAAGATAGGATATTATTTTAAATATTTTGCAATAGTTTTATGGCACAGGCCAATCTGTCGTCTTCAATACCCTTTACAATCCCGTAGGGCAGTTGATTGGATTTAAGATAGTTTAAGTAGATATTAAAAAACTCTTTTCTTCTGTAGGGGTGCTCCCTTTGCGGATCATCCGTCCAAGGAATGTCGATGTCGGAGAGCAGATAAAAGTCATATTTTCGCTGAGCAATTTGATCCAGAATCCAAGGGTCTGTTCTGCCATATTTATCATGACTCCAAATCTTTAAAACAATCAAGTTGGTATCACAAAACAGATATTTATCGGCCGAAGCGGCGCGATCGTCTTCCCAAGTAAGTTGTGCTTTCGCAATTTCTAATAAGTCAGCCTCTTGATAATCTCTATCTAGGCGGTCCAAATAAAATCTAGCATATTCCGGAACCCATTCAGTGTAATAGGAAACCGCCAATTCTTGGGCTAATTTGCTTTTACCTGTAGACTCAGGACCTATGATTGCGATTCTTTTAATTTCAGTTTTATGTTCCATGTCATGTAACCCCATCCGGCAAGTAAGGTAAATAGTAAGAATTGAAAGCTGGTCAAAGGCAAACCTTTGTAAATATAAAGCGGAACAGAAATGCTATCTACTATGATCCAAGCAATCCAATGTTCAATTTTTTTTCTAGCCATCAACCACATACCTGTGATGGCAAGGGCAGAAGTAAGCGCATCCCATCCAGGGACATCACTATCTGTGAGTCCAAGTCCAAATCGGATCAATAAAAAAGAACTTAGGAACAGCAAAAAAATGATTGTATTTTCTTGCTTATTGTTTTTTGAAATTGGAACTGGGGTGTGGGTTCCTTTACCTTGGGTCCAAAAGTACCATCCGTAAATACTCATGACAAGATAATAGATCTGAATGCCCATATCACCATAGAGCTTGTATTGAAAGGTAATACCGATGTAAATGATGACACTGATGATTCCTGTTGGATACACCCAAATTTGTTCTTTTTTGGCATACCAGACGCTTACTAAGCCGAAAAAAACGGCGGTCATTTCTGCATAAGACGTATTGACCAATTGAGAGATAAATAAGCTTTGAAAGTCAGTCATACCGCAATTATAAAATTAATAATCAAACAATCTTTTTATTAAGGCGGAATGTTGATAATTTTGCTTTGCAAATAATACCCCTACTTATTTGCTTATGAATATTAACCAAGATAGAATTATTTTTGAAGCACTTACCTACGATGATGTGCTTCTCTTACCTGGCTATTCTGAAATTCTCCCACGAGATACCGAAATAAAAACATTTTTGACGCGAAACATTGAAGTCAATATTCCGTTATTGTCAGCAGCGATGGATACGGTTACGGAATCCAGTATGGCCATATCCATGGCGCTTGATGGGGGCATAGGTCTGATTCATAAAAACATGACCATTGCCCAGCAGGCGATTGAAGTAAGAAAAGTCAAGCGGTCACAAAGTGGTATGATCTTAGACCCGATCACCCTCAACGAAAAGGCTTTGGCTGGAGATGCTGAGAAAATCATGCGTGAAAATAATATTGGAGGGATTCCTGTGGTCAATGATGAAGGAATTTTGATAGGGATCATTACCAATAGGGATTTGAGATTCCAGAAAAACATGACCAAACCCATACTAGATATCATGACCCGTGAAAAGCTCATTACGGCCAAGTTTGAGGTGGGCTTAAAAGAAGCGGAAGAAATCTTACAAGAATATAAAATCGAAAAACTTCCAATCGTCGATGAAAATTATAGATTGACGGGATTGATTACCTATAAAGACATATTAAAAAACAGAGATCGACCCAACGCCTGTAAAGATAAATTCGGACGCCTAAGGGTAGGCGCAGCTGTAGGGGTTACTCCCGATGTAACTCAGAGGATTTCAGCCTTGGTGGATGCTGGCGTAGATGTAGTCAGTATTGATACGGCACATGGGCATTCCAAAGGGGTCATTGAGGCGACGAAAATGGTAAAGCAACAATTTCCTGATTTAGAGCTTATTGTGGGTAATGTGGCTACGGCTGAAGGGGCTTTGGCCTTGGTTGAAGCAGGAGCCGATGCTGTGAAAGTGGGCGTTGGACCGGGAAGCATTTGTACGACAAGAATTATTGCGGGTGTGGGCGTTCCCCAATTATCGGCGGTTTATGAAGCGGCCAATGCCTTAAAAGGGACAGGCGTCCCTGTCATCGCAGATGGAGGGATTAGATTTTCCGGAGATGTAGTCAAAGCATTGGCAGCGGGTGCCAATGCTGTGATGATAGGATCTTTACTTGCAGGTACCGAAGAGGCACCGGGGGAGGTCATTCTGTATGAGGGTAGGAAGTTTAAGAGTTATCGAGGTATGGGATCTGTCGAGGCCATGGAGGAGGGCTCAAAAGATCGCTATTTTCAGGATGCAGAAGACGACATAAAAAAATTAGTACCCGAAGGCATCGTAGGTAGGGTGCCTTTCAAAGGGATGGTTTCCGAGGTTCTTTATCAAATGGTGGGAGGACTTAGAGCAGGTATGGGTTATTGTGGGGCTCGTAAAATTGAGGAATTGCACGTAGCAAAATTTGTTAAAATTACCTCGGCTGGATCTGTAGAAAGTCATCCACATGATGTTTATGTGACCCGAGAGGCGCCCAATTATTCGACCAGATAGTAAAAAGTTTAAAGTTAGATTTATAAATTTGAAAACATCATATCAAAGGAGTTTATGCCTGCTGTTGTTTCTGGGCTTTTTTTTAAGCTGTGACTACCTCAATAAAAAGCAGGGACCCACTTCCCGTCCCATCGCTCGAGTAGGGGATAATTATTTGTATGGAGAAGATATAGCCCAGGATATGCCTCTGGGCCTTTCGCTTTCAGACAGTGGTAGACTCGTGGATAAATATGTGGATGACTGGATCAAGAAGCAGTTGTTAATCATTAAAGCCAATGAGGAATTAAGTATCAATGCGATAAACATTGATCGTAAAGTTGAGGATTACCGCTATGCATTGATCATGCATGAGTTTGAGAAAATCTATATAGGCTCACATTTAAATACCCAAGTCACTCAGGAGGAGATCGAATCTTATTATCATGAACGATCAGAAAATTTTTTATTGAAGCAAAATATCGTACAATGCATCTTTGCTAAAATTCCGAGTAGTGCACCAGATATTTCCCAGATCCGTAGAAATATAAGAAATTTTCCCAATACGGATATAGAAGATATTAAAAATTACTGTTATCAATTTGCCGATTTATCATTTCTTGATGATTCCGTGTGGATAGGTCTTGATGAGTTGGTTGTAAATACACCGCTTGCTAGTTTGCAAAATAAAACTCAATTTTTAGAGAAAACCGTTTATAGTGAAACTAGAGATGAGGGTTATATTTATTTATTCAGGATTGTTGAATATAAAATATCTGATCAGGTTGCACCGTTAGAATATGTCAAAGAAGATATAGAAAATATTATCATTAATAAGCGTAAACTTGCACTTAAGAAGGAATTACACGAGACGATTTATGAAGAAGCACTCAAAACGAAGAAATTTGAAGTTTATCGCAATTAGCAGCGTTATTTTTTGGCTTTCCCTCCATGCGGTAATAGGTCAGTCTAAAGAGTTATTGGTCGATAGAATCATTGTTAAAGTAGATGACTATATCGTACTAAAATCAGATTTAGAACAGACCTATCTTGAGTATCTTTCTCAAGGAGAAGTAAACAGTGGCGCGTTGAGGTGCCAAGTATTAGAAAATTTAGTCATCAATAAGTTATTGGTGGCAAAAGCAGAAATTGACTCGGTCATTGTATTAGATGAAGAAGTACAAAATAATCTAGATCAAAGAATGGCTTACATGATCTCTCAGATTGGGTCGGCCAAAGAAATAGAAGCGTATTATGGTAAGAGTTTAGGACAAATAGAGGAAGAATTATTTGATAAGGTCAAGGAACAAAAAATAATTGAGACCATGCAGCGGACCATTACCAGTGATATTAAGGTAACACCCAGTGAGGTAAAACAATTTTTTAATAAAATACCCAAAGATTCGTTGCCCTATTTTTCAACAGAAGTCCAAGTCGGTCAATTGGTGATGAAACCTGAGCCAGGAGCCGAGCAGCTCGGTAAGGTCGAACGACAATTATTAGAAATCAGAGGCAAAATCTTGAGAGGGACAGAGACCTTTGAGAACATGGCAAGAAGGTATTCAGAAGATCCAGGATCTGGATCTCGTGGAGGTCAGCTTCCGTTTTATAAGCGAGGCGAATTGGCTCCAGAGTTCGAAGAGTCTGCCATGACCATGGAGGTTGGAGAGCTTTCAATGCCCGTCAAATCAGATTTTGGATATCATTTGATTGAGTTACAAGAAAGAAGGGGAAATACGTTTAGGTCTAGGCATATATTGATTATTCCTAAACCTTCTGCCGATGACATTAATGTGGCGGAAAATAAACTGGACAGCATACGAAATTTAATATTGGACAGCCTAACAACTTTTAGAGTGGCAGCAAAAGAATTTTCAGCAGACAAGGAGACTGCATCAAATGGAGGTTTCTATACTGGAACCGATGGTTCAGTTAGGGTTTCAGTTGAGCAATTAGACCCTAACATATTTTTCACCGTTGATACCATGAGCATAGGCTCCTTGACAAAGCCATTGAAATTTTCAATGGTCGATGGAACGACGGCTTTTAGATTGATTTTTTATCAGGATAGAATACCCCCTCATCAGGCTAATTTGAATGATGACTATCAAAAGCTGGCTGAATATGCACTCAATGCAAAAAAAGGAAAATTATTAGATAAGTGGTTTGAGAAGGCCAAAGGGGAAGTCTATGTGGATGTTGATCCTGCCTATAACTATTGTGATATCATGAAATAATTAGGTATGAGTGAGAGAAATGAAAAAGAATTAGCAGACGAGTTTTTAGAGAAATGTAATACACTCCGTGAGGAAATAGCTAAAATAATTATAGGTCAAGAAGAGGCGGTTCGGTTATTGATTATTTCTATTTTTTGTAGTGGTCATTCGTTATTGGTTGGTGTCCCAGGGCTCGCCAAAACTTTGCTGATCAATACGCTGGCTCAAGCCCTCAATTTGGATTTCAGTCGGATTCAATTTACCCCTGATTTGATGCCTTCAGATATCATTGGTGCAGAAACTTTGGATCGT
The DNA here is from genome assembly GCA_905479015.1 of uncultured Cyclobacteriaceae bacterium. Lineage (GTDB taxonomy): Bacteria > Bacteroidota > Bacteroidia > Cytophagales > Cyclobacteriaceae > UBA4465. The sequence goes on from CAJQKV010000037.1 coordinate 110,172, forward strand.
GATCGAAATTTCAAATTCATCAAAGGGCCCATTTTTTCCAATGTAGTCTTGGCAGATGAAATTAATAGGACCCCACCAAAAACCCAATCTGCCTTGCTTGAAAGTATGCAAGAATATGCGGTTACCATAGGAGGGACTCAGCATAAATTAGATCGACCCTTTTTTGTTTTGGCCACACAAAATCCGATTGAACAAGAAGGTACCTATCCCTTGCCTGAAGCACAACTCGATCGTTTCATGTTGATGATTAAATTAGATTATCCTGACTATCAAACCGAAGTAGAAGTCATAAAAAACACGACGAGAAACACACATATAGCTGTGAAAAACGTAATTTCAAAAGACGAAATCCTTATTTTCCAAAATTTGGTCAGAAGTGTACCCGTAGTAGATAACGTCTATGAGTATGCTGTTTCGTTGGTTCATAAGACAAGGCCCGGAAGAACGGGATCCAGTACATTGGCCAATGATTATCTAGAGTGGGGAGCAGGCCCCAGAGCCAGTCAGTTTTTAATTCTGGGTGCCAAATGCCATGCCTTGATGACAGGCAAGTATGCTCCTGATATTGAGGACGTTAAGGCGGTGGCAGAATCAGTTTTAAGACATAGAATTGTAAGAAACTTCAAGGCTGAAGCTGCAGGAATTTCAGAAACTCAAATCATTCAAGACTTACTTTAATTACAATCCATTGAATTGGCGTAAAAAGCGGACATCATTTTCAGAAAAGAGCCGAATATCATCAATTTCATATTTGAGCATGGCAATACGTTCTATACCCATGCCAAAAGCGAACCCACTAAACTCTTTCGAATCAATACCACAATTCTCCAATACGTTGGGGTCCACCATTCCTGAACCGCCGATCTCGACCCAACCACTGTTTTTGCAAATTTTACAGCCCTTCCCTTTACAGATGAAACAGCTGATATCTACTTCGGCGCTGGGTTCAGTAAAGGGGAAATAGGAGGGTCTGAACCTAATCTGTGTATCTTTTCCGAAAAATTCACGCGAAAAATGATAAATAGATTGTTTGAGGTCTTTGAAGCCAACATTACGATCAATGTACAAACCTTCTACTTGGTGAAAGAAACAATGTGCCCTTGCAGAGATGGCTTCGTTCCGATAAACCCGTCCGGGCATGATGGATCTAAAGGGAGGCTTCCCATGCTCCATTAATCTTATTTGTACTGTAGAGGTATGGGTCCGTAATAGTTTGTCAGGATTTTTTTCTAAAAAATAGGTGTCCTGCATTTCTCTAGCTGGGTGATTTTCAGGAAAATTGAGGGCTGTGAAATTGTGCCAATCATCTTCCATTTCGGGACCTTCAGATACGTTAAATCCCTGTCTTTCGAATATTTCGATCATTCTGTTTTTCACAATATTGATCGGATGTAACCCCCCCATTTGAAAAGGGGTTGAAGGGAGTGAAGCATCAGGGTGTTCCGAAGAATGAGAGATAGTAGACTGAAGATGGGCTACCAAAGATTGAAATTTGGTATTGGCCTCTTTTTTTAGCTCATTAAGGGCTTCTCCAAAAGCTTTTTTTTGATCATTAGGGACTGTTTTAAATGCATCAAATAGACCGCTAATCACACTTTTTTTACCAATGAACTTAATTCTAAAAGCTTCTAATTCAGAGGCATTTTTGACGAGGGCTTGAGCTAATTCTTTATGTACTTTTTCAACCTGATCAAACATGATATGGCAAAGGGTTTTGGATTATTAAGGGACAAAGATAATGAACGACATCATGGGAATAAAGAAACTCTTTGTTCTTTGTAAACTAAGGGCTAATACGCTGTGTCTTGTCCTTTAATGAGCTCAAAGAATGTGATGACGATAATCTTTACATCTAAGAAAACAGACCAATTATTTAAATAGAACCGGTCTAAGGTGACTCTATTTTTAATTTCTCTCAAATCTTTTATTTCACCACGATGTCCCAGCGCTTGTGCCAATCCGGTAATCCCAGGCTTGAAGGTATGCCTTTGAGAATAACTTTTGATTTGATTAATATATTGCTCATTAAGTTTCACAGGCAAGGGTCTGGGTCCTACGATGGTCATATCTCCTATTAGGACATTAATCAATTGTGGAAGTTCATCTAAACTAGTTCTTCTTAAGATTGCACCAAAGTAGGTTACTCGGGGATCATTTTTTGTTGCCCATTTTTGGTCTGCTTCTTCATTTAAATGCATGGTACGGAATTTTATGCAGCGAAAAACTTTATTATTCTTGCCATTGCGATATTGTTTAAATAAAATGGGACCACGAGACTCCAAAAAGATTACGAGGGCAATGATGGGATAAAGCCAACTAAGTACAAAAAGCAACATCATTGATGAGAATAAAACATCAAAAGAGCGCTTTAAAAATCTATTAAAAGCATGATCCAAGGGCAAATAGTTGACATCGATGATGTTGATGTTATCAATTAACTTGAGCGTATACGATTTTAAAAAATCCGTTTTGAAATGGGGCAATAATTTCACCTTTACAAATGAGGCATCAGCCAATTCAATAATTTGATTTAATTCCTCTCGCACAATATTTTCACTGACATAAACGAAATCAATGTTTTCTAAGTCTGAATTAAGAAAGGCCTGCACGTTTCCTTTAAGGGGGTATTTTTTGTCTGTTTGCGTGCTACTTCCGTAAAATCCAGTACAGCGGATACCTATATTTCGGTTTTTATTAATGGCATCAAACAAGGAAAAACCCAATTGATCATAACCGATGATGGTTGCATTGCGATAATTTCCCCCCCACTTCCGATATTTATTGACGACTAAGTGGATGATTACGCGCTCTGTTGGAATAAATAGAAATAATAACCCAGCAAAATACAAAACGAAGGTTCTTGACAGAATTTGTTGATTACTGAAAATCACAAAAAACGAAAATAATGCCAAGAAAACAGCAATGGTTTTAAAGCCTTTAGTAATTGACTTTTCATATCCTGAGGGTCTGCCTATTTTGAAATCTTTACCGAGTAAAGACAGGCTGGACCAACAGAAGACAATAAAAAATAAGCTTTCTAGGTTGTAATTTTCTAAGGGAAACGAGATACCAATCACGCTTTGTGTCAACAAAAAAACAATGGAAACCACTGAGAGGTCAACCAATATAAATAGGATGGGGAAAAAGAAATAAAATCGTTTTCTCACGAGATTCATTTATGAAGTTCAAAAATAAGGTTTACGAATGAATAATTCACTATTATTTAGAAACATAAATATATGTTCTTATAAATTCATGTCTTATGGTAATGTCATTATTTCCTTTCTAAAAATTATTAGTTGGTATTTTTCCTCTTTATTTATAAAAGGATTTGCATTTTTACGGTGGATAAATATTTTTGAGCGATTAGGTTTAGACTCGCGTAAAAAAATCCCTAAAAGCTCAATAAGTGCGTTGCGTAAAAAGAATTATAAATTTTATCACCTTGAGTACAACCGTAATACTCTGGTCATGTATTTCAGACATCGATCGTGAGACGCTCATTTATGACAATAATTTTGAGACGGCAGATTTGACAAAGATTGAGGGAGGCATTGTCACCTCTTATTTGGGACAAAACATATTGGGCACTTACAACAATGGAGGGTTTAAACTGACTCTTGAAGGCTTGGGGACACATGATTATGTTCAAATTCAAGCCTTACTTTATGTCCATGACTCTTGGGATGGAAATGCGGAGTTTCCTGATGGCACGGATTATTGGGGTGTCATGCTAGATTCTTCGGAAGTAGATGTTTTTAAAACCTCTTTCTCCAATTCACCCTGTTACAGTAATTATTGTCTGATGCAGTCCTACCCTGAACGGCACCCCTTTTTAACTTTTCCTAGAACCGGAGCCTCAGCCGTTGATCTGCCTGGCTTTTGCAAGTCTGATGGAACGACCTCGGCGTACGAGATCGAGCTCATTTTTCCACATCGTAAAGGTCAAGTTGAAATTGTATTTTGGGACGAATTGAATCAGCCCAATGCAAATGATGCTCAATGTGATGAAAGTTGGTCGCTGAACAATATTCAAGTAAAATTATTATCAATTTGAAAAAGCAGATCATTTTGATTTTTTTTATAAGTATCGTTTGGATACCGGTGCTGGTCTCATTACGCGCCCAATCGTTGCCCGTGGGTTTTCCCTTGATCGAAGAAGGTTTGCGAAGAGGGCAACTGCTCGGAACAGTTGATTCTCTCTTGTCATTTAATATCAGGTCGCTCAATCACATTGAAGCACTGCAGCAAAATAAGCCTTCTTTTACTTTTGGTTCTGTGCTCAGAAAGTCTGAAAATGAGCAATTCAATGTGCAGTTATTACCTATATCGAATCAAACAGAGTATACCAGCAACATCCCTTATCAGACCAATAATGGGCTCATGCTGCCAATAGCGGGATTTCAGTCGAGCCTCTCAGTAGGAGTTTATGCTAAGCTAGGCATCTTATCGCTTCAATTATATCCCACCCTTTATTATGGGATGAATCGAGAAGTTGACGGATATTCAAATATCAATAAAACGGATTGGGGACAGTCCCAAATAGCAGTATCCTATAAATTATTTACTTTGGCCTTGTCCAATCAAAATATGTGGTGGGGACCAAGTAAAAACAACGCCCTGATCCTATCCAACAATGCAGCAGGCTTCAAGCACATTTCTTTTAAATCTAGTCGACCGGTCAATATTTTTATTGGTCATTTGGAATGGGAACTCGTAGGTGGGCGGTTGGATAATTCGCTTTATACTTCACATTATCCCACCCAAGGTTATACTAGTATACCCTTTCTTGGACCGGCCAATCAGGACGCGCGGTATATGAATGGCATCAGTATCTCCTATCAGCCTAAATGGGTACCGGGCTTGTTTTTAGGGATCAACCGGGCCGTGCAAATGTACCGGCAGACAGCGATTGATTACAAGGCTTACCTTCCTGTTTTTGGGGAACTTTTTAGAGGAGGGGGCGACGACGTGGGGACAGATGGACAAATATCCATAACGACGCGATACATGATGCCTGCCGCTCGGGCGGAGCTTTATTTTGAGTATGGTAGAAATGATGCGGC
>CAJQKV010000038.1 GCA_905479015.1 uncultured Cyclobacteriaceae bacterium
TGCCGAAAGAGCTTCGTAGTTCTTTGCGTAAACCGCTTTGAAATCATCGTTAATGGCATCTTGCGCGGAATTGTATTGATCGTAAATAACAATGGCAGCACCTGAACCATACCAATGTCTATAGACCCAGTGTCCTTGAACCGTTCTACCTTCACCTTGAGACAGGTCAGTAACCTTTTTGTGTAGTTCTATAAATCTTTGAACCTTATTCAGTGGGACGTCTACATAGGTAGATTCCGTGACGGCTTGAGCTGAAACAAAATAGTTACAAAAAAATGCAACTATTACGATTAGTTTTTTCATGATTATTTATTTTAAGATGTAAAATTCAAAGGTAAATATTTATGGTGGCAAACAAAATAATCGTTAAAATTGCCTTTTATAAGGTATCCAATATGTTTTTCCTCAGTAATGAAATATCGTAGACTCACCCTTGAAGAACTCGAACCCTTAGAAAATGAATTTATAGATTTTTTAGTGGTCAACGGGGTCATTGCAGATGATTGGGAACAGTTGCTGGCAAATGATGTTGAAAAATCTAATCAAATAATAGATGCCTTTAGCGAAGTGGTTTTTGAAGGCATTATGAGAAAAACTCAATTTTTAGAATACAGAAGTAAAGGAGAGCTTATCACTTTTAGTTGTATGGCAGACCTTATTTACATGGCAGGTATTCGACTAGATGCTCATGGGGCATTTAAAATTGACTTTAATGATGAGCTTTCTATAAAACAGCTTTTAGCACAGCCTGTTGGTGGGGTGAAGGTTTTTATGGATGAAAAAAAGTACAAGGAAAATCGCGAAAAAGAAATTTTTGATATGGTTGAACAAGGGTGCTTGATCTCTGATGGCAAACTTTTCAAAGCAATTGCGTCCGCGGCAGTAGATTGATTTTTTATCATACCGGCAACCTATGTTCAGCTAAACATTATTTTTGAAGGTAGCTCACTACTAAATCAGCATTGATCTCAAATGTCTGGGTAGCATCAAGAATACACCCACTTTTCGGTGCTTCCAAAGCTTCGAATTGGGAATCGAGGAGTGAGGCGGGCATGAAATGATTTTTTCGTAATGCAAGTCGTTGTGCGATCGTTTTTTTATCTGCTTTCAAATAAATAAATTCCATATTGGCAGAAGTTTGAATGACTTGTCGGTAAGACTTTTTTAAGGCGGAACAAGCGATAATTGCACCTTCATTAGCGTGATCAAGTGCTAATTGATGAATATTTTGTAACCAGGGCCAGCGATCATCATCATCTAAGGGGTGACCTAGTTTCATTTTATCGATATTTTCTTTTGAATGAAGGTCATCACCATCAAAAAAAGAGATTTTAAGTCGATTAGATAGCACTTTTCCAAAGGCAGTTTTGCCCGAACAAGTCACACCCATCAAAATCAATATTTTAGGTGCCTTCATACGCCGCTTCATCCAGGTACCAAGTCAAATGTCCATGCGTTGGTTGAATATGCGCTGCCGGGAAGCTTTCAAAATCACGTTGATCTTTGAGAATAGATTTGATTCGAGGATATTTAGCCGTGCCCGTTATTAAAAAAACTATAGATCGAGCATTATTAATGACCGGCCCCGTCAATGTGACCCTTTTTTGACCACTGGTAGGATGCGTGGCCACCGCACAAACTTCTTGATGTGTCATTAATTCCATTTCATGGGGAAATATAGAGGCCGTATGCCCATCTTCTCCCATTCCTAAATAAATTAAATCAAAACAGGGCAGGTCATTCACTATGGGCAACGATTTATAAAGGAGGTCTCCATATCGCTCTGCCTCTTGTCTGGGATCATTTTCTCCAAGCACTCTAAAAATATGCTCGCTAGGAATGTTCGCGGGATCAAAAAAGAGTTTTTTGGCCATTAAATAATTGCTTTCAGAATCATCAGGACTTACGCATCTTTCATCTCCCCAATAAAAACGCAACCGTGACCAATCGTTATTTTTATAGGTAGTGGCCAAAATTTCAAACAGTAACTTGGGTGTGCTTCCTCCCGATAATGCGACATGAATGACTTCCTTATCAGAAGCAAGGTTTACCAGCTGATCGGCAAAAGCAGATGCCAAGGCATTAGGTGTTTTAAAAATAATTTTTTTCATTTTTTTTACAATTCACAATATTCACCATCATGAGAAAGATTTGAGCTGGCATTTCTCCAAGCCATGTCCTTACCTTCAATCAATTCATTGATATGCTCAGGCCCCCAAGTGCCTGCAGGATAGCCATAAATAGGGATATCAGGATCGTCTTCCCATGCTTTTAAGATGGGATCGATAAATTTCCAAGAATTTTCGACACTGTCTCCGCGTGCATACAAAGTCGAGTCTCCTTGCATACAGTCTAAAATAAGTCGCTCATAGGCGTCTGGGACATAATCCTGCGTTAGGTCATCATATTGGAAATCCATATTTACATCCTTGACTAGGTTGCCTGCTCCGGGTACTTTCAGCCCAAATTTGAGCAGGATCCCTTCATTGGGTTGTATCCTGAAAATGAGGATATTGTGCGCATGATCAGAACCTTCGTTTTTGAACAAATGGAGGTGATTCGATTTGAAGTGTATGACGACCTCGGAAACTCTTGTGGGTAATCTTTTGCCACTTCTGATGTAAAAAGGAACATCTGCCCACCTCCAATTGTCAATAAAAAATTTCATAGCAGCAAACGTTTCCGTTCGAGAGGTTGGATGCACGCTATTTTCTTCTCGGTATCCCAAGATTTGTTTATCTCTAACGTTGGCACTGGTATACTGCCCACGAATCACATTATTTTTCACATCTTCAGTAGAAAGTGGCCTAAGTGATTGGAATAATTTGTCCTTTTCGTTCCGAATGGCTTCTGATGTCAATTGATTTGGAGGCTCCATAGCGACTAATGAGAGCAATTGAAGCAAGTGGTTTTGAATCATATCCCGGAGGGCACCAACACCTTCATAATAGCCCCCTCGATTACCTACTCCGACACTTTCTGCTGCCGTAATTTCTATACGTTGGATATAATTTCTGTTCCAAAGAGGTTCAAAGATACTGTTGGAAAACCGAGTAACCATCAGATTTTGAACGGTTTCCTTTCCTAGATAATGATCAATTCGATAAATTTGTTCCTCTTTGAATTTCAACAAAAGCGCTATGTTCAAAGCTCTAGCAGTTTCTAAATCATAACCAAAGGGTTTCTCGATAATCATCCGTTTCCATCCCTCTTTTTCCAAATTAAGATCGTGAGCAGCCAAATGATGGGCGATCGTTTTGTACAACATGGGTGGGGTAGAGAGGTAAAAAATAACATTTGGATCAGGATGCCCAGGTAGTATTTGTTGTAATTTATTTTTTAACGCCGCGTAAGCCGAAGGATCACTGGTATCTAGAGAGATGTAATGCACCAATTCGGAAAACTTTTGAATCTCTTTAGCTCTTTTCTCCTTTTTTTTAAAATAGGGATTGTTGATGACCGCTTTATCGCGATAGGATGGGTCAGAATAATCACTTCTTCCAACACCAATGATGGCATAATCTTCAGGTATGTATCCCTTACGAAATAAGTTGAAAATTTCTGGCAATAACTTTCTTGAGGTTAAATCGCCCGAGGCGCCAAAAATTACCAGCACTTGTGATTCTACTTCTTTGTGGCTTATCATATTTTGGTGAAAATGGATTCAGGTACAAACTAAATAATTACCATTTGATTTATTGTCACAGAGATTATTGTTTTATTAGTTTTGTTGAAATTTTATAATATTTTTTCTTATGGCACAATTGTTTGATTTTGGATTGGTAGGGTTAGGAGTGATGGGCAGAAATTTTCTTTTGAATGTAGCGGATCACCATTTTTCTGCGATTGGTCTTGACACAGATGCCCAAAAAGTAGCGGATTTAAAAGATGAAGGTCACTCAGATGATATTGAGGGGACATTAGATAAAGTAGAATTCATTAAAAAATTGTCCAGACCAAGGAAGATTATGCTACTTGTCCCCGCAGGGGGACCTGTGGACCATGTCATTGCTGATTTATTGCCCTTATTGGATTCAGGTGACTTGATTATTGATGGAGGGAACTCACATTTCGAAGATACCAATAGAAGATTTACTTCTTTAAAATCCAAGGACATTCATTTCATGGGTGCGGGTGTCTCAGGAGGATCTGAAGGGGCCAGAAAGGGTCCGAGTATTATGCCAGGAGGTGATCTTAAGGCTTACGAGATCATTAAGCCAATTTTTGAAGCAGTGGCTGCTAAAGTCAATAACGAACCATGTGTAGATTTTATGGGACAAGGCTCTGCAGGTAATTATGTGAAAATGATTCATAATGGGATTGAATATGCTTTGATGCAGCTTATGGGTGAGTCCTATGACATAATGAAACTGGGATTACAACAAGATAACCACCGCTTGAAAAAAACTTACTATGATTGGAATCAGGGAGTCTTGCAGTCTTTTCTGGTTGAGATTACCAGTCAAATATTTGATAAAAAAGATGATCTAACTTCTGGTGATTTGGTAGATCAAATTTTAGACAAAGCCAAGCAAAAGGGTACTGGTAAATGGACTTCTCAAAATGCCATGGACCTAGGTATTGCCATACCTACGATTGATGCAGCGGTTTCGATGCGGCAAATTTCGGGTATGAAAGACATTCGCATGAAGGCTTCTAAAAAATATACAGAGGCATCCCTTTTACCTACAAACGAGCCCAGTGTTGAAGAGGTACGAGATGCCTTATATTTCGCCTTTATAATGAGTTATGCACAAGGGATGGACCAACTGAGTAGGGCTTCAAAAGAATATCAATATGATTTGAATTTGGAAAGTATAGCGAAAATATGGAGAGGCGGATGCATCATACGTGCGCGGTTCTTGGAAGATATTCGCCTAGCTTATGAAAACGATTCTTCACTGGAAAGCTTATTATTATCTCCCGTGATTGTTGAGAAAGTTAATTCCGTTATTGGTGCCACACGAAAAGTCGTGCAATATACTGTGGCTAAGGGCATCCCTACTTTGGCATTGTCCAATGCGCTCAGTTACTTTGATGCCTTTAAGAGTGCTGAATTGCCTCTAAACTTAATTCAAGCGCAAAGAGACTTGTTTGGCTCTCATACCTATGAAAGGAAAGATAGGCTGGGTATTTTTCATGCGGACTGGAATTAATCTGACTATTTTTTGAAATAATGCCGCGCACTTACAGCCGCTCCGATAATGCCCGCATTATTTTTTAATTTGGCAGGAATGACGGGTGTATCGCATTTTAAATAAGGTTCATAAAGCTTAAATTTTTTACTGATGCCTCCTCCTAAAATAAATAGATCAGGCGTGAGTAAGCGTTCGACTCTTTTTAGATAGCGAGAGAAGCGGTTTCCCCATTGACTCCAAGACAAACGCTCAGCTTCTCTTATCGAATTGGCCGCATAATGTTCACCATACCTCCCTTTAATTTTCAAGAAACCCAATTCAGTATTAGGATAAAGGCTCCCTTCATGAAATAGGGCAGAGCCGATACCTGTGCCGACGGTAAGAAAAATGAGATTACCTTTCTTACTCTGCCCAGATCCAAAGGAAATCTCTGCTTTACCGGCAGCATCGGCATCATTAATGACGTAGGTAGGGCACCCGGAAGCCTCAGTTAATAAATCCGCAGCGTTCAATCCAATCCATTGTCTATCTATATTGGAAGCAGTACGAACGACTCCTTTTTGTATCACAGAGGGGAAACCACATCCAATTTCCTTTTTCCAGTCGAAAAATCGAACCAACTCAACAATAGTTTCAATGATCAATTGAGGGTTAGCGGGCTGTGGAGTAGATAGTCTTTTGCGATCGGTAACCAACTGTCCCGTGACTGTATTAATTATGGCTCCTTTGATACCCGTTCCTCCAACATCTATTCCTAATAAATTCATTCATTCATTCAAAAGATACGAGGAGCAATGATACTAAAAATGAGTGTTTGTAGTACTTCTTCAATGATTTTATTTATATTTATTTAATAATTATTCGAATATTGAATAATAACCAACAAACCACACACTAACTATTTTACAATGAACACATTAGGAGAGATTTGGATACAACTATTTAAGAATGGAAGTTTTGGATTTATATTGTTGTTAGTTATAAATCAAATGGTTTATTTCGTTCTACTCATGAGTAAAACTAACAGATCTGACAAGTATAAATTTGCCGCTCACAATGAAGTTAAATATCTAAAAAGAACTGCTAATTTATTTTCGATAGCCATATTCTTTTATTTGTTTGGTCTAATTTCTGGTTGGTTGGGTTTAGCGCAATCATACGAATTTATTTTTGTTGCATTTATGGCATTCATGATAACCTTCATGATTGGTTATGGTTTTACCATGTATTTGCAATACTATTACCCTTTTGTTTTGGAAAAAAGGCTAAGGGCTATTCGTTTCAAGAAATTAAAATCCTCTAGTGGTAATTACATGAAGTTGCTGAATGAGTTAGAGGAAGATGAATTTATGTCAGATGAAATGATCGCTTTAGAAGATGCTTCTGAAGCAGATTTTGATGTATGGATTGATGAGGTCTCAGGAGAAAAAGTTATTCAAAAATATGATATTTCAGAAAAGGCATTGATTTGTTCAAAATGTAATTTTAGAACCTTGAAAGAGCGGAAAGAAAAGATACTTAAAGATGCTTCCGAATTTGAAGAGGGTTTACTAGAAAGGACATATAATTGTACCTATTGCAATCACAGAGAATTAAAAGAGGTCAAAATATTGAGTTGGAGTAAGAGAAGAGAGCTAGAAGAAATTTAACGAAACCACCTATTGAAAATTTTTAGGTTCAGTGAATGTTCTCCTTGGACCTTCCTTTTTTAAATATTTTGTTTTCAGTTTTATTGCCCCTCCTTAATTCCTTTTGTTCCTCCAAAGGTTTGGCATTGATTTCCATACATGCAGTTGTACAACATTGATTCATAGCTTCTCTGCAACTGTTGCACTGGATGAACAAAAGATGACACGCTTCGTTGGCACAGTTTACATGGGTATCTGATGGATGACCACATTGATGGCAAGAGGAAATAATATCGTCAGAGATGCGTTCTGCCATCCGTTGATCAAAAACAAAATTTTTGCCTTTAAATTTATTTTCTAAATTAAGTGTTTTTACTTGTCGGGCATATTCTATAATGCCACCCTCCAATTGAAATAACTTTTTAAAGCCTTTGTGTTTGAAATATGCACTAGCCTTCTCACATCTGATCCCACCCGTGCAATACATGACGATGTTTTTATCGTTTTTGTAAGATTCAATATCCTTTTCAATCATTTTCAGAGAATCTCGAAAGGTATCTACATCTGGAGTGAGAGCATTTTCAAAATGACCTATTTCAGTTTCATAATGATTGCGCATATCGACTAAAACAGTATCTGGATCAGCTATGATCTGATTGAATGCTTCTGCTTTTAAATGGGTCCCCACGTCCGTAGGGTCAAAAGTTTGGTCATCAAGCCCGTCAGCCAGTATTTTTGAGCGTATTTTTATTTTAAGCTTTAAAAATGATTTGTCATATTGTTCAACGGCGATATTTAATCGGATTCCTTTGAGAAAGGGGATTTCATCTAATGTCTGTTTAAAACCATGAAATTGAGGAGCGGGCACAGAAAGTTGTGCATTGATACCTTCACTTGCTACAAAGATCCTCCCCAAAACATGTAAGTCATGCCAATGGGTATACAAGTGATTTCTGAATGTTTCAGGATTACTTAAATTATGGTATTTATAGAAAGAGAGTGTCAATCTCTTTATACCTGCTTGATCTATGATTGCGGCTTGTTCTTGCGCACTTAGGTTATTGTATAGTTGCATTCCATACGCTTTTTTATTGCGTGAAGTTACTTTTTTGTCTTGGGAAGAGCGGTATAATAAGTGTGTTTTGAGGCTACTTATTTTAATTCTGTTATTTTAATGTTCCGCCATTTGACTTTAATTCCACCCCCGTCATGAATTTGAAGGGCAATAGATCCCTTTCCTTTGCCAATGAGGCTATCATTAATGGATACCATAGGGACATTGTTGAGCCAGGTTGAAACTTGATCTCCTTGGGCAACTATTTTTAAGGTATTCCATTCTCCCATTTTAAGCACTGAATCAGTTTCGGCAGGAGGTTTGATGAGCCATCCACGACCATAAGATTCATAAATACCTCCCGTTTTGTCTTTGGGATGATTAGCAGGGGCTACTTCTACTTGCCAACCACTGATTTCGGTCCCTTCCAAGGTAGATCTAAAGAATACGCCACTATTACCATTGGCTTCTTGCTTAAATTCCAAGACCAATTCGAAGTTATCATAATATTTATTGGTAGCTAAATAACCATAATTTTGATCTGGTCCGCTTTCGCAAATCAGTTCGCCTTCATCCACATACCATTTTTCAGTTCCATATACAGTCCAGCCCTCCAAGTTTTCAGCATTAAATAAATCAACAGTTTGTGCAGTAACGTCCGCAGTAAAGCTCAAAAGGAAAAGGAGTTTAAGATATTTGTACCTCATGTTTTCATCTTTTTAAAAATCTTAATTATGCTTTAAATGTAACGGGAATAAATGATTAACGCAAGTTGATTTATTGGATAATAAAATAGGTGATCCTGCCTGTTGAGGCGGATGGCTATCTAATAAAAAAGATTTTCTGATTAATTTAATCATACCATCAAGGATCAGTTAGCCCCCAATTGAGCAAGAACCTTTCCTTTGCCACCTACATTAACTTATTATTAAATTAAAATGTCTTAATGGCTAGTTCTTTCATTAAATTATGATTTTTTTTGTGGATCAATTAATGAAATTATGCTTGAGAGTTTTTTAGAGGGGGTAAATTATTACGATTTCCCTTCCTTAGAGGTGGCCATCTTTTCGTTGTTGCTCGCGTTCACGCTGAGCTCGGCTATTGCATTGACTTTTCATTTTACATTTCAGGGCTCACACTTCCCTAATTACTTCTTCCAGGCAATTGTCTTAAGTTCAATTGTAACTTCCATGATTATCATGTCTGTGGGGAATAATCTAGCCGTTGGTTTTGGAATCATAGGGGCCGTGGCGATCATAAGATTCAGAACTTTGGTATCAGATCCCAGAAACATTATTTTCATGTTCGCAGGCATCTCTGTAGGGATCACAACGGGAGTCTATGGCTATGCTGTGAGTGTCAGTGGCACGATTTTATTTTGTTTGGTTGCCCTTATGTTGCGATTTTCTAGATATGCCAAGTCAGAAAACATCTTATTTGAGGTACTCATTTCCCATGAGAATCCTATTACATTTTCGTTGCAAGAATATTTAACGCATACATTTGAAATCAATATCGTCTCGCAGCGAAAATTGTCTGATGGAAGTTTTAAAAATGAATATCACTTATTGACAAAATCAAAAATTTTAGAAAAAGATGTTTTCAATCAACTTACTGCTATAACAGGGTTAAAAGAACTTAAAGTGGTAAGGAAAAAAATAGCTTCTCAATTGTGATCAGGTCTACGCTATTTATTTTCGTTTGGCTTATGGTGTTGGTTTCATTGGCCTATCTTGGCTTCCATTACAAAGACAAGAGCAAAGCAATGGTTGCTCAGGTAGAGAATCAAGTTACGGTCATTAGTTATCAAAAACCGATTCGTATCAAAGCCATTTATGTAGTTCCTGGTCAGGAAGTTAAAAAAGGGGACAAACTTTTTGTCGCAGAAAGCACCAATTTAGAAGCGGATATTTATCAAAAAAACAGTGAACTGAGCAGTCTTAACATCCAAGAAGTTGGACTGAATAATCATTATCAACTTGAACAAGAAATATTGAAGTCGGAGACTTCTTTTAAGATCTTGGCAATGGAAAATGAGCGCAATGAATTGATGTTTGAACAAAGAATGCAAGATCAGAATTCGTTAAGATTAAAGGCTGTTTTTGATGGTACAGTCAATGCTCAGGTAGATTCTATTAAGTTAGCCAGAATCCTCTTTTTAGAAAAAGAGAGGGTTAATCAATCCAAACAAATGGAGGCGAGAATGATCCAAATGGCTTCAAGATTTACTCAAGATACCAGCTTGATCAAAGGGAAAATAAAAATTCTCAAAAACGATTTGCTAAAGTTGGAAGACGAATCAGCTGATCTTATTCAATATGCTGATCAGACGGGGAATATCGGTAATCTCAATGTACAACTGAACGAGTTGGTTCCACCTTATCAGTCTATTTTATCCATCTATAGCCTTAATCCTACGGTAATTAAAGCTTTTATTAATGAACGAGGTATTGCCGGACTTAATGTGGGAGCTAAAGTTCAAGTGGAATCTACGAATCGTATGTATAGAATTTCTGGCGAGATCATTGAGATTGGATCGAGAATTACGTCCTTTCCTGAAAAATTGAATGCCATCAATGGAGTGAATTCATATGGTCAGGAGATCTTCGTTAAAATATCAGAAAATAATCAATTCCTGAATGGTGAAAAGGTTTATGTCTATATCTCCGATGGCATTGAATAGGATTGACTTTGCCGTTCTATTTTTTTTCTTAAGTGGGTCGGTTTTGGCACAATCCCCCGTTGATAAGGTGCTTCAACAAGCGGCCTATGATACCCGTTTGTCATCCATCAATCGACAATTATCATATTATCGCTCAAACTCATTCAAATCTCCTGCTATAAGAGAATTAGAACTGCGCGTCAGGGGTAATAATTTTGACTCATCTCCTGATAATTTCGCCCTGCGTTTAGGTATTTTAAATCCAAAGGAACGTACCGCTAATAATACTTTTAATGTAGCCAAAGAGAATTATCTGTTAAAAACCAAAGATCATTTACTCAATGAGATATTGTCAGAAAAATATAACGGCCTCATCAACAACTACGATCTGGTCATTACCTTATCTTTGTTGCAAGAGGAAAAAAATCAAATAAAGGCTTTTGAATTAGCTCAAAAAGGAGTTCTTGCTTTGAATGATTGGATCAATCTGGATCAAAATTTATTAGAATTAGGACTAAAACAGGCTGATTTTGAATCTCTAATTCATGCTAAAAACAGTGAATTCATGATCAATGATTCTCTTTTCTTAAATGTAGATTGGGATGAGTTTGAATTGGTAAGTCTTGATGAAATCAAAAATACAATAGCACTTCATAATCATAAATCTTTCTTTTTAGAAGTGGATTTGGCTTCGGAAAAGCTCCATCTCGATCGATTAAAGCTCAATATAGATTACGCTGAAAGTTGGAACATTGGATTTTTTCAGGCTGGTTATGACATGGATGGTGGGGGTACGCTTAAAAAGCAAATGGATTATCGGATCGGAATAACGATTCCCTTATTTAATGAGGACAAGCCTAAGCTGAAAAGAGAAGAACTAAATTTAATGGGCACAGCGGTTGAATTGAAACATTTGGAAGAAATAAACGTTTTGATCGACCGGCAAAGAATGAAGCAATTTAATGATTTAGTGCTTCGTTATGAAATGCTTCTGCAAAAGGAGCAAGAATTATCAAATTTGGCAGCGGCTGGAGTAGATGGTATTGATGGATTTCTAGCTTTGAGCAAATACATGACCTCTGTAAAGAAATCATTGCACAAGACTAATATAAAAATACTCTTGCTTTACATTGAAATTTTAGAAAAAAAAGGAGTACTTGGAGCAGAACCTTATCTTAATTATCTTTCAAAAGAATTAAATCCATTTACATTTAATTAAATTTCGAATCTTTGAATTTCAAACCTTCCTTTTTTAAAGAATTTCCCCATTCCATTGTCTTACTATTTTTTATTATTGTTTTAGCTACGCTGGCCACCCACATTATACCGGCCGGTACTTTTGATCGTGTTTTAATCGACGGTAGGCTTAGAGTGATTGCAGGGACTTATCGCTTGATCGCTGAGCAACCTCTTGGTTTAATGGATATGTTCATTGCGATGCCGAAGGGTTTTGGTGTGGCGATAGAAGTGATTTGGGTGGTGATGGCCAGCGGTATCATGTTTGGCATTTTAGAAAAGTCTAAAATGATCGAAAATGTGGTTGGAACACTCATTTTTAAGCTGGGTTTGAAACGCAGACTGATAATTGTAGTCGTACTGACCTACCTTTTTGGCTTATTAGGTGTGATGGTAGGTTATGAGAATAATATAGCCATGATTCCGATTGCTGCAACAATCAGCTTGGCGCTTGGGGGAGATTTGATGTTGGCTGCTGCGATTGCTGTGGGTGGCGTTACGGTTGGGTTTGGTTTGTCTCCAATTAATCCTTATACAGTCGGAACAGGACACAAGATAGCAGAACTGCCCATGTTTTCAGGTGCATTGATGAGAAGTATGTTGTGCTTTTCAGCGCTTACGGTTTTGGCCTATTTCAATCGTCGTTATTTTAAAAAAATCATCAAAAATCCAAAGCAAAGCCTTACTCAAGGCGTTGATCAAAGTGGATTTGGTCTCACCAAAGATTTGTCAACCTACCGATTACAAAACAAGGATCTACTTATATTATTTATTTTTTTATCAGGGTTGGTCTTCATGCTATTTGGAGTGTTTCAATGGCATTGGTACTTGAATCAAATTTCTGCGATTTTTTTAATGATTTCCATTATTGCTGGTTGGGCCTCAGGTATGAGTAGCAAGACAATTGGTGAGACCAGTTTTCAATCGATCAGTTTAGTTGCGCCAGGAGCTTTTATGGTCGGCTTTGCCGCAACTATAAAAGTGATTCTAGAGGAAGCCAGTATTGGAGATACCATTGCCTATGAGTTGGCGCAATCTTTAAACGGTCTCTCCGTCTATGGATCCGCCCTCGGAATGTCATTGGCGCAGTTATTGATTAACTTTGCTATACCTTCAGGTAGTGGTCAAGCCTTAGCCACCTTGCCCATCATGATACCGACCGGAGAGCTGTTAGGCTTGACAAGGCAAACGACCATACTTGCCTTTCAAATTGGAGATGGCGTTTCAAATCTCATGAATCCTGCATTGGGTGGTCTGATTGCTATGTTGTCCCTTTGTAGAGTTACTTTTGACCGTTGGCTAAAGTTTATACTACCGGTAATGGGTGTTATTTTATTAATAAGTTGGTTGTACTTGTTGGTGGGTGTAGCCATCAATTGGGGCCCTTTTTAATGTAATTATGAATGTAGAACAAATATTAGCAAAATTAGTCTCTTTTCCTGTTTTAGGAGGCGAATCAAATCTTTCCATTCTGTTATGGATCGAATCCTATCTTACCGAATTGGGCATAACTTCTTTTCGAGTATACAATGAAGAAGGGAACAAATCGTCCTTACATTGTAGGATTGGTCCGGCAGTAGATGGGGGAATTATTCTTTCGGGCCATACCGATGTTGTACCTGTGGCAGGTCAAAATTGGGATACAGATCCCTTTGTATTGACTGAAATCGGGGACAAGCTTTATGGCCGGGGTTCTTGCGATATGAAAGCTTTTTTAGCTTGTATCATGACTTCAGCCCCGATGATGGTCAATGCGGATTTGAAAAAGCCTATTTATTTTGCTTTTTCTTACGATGAGGAAATTGGATGCTTGGGAGCGCCTGATTTGATTGAGGCCATCGCGTTACATTATGACGAAAAACCCGCCTATGCATGGATAGGAGAGCCCTCTATGCTTATTCCGATTGTGGGTCAAAAGGGAATTTGTGTTCAAGAAACCATCGTCAATGGATCCGCTGGACACAGCAGTCGGATCAGGCAAGAAGTCAGTGCCATTCATGAAGCTTCAAGGTTGATCATCTGGTTAGAAGAAAAAATGAATCAATTGGCTGATCAAAGTTCAGATACCCGCTTTAATCCACCCCATACTTCTATTCATGTAGGCACTCTTCATGGGGGCATAGCACCTAATGTCATTGCAGATCGATGTTCTTTTAAATGGGACATCCGATGTATACCGCAAGATAGTATCCCTCAAATACTTGAAGCGTTTGATGCGCATTGTAGGTCTCGTGAGAAAGAATTAAGAACTATTTTTCCGGATTTTGTGATAGAGACCATTAATGATCACCCAGAGGTCCCCGCTTTGGACACTAAGGAAGATCAAGAGATTGCACAACTCATCAAAGAATTAACGGAAGCAGATCAATTTGATACTGTTTCTTATGCTGCAGAGGCAGGTCAATTTGAAGAAGGTGGATTTCCCTCTATAATATGCGGACCTGGTGACATCGCCCAAGCACATAGAGCTAATGAGTTCGTCAGTAAGGCTCAATTGAAAAGAGGCGTTGAATTGATTGAGAAATTGATCTTGAAATTCAGCTGATTTGATAATACCACTAAAGAGACCTGATTTTCCATTTATAAATTAATCTAGGTTAATTCTTTATAAATTTTAAATTGCGAATTTTATTTATTCAATGTTATTATCTTTCTAAAAAACAAAAGACGAGATGTTTAAAAAATTAATGAGTACGCAGTTGCGTCCCGGTACCGTAAATTTTGGATTACTATTTTTGAGGGTGACTATAGGGGGCATGATGCTCACGCATGGTTATGGTAAGTTTTTAAGATTATTGGACGGCAATTTTAAATTTGGAGATCCTTTGGGTATTGGTTCAGAACTGTCATTTGTATTGGTCGTATTGGCTGAGTTTTTTGCAGCCATTGGCTTAATATTTGGTTTTTGGACGCGGATAAATGCTTTTTTGTTGTCTTTTACCATGTTTGTCGCGGCTTTTATCAGTCATGGTGATGATCCTTTTTCCAAGCAAGAAAAGCCCTTAATGTTTTTAGCTGTATTTTTAGTTTTGATGTTTGTGGGTGGGGGTAAACATTCTGTAGATGATAAAATCAATTAAAAACTGGCTTTTTGAGGCTAACCCTAGCCTCTTTTGAACAGACTACTTTTTAAAAGTTGAAAAGCTCATCACCATAAGCGTAAATTAACAAATAGTCAAAGCGGTTTAAAAAAGAGCGCTTTCTTCTTTCATAGATTTAAATGATCTGATATGTCTCCATCCCCGTTTTTACCTCTACAGGATCTCAACGCACAGATAAAGTTATTCAAAAAAGGAACGATTCTTCAAAATAAAGGGGAAGTACATTTGAAAGCTTTTTATATCAAAAAAGGACTGGTAAGAAGTTATACGATTGACAGCAAAGGCAAACAGCATGTTTTCATGTTTGCGCCGGAGGAATGGATTATTGGAGATATTGAGGCGTATCAATATGAGCATCCCACGGAATTATTCATAGATTGTTTAGAGGATACGGAATTGATTAAGTTAAAAATAGATCATCTAGATCAAGATCAGTTAAGTCATGATCAACTCAAAAAAAATTTGCGTTTGCTGGGTAGAAGGGTCGGTTTGTTACAACGTAGGGTATTGATGCTTATGAGTGCCCCTGCTGGTGAACGGTACGCATTATTTCTCAAGGATTACCCCTTATTGCCCAATCGAATCCCACAATATATGATCGCCTCTTATTTAGGAATTACTCCTGAAGCCCTTAGTAAAATAAGAAGTCAAAAAACTTAATAGAATTAGTTTAGTGTTAAACTTCTTAATTTAGATTAATGCACCCCGCTTATTTTTTTGAAATCTTTGCGTTATAATTTAATTAAACAAAAAAGATGAGCAATTTAGATAAGACCAAACATATTTACGCGCAGGTGGGACAAGGAAAGTTATTGGAAGCATTCGAAGCAAACTATGCTGAAAATATCGTGATGGAAGAACCTTCAGGAAGACGAGAAGGTAAAGAGGCCTGCCGCAAGTATGAAGAACAATTTATTAACAATGTCGAAGCTTTTCATAGTCTCGAAATAAAAGCAATATCTGAAGATTTAGATAAAGAAAAAGTTTTTATAGAAGTAGCCATGGATCTGACTTTTAAAGGAGGTAACCGAGTGACTATGGAGCAAGTAGCAGTGCAGCAATGGGAGCAGGGCCAAATCGTGCATGAGCGATTTTATTACAACGCTTAATCATTTATTTTATTAAATATCTCTTCCTTGATAAGATCATTTTTTTTCATATTTGGTATTATTTACTATAAACAATTAACAGAATGAATTTAGTTTTAAAAATATCTTGTAATAATTATACTGCTTGGAAAAAAGATTTTGATTCGCACAAAGAACGAGCAGCCGTTTGTGACGAAACCAAAACAACCGTTGGTAAAATTGACGATAAGAGTTGTATGGTCATGCTCTATGATGTAGATATGGCGGGTATGCAGCAATTAATGAGCTCAGATTATCTAAAAAAGTTGACAGAAGAATTAGAGATAGTTAATGAAGAAATGCATTCCTTCGAACCATTAGATCAATAAATGAAAACGAATTCATGAGATGATTGAATACCCTCTCATTTGGAGGGTATTTTTTTGCGTTTATGTCAGATATTAAGCTAACGCTCTCAGATCGACAGGGATGACTTTTGAGATGCCTTGTTCGATCATGGTGATGCCATAGATAAGGTCGGTGCTGGACATCGTCCGCTTGTTATGGGTAACGATAATGAATTGTGAATCCTTTGAAAATTCACGAATAATTTGATTGAATTTATCAATATTGGCATCGTCCAAAGGGGCATCTACCTCATCAAAAATACAAAAAGGGGCGGGTTTAATTAGATATATTGCGAATAGCAAAGCAGTAGCCGTTAAGGTTTTTTCACCACCAGACAATTGATTGATGGTCAATGGTCGTTTTCCTTTTGGCTTGGCAATAATATCAATGGGGGACTCCAAAGGATCATCTGGCCTTGTTAAATTTAAGTCACAATCATCCTCTTCTGTAAATAAGGTTCTAAATACCTTAATGAAATTCTTTTTAATACTCTCAAATGAACTTAAAAAAGTTTCTTTGGCCACTGTATCGATTTCTTCAATAGTGGAGATCAAGGTATCTTTCGCCTTCAGTAGATCTTCTTTTTGGGTGATGATAAAATTATAGCGCTCTTTGATTTCATCGTAAGCTTCCATAGCCATCGGATTGATAGCTCCCATGTTTTCGAGTTTTGTTTTAGAGATTTTAACTTGTTCCTCAAGGGCATCAAAGCCTAGTTTTTCATATTCAGGCTTTAGCTCACTATCTTCAATATTCTCTAAAACAACATTGAATTCAACTGACAAACGTTCTTTAATTGAATTGAGATGCATTTTAGCATCACTCAGCTTTTCTCTCCATTCCATTAATAACTGATCTGCAGACTCTCGATTGTACTGAATTTCTTTGAGGTTTTTTTCTTGTACTTCTATGTTTCCTCTATGCTGATAATAGGCTTTCTCTACTTCGTTTAAAGCCAATTCGAAGCTTTCTTTTTGAGCGTACATTTCTACAAGTTGATCATCTTCGATAACGGTATTACTGATTAATTGGTTTAAGTCTTTTTCGCTATTTCTAAGTTCATCTTGATCATTTTCAATACGTTTTGTGCTATTTTGGAATGATTCTTCTTTGTGAAGGATTTCTTGAGCAATGCGATCTACTTTGTTTTTTTCTTGGTGGTACTTGACATTTGCTTCATTGTAACCCGATGAGTCTGAAGCCAATAATTGATTTAGTTTCTCAACAGATATTTTTTGCTCATTAACCCTCTGCTCTGATTCGATGAGACTTGCTTGTCGTTCCTTTTGCTTGGGTTGCAGATGATTGATTTCTTCACGGATGACCTTTATCTGATTTTCAATATCTTCTTTTCTTGTGGTATTTGAGTTGAGTAAGCTGAAAAACTGTTCTTGACGAGTTTTAAAGGTAGCATAAGATTCATTTATTTTATTTATTTCATCTTTTAAGCCCTCCAATTCAACCAATTTATCTTTTAACTTGATGTGTTCAAATTCGTTTTGATTTTCAAGTAATTTTTGAGATAAAATTGACTGCTGGTGCTTCAATTTTTTGATTTCAATAGATAAGGTTTCTAGATTTTTGGCCCTACCGATTCTTTTACCTTCAAACAAGCCTACAGATCCACCGGAGATACTGTAGGTTTTATGAATGATTTTACCTGACTTTTCAATAAAGACAAGTTCATCAGCCCCTTGGGGTTTGCTGCCTTCATATATGTATACATTATGAAGCAAATACGTAATAAGCTTTGTGTATTTAACGTCATAATCGATCAGCTCAGTGGCAGATTGCAAACTGTCAATGGGCAGAATATCATGGGGTTTAAAGGTTTCTAAAAGTTCCATAATGAAAAAATGAGCCTTGCCCTTATTGGCGTCACTAAGTAGTGTGATGGCATCTATAGCATCAGCGACTTTATCAAAGACATAATAGTTCATATAAGGCTCCAAAAAATTCTCTATGCAGACCCTATAATCCACGGGGCAGGTAATCACATCAGAAAGTAGGGGGGTGTTTTTCCACTGACTTTTCTTCTTCAAAAACTTGATGGCTTCAGGAAATCCTTCTAAATTGTCAATCAGTGATTTGGTCAGACTGTATTCATTTTGTTTAGCATCTAAGTTTCTATTGACCAAATTAAATTCATCTTTGATTAAGTAAATTTTACCAATCAATGACTTTTTCTTTTCATCTAAGCTTTTTTGTTCTTTGAATAATTTATCAAAAATGGATTGCTTTTGTTCTTTTTCTAAAATGATTTCATTGACCTTTATGTCAAACTCATGTAGACTGTTGTTGTGATCAGATGAGTCACTATTGGTTTTTTCGAACTCAACTTTGAGCGTATTTAATTGAATTTCTTTTATTTCCAAGTTTTTGGAGGATTGAAAGACCAATTCACGTGCATTCAAATAGGTTTGATTACTGATATCCAATTGATCTTTCGCTTCTCGGGTAGCTTGTTGTTGAGCCTCGAATTTTTCTTTCATCAAATTTAATGATCCAAAATGAGCTTCTAAATCATTTTTCGCCGTGTCAAATGTCTTTTTTAGGCCTTGAATGGCGAAAGAGGATCGATCAGCGCTTTCCTGATCTTGATTAATTTGATTCTTTAGTTGGTCAATTTTATCTTGAAGAAAGCGCTGTCGAGCCACTTTAATTTTCTTTTCATTTTCATAAGATCGAATGCTATGGACATGATCATTTAATGATTTTTGTTGGGCAGCTAGTACTTTTTCTTTGATAATAAGATCGGACTTTAATTTTTCGATTACTGCCTCTTCTTTTAAAAGTTGTGTGTTTAAGGCTTGCTTTTTATCATTTTCAGTGGTAATCCGTTTTTGAGTATTGTCAAAAGTCTCTTGTTGATTGAAGATCCCTTTACGAGCCATACTGATACTTAAAAGCCGATAATCTTCCTTTATTTCATAGTATTTTTTAGCCTGCTTTGCCTGTTTCTCCAGGGATTTGAGATTTTTTTCAATTTCATAAAGGACGTCCTCTACCCGATCTAAATCGGCATCGGTATCACTTAACTTTTTTAAAGTTTCTTTTTTTCTTTTTTTAAACTTTGAAATACCTGCAGCTTCTTCAAACAGACTTCGCCTGGAATGATCTTTGTCATTAAGCAAATCATCAATCATTTTTAATTCGATGATGGCATAGGAATTAGAGGCTATTCCGGTATCCAGAAATAGGTTGGTAATGTCCTTGAGTCTACAGGTCACGCCGTTGAGTTGATATTCACTCTCTCCTGACCGATAAAACCGTCTGCTGATGGTAATCTGACTATATTCAGTGGGAAGTAAGTTTTTAGTGTTGTTAAAGCTGATAGATACTTCGGCTAATTGCGTAGGTTTTCTTGTTTTGGTCCCATTAAAAATGATGTTGTCCATTTTATCAGATCTCAAAACTCTTGATTTTTGCTCACCCAATACCCATCTAATCGCATCAACTACATTGGATTTACCACATCCATTTGGACCTACAATACCCGTAATTCCCTCATCGAAATTGATAACTACTTTATCTGCAAAGCTTTTAAAGCCTTTTATTTCTAATCGCGTTAATTGCATAGGCAAAAATGATTACTGTTTTGGTGTCAAGCTAATAAAATTAGGGTAATTTTAGCTTAATATTATGGACAACATACAAAATTGGATATATCTTATTTTAGGTGCAGTATATTTTTTATCGAAGTTAAGAAAAAAGAATAAATCAGCAGCTCCCAAATCGGAAGGTCAAAGTAGTACAATGGCAAAAAAAGTCAAAACATTCGAAGAATTACTGGGAGAGTTTACGGGGTTAAATACACTAGAAAAGGATGGTAATATAGAGGAAAAGGTCATCGAAGGGGGAACAAATCCAGCCAAGGAAATCACCAATGAAGTAGTCGAAAAAAAACCTAATTCAAGTACAATGCCAGTCGTCGAGGAATCGATAGAGGCTTCAGAGCCGGCTTTCCCCAAAATTACCCCGCTACATCAAGAACAACAGATGCAAGAATTGACTGTAGAAGACTATCACAAGAGATCTAAAAAAATCAAAGCAAGTGAGATCAGAAACGAACTCAAATCACCTTCAGGAATTAGGAAAGCTGTTATTTTAAGCGAAATACTTAAGAGAAAATATTAAAAGTAAATTTTTAAAGACTCATTATCGTTGATTTAAAGGGAGATACTCTCTCTTAGTTTTCCCCGTATAAATTTGTCTAGGACGTCCGATAGGCTCCTGATTTCCCCGCATTTCTTGCCATTGCGCAATCCAACCTGGTAATCTGCCAAGGGCAAACATGACGGTAAACATTTCAGTTGGAATGCCCAATGCGCGATAAATGATTCCTGAATAAAAATCCACATTGGGATAGAGCTTCCTTTCAACAAAATAAGGATCCGCTAATGCTTTTTCTTCTAACCCTTTCGCTATATCCAAAATAGGATCTTGAACTCCAAGGGCATCTAACACCTCATCTGCAGCTTTCTTGATAATTTTGGCTCTGGGATCAAAATTTTTGTACACGCGATGTCCAAAACCCATCAGTCTGAAAGAATCGTTTTTGTCTTTTGCCTTGTCCATCCATTTTTGAATGTTGCCCCCATCTGCTTTTATGGATTCCAGCATATCAATGACCGCTTGATTTGCTCCACCATGCAAAGGTCCCCACAAGGCATTGATCCCTGCCGATATGGAGGCATACAGACTTGCTTGAGATGAACCTACAATACGTACGGTACTGGCTGAACAATTTTGTTCATGGTCAGCATGCAGAATTAAGAGCTTATCGAGCGCTTTGGTAACCACCGGATTGATATCATAGGACATGGTGGGTAAAGCAAACATCATGTGAAGAAAATTGCTGCAGTAATCTAAATTATTATTGGGATAATTAACTGGCTGACCCATTTTTTTCTTGTAGGACCAAGCGGCGAAAGTAGGCATCTTAGCCAATAGGCGAATGATACTTAAGTTGATGGCCTCAGGACTTTTATCTAAATTTGTGCTCTTTGGATAAAACGCATTTAATGCCGTGACCAATGAAGAGAGTACTCCCATAGGATGGCTTGTAGAGGGGAATCCATCAAGTATCGTCTTAAAATCTTCATGTACTAAGGTGTGCTGTGTCGTCGCATTTTGGAATGCCGCCAGCTCTACGGCAGTAGGTAACTCCCCGTAGATGAGTAAATAAGATACCTCAGTAAAAGTTGAATGATCAGCCAATTGTTCGATCGGATAGCCACGGTAGTTCAAAATACCGGTTTCTCCATCCAAAAAAGTAATGGCACTCTTGGTGGATCCTGTATTCTTAAAACCAGGATCCAATGTGATAATGCCTGATTGACTCCTCAATTTACTTATGTCAATGGCTAATTCATTTTCTGTACCTCTTATAATGGGTAGCTCATAGGTTTTACCATCTACAATTATTTGAGCAAATTCTGACATTCTAATATATGATATGTTTTGGTTTTATTAATTATTTCCTCCGAGAATGAGTGGCAGGCCAGCTTTACCACTACCAATAATGATTGTTTTAGCATTTGGAGATTTTGATAGCTCGATCGTCGCTTCAATACCTCGCATCTTCAATAGTTCATCCGTTAGGCTATTATTGATTATTTTATTTGCGACTGCCTCACCTTCAGCCGCGATACGCTTTCTCTCGGCTTCACTTTGTTCTTTGTCTAATCGAAATTGATATGCTAGAGCTTCTTGTTCTTGCTTCAACTTATTCTCAATAGCTTCTTTGATCTGCGCAGGTAGTGATATGGCTCTTATAAGAAGCGCCCTCATAACAATACTATTACCAGGTGCTGCTAATACAGCGGCAGCTTCAGTTTTAATGGCACTCTCAACTTCGGGGCGTTTGGTGGAATAAATCTCTTCGGCAGTATACCTACCAGTTACTTGTCTAACCGTCGATCTCACTTCAGGAATGACTAGTCTTCGAACGTAATCTTTTTGAAAAGTCTCGTGGATTTCACCTATTGAATCATAAACAGGATGAAACCTTACTGTTACGTCGATGTTGATACTTAATCCGCTCTTGTCGAGTACATCCATAGTTTCTTCTATTTGATTTTCAGAGACATCGTAAACATACACTTCATTCCAAGGGGCTTTCACATGAAATCCAGGTTCGAAGATATTTTCCTTGTCTAGACCACCACTAAATTTCCTAAACATAACGGCCCTTTCGGTAGCTTGTATAGTAAAAAATATACTATTTGATATTGAAAAAAGTACCAATAGTGAAGCTCCTAGAATTAACAAAAGGGGTAAATATTTTCGATTATCCATAACGCAGTTTTTTTTAATTTGAAACGCAAATATAGACGTCAAATGTTTATTGAGTGATAGATTTTTCGGTTTTCCTTGTTAATATTGTGC
The DNA here is from genome assembly GCA_905479015.1 of uncultured Cyclobacteriaceae bacterium. GTDB lineage: Bacteria > Bacteroidota > Bacteroidia > Cytophagales > Cyclobacteriaceae > UBA4465. The sequence goes on from CAJQKV010000038.1 coordinate 22,685, forward strand.
CACACCCCTAGAATTTGCTGATTCCCAAGAGAAAAATAGTCTAAAATATCTTAGATCATTAAAAAAAGTCATTTATGAATGATGTTTTCAATGCCGTAAGAAGTAAAATAGGGAAGCCTTATGACGACCTATATTTTTTGTTGACCGCCCTTAGAGAAGTTCTTGAAGAGAATGATGCCTTGGACATTGCCAAGGAAATTCCGTGGATTAATACAGAGAGAAAGGGGAATCACGAGTTTTCTTCAGAATATCTGCAATTGTATTCATTGGTCTTCCAATTGATTAATATGGTAGAGATCAATGGAGCCGTTCAAAATCGTCGCAGACAGGAGAGCAGGGATTTATCGGCTGTCAGTGGTCTTTGGACCTCTAATATCAAGGAACTGCATGCCCACGGCATATCTAATGCGGAGGTCATAGAAGGGATAAAGCAAGTTTTTGTTGAGCCCGTGCTCACAGCACACCCTACCGAGGCTAAGCGGGCTACGGTATTGGAGCATCGAAGGGAATTGTATCTGAAAATGGTTCAGCGTGAAAACTCAATGTACAATACGCATGAACTGAGCGATTTGAGGCAGGAGATTAAGCAAATTCTTTACCGTCTTTGGAAAACAGGTGAAATCTATTTGGAAAAACCTGATGTAGCTTCTGAATTGAGAAATATCTCTCACTATTTAATCAACGTATTTCCCGATGTCATCTCAATATTAGATAAGCGATTGATTAGCGCCTGTAATGATCAAGGTTTCGTCCAAAATGAAGTTTCAGAGAACAATGCATTTCCGAAAATTAGATTTGGTAATTGGGTAGGGGGTGATCGTGATGGTCATCCCTTGGTTACGAGCACGGTCACTCGGGATACCTTGCTACAATTGCGACTGAACGCATTTGTCGTAATAAGAAGAAAATTATTAGACTTAGTTAAAAAATTAAGTTTTGCCTATCCTTTGGAAGCATCTAGTGAAGCTTTACAATCCAGAATGATGGAAATGAAGGATAAATTAATAGGCTATGGTGAAGAAATCTTGGCGCGTAATAAAGGAGAGGTTTTTAGACAGTTCATAAGCTTGATGATTGCCCAGCTTCCTGTAGACACTAAAAGAGGTCATGCCACTGAATTATTGGCCTCTAAAGGAGCGTATCTCCATTCTTCGGAGTTACTTTCAGATTTAAAAATATTACAAAAAGAGTTGATTGAGTTTGGTGCCCAATCGACAGCGTACAATGAAGTAAACGCTACCTTGAGGATTGTTGAAATTTTTGGTTTTCATCTAGCGGCATTGGATATTCGTCAAAACAGCACTTTTCATGACCAGGCCATGGATGAGCTTCTAGAGGCATCATTAGCAGAAAAGACTAATTTTTCAGAGTGGAGTGAAACGGAACGCCTTGATTTTCTCAATAAAGAGTTGCTTTCCGCTCGTTTGTTTACCCATTCAAAAACAGTGCTTAAAACTCATGCTCAAAAAGTAATGGAATGTTATGGTGTGATCGCTGAGCATACAGATAAGTATGGTATGAATTGCATAGGTTCTTTGATCGTAAGTATGACCCGATCATTGTCTGATTTATTGGTGGTATATGTTTTGGCAAGAGAGGCCGGACTTACACAAATGACAACAGCAGGATTAATTTCTAAAATACCCGTAGTCCCTCTATTTGAAACCATTGGTGATTTAGAAGTGGCTCCTGAGATCTTACACGGCTTCCTGAATCATCCTTTTACAAAAAGAACATTACAAGCCCTTAAGGGAGATGAAAAGGAACCTGTGCAGCAAGTAATGGTGGGTTACAGCGATAGCAACAAAGATGGGGGCATCATGGCCAGCCAATGGAATCTATACAAAGCCCAATATAATCTAAGTCAGGTGGGTGTCGACATCGGGGTAAGAATTAGGTATTTCCATGGCAAGGGTGGATCGATCAGTAGGGGGTCTGGACCTACCCATTATTTTATTGATGCCCTTCCCCATTCAGCCTTGAATGGCGATGTCCGTTTGACCGAGCAAGGGGAGACGATTGCCCAAAAGTATGCCAATAAGGTAAATGCAGCCTATAATTTAGAACTGTTGGCAGCCAATGCATTGTCTAAGACGATCTTAGATAGGCATTCTCCTAGAGTTTTCCATGCGCAAGCAGATATTTTAGAGCAGTTATCAATGAATTCTCAAAAGACCTATGAAAAAATGATCAATGAAGAAGGGTTCATGGAATTTTTCAGACAGGCAACACCTATAGATGCCATTGAGACCAGTAAGATTGGGTCGAGGCCAGCCAAGAGAACTGGCGCCAACTCGCTCTCAGATTTGAGAGCGATCCCTTGGGTTTTTTCATGGAGTCAATGCAGGTTTCATATGACCAGCTGGTATGGGATTGGTACCGCACTAGATCAATTAAAAAGTGAATCTCCTGCGGATTACGATTTATTTAAATTGAAAATGAAAGATGATCCCTTCATACGATATGTATTTACAAATATAGATACCAGTATTGCTGCTACTGATGAGAAAATCATGCTTAAATATGCTGATTTAGTTGAAAATAAAGAAATTAGAGAAAAGTTCACGGACTTATTTTTGAGCGAGCTGAAGCGTGTGAAATATCATTTTGAAGTGTTATTAGGACGACCAATTGAAGAGCGGCGCGTGAATCATTATTACTCAAACATGCTGCGCGCATCTTTGATGGACCCACTGCATGAGCGACAGATCATTTTATTGAAAAGATGGCGTAAGGAAAGAGCACACGATGAACAAGCCGCGCAAGAAACACAAACAGAGATTATGCTTTCCATTAATGCACTTTCAAGCGCTATGAGAAATACAGGTTGACGGATGTCTTATTCAAATAATATAGCCGCCTCGTCATTAAACCATTTGGTATATATGTCTTGATGGATTTTTTCAACTCGATTCCTCTTTATTTTCATAGTTGGAGTAAGTAAGCCATTGTCGATGGTCCAATCCTCCTTCATAACCACTATTTTTTGAATTTTAGCTACACTTTCTAAGGTTGGATTTAGAACCTTTATGGTTTGCTCAAGACTTTCGATCAATGCTGCTTGCTCTTTTTCTTTTCCTGTATCAGATAAGACGACGAGCCCAATGGGTTGAGGGATACCTGTTCCGACCACGCATACTTGATCAATGTCTGAATTCTTCAACATTTCGAGCTCTATAGGTGCTGGTGAAATATACTTTCCTTTATCCGTCTTGAATTGATCTTTAATTCTTCCGGTAATCCAAAGAAAGCCGTCATGATCATATTCACCGATGTCTCCTGTTCTTAAAAAACCATCTTCTGTGAATACTTCATGTGTCATTTGTTCTTCCTTATAATAGCCAATCATCAAACATTCACTTTTGATCAAAATTTCATCTTCAGGAGAAAATTTTAATTCAACACCAGCAAGTGGTTTGCCTACCGAGCCAAATTTATTTTGTCCAGGCAGATTAAAATGAGAGAGAATACAATCTTCAGTAAGACCATAGGCTTGACAAATGTCAATATCTAGCCGCTTGAACCAAATCAATTGGCTTATGGAAATAGGCGCAGCACCGGTAAAAATGGCTTGAGTATTTAGTAAGCCGAGCTTTTTCTTAATTTTTTTTCTAATGATGTTGTTAATAATCGGAATTGACAGTAAAAGATCTAACTTTTTTTGAGGGATGGTATTTAAGATACTATCTTGAAATTTAGTCCATATTCTAGGTACTGCAAAAAATAGATCTGGTTGGGTAGCCGCTAAATCATCAGCGAAGGTTTCTATTGATAGGGGAAAATTAAAACTCCCTCCTTGATACAATCCAAACATTTCTATACCTATCCTTTCGGCTATGTGCGTGAGAGGTAAATAGGAGAAAAAACGAGGCTTACTGGCGTTTATAGCAATCGCACTTACTGCTGTGTTGGTTACCGCATTGAATGAACCCACACGGTGCATAACCCCTTTCGGAGATCCAGTTGTACCAGAGGTATACATGATCGTTAGCAGATCTTCAGGATTTTGTTCCGGAACTTCTGTCAAGGCTTCATTTTGGGCAACCATATCTTCCCAATTCAATTTTTCTTCGACCTGATAAGCCTTAATGCCTATTTTAGTGAATCCTTCTAAGCCAGATCTTTGAGCCTCATAGTTGTCTAGCTTTCCTACAATAACCGCTTTTGACTCACTGTGCGACATAATTTCCGCAATGGAGTTGGCATTTATGGTTGGGTAAATAGGAACAGAGATATGTCCTGCCATTTGGATGGCTAAGTCTGCCATAATCCAATGACTGCAATTTTTTGAAAGCAAGGCAATTTTAGATTTAGGAGCATAATTCATTGCAATCAAGGCTTGGGCGATTTTCCTAATTTCAATGCCGGCTTCTTTATAACTCATTTTTACCGAACCCTGGTTAAAGGGCTGATGGAACATAAGTTGATCAGGGGTGTTTTTTTCCCAATGGGTAAACGCATGGAGTGGTGCCGTAAACTTCATTTGATGTCGTGTTTTTTTTATTATATTAAATTGTAGTTAATATTAATCAAAGTTGATTTAAATAGCATAATATAAGCATATTAAAATTTCTATTAGCTTGAACAATATTACTAAGTAATTATTGATGACTTAAAAATAACTTAAACTAAGGTTTTGAGTTGTTTTTGGAAGTTTTTCATTTTTAAATGGGTCTTAATGGAGGTTTATATTTTATTATTGAAGAATAAAAACTTATCCTCGAGTCATTTGACTAACTTTGCGGTTCATTAAAAAAAATCCCATTGAGTACTTTTTCTAATTTAGGATTATCTAATCCATTGATTGATGTTCTTAACAATTTAGGTTTTACAACACCTACCCCTGTTCAAGAACAAGCAATCCCCTTGCTCTTAAGTGATACCCCTATTGATTTTATCGGTTTAGCACAAACTGGAACTGGAAAAACAGCTGCTTTTGGGCTTCCTCTCATCGATCTGATAGACAGTGATAACCGATCAGTTCAAGCTTTGGTGTTGGCACCTACTCGAGAATTGGTGCAACAAACAGCAAAGCAAGTTGCTCAATTCGCTAAAGGTGTAAAGGGAGTCAACGTAGAGGTGGTCTTTGGAGGTGCTGCGATTACCAATCAAATAAGTGCTTTAAGAAAGCCTACTCAAATTGTGATTGCTACTCCTGGGCGATTGATCGATTTGATCAAAAGAAAGGCAATTAAATTGGATCAAGTACAGTATGTTGTTTTGGATGAGGCTGATGAAATGCTCAATATGGGCTTCAAAGAGGACATTGATCAGATCCTTTCGTTTACCCCAGAACAAAGGGTGACGTGGCTATTTTCAGCGACAATGCCCAAGGAAATCAGAAGAATTGTAACGAAATACATGAAGACTCCGGTTGAGGTCTCAGTAAACTCAAAGGAACAAAGTAACAAGGACATTACCCATAAGTATGTCATCACAAAATCATCCAACAAGGTGCCGGCAATCAGGCGATTCATGGATATTCAGTCAGACATGAGAGGGGTGCTGTTTTGTAGGACTAAAAGAGAAACCCAAGAAATCGCAGATGACTTAGGTCATTTAGGATATGGGGTTGAAGCCCTCCATGGGGATTTATCCCAGGGGCAGCGAGATGCTGTCATGAAGCGCTTTAAAACACGATCGATGCAATTACTAATAGCTACCGATGTAGCCGCGAGAGGGATCGATGTGAATGACCTTACCCATGTGATGCATCAC
>CAJQKV010000039.1 GCA_905479015.1 uncultured Cyclobacteriaceae bacterium
ATCTGTAAATCCCTTACTGAGACAAATTTTGGTCGTTATTTGATTGGAGTTCATCCCAAGAAGGATACCACAACCTAAAAAATGCAGAAAAGAAAGTCTGACCCTTTTGAAAAAATCTAAACTCAAAAGGCAATTGTCAAAACTGCAAAACCTCATTAACAGACATCCATCACACCTATCCCGATCTATCACTTCTACCTACACCAATAGGCCCCAACGAAGTCCTACCTCATCTAATTTTAAACTGCCCTAAATAAGCTGATAACCGTTCCACAGCTACCTTCAAGTGATCAAAAGAAACTGCCGTATAAACCATTCTAAAAAGTCCTTTTTTGGAATGCTTAAATTCTAGGCCTGGGGTCAAAAGCACACCAGTTTGTTTATAGATATTCATCCAAAGTGCTATTTCAGCCTCGTCGCTATCTGCATCCAAGTAACTAGAAAGGTCGATCCAGACAAATATCCCCCCTCTACTCGGAATGAAGGGGACATCTAATAATTTCAAAGCAACTACTACCCATTGATAACTTCGGGTAATCTGCTTTTTATTCTGCTCAATATAGTTTTTTATAAATTCATCATCACTGAGCATTTCTTTGATCATCCATTGAGACATATTTGATACCATGTGTGGCACATTGATGTTTTCGAGCCCGGCTATGAAGCCCTTGTTTAATGAATGCACTACCCCACAACGAAGCCCTGACATCCCAAAATCTTTAGAAAATGCATACCAGAGATGTAGGTAGTCCGAGGCAAATTCTTCCATGATTTTGGCAAAAGATACATATTCATCTTGACCATGCGCACTCGATGGATGATCACGATGAGTCGTATCAATCAAGGAAAGTCCATAGATTTCATTGACAATCATATGAACCTGATGCTCGATACACCAACGTGCCAGCGCACGCAATTGGTCTTCCTCATACCTGCAGCCCGTTGGATTATCGGGTGAAGAAATCAATAATATTTTAAAGCACCGACCTTCGGCCTTCAATGTGGCCCAAGCATGCTCCAATAAATCAGTCGTTACGGGTGCCTTTGTGCCTATTTCTTGCAGGTTATCATGGGTTTGAAGATCATAGCGGCTGACCCCCGCCTTGATACCAAAATCATTGGTATACATCGGATAAGCAGGGGCTGGGATGACCACTACATCTCCTGGATTGGCCAATAAAAAAGCAGTCACCTCCACAATGGCTGTTGCCCCGGCCGATAGCCCCAAGGTATCAGGATGAATGGTGCAATCGCATAAGTGTTGCTCCATAAATCGTGCAATCATCATTCTTACCTCAGGATGCCCCAAATAATGCGTATAACCCATAACCCAATCCGGCATCTCATTGTTTTTGAGAAGGGTCATCAATTTCGCCTTTATGACTAGTGCCATCACTTGATTTTCGGCTACATTCAACGGAAATGAGCCTGACAAGTTATCTTCAGGATCATACCGGTTTTGTTTCGCCTCCATGAATAAGGCATGGTCTATCCGACTCGGTGTAGTTGCCAAATGATGTCCTCTTGTTGATAGACTGAGCAATTTTTTAATCCGCTTTTCATCCATATTTATTACTGATTAAGCCTTAAATATTGGGCTAAGTCTTCAATGGTCGACCTCCATCTCTTCACTGACCCAAAATCATATCCGCTGCCTTCTCCCCAATCATAATGGCCGCTGCGTTGGTATTTCCAGAAACAATGGTAGGCATGATGGAAGCATCTACCACTCGCAGTCCCTTTATACCGTGTACCTGCAAGGTATCACTCACTACTGCCAAATCATCGTGACCCATTTTACAGGTCCCCACCGGATGATAGACCGTTTCTAATCCCTTTTTAATGTGCTCAATAATCTGTTTCTCTGATTCTCCTTTAGGTACGATGATGGCTTTCCTAAAAGGATTAAAAGCCGCTGCTTTCGAAACTTCGAATGCCTTTTTAACGCCTAAAATAAGCATTTTTAAATCGTCTTCCGCAGACAAGAAATTAGGTTGAATCAATGGGGCATCCATTGGATCATTTGAACTTAATCCCACATAACCCCTACTTTTCGGTTTCAATAAGGTAGGTGCAATGGTATAACCGTCGTAAGTAGGGTAAGTTTTGGTGTTGTAAAGGTCAGGAACATAATCGTCTCCTATATGTAAGGGCGTAAAATGAAATTGGAGATCGGGTTGCATTCCTGCATTCAAAGAAAAAAATGCCGTTGCTTCTAGGGCACTGCATGCCAAGGGCCCTTTATGGTTAATCAAGTACTTGATCAGGGCTTTCACTTGATTTAAAGGCTTAAATTGATGATTAAACCCTTCTTGCTGAAGTGCCAAGCTGGAAACATTAATAAAAAGATGATCTTGTAAGTTTTGTCCCACCCCGGGCAACTCTTTTTTCACCGAGATTTTATGGCGTTTCAGTACCTCTTGAGGGCCTATACCTGATAACATGAGTAACTGTGGTGATTGAAAAGCCCCTGCTGATAAAATGACTTCCTTTAAAGCATAGGCTTTTTGAATACTGCCTGACTTGAGATAAGCCACGCCCAATGCGCGATCGGATTCTATGATGATTTCACTGGCCCGAGCCTCGGTAATCACCGTTAAATTAGGCCGATGCATCACCGGTTTCAAAAATGCTACTGCCGTACTCTGGCGCTTTCCTTCCTTGATGGTAAACTGAAATAAACTTGCCCCCAATTGATTGGCCCCATTGTAATCCCTGTTTTTGGGTATGCCTGATTGCTGGCAGGCCTCTAGAAAAGCCTGTGCATAAGGTGTTTGAAAATCCTTACCTAGGGTCACATTTAATGGCCCTTGATGGCCATGATGATGGTCGTTAAAATCTTCATTATGTTCTGATTTCTTAAAATAGGGAAGCACCTCATCAAATGACCAGCCTTTATTTCCCAGATCAGACCATTCATCATAATCAGCCTTATTTCCACGCACATAGGCCATGGCATTGGTTGAACTGGAGCCCCCCAATGTTTTGCCACGGGGTAGATAAATATTTCGGTTGTTCACATGCTCTTGTGGAACCGTAGAAAAGCCCCAATCGACGGTAGATCGGTGCAAATTTCCATAGCCTCCGGGGATACCAATCTCTACTTTTTTATCCCGTTTGCCTGCTTCAATAAGTAATATTTGATTTGCGGGATTTTTAGACAAACGATTGGCTAAAACACAACCTGCAGAACCTGCTCCAATGATAATGTAATCGTATTTATTCATCTGAATGCTTGAATTAGCTCTCGCCACATTGCTTTATACTCATCAAGTTACATAATCTATTATTTTATTTTGACACTACTCGATAATATATACGCCCCCTACATTCTATTTTCTTTACCCCTCTTTACTTTAATCTCGGCTGTAATAAGTCACCATCGGCCCTTTATTTATTAGTACAGATGCCTCTTTTTATCCTATTGAATCGTCTTACCCTTTATTGAATGCTTTCTGTTAGCATCCTATGGAATATCTATCCTCAGTAAGCCTCTCTCCTTGCCTACCATTGGCCGTTTCTTATTAAATTTTGTTTGAAATTAGGACGATCTAAATCAAAGTCTTTAGAAAATGGTTTTTATTATCAACTTAAAATTTGCAGACTTTTCTTTGGCTATCAGGCAAAAATAAAAAGACTCCCACTTTTTCATATCTATTCTATTAAAAAAAATTGAACCTAGTTTTTTTTAATCTAAAACATAAATGGAATTTTGGGCTCTTGTTCTCTTAATGAACTTGTATCCAAGTTTGATAAGGTCAATATTATCTTCAGACTCAATAAAGATTATTTTAGGAAATAATGCTCTTGGGGCGTTTTGAAAAAAAGGATTTAAAGCAAGGGGTTCTGCTTCTTCAATATCAATTTTGAGCAAATCAATTTTGGTAATCTCATTTTCTTTTAATACGTCGAGTAAAGGTCTGCACTTCACCATTACATTGCCCTCGCCGAAATTTTTTACAATACTTGCGCCTCCCAAATTCTTCTTTGATAATGCTAAACTAAAAGTCATTTCTTTATCAGCAATTCCAATTTCATTCAGCTCAATCAATTGATCAAACTCATTAATTTTAATGTTAAATCTAAAACGTTCAATCATCTTCGGATTAGGCTCAAATGACAAAATCCTACCCGTTTTATTGATGTATTTCGCCGATATAAGACTGTAAATGCCCATGTTTCCTCCAATATCAATGAAAATACTATCCTCTTTTAAACACTGTGACATCAGCTGGAATTCATCATATTCGAAAAATTTCGGAAGAAACAGCAAAAACCGGTCACCTAAATTATCCATTGGAAACAATCTGAGCTTTAAGTCAAATTGAGTTTGATCAATAATTTTAACCTTATTTCGCAAGGTAATTTTTCGTAATATGAGTGCTATTTTAAAACTGATAATATTTTTAGGGAGTATTTGAGCGAGCTCGAATAACACTTTCTTAATGCCTCGTAACTTATAAAAGCCATAGGCGTTAACATCCTTTGGATCTAAAACATCTTTAACTCCTCCTTTACTCATATGTTTAATATTATATAATTTCATAAGACTCAAAATAAATCTTCATCTTCAAGAAAGAAAATTTATATAATCTAATTATTTGGACCTCATTAAGCTTTATTTTGAATTAAGGCAATAAAAAAAATCTCAGGTTACTCGCTCTAGACTAATGAGCCTTAACTCTAAGCAAATTTGTTTGAAATTAAAAATCTGCTTAACAAAAGTGATTTTTTATATTTAATACCTCATTGTATTTCGGAAGTCAAATGAGGCCTATTTATTCATTATTCGAGAGGATCAAGTATCTGATCATTTCTTCATTGATCTCTCCCAAATCTGTTTTCTACGTTTCATATACAAGCTATTATTTGGATTTCAATAAGAGTAAATCAAAGTTATTACCCGCTTTTATTTCAAGTCTGCCTCCATCAAACACCTTTTATCACGTAAATAGCGTAGTGAGATGATTCTACTCATATTGATCAATTGCGTTTAATGACTGGTATCAGATTATACCTCGCAACCATTGAATATTAGTTCGTGGGTATTGTTAAGTTATATCGGCCTTAAGACCTATTTTTCTGTTCATAAAGGGCATTTTGTTGATCCTTATAATACTGCTCAATATGCGTCAATCAGCAGCACCAAAACTCAACTTCTTCTTTCGTGTTTTACCCAATCCACTTCCATCACCCAAATACCTGTCATAGGCTGGTCGGTAATTTTTGCAAAGTTTAATATGGCGAACATGGCTTCTGGATATTTATCTCCTTCTCCAATATTACGATAAACTTCAATGCCATCAAGCCGATAAACCAAGTCACTCCCTTGCCATTCAACGGAGTATTCATGAAATTCGTTTAGCGTTGCCTCCACTCCTTTACGATGACTCCACCAATCCCCTTGGTCGCACTCCCCTAAACTTTTAATGGCTCCAGTGGTAAATTCGTTCTTTTGATGATCTCCATGATGTTCAAAAATATCAATTTCTCCAGATCCCGTTAATGGCCAACAAATAATCTCATCTGACTGCTGAATAGGTGATTCATTATTTTGTGCTCCGAGTATCCACCAAGCGGGAAACATGCTGGGCTCACCATTACTCGCCAATTTTAATCTGGCTGTCCATTTGCCTTTTACAAATTCTTTTAGATTTTTTGATGCTATTCGCCCAGCCACATACTCGGTATTGGGATGTTGGTTACCGTGTTTGTCTATATTATCGCAAGGACGTTTCTCTCCGAGGTTAATCACTTTAATTTTTAAGGTTCCATTACTTACTTCTCTGGTATCAAATTCATTATTGGGTACATAACAATGCGTTTCATTATTTACCCAAATGCGTTGATCCTGCCAGTTATCAGGGTTAAAACGTTCAAAATCATCCAAAAAATCTATTTTCCATTCCCCCGCCGTTTTTTGATTTTTTTCAGACAACTGGGTACAGCTCCCTAGCAGGAGCAGCCATAATGCAGTGATAAGTTTAGGGCTGTATTTCATCTTATTCATATATTTAATTGTCTAATTTATGTCAAACGATTTTTTTATAGAAAAGTGTGCATTTATGGTTTTTAGATCAACATTCAGACAATAATAATCTTTTTTGAGATTCGCAAGCATTAATATGACTACACAAATACTCATTTTTATATCTACTTGCTTTCACAATAACTCACAACTACTTTTAATATGGGATCTCATTTAATTTTTAATCTAAATAGCAGTCATTAGATAAGCATCAATATGATCCTTAAAACACTTAATTTGAGCTAAAGCATAAATCTGTTTTTAGGATCTATGAATTTCAACTTTAATGTATTAACTCCCAAAAATAAATATCCCCTCCCAAATAAGGTATCTTAAGAACAGCCTCATTTAAATACACCTCAGTCATCCCTAAATAACTCTAGTGAGCCGCCGCTTTCCTATCATTTGGTCACTATGCTTCGATTCAATATCAAAGGATAATCCGAGGTTTCTCTCGTTATTCCTCAAAGGTGTCATTACTTCGTGTATCTTACAAATTATTAATTATCTGTTGATATTAATCTTACACTGCACGATTTTACAGTGAACTAAAGGTCTCTTTTCATTTAGCCTTCCTGATTATTGATACACTAGAGGTCAATTTAATGCCTGATCCCTAGCCAGCCATCTATTTATAAAAAACTGATCACAGAGCCACGCTCATTTCATTAGCGATGTTTGGCTTCAACTAAAAAGGAAATCATATGGATTTATCAAAGATAGGTATTATTGGAACTTCCAAAAAAGAAGATGAAAGACACGTACCTATTCACCCTGAGCATTTACTTAGACTTCCTGAGCATATCCGCAAAAAGCTCATTTTTGAAAAAGGATATGGCAAACCCTTTCATATTGAAGATGATGAAATCGCAAAGCAAACGGGAGGAATGGCTACAAGGTCAGAGATATTATCAGATATAGGAACGGCGATCATAGCCAAACCTATATTATCAGATTTCAATGAATTGAAAGAAGGGGGAATACTCTGGGGTTATCACCATTGCGCCCAGCAAATGCACGTCACACAAGCTGCCATTGATCGAAAGCTCACCCTCATTGCATTTGAGGATATGTTTGTTTGGAGTCCCAATGAACAGATTGGAAGGCATACCTTTTATAAAAACAATGAAATGGCTGGTTATTGTGCGGTCATTCATGCCTTACAACTGAAGGGGATAGATGGACATTATGGCAATCAGAGAAAAGTAATCATCTTTAGTTTTGGCGCCGTCAGTAGAGGTGCCATTTATGCGTTAAAAGCCCATGGCTTTAGAGATATTACCATATGTATCCAGCGACCTGATCATGAAGTCCGAGAAGAGGTCTTAGATGTAAACTATGTCCGTATCAAGAATGGAGGTCTCAATGAACCTAGATTAAAAATTGTAGAACATGATGGAACTGAACGACCCTTATTGGATTTAATCAGTGAATCGGAAATCATCATTAACGGTACCTATCAAGATGCCAATGATCCTGTCAATTTTGTCATTGAAGAGGAAAAATCTAGTCTGAGGGCAGGCACATTAATCATTGATGTGAGTTGCGATGAAGGCATGGGATTTTATTTTGCTAAACCCACTACTTTTAAAAAACCCATACTAGCGATCGATCATGTTGATTATTATGCCGTAGACCACACCCCCACTTATTTTTGGGAAAGTGCTTCAAGATCCCTTTCTGCGGCATTGATTGTGCATTTACCTTCTGTCTTGGGAGGTCGATCAAGTTGGGCCCAAAGTCTGACCATCAAAAATGCCATTAATGTAGAACAAGGCAGTATCGTCAAAGAAGCCATTCTTAAATTTCAACGCCGCGAAAGAGACTATCCGCATAGGGTGAGTCCACCCATAAATGGATGACTTTTATCAATGGTCACCTGCTCACCCTATATCTTTTAATATATTGAGCTCACAACTTCTCATCAATCCATAAGTACAGACTCTAAACTCTTTGCAGGTCTTATTTTGAGTCTCTTTTATTGAATCTAAAAATAGTCGGAAGTAAAATAAAGAATGATTTCATATTAATGATAGGTAGATATATCAATATTATTCGAGTACTATTTTATCTATCAAGAGCTTAAATCTTTCGCTTTTTTTGTTCCCGATCAAAAAGGTGAGCTCTTCAATAGAATCATTAGAAAAATTAGGTTGATTCAATCTTCTCCCACGAAAAGAAGGATACATATCTCCTAAAGGAATGACTATTTCTTGCCATTCACCTGAGGTCAGAAATGGGACTATGTAGGAATAATAATCACCTGCATTGGACTTTACCCTAAATTGATATTTTTTTCCATCTCCGCGCAAGGTAATTTTAACTTGAGTAGCTCCCTTTATGGTCCTTTTTAAAAACCTATATCGCAATGATGAAAATCCACCATTATTTTCCAAAGATATATTGCCTTCAAAAACACCTAAGCCGTCTTCATCTAATTTAAAAGTACTTGACGAACGACCCCCCATAACTACATCGTTTACAATAATCCAATCTTGAAGATCTGACTTCTTATTAAAATCGAAAATTACTTGTGCTTGCATTGAGGTAAATAAAATGGTGAAAAAAAGGAATAAATTCATACTAATTTAAAATAACTTGAACAGAGGATAATAGTAAAATGGCCACTATTCCTTGAATCAGAGTTGCCATAGTGTGCATCTTTAAGGTGGTTTTGGTATTCATCCCTGAGAATTGAGAAACGACCCAAAAATAACTATCATTGATATGAGAAACGGTCATGGCACCTGCTCCAATGGCCAATACCGTCAGCGCCCGAGATAGCTCACTGTCTAATCCCAATACATCCATCATAGGTGATATGATCGTTGCCGCTGTAATGATTGCCACCGTGGATGATCCTTGCGCTGTCTTTAATAAGGCTGCCAATATAAACGGTAAAAAAATCCCTACCTCTAAGTCTGTAAATTGAGCCTCAATAAGTTCCCCTAAATTGCCCGATCGGAGGATACTACCGAAAGCTCCCCCTGCCCCGGTTATGAGTATGATGACTCCAGCTTCTTTTAATGCATGTGATACCCAAGACCAACGCTCTTTTACGGGTGTTTTTTTATCAACCAGCAGCAAGGCGAGCAGCATCCCTATAAACAATGCGGGTAAGGGATGTCCAACAAATGAAAGCGTATCCGCGATCATTCCATCTCCAAAAGGATGGGATGGATATTTAGCCATTGATCTTAACCCAATGAAAATGATAGGCATGATTATGGGTAGGAAAACTACTAAAATGTTCGCCTTATTTTCAACTATTTCCTCCATCTCATTCCCTATTTCAGGAGTGGTTGGGGTAAGTTTAGATCCAAATTTTACAGCCCAAAGATAACCAGCAAAGGCGGTAGGCAGGGCTATCACCAAACCTATGATTATGACTAAGCCCAAGTCCGCCTCTAAGGCTGCTGCTGCTGCCAGTGGACCCGGAGTTGGAGGCACGAAAACATGAGAAACATAAAGGCCTGTTGAAAGTGCTACCGCGAAAACAGCTACTGAAATTCCTGTTTTCTTACTTAACGCTTTGTTTAAGGATGAAAGAATGATAAATGCAGAATCGCAAAAGACCGGAATTGAAACCAATACACCTGTTAAGTTGATGGCCAAGGGAGATTTTTTATCCCCTATTACTGATAAAAGATATTTTGCTATGCTTGCGGTACCTCCCGATTTTTCTAAAAATATGCCGATGATTGCTCCGAATCCTATGATAATGCCTATGCTGGATAAGGTCTTTCCAAAACCTTCACTTATTTTATCTAGAATCACCACCCCGTCTAAGCCCATTAAAAATCCCACCATTATGGCCGCTAGAATTAAGGTAATAAAAGGATGAATTTTAAATTTGGCGATGGCTACGACTATAAAAATCAGCGCTCCGCAAATAATAATGAATAAATTCATAATTCAATTTTTAGTCAATCTATTTCGAAATATCTATCCATTTAATTCAGTATAAACCGTTTATACAGGATAGCCCACTGTAAGCTCAACCAATTTAACGATTAAACCTGAAGCGAAAATAAGCTGAAATTTTGTGAGTAGAACAGATAATAATAATGACGCTTTAAATGTTATCCTCTGATCTGCTAGTGATCAATAGGGTCAGGTGACTTTCTCATGAAGATCCTATTCCTATATGTTACGCTTTGCAAAATCAAAAAAAGCTAAATTTTAATTAAATTTCTTGATCAAATGGTAAGAAAACTCAATGATTTCCTTGTAGTTGTCCTTACTTATTTTTTCATCAATACCATGCAAGCGTGTCATACTTTCAGGTTGAACCCGAATGGGATAGAAACGATAGACATCATCCGAAATTTCATAAAAATAGCGCGCATCAGTACCCCCACCGACCAAACCAGGTACCACAATACTGTTGGGAAACATACTCCGTATGGTCTTTTCTAGGATGGTATAAGCATCAGAATCAATGCTAGAAACTGGCGAAGGATTGGTTAAGAAACCAACAGTTACTACTTCTATTTTATCGGATATGCTACTTTCAATGTGTTGCTTCACGGAGGCTATCGTTTCTCCGGGTAGAATTCTAAAATTAATGGTTGCCGATGCCAAGGTCGGAATGACATTATTCTTTACTCCTCCTTCAATGATAGTGGCTGCCGTCGTTGTGTGGGCATTCAAGGATTCAAGAATGCGCTTTTCAAATAACCATGGATTGGCAAATGCCAACTTTTTAAAAAAAGGCAATGCAGCACCTATATATTCAAACTGGTAATCAATAGGTTTTACAAGTTTGTAGGGAAGTTGATTATTTTCGAGGTCCACGATAGCTTGAGCCAACATACCAATCGTATTTTCTTTAGGCGGCTGTGAACTATGTCCCCCTTGAGTCTTTACGATAAGATTAAAGGAAGCAAAACCTTTCTCAGCCAGATTGACCATAGCAATAGGCTTGTTAATTCCTGGAACCATATTTTCTGCTAAAAAACCACCTTCATCAAGTGTCATTGCGGCCTGAACATCTTTTGACTTTAAATATTTTGCAATTTCAGCAGCACCCTTTGAACCTCCCACTTCTTCATCATGACCAAAAGCAAGATAAATCGTTTGCGAAGGCTTAAAGGATTCTTCAAGTAACCGCTCCACCGCTTCTAATAATGCAATTAAGCTCGCCTTGTCATCCATTGCTCCTCGACCAATGATGTCTGTTTTAGATATTTTACCTTCAAAAGGACCTGCTTCCCAATCTTTTAAAGTGGGTTTATCTACGGGTACCACGTCCTGATGTGACATGAAGATAATAGGCTTTTTTGAGGCCTCTGAACCTTCCCAAGTGTAGAGTAAGCTGTAGGTATTGATTTTTTCCAGAGATAATTTGGCATGTGTCAATGGAAAAGTTGCTTCTAGAAACCTATGAAAGCCAATAAAGGCAATTGAATCAACAGGCACCTTTTCACCAAAAGAAATGGTTGGGTATTGTATGGCTTTCGATAGGTTTTGAAAAACCTCATCTGATAAATTTAATCTTTCTAGGCGCTCTGAAGCTACTTGTTTAGAGCTTAGCATCAAGGTATTAAAAACCAATATACTTGCAAGACTTACCATTACTGCAGCAATCAAAAGAATAATTTTTCTCATAAAAAGGATGTATAAATTGGCGAATAGAGTTTAATTAAAAGTCATGGGTTTATTATAGTAATTTATAAAATTTACGTATCGAGCTAAGCTGCTACGGCATAAAAGTAGCCCAAGGTTGAACCGCATTTTAAAGCATCAATTTACAACTATTATTGACTTTTGTTTATTCTAACCCGATGTTCCTTGCTTTATCATTTTTTGCATAAAAACATTACTTGGGATGGTTATTTTCTTGTTCTCTTTTGTCTTTATAATGATAAAAAAGATACTGATATCACTTAATTGCCCTTCTATTTCGTATTCTTTATCCATAATCGTTAAATGGTCTCCAATCTTAATAGGATGATTGAAAAAAATGATCAGCGTAGAAGTAATATTTGATATAATTGACCACTGTGCAAAAAATGCAACTCCCAAAACTGTTAATATCGTAGAAAGGAATATTAACAGTTCAGATTGGTCAACCCCCCAAACAAAAATCAGCATAATGGCAAGGATGATTAGCAGTAATACGCTTACTATCTTATTTGTGATTTTTATTCTACTTGATCGGTATTTAAACTTAGCTCCTACTTTTCTTATTATTCTCTGAACTATTAATTTCAACATCAAATAAACAAAAATGGCACAAATAGTTTCTACTACTTTGATTTTATATTCCTCCATGTTATGGTTTTAAGACTATTTTTTGGGGTTACGCAGAGCTTGGATCTATTAATATTCCTAACTATTTTTTAGGTTTTATATTTTAGTTAAAGTAAAAAAAATTTATGATTAAATCAAATACATACTTCTCAATTTCTAATTTTATTGACCTGCTCCATACGCTCCAGGATGGCTTATTCATATTTTTGAGTCTCCACTTAAAGCAAAAATGACACATCCTGATCTTTACCTATAAAAGCCCATTCTCACAGATAAACTTCTGCTAGGTCAGCTTCAATAAAACTCATGGCATCATTCAAAAGTTTAAAAATAAGGAACGTCTCCATATATTGGACTGGAAATTATTTTGAAAGCGCGTTTTTACTTATTCCCGCTCTTTAAAGTTGAAAAAAAACGTTCCATCATGACGATATACACCCTTCAAGTTACCCACCCAAATAGCCCCCTGATGATCCTCTACAATTCCAAAAAACATGCCTTCTTCTGCAATCATTTCTAATCCAGTTGTTTTTCCATCAGACAATGATTTTTCATCATATCTTGATAAGGCCCAACCATGAATAATCGCACTTTCCGAACTGGTCCAAATATTTCCAGCTTTATCTTCATAAATATAACCCACAAACCGAGACGTGAAGTTGGTGAATTCCTCCCCGTCATAACGCCAAAGGCCATCACCTCCCCCAAGCCAAATATTCCCCTTTTTATCCTCTATAATGGACCGAACATTTATAAAAGGAGTATTATCAACATTAGTGAAATGGGTAAATGAGGTTCCGTCAAAAGAACACGTTTCCCCTCGCGTCCCCAACCAAAATTTACCTGTTTTATCTTCAATAATGGTATTAACATCGTTATTGGATAGGCCGTCTTTCATCGTATAGTTACGAAAAGATGTTCCATCGAAACAGCTCACCCCACCTTGAGTTCCAAACCAAATATTCCCAGCTTTATCTTCATAAATATGGGTGACATTATTATTGATCAATCCCTCCTCTGTTGTGAAATTCTGAAAGGTTTTTCTGTCATAATAATACACGCCACTTCCGATTGATCCAAACCAAAAGTTGCCCTTTCTATCTTCAAGAATAGAAAAAAATCGACTCAAACTTACCTCATTTGTCATGTTGGTAAAAGATATTCCATCGTATTTAATCACACCTTCCCACGAGGCCATCCAAATATTTCCTTTACTATCTAATTTTATTGTCCGGGTAATACTACTGGGAACATGGGGCCTCTTTAGATTTTCAGATTCAGCACTGATGTTAGTTTGGAGTGGGTTTGTCTTGTTTTGAGTCGAGCAGCCACTATTGAAAAGAACCAATAAGGGTAAAAGGCAAGTCTGTAGGCATTTTAGCATCTTAATCATAGGTATTGATAAAGGTCAAGGATAGGTCAGAATAACAAGGCGGTACATAATTCACCATTGAAATTTTCAAATCCATCGTATTTATTTGAAAGATACAATACTCATAGTTATCTATGAATAAAATAATCATTCTCAGGCCATAGATAACTAGGGAGTTGTTTCTCGTCAATTTTAAGGATTTTTCACTATGTTATTTTTTCTTTCATTAAGCCTGATATTTGATGTCCAAATGCATTCAGGAGCAGCAACAGTTTGATGATTCGAGTGATGTATTCATAATGATGTTTGGTTAAATATCCTATCGGTCATGGATTTTGTTGTCATACGTTATTTTTCCAAATCCTGTATTAAGGAATTTGTCAAGCTTTGTAATTGCTCTTGTGCTTCAGTTATTTTGAAACTAAGTTTTTTATTTGGACCTGGTGCAAGATCTTCAATTGACCCCATGGCCTCCCCGTCCACATAAGTTTTGAATATTAAAACATAAAAAAATAAAAGTAAAACAAATAATGTTGGATTCACTAAGTCTGTTCTACTTAGCCAGGTTAGCATTCAATAGGTGATAAGATTATTAAGTAGCAGATAAATAAATTTTTCATATTGTTTTTTTGTTTTCAGTGTTTGAGTAAACTCGGTCAA
>CAJQKV010000040.1 GCA_905479015.1 uncultured Cyclobacteriaceae bacterium
AAGTATTGGGGGCACTTTTATACTCAGTGAGGCTAGACATTGCTTATTTAACTACCACCTCTCTAAGATTTCTGCCTGATCAATGACTTTGTCTTGAGAGTAATTTCTATTTCCTTCTCAAGGTCATTATTAATGAGATCTTAACTAGAATAAATGTATCCTTTTGGAAAGAGCATAAAAAGTAAATAATTTAGCCTCTTACTAAAACGAAAAGCAACGCCTATCACTTATGAAAAAATCAATATTCATTTTATTAGTTATGGCATTCGCATGCGAGCCCGCTAAAAAAGTAGAAAAAGAAATCGTTCCGAACGAAATCGGATATCAAATCTCTGAGGATGGAACTAAGATTGCCTTGTATAGTGATTCAAAATCAACTATTCAAGTTTGGGAAAATTATATTAAAGCTCATAATGAAAAAGATACCGCAGCCATTCGTAAGTTGAATTCAGTAGAAAATTTCAAAGCTTACGCACCAACTGGTGAATTGATTGACGGATCTGATGCGCACATTGCTTTTCTGTCCAAGTGGTTTGTGGAAAATAATCCGAAATGGACCACCAAGTATATGATTGCTAATGAGTACACAAACAAAGAGGGAAAATCATATCAATGGATCACGTCGGGACACGATCTTACCCTAACAGTGGACGAAACAGAGATCAAACTTAATCAGGTACATGACGCACTCATTGTCGATGGAAAAGTTCAACTTTTTTATGTAAACGAAAGAGTACAAGTTCCTGGAGAATAGAAGGCTTATCTCATAAACACAGTAAAAAAAGCTCATAACTGTCGTTATGAGCTTTTTTTTATAGATCCTAATTTTAAGTAGCATAATGACTGATTTTCTGATAAGTGTTCATTGTGATTATAGGATTAAATTCCTAGTTATGAATTGTTTTTCATTATTGTCCCTAACTTGCATTAACCGCCCTTATAAAAGATGGAAAAGAAGCTAAATAATAAATTATATTACACTTAAAAAAATAGAATGAAAAATCAATTGTGCACATCGCTATTTGTTTTCTTTTTGACGCTTGGTACCCATGCCCAAGTTTGGACCATTGATCCCAATCATTCAAGTATCATGTTTAATGCCAAGCATTCCGGCATCTCATTTGTAAATGGTAGGTTCATGGAATTTGAAGCAACGGTGAAAGGCGGGACACCCTTAGATTTTACAGGTGCTCAAGTGAGCTTTCAAGCTCAAGTTGGTAGTGTCAGCACCGGTGCTGAAGGCCGCGATAAACACTTGAAAAGTAGTGACTTTTTTGATATGGAAAATTATCCAACAATCACGTTTATAAGCAAATCATTTATCAAATCAAGCGAAAAAAAATACAAAGTGGTGGGTGATTTGACGATGAGAGGCAATACCAAAGAAGTGATTCTATCCGCAAATCACATAGGCTCAACCAAAACCAGAAATGACCTCAATAAAGTAGGATTTCAGATCATAGGAAGTGTTGATCGAAACGAATTTGGCGTATCGGGAGCCTCTAGTTCCGTCGCTCCTGACATAGAAATTCTTTGTAATATTGAGATGTCTGAACAAAAGTAGTTGGATGGTCAATGGTGCTGGTAGCGATCATTTTCTTAGACCTTATTGGTTTTGAAAGTGTAAGGAGGTCTGGATCCACGTTTATTCACATGTGAGGTGACTGATGCTTACGGTCAGTATTATTTATGCAATTAAGGTCAACTAAAACTTAATACAAGTTAACAATGAAGTATTAATAATTTCTTTTTAGGTGCTTAGGTAAAAAGATTAAATTAATTATATGATGTTCTAAATCATGAAAAGTGACTTTAAATTCATATGTGTGAGTTTGTTAGGTGCGATTACGGCATCTCTATGCTGTATCGCTCCTTTTCTAACTTTAATCGCAGGTACAAGTAGTCTGGCTGCTGCCTTTTCTTGGATCGCACCTTATAGACCATATCTGATAGAGCTCACCCTTTTCGTACTTGGCATTACTTGGTATCAAAAACTATATACTCCAAAAGAAATCGATTGTGACTGTGAGCCTGTGAAGCCAAAATTCATGCATTCGAAATCGTTTTTAGGCATCGTGACGGTAGTCGCCCTACTCATGTTGACGTTTCCCTATTACTCGCAGAAGTTATATCTTGACCCATTAAGTGAAGTTATTTCCTACGATCCATCGGTGATTCATCGAACAGAATTTAAAATCGCTGGGATGACCTGTTCAGGTTGTGAAGCACCTATCATTGACGAAGTGAACCAACTCAAAGGCATACTGGAGTTGACCGTTTCCTATGGCAGTGGTAATGCAGTCATTGGTTATGATCCAACTCAAACCAATGAATACAAAATTGAACAAGCTATTAATGCATCAGGTTATCAGGTGATAGATCACCTTCCTCATTAATGGAATTCTTATTAACATCTGAAATTACCTGTCCAAACTGTGACCATCGAAGGATCGAAGAGATGCCTACCGATGCATGTCAATTCTTTTATGCTTGCGCAAATTGTAAAATTGTACTCAAGCCTAAAAAAGGAGATTGTTGCGTGTATTGTTCGTATGGCACTGTCCCATGTCCTCCTGTACAGAAGAACCTGCGTTGTTGTTAAAAGGATAAATGCGAGCTTACTGAGACTAAATGCCCTTATAAATAGCCAGACTCAACTGCTTATCCAAAGTCAACCTCACCCTTTACATGTATTCACGTTTCTCTGCGCCTGAGAAAGTCAACAAAACCTCGACTATAGAAATAAACATCGACCTTAGACACTTCTGAGAGCTTCAAACGTCCGTGGAGCAAAGCTTATTGAGCAGGTGAGTCCAGCTCAATTTCCGCACTAAAGAGTAAGAAAATGACCAATAAAGGAAGCAAAGCTATGACCAAGTGCATATAGAATGTTACTTCACAATTGATCAATCTTCTTTATTCCTTCTAACTTTCAAAATTACTGCTACATCTAATAAATCTTTAACCCCATTTTGAGCTTGTGACGTTGGGTTGACATCTGCCGATTGAAGTACATTCATCATATAAATTAATTTATTCTGAAGACCGATAATGGTTTCTTTTTCAGGAGAAACAGCACGAATGCTGCCATATAAAATATCCTGATCACTTGGGCTACCCGTACCTAGCAAAGCCAAAGCAGCCAAGGATGGTTTCCTTTGTGTGACCATTGTTTCCGCCATTTCTTGTAGTTCATGATAGGCCTGATAACATGCCATGCTCAAGTTATGCTGGGACTTTAAGGCCGCCGAACTGATTGACACCCGAGGATCCATGCGCAGGGCCAAAGGTTTTTCGGTAACCTCGCCATCAACCGTAAGGCGGACACGATAGCGTCCTGGATTTACCATGGGACCTAACGGACCACTGGGTGTATTGTTATAAACGGCAGCAATAGAATAGGAAGCCTCAGCCCCCCTAGGTGGTGCATATTTCAAGTCCCATATAAAACGATGATGGCCAGCGCTCGTTCCCAATTTTTGGACCGGCCGCATCCAATAGGTTGGATGGCGTTGGGTAGTAGTATCCACATTGACGGGTAAATCATCGCTCGCATACCTTCTTATGACCTTTCCATCTTGATGCAGTACCTCTAGTTGTACTGAACTTGCACCTGCCGCAAGATGATAATCTAAAATAGCACCATCGGGAGGATTTTGTCCAGTGGGCTCTTCAGGTGGTAGCGGGGTGTCATGAAACATATTGTCTCTCACTCGGGTCGCTAAGGAAGGTGTAAATAAGTGAACAGACTCCTTTTGCGTTTTTATGATTTCGCGTAAGGGCGCTATATTATCTAAAATCCAGATAGAACGGCCATGGGTCCCTACCACGAGGTCATCCTCATGAATCACCAAGTCCCTGATAGAGGTGGCAGGCATGTTATTACGAAGTGATTGCCAATGAGCTCCCTCGTCTACAGAAAAGTATACGGCTCTCTCGGTTCCCGCAAACAACAGTCCCGGTTGCTTTGGGTCAGCCCTCACTACATTGACAGGACCGTTTGAAGGCAGGCCTTGGGTAACCAATTTCCAGTTTTTACCAGCATCGTGCGTTTTATAAATATAAGGCGCCATATCATCTTTTCTTATGGCATTAATGGCAATATAAGCCGTGTTTTCATCAAAATAACTGGCATCTATTTGAGCAACTTTATCCCATGATGAGATTTGGGGAGGCGTGACGTCCTGCCAGTTTACACCACCATCCCTAGTTAAGTGGACGCGACCGTCATCGGTGCCTGCCCAAATAATATGGGCTGCCAATGGAGACGGGCCGAGCGAATAAATAACACCTCTTCGGGCCATCTTTTCCATCTCTTTGGTCTTATATATACCCACACTGGCAGGGACTTCAGGTTGTTCGTAAGTCAAATCAGGACTGATGATTTCCCAACTTTGACCTTCATTGGTCGTCTTCCACAATACATTGGTGGCAAACAAAAGCATGTGGTCATCTGCTGGATGAAACATCAAAGGCAGGGTTCTTACGAAACGATAAGCACCCGAGCGTACCGCCTCGGGTGTAATGCTTTGGGATTGACCCGTTAATTTATTGAATCGGGTGACACGACCCCCATAAATGATATTGGGATCTTTGGGATCTGGAGCTACGTATGCATACTCGTCAGCACCAATACCCATGAATTCTCTAAAACTAATTTGACCCCCATCTCCTCTGCTCGCAATGCCAATGGCTCCACTTTCCTGCTGACCTCCATACACCATATAGGGAAAGTCTCCATCTGTAGCAACATGATATAATTGGGCGGTAGGTTGATTGTACCAAGAACTCCAAGTTCTTCCCGCATTTACCGTGACGATGGCACCTTGGTCCGCCACGAACAACATAATATCAGGGGAATTTGGATTGATCCAAATACGGTGATAGTCATCTCCACCCGGTGCTCCTTTCAGGGAACTCCATGTTTTCCCTCCGTCAGCAGAGGTATAGGAAGCCACATTGCCCACATACAAGCGATCCGGATCTTTGGGATGCACTTTGATTTCAGCGAAGTCTCCTCCTCTGCCCCAAAGTCTTCGATTGCCATGTAAAAAAAACCAGCTTTCTCCCCCGTCTGTACTTTTGTAGAGCCCCCCCGCTTCGCGGGCATCTACTAGGGCAAACATAAGATTTGAATTGCTGGGTGCAATGGTGAACCCTATCCTGCCTAAACCCTGCTCAGCCCCTGGCAATCCCTTTTCTATTTTTCTCCAATGTTCACCGCCATCTGTCGACTTATACAAACCACTATTAGGACCTGACCAATTGGCATTTTCCCATGGTCCTTCCTGATGTTGCCACATATCTGCAAACAGTATTTCAGGATTATTGGGATCAAACTCTAGCTGTATCGCACCTGTATGCTCATCCAGGTAAAGTACCTTGCGCCAAGTGTTTCCTCCATCATCCGTTTTAAATACGCCCCGTTCTTCATTGGAACCATAAGGATGTCCCAAACCTGCTACAAAGACAAGTTCTGGTTGGGTAGGATGAATGACCACACGACCTACCTGCTGTACATCTGATAATCCGATATGTGTCCAACTTTTTCCTCCATCAATACTTTTAAAAATACCGTCTCCAACACCCAAATCTGGACGGTGTAGGCCTTCACCCGTACCTACGTAAAGAACCTCAGGGTTGCTCTCTGAAACGGCTATATCCCCAATGGATCCGGTAGGCGCCTCATCGAATATCGGATTCCATGTACGTCCAAAATCATCGGTTTTCCAAACACCCCCATTGTTCACCCCCATGTAAAAGATGTTGGGTTGAGAAGGAACACCGGTACCTCCTACGGTTCTACTGGCCCGAAAAGGACCAATCATCCGATAGTCTAAATCTTGATAATCCACTAGATCAATGGATTGTGCATCTATTGTAGAGGTAGTAAGGCCGCAAGTAATCATTACTAGCCATCGCACACATCGAAAAAATAAAAATTTAGGCATATATAGGGGTTTAATTGAATGTATCATGTACTTGAAAGCCTACTAATAATACTAAAATTGGTAGGTTATAAATCTTAAGGAAGTTAACATTTATACCCCAAAAGACAAAAACTGAAGCTACTAACCGAACAGAACCGCTACTCCCCACTTGTTTTACCTACAGCCTTCCAATTCCACTAGGTTTGTGAAATCGTTGTGGCTGGTTCCCGCATTGAGAGGATCGATGATACTTTAACCCCACACACCTAGATCTTCTCATTGCTTGGGTACTATTCATATAAATTTTTAAATCTGGTGACTCCAATGACTTCAGACCATCAATATCATTATTTAAATATTTTTGGTAGTGCGATCGTATCGCCATTGATTTTTCGTCATTGAAAGTAACCTGAACATCGGTCGTTTCGTTACAGCTGATTTACAAAGCTAATAATGGAATAAAAATTTTATTATTTTGTTGATTGAATAGTTCATTAAAGTAATATTTTTTTTGTTGATGATGAAAAAAATCAACCTATAATTTATTTCAAGACTTTCACCAACCGGGTACGCTCCTTGGCTCCACTGTTATTCTCCAACTGTATGATATAAATACCTTCACTCATGGTCGTCAGATCAATATACTTTTCTTTGGTCCTGAGTGCTTTCTTTCCTGATAAAGTATAAATAATGGCTTCTTTAAACTCACTCATTTGAATATGGATCCTATCTTGAGCTGGATTGGGATAAATCATCATTGATGGGCTCATTAAAGACAAAATGGTCTCTTCATCATCAATAGTTCCTCCCATCGATTCACCAAACTTGACCTCATCAAAATAATAGGTCTTTGCCCCCGCTGTAGCACCCTCGGTTCCAAAATTAAAAAAAATGGATGCCATGTTATAAATCCATCCTCGCTCTAAGCCTATGCTTAAAAACTCCGTACCTGGTGCTTGATCAACAAAGTCAAACGTTAATACTTCCCATTCTTCAGTAACTGTAGTGTTGGTTTCTGTTTCACAAGTATGGGTAGGATCATTAGCATCTTCTACTTTCAAACGAATCGGCGTACCCGCTGCCGGTGACCATACTTTGACGGTTATTTTTGAATCTGATAAGGACAGTGGAATAGGGGTGGCAAAGCCCGAAGGCGTACCCAGCGTCGTTCCAGCCCAAGTGGCTGCTGTACTCGTTTTTATCACTTGCATTACTTTGTTTTCAGGATTCAATGGATCCTCTATTAAAAATGACTCATTCCCTCCGAAATCAGTCATGGTATAGTTCACGGAGGTCTCTTCGAAATCCAAAGGTAAATCTATTTGAGTCCCTCCAAACCACTGCTCAATGTCATCGAATAAAAATGTTGAAGTGGCCGATCCATCACCCACATTTCCAAAATCAAACATGAAAACAATAAAATTAAAATTTGAAGGCTCACCTGTGAAGTCCCAGGTCAGAACCTCCCATTGACCCGATACATTAGTTTCAACATCCCTTTCTGCAGCGCCGGTAGCTCCTTCCAATTTAAATTTAACGATAGTTCCCACTGGAGCAGTGGTGTAAACTTTCATTGAAATAGAATTTAAGGTACTGAAATCTAGGTTCTCCGTTAATGCTATTTTACTCCCTGCCCAAATGGCTCCATCTGATCTGATTATTTTGGCGACATGGGTACTTGTATTGATCCCTTCAGCTTGTGGATTTTCTAAAACGGAGGCTATTCCTCCATCAAAATCAACAAAATCAGAGGTATTGATGGTCGTCTCAAAATCTATAGGCAAAGATTGTGAGTGACCAATGAGTCCCAAAAAAAGCGAAGTTAAAAAAATAGCTATTCTCATGTTTTTTTATTTTCTGTAAAACTGATGACATTCTTTATCAATTCCGACACTTTTTAGGAAAAATATGATCAGATAAATATGAATGTCATAAAACCTATCGATTATGCTATCTTATCTAAGTGTTTTGGGACTAGTTAGTTGGTCCTTGTATTCGCGAGATTCCTTATCTCAAAGATCTTGAAAAAAAATACAAAGGTTCGAACATCTAATTTGTAAGTATTTCAATCGATCTCATAGATGATTTAAATAAATGGAAAAATTTTGTGAGTAAAAAAAATCTTGGGGGTATTCAGTTGTACGCAGAGGGCGATTGGAAATCTTCCATCATCACTTATTATACCATTGAAGGAATCCCAAGATTTATTCTTATTGATCCTCAGGGTAATATTGTGAGCGCCGACGCGATGCAACCCTCAGATCCCAAACTCGTTGCGCTTCTTGATGAACTCACTCAGACTGACTGATTTAACCGTACACAAGCAACTAAGTTAAGCCTAAAGTTGAAATAGACATTAATACATAATAGTTTATGATATTTGATGTTTGGGGGCTCTTTAAGCTCTTTTCCTCTTTGGTACTTTCTTTTTTTAGACCGTTACTTTTTGATCTGGGAATTTTTCGGTTCATTCTATCGGTATTTCGCCGAATCAGATGCCTACCGCAGATGCCCTCATTGATTAAAATAAGTCTTAAAACCACTTTATGTTGATTCCAATAGATAAAATAAAACAGATTTCACCCCACGTTTAACATTGATATTTTTTTATTAAATTTATTTCTTTTTTAAATTTTAAACAATCATAAAATGGGAGAACTTGAAATATTAAATTATTATCAATTAGCCTTTATCGCTAACGCAATTTATCTATTGACCTTCACCGGACTAATTTTCATCACTTTCAGACTGGTCAGGGTTCAAAGGGAAAATAATGCCAATACTTTAGGAAAAATATTGGTCACCTTATTTGGACTTTGCACTACTTTTTATGGATACAATATTTTTTCATATTTACGCATCAATCAATTAACTCAATCCTTCAGGTTATCAGAATTAGAATCTCAAGGTGTAGGCATATCATCCGTTGCAGAAAGTTTTATTGCGTTCACTGGCCATACTTTTGATCAGGGGGTGCCTTCATCATTCGCGCCTGAACCTGCTGCAGCTGTTTTCTTATTGACATTTGCCGCAATGATCATTGGAGGAATCTGGATGAAGTTGACCAAAGATTAACCCTATATCCATCCACTTATTCCAGGAATTTCAATGCAGGGAGGTCTTCAAATAGGTCTTCCTGCATTTTTGTTTAAACGAAAGCGGTCCATTCAGAACCTACGTAGCGCATATTAACTTCATTCTCTTTGATAACCATGGGGAAGACAATATGCTCAATAACGATTTAGGTTATCCTTAATCCCGGACCTAGATACCCATCATTATGAGTATTTAAATATTTATAATGATATGACATATTTTGATTTTATTATATGAAAAAACTTATATTTTATTGTATATATTGTAGATGTGCAACGACAAAGGCTATCCACTCGTGACCTACTTTTTTATCTGATCTTATTGATCATTGCTGTTTATCTCATCGGATTTTTTTCACAAAACATGCGTTTTTTTTAATAATCTTCCCTTAAGGCTTTACTGCACATTCAATTGCTCATCACAAGGTTAAGGTCAAAAAGGGACATATAAGGACTCATGAACTCCTTGAGAAAAGATGAAAAATAATTTTATCACCCATTAAATAAGTTTTCTATTTGGATAGACAAGCATGGATAATAGGTATTACTTCAATGGTATCGGTTTGAACCACATCTCCTCCTGAATCTGCTAAAAGCCATCCAAATACCACCGGATATTAATTTATAAAATCATTTATACGGGCTCAGGGCCCCCGATTTTAGGGAAAAGTAGACTCCCTGGGGTCACTCAACAATGCAAATACGGATATTATCCGCTAAAGTCGAAAAGTAGGATCTAACTCAAATAAGTATTTCAAATTAATCTTGACCTTGGTATTTATTTAAATCATATTAAATTACTCAAAAAAAAATTTTACAAAAATAAAAGCAAATATGAATGCTAAAAGCGCTTTTTCTGGACAGATCTTAGTTGTGATGTTACTGTTGCTCACCTTTTCTGTAAATGGGCAACAAATCGTTGGTCAATGGAAAACCATAGACGATGAAACAAAAAAGGAACGATCTATTGTAGAAATTTATAAAGTGGGGGATCGCTATGCAGGTAAGATCATTAAGCTCCAAAGAAGCTTGGAGGATGATCCAGACCCGGTATGTAACTCCTGCGATCCTGATGATGCCAGGTATTTACAAAAGATCATTGGTATGAAAATCATACAAGATATGACCTTTGATAGGTCTTCAAATGAATATGTTGATGGCACCATTCTAGATCCCGAAAGTGGTAGCGAATATCAATGCAAGCTGTGGCTCTCAGATGAGGGCACCCTAAAAGTAAGGGGTTACATTGCCTTTTTTTACCGAACCCAGACCTGGCTTCCCGTCTCTATGACAAATTAATACGCTGCCCTAAGCTAAGTAGCCATTCCTTTCTTGCCTGATCCTTACAAAGCAACTCAGTATTCCTGAAAAAAATAGGCACCTGAGCAAACAAGATCATAAGTATTATGCAGGAGCGGGTAGAGCCGAGATTGCAAAGAAGATGGAAGAGACTAATTTTGAACCTTCCACAGCTATTGTTGTCAGAAGATAACGTAGCTATTAAATTTTTCACCTGCACAACATTGCCTAGACTGCATTGAAAAATAACTTTATTGCTGAAATTAGGAGGTTTTAGTGGTGATACCCCCTTGGACTTAGCATGGAAATTCTCTACCGCACCTAAACTTTCCCAGTTTATCTTCGTATGTATTAGTATGAAAAAATATTTCCTTCTTTGTTTGTTCTCGATTCTTTTTGTGATCCCCTCTTTTTCTCAGCAAAAAATAAATCCAAAGGACCTCTATGGGCAATGGAAACTTCACATCGACATCCAAGAAGCGATGAAAGAAGCCGCTGATGATCGGAGTTTTATCGAAAACGTCCTCATCTCAGGTGTATCAGATATGGTAGAATCAATTTTAAACGAAGTTACGGTTACTTTTGATTTTCAAAAAAACAATGAATTAGTATTAACCATTGCCATCACTATCGAAGATACTGAAACGGAAGTTGAAAATCTAAAATGGAACCTTAATTCAAAAAATCAACTCATCATTGAAGACATTGACAATGACCAAGTTCAACTTCAAAATGAGGGGTTTTGGTTGTTGAAAAATGGGGTTTTGATCAACTTTGATGAGCAAGGTGATTTTCAGGAACATGTTTACTTGGTGAGGGAATAGGTTATAACAACCACACGATCTGATGCTCTTTATCTTACTTCGACAAGTTTCGATGGAACTTGGAAATCAAGAAAAGAGAAATTGAATATACCATTAGAGAATTAATA
Organism: uncultured Cyclobacteriaceae bacterium; assembly: GCA_905479015.1. Classification (GTDB taxonomy): domain Bacteria; phylum Bacteroidota; class Bacteroidia; order Cytophagales; family Cyclobacteriaceae; genus UBA4465. The sequence continues at coordinate 11,256 of CAJQKV010000040.1, forward strand.
TCTACCTAAAGAAGTGCCATTAAACATCCTTACCATTGTGACTCATGTGCTCCTAACGTTGGGAAAATTCTGAGAAATAAATAATTCCTTAATTTAGCCGTATGGAATATTTTGATTTTTTATCTCTTGCTTTCCTTGGCCTCCCTTTTTTCGAAATAGAATTTTTTGCGTGGTTGTTGGCTATACTTTCATTTTCGTATCCCTTCCTGTATGCGATATGGATAGGTTGTCAAAATGATAAAAAATTTAAGAAGCAACTAGGAAGGCAGGGATTGGATCAAGATCTAAGTTGACCAACCCCCCAATTCCACCCCATCATTTTCAGACAAAAGCGTCAACGTATTCGCAACATGATCATCATTCTATTTTAATATATAAAGAAGAGATCTATTCACAACCTAATTATTATGAGTAATCATCTTACTAAAGAAGAAATCCTAAAATAAAATACTGGTATTGGATTGAGAGTTAATATTGAATGGCTTAACTGTGGGATGCATACACTTAGCCTATGGAAGATTAATAATACTTGTGATGACACTAAGGAGTTGAGCTTGTTATTTGCTTTGCCTAAAACCCTCTTGGGAGTATCTTAGATATTTTTTTTGATTATCAAATTAATAGCTTAATCTTGTTAATAGCTTAATCTTGATTTAATTATATAAAAAACACTAAAATATGAATGATTATCTCTATTATATCGGTTTGATAGTAATCATTGGGATTTATTTTTATCGAAAAATCAAGAAATCAAAAAAAGCTTCTCAAATGATTGATTCAGGAAGTATAATCATTGATGTTCGAACCCCTCAGGAGTTTAAATCTGGTCATTATCCAAATTCAATAAGCATCCCATTGGATACCCTAAAAAACAACCTAGATAAAATAAAAGGCTACAAAAATGGTATTGTTGTCGTTTGCGCCAGTGGTATGCGCAGTGGCCAAGCAAAATCTATATTATCAAATAATGGAATTGAGAGCTTCAATGGAGGTTCGTGGAAAAATCTGTAATTATTAAACGTTCTAAGGCCGCAAGGACAAAATTAAAAATGAATACACCTAAGATAAACGTGGGTTTTGAACCGATACATCTACGGAAAAAGAACATCTAAAACCTTGAGCTACATTCAATTTAATTTCGAACTGCTACTGACCCTATCAGAAAAAATACCTATGATTTCTTTTGAAAAAACAGGCAAGAAATGGCTTTAATTTCTCATCTAAAGCCTTCAAAAATGTCTATTCCTGTATGTCAGCAGCACAGTTAACAAAAACATCAATAATCCCTTTGATTGATTTAAATTATTTACCTTTTCTCAACACACGCCCCCCTCTTTTTTCGGTCAATACACCTTCTTGTATGGTTACTTGTCCATTGACGATGACGTATTCGATCCCTTCTGGATAGTGATGTGGATCTACAAAAGTACTTTTATCAATGACCGTTTCAGGATTGAAAATGGTGATATCTGCTTTCATCCCTTCTTTGAGATAGCCACGATCGGTAAGGCCCAGTCTTTCCGCCGGAATAGAGGTCATTTTCCGTAATGCTGATTGCAGGTCAAGCACACCCAGTTCCCTGACATAATAACCAAGAACACGTGGAAATGTCCCATAGGCTCTTGGATGTGGATGGCCTTCTCCAATATAAGCCAGTCGACCATCTGAAGCTACCATGGTCATCGGATGTTGCATAATTCTCTTAACATCATCTTCATGAATGGCATGGAAAATACAAGAGGCGCCCCCGTTCAATTGGGCTTCAATGACCAATTCAGCACCATTTTTGAAAGTGGGTGATAATCCTCTTTCAATTGCCCAATCCTTTAAGGTTTTGCCATTTAAATCAGGTTTCCAGGATACAAATGCAAACTGAACGACATCTAATTGGGCCCCTCCGCGATCAAATTCTATATTGAACATAATATCATCAACAATTTGCGCTCGGGTTGCGGGATCCTCCAAACGCTTTTTAAAGGCCTCTTGGCCTCCCGCGCGGGCCCAATTTGGAATCAATACGGATATCCCTGTTGAACTGGCGGTATAAGGATATTGATCCATCATGATATCTAGGCCTATGGCTCTTGCTGAATCTACCATAGCCAACGTTTTGACACTGGCACCCCACATGGGTTTACCAATCGCCTTATGATGGGTCAAGACAATGGGAATATCAGCTGCTCTTCCAATCATGATCGCTTCTTCAACAGCTTCCAACAATCCAAGTCCTTCTTCTCTCAGATGAGAGGTGTAAATACCCTTTGACGTCGCGGCAACTTTTGCCAGTTCAATTACCTCAGCTACATTTGAAAATGAACCTGGCACATATTTCAGTCCTGTTGAAATACCAAAAGCGCCCGCGTCCATAGCTTCTTTTACCATGACTTTCATTTCCTCAAGTTCCTCGGGCGTGGGTGGTCGATTGTCCGTTTGCATGACCCGCTTTCTTATGGTATTATGTCCTACTAAATAGGCCATATTCATGCCAAGGGCATGCTTGCTTAAGGTATCCAGGTAATCTTGCATCGGAGAAGGGCCCCCTCCATCGGGGCCTCCTAGCACCAAAGTAATTCCCTGTTTGATGGCACTTTCTCCCACAGGAGATCTCATGATGTCTTCTACATGAGCATGCACATCAATAAATCCTGGAGAAACTACATGACCTGAAGCATCGATTTTCTGAATAAATTTTTTATCATGGAGACGACCTATTTTTACGATCTTATCTCCGATGATCCCTAGGTCATTGATTTGAGGTTCGTTGGTGGTGCCATCATAGATCAAACCATTGGTAATAATAAGGTCATAGGATTCCTGAGGACCGCAAGCGATCATAAAAATGCTTGCTAGAATGTGTAAAAATAGCTTTCTCATCATAACTAAAAACTTTACCTAATTAAATATAATCAATTTATAAAAATTGACCCACTGAATAGCGATGAACGGTAATCGCTCGAATGGCTCCAAATGATTTGGTTTACAGTAAATAATTCAAATTCAATAATGAAATAAGAAAAATGCATTCACCCCAAAAATTAACATTGATTTATATTGCTCAATATGGTTACCATCCCATTGAGTCCTATTAAGAAATTGGGCTCATAACCATTATAACAACTCATGATCAAAATCAAAAAGGGTGCGAGCATAATAGCTAAAACCTTTTTTTTGTATTCATATATAATGCCTCTAAGGCTAAATGAGGATAGTAATAAGAAGGTATTTCATCTAGCTATTAAAATGATATTAGGTACTCATTGTCTTCTCTAATCATATTACATCGTTTAACTTAGTTCACATAAATAATACACTTCCTCATCCAGAAATAACCTATGAACTTTATTAATGATCCCGTATATGTATTAGTGATATTATGCCTAGTCATTGTTTTAGGTGTTTATGCCGCCAAAACTAAATTGGGGAAAAAATTTGGAGCTGCATTAATTATCATCCTATTGGCCGCAGTACTGGCCAACCTAAAACTCATCCCTTCGGCCTCTAACAGCATCGACCTCTACACCCTTATTTTTAAATATGTAGCACCCATTTCTATTTTTTATTTACTCCTCAATGTCAATATAACTTCAATTAAACAAGCAGGATTTCCAATGGTTGGCTTGTTTCTGATTGGATCCTTGGCAACTACCCTGGGCATACTGCTGTCCTGGTTTATCTTATCACCGCAAAACGTTTTAGGTGTGGATGGAAAAGTGATTGCCGGTATGCTGACAGGCACTTATACGGGAGGAAGCCTTAATTTCAATGCCGTTGCCTTAGAATATGAGTTTCAAGAAAAAGGCATATTGTACGCGGGAACCATTGCCGTTGATAATGTGATCACCACGCTATGGATCATCGCTACCTTGGCGTTGCCCGCTTTTTTAAACCGAATTTGGAAAGGCACAAAAGTTTCAAAAGCAAAGACTGACCTTTTGAATGAAACCCCTCAAGAAGAGGTAGGCATTGATTTAACCTCATTGGTTTGGTTAACTTTTCTAGGTATTACAGCTTATTATGTCTCGGATATTCTTTCCGACTTTTTAACTCAAGTTCCATCCATCCTCATACTCTCGACGATAGGCATTGCATTGGCACAAACCAAATTCGTATCCAAACTAAAAGGCAGTCATCATCTGGGCTTGTATCTGGTCTATCTTTTCTGTGCCGTAATTGGTGCTTATTGTGAACTGAATGCCGTCAGTGAACTCAAAGAAATTGGGATCGTCTTGTTCCAATTTACGGGTTTAGCGGTGTTGCTGCATGGTATGATTGTGATACTTATCGGTGGATTCCTCTATCGTGATTGGGAAATGATTGCCATCGTCAGCCAAGCCAATATTGGCGGAGCTCCCACGGCTATTGCCCTGGCAGAAACCTTTGACCGTAAAGAGTTAATACTACCTGCCATTTTAGTGGGGACCTTGGGCAATGCCTTAGGTTCGTATTTAGGTTTTTTTGTGGTCTATGTACTTTGATGTATTCAGGGGCTTAATGAAGCCCCTCTGAGCAGGCCTCAGTGCAGTAAGACGGGCCTTAAAAGAGCTTGCCCAGATTCATTAAGAGATTTATTCCCCCACCAATAAACAGCCATAATGCCACTCATCGCTGTGTCCCGCAGTAAAAAAAGCATTAAATCTTCTCATCCAACTATTCGAATCCGATAGGCATGCAGCCCTTTTCATAGCGTTGAATCGATATATGATCCCTCAATAATATTTAAAAATTAAAAAGCTCCTGAATTACAATGAATTCAGGAGCTTTTTTAAATCTACTCTTGATGGGTTACCAACCGTTACTGGTTTTTCTGCATGGCTTTTAAATTGCTCTCTCCGTTTTAACTAACCCTTTAATTGACTTATGAGTGAGCCTATCCCCTTTAGATATTTTTATTCTGTAGGCATCAATCCAAGTTGTTGGTAAAAATCTAGATTGTCAAGAAAATCTTGTTCTTGAACTATTTTACCTTCTTTCATTTTTACCAGAGTAGTTCCTGAAATATCTACAGGCCTTCCCGAGGCAGGAATTCCAAAAAATTCACCGTCATGGGTACCCTTAAAATTCCAATGCTTAACGATCTTATCTCCTTGACCAAATACATCAATAATTTTGAATTCGGCATCAGAAAATCCACTCAAATAATTGTTGTAGAATCCTTTGACCCCCTCAACGCCAACAATATTTTCTGGCTTTAATAACAAGGTGACCTGGCTGTCAAAATTAGTTTCATTGATTTGGTCAATTTGCCTTTCATTAATGACCTTATCCCACACAGATGAATACAGCTTCAGGTTTTCAGCCAATTGTTTTTGCGCATTTTCTAACGCCAAATGTTCTTCACTTGGTTTGGTTTCACTGCAGCCATACAAAGAAACAACGAAAATTAATAAAATTATTTTTTTCATAGCGATGGTGGTTTGATGGTCTTTTTATTTTAATTTCTATTTCTTATGCTTCCAAAGCTAACAAATTTTACTTATCTGGACTAAAAGCACTAGTAAGCTGATTAAAAGAGGATTATAAATCCTAAAGACCCACAGACTTCACATTCAAAATCATCAAGAAAGTCGCTTCCATGTACGCTCACTTAAGACGATATCTCTCACCTTTCAGATTCATATCAGCCAACCTATCTCTGAATTAATGGAGAAGATACGACCTTGTACAACATAGGCACACCTTTTTCTTGTATCATCTCTTGACTTTCTCGTAGCTCCAATCCCATGTGCAAAACTTAATCCGACCTAAAAGATGCTATTAGATGAGAATGATTCACTGAGAGCAGAAGGTTATTTTCAATACTAAAATAGGTTTAATATCTTAGCCTTGAGTTAGTCAACATGCCTATGCAAACCTATAAATACCTCCTCTTTCTAAGCTTAATTGGTTCGCTAGGATTGAAGAGCTGCTCCGTTCAAAAATTAAATACAGATAACACCCTTGACATAGGTGCACCCTATCAAGGAGGTATTTTGTTTTACCTATTCCAAGAAGGAGATATTGGATATGTGGCTGGAGAATGGCACGGCCTAATTGTTGCACCGAGTGATCAATCCACAGAAGTTGAATGGGGTTGTTATGGCGCTCGAATTAAAGGAGCTAACAGAACTGCCATAGGCACGGGAGCGCAAAATACTTTAGCTATTTTGGCTGATTGTAGCGAGGCTGGAATTGCAGCCAGGGTCTGTGATGAATTGGTATTAGAAGGCTATGATGATTGGTTTTTACCCTCAAAAGACGAACTGAATTTGTTGTATCTCAATAAGGATGCGATAAGCAGTTTTGGTAATTTCTACTATTGGAGTTCTACGGAATACGGTGGCTTCAATGGATGGGGACAGGATTTCTTCAGTGGTTACCAGTACGGCAACTTCGATGAGTACGGCTACGGCTATGTTAGGGCAATTAGGGCTTTTTAACTATTTAATTAAGTTTTTTATATATTTGAATCTAATTTTATATCAAAAACCATGAAAAAAATTGTAATTATCTTTTTTATTTCAGCACTTATTTTCTCTTGTGCTCAAGCACCAAAAGAGAGTGCTCCCCCAGAAAGTAAGGATCCATTAAGTGGTGTATTTACTTCTCGCGACAGTAAAGCTCAAACTTTATTTAGCAACATGAACCTTTTCGCCAATGCGGATTTCTCATATGTAAATGAACTTTTGACAGAAGACTTTACGCTGAGAACCTCTGGTGACACCGGAATTGCTGCCACTGGACGAGAAGATGTAATCAAGTATTGGAATGGTATTCACGGCATCTATGAAGATATCTCCTTTTCAAAAGGAAGACTTCAAACTTTTGAATTGAACAATGGGGAGGTCTGGTCAGCTTATTTTGGTGATCTTTATGCTAAAGGTAAATTTTCAAAAGAAAATTATGCCATTCCAATAAATGTCTGGATTCAATGGGAAAACGATAAAATAATTCATCAAGTCGACATGTTAGATTCGAAATTTATAACCGCTGAAATAGCAGCAGGAAATTTGAATTAAATATTACAATATTTGATATTTATGCATTAGCTATTTTATGGTCGCTGCATTGTAGTTTAGTAGCACCTGCTATCATGGCATGAGTAAATTAAAATCATAAAACGGTTATACATTTATAGTATAGCCGTTTTTTTAGCTTAGGTCTCAAGGTTTATTTTACTCTTGATCATATGCTTCCCTGACTGCTTTTGATTAGTTAAGACCCATAAGTTTCACATTGAGGCTCTTCAAAAGAGCAGCGCCTCCTACCTACTCCAATTTAATCCAATGAACCTGGCCTTTCACATTCATGTCGGTCAACCTATTCACCGTTAACTGAAATACTCATTCCAAAATCTGCTCTTCTTTTGTGTTTCTTTGTTTTATAAAATTTTACCTTATCATTAATCTCATCACTTTATTGATGAGATTATAATCAATCCCAAGGGCTTCATTAGCCTTAGGAGAGCTAACTCTATCGTTGAATCCTCAAATGTATTATTTCTTAGCTTGTGCAAACACATAGGGCTTTACCTTTAGATAGGCGAGGACTGTTAATACTATTTTTTGCTATATTTAAGATTATGAAAAAATATGGATTGAAAATGAAAACATTTCTGATTTTAATACCTCTTTTTTTAATCTCCTGCAACCATCATGCAGAGATGAACCCTCAAGTCATCGCTTACTACGCAGGTGACGAAAAATCAATTGATGAATTTAACTTGGAGGGTGTTGACCAGTTGATTTACAGTTTTTTACACTTAAAGGGGAATCAATTGGCCATTGATAATGAAGCAGACAGTCTTACTCTACTGAATGTGGTGAATCAAAAAAAGAAATATCCAAAATTAAAAGTTTTGGTGTCTCTAGGTGGATGGGGAGGTTGTAAAACCTGCTCGGATGTTTTTAGTACAGAAGAGGATAGAATTACCTTTGCCATTTCTACGGCTCAGATCATCGCTTCATACCAAGCAGATGGTATTGATCTAGATTGGGAATATCCAGGAATTTCTGGATTTCCGGGGCATAAGTACCAAGCTGAAGACCGAGAAAATTTTACTGACTTAGTCGTGCAGCTAAGAAAATACATGAAAGAAGGAGATATCTTAAGTTTTGCTGCAGGCGCCAATTCTGATGGCTATTTTGAACAGTCCATCGAATGGGATAAGGTGATGCCTTTGGTTGATAATGTCAATCTTATGACCTACGACTTCTATGGATCCGGCTCTAGTAAAACAGGTCATCACACCCCGCTAGGGTCTGGTGAATTTAAAGAAGGATCTGCCGTATCTTCCATCCAGGCATTAATGAATTTGGGTGTAAAGCCTGAGAAAATAATCATTGGCGCTGCTTTTTACATCAAAACCTTTAAAGAGGTTGAAAATATCAACAACGGTCTTGATCAAAATGCGATTTCGAGTGGGAGTTATAATCAAATAAATTTTGAGGAGGTAAGGTCTGATTTTAATTTCCATTGGGACTCTTTAGCCAATGCCCCTTATGCATACGATAGCATCAATAAAATTTTTGCCACCTTCGATGATCACAAATCCATCCAACTTAAATCTCAATATGCACTAGAGCAAAATTTAGGTGGCATCATGTTTTGGCAACTTATGAATGATAAAAAGCAAAATGGTTTGTTAAAGACCATGGTGGATGAAATGAAAGAAAACTAAGCCCAAGCCATCGCTCCTCCTTTTATTTTAGATGCCAAAACGCACTATTGGATTAATGGCAACCTTTATAATTCATTTTCAGCTAAAAGTTTGAAGATCTCGACTTGGGGTGGAAAATAGGTATAAACAGTACCGTTTCAAGTTTGAAGATGAGCCTATTCCAAAACTCTAGGTCATTAAATGATTTTTTATAATTAGTTTGTGTCCTAGGGTGTTGTTTGATATTGTATTTCCCCAAAAAATTTCCTTCTAACAATTTACGCATTTTCGTTTAATGAAGTACCTCGTCTTGCAAATTCCTATCAGCCAACCCATTGCTCATGGAAAGGATACGTTCATGAATAGAATTTTTACTTTTTCTTCTTGTATAACTTCTTGATTTTGTCGTAGCTCAAATCCATTACACAAAAATAAATTGGACGCAACTCATACCTTCGAATGAGAAAAAATAACTGAAGGGTAGAAGATTTTTTCTCGTTTATTGAGTATTTTAGATATAAATTGATAAAACATAATGTCATGAAACATCTCAAACACTTCCTTTTCTTGAGCCTTTTATGTCCACTTGCATTAAATAGCTGTTCTGTACAGAAACCAGCAACTGTTAAAGCAACAGAAAATGTAGCTGTAGAGCAAAAAGGCATTAACATAGGAGATGCCTATCAAGGGGGAATTATATTTCACCTATTTCAAGAAGGAGATGCTGGATACGTAGCAGGAGAAGTACATGGTCTGGTAGCTGCTGCACAGGACCAAGGATATAGCAATTGGAATGATGCTTTTAGTTTGGTTAACAATGCTGATACACACAATGATGCTGGAAAAAACTTCACAGATTGGAGATTACCTACTAAAGAGGAATTAAATCAGATGTATTTGCAAAAGGGGGAGATCGGGATCGATAATTTTGATAATAACTTTTACTGGAGTTCTACAGAATACGAATACGGCCTTGCGTGGAACCAGAATTTCGCCAATGGTTACCCCCAGTATTACGGTAAGATCAACGGCTTCATCGTTCGCGCAGTTAGGACTTTTTAACTATTTATCTATGTAGCTAACTGATTCCATCAAGAAATTGATTTTTGAGAAGGGAGGCGTTATCTTAGCTACCTAAACTTAACTTCGCTAACAGTACAGACTGATCTTATTTATTGACTTTAAAAATGAACAAAATGAAAAAAGAATATAAAGTCGAAATAATTAAAGAAGGGGCCCTAGGGACATTAATATTTGGATCGAGTAAGCTCCCTTTAAAGAAAATGGCAGAGGTCATGAATAAATATGGAGAAGAAGGATGGGATGTTTCATTTCAGTTAATAGAAAAACACAGATTATTATTGTTTTGGAGTAGAGAAGCCGTAATTATTACCTTTTCAAGAAATAAACAATAGATTAAAATAAAAGTAGTTTTAGCCTACTTATTTCTTACTCTTAAAATCATTTCTGACCCAAGCCTCACCCCCAGATGAGAACGGTTCACTAAGGGTTTCTTTCCCGTCAAAATGCATTCATAATTCTATTATGATTTATCTTCACAATAGCGTGATGCTTTATCTACCTGAACACGCAAGTCTAGGAGGCACCCACCCGCTTTAAAGGAGATGAATAATGCTCATACGTATTTAAAGAAATGATATAGGGTGTTTTATTAATCCTTACTATCTTTATCAGTAAAACGAATTCATCAAATGTAAAGGACTATTTTCATGTGGTGAATTTCGGTTTTCTATTCACATGCTCTAATGAAAAAAATAACGGCTTTTCTGTTTTTTTTAGGCTTATTGCTTCCAAATTTAGGTTGTGATCCTATAGAAAAGGAATACACTACTTGGAATGTTTACGGAGGATCAAAGGAAAATATTCGATATTCCAATTTGCGTGAAATCGATACTTCGAATGTCATCCATTTAGAGAAATTTTGGGAGTTTAGAACGCAAGATCATGATCAATACACGCAAATTCAAGTCAATCCCATCATCATTGACAAAGTCTTATTCGGAGTTTCTCCCAAGCTTAAATTGTTTGCTTTAGACGCAGCAACCGGATTACAAAAATGGTTATTTGACCCCTATGAAGTGGCCCCTCATGAAATCCAAGGCGCAGGATATTTTTCAATGAATGTCTGCAGAGGAGTCACGTATTACAGCGACCCAAATTCCAAGAGAATCTTCTATGCTGCCGGGTCAAATTTATTTTGCATCGATGCCACCACGGGACTTCCTATATCAAGTTTTGGAGAAAAGGGAAGGCTGGATTTACACAATGATTTAGATAGAGATGCCTCTCAATTGTATATTGCAATGACCAGTCCTGGGATTATTTACAAGGATCTTATCATTATTGGTTCGCGCGTGAATGAGGGGGCTGTGGCAGCTCCTGGCTATATAAGAGCTTACGATGTGCATACTGGGGCCTTGCGATGGAAGTTTCACACCATCCCCAAACCTGGCGAGGAGGGATATGAAAGCTGGGAAGATAAAGAGGCTTGGAGAAATGTAGGGGGGGCAAATGCTTGGGCAGGCTTTAGCTTGGATGAAAAAAGAGGTATCGTTTATGCTCCTATTGGCTCTGCATCTTATGATTTTTACGGTGGTAAAAGAAAAGGTGATAACTTATTTGCCAATAGTATTCTAGCTTTAGATGCCGCTACGGGAAACAGAATTTGGCATTTTCAAACCGTCCATCACGATGTCTGGGATAGAGATCTCCCTACGGCGCCTGCTTTAGTGACCATTAAAAGAAATGGAAGAGAAATTGATGCCTTGGCTCAACCTACCAAAGGTGGTTTAGTTTTTTTATTCGATCGGACCAATGGTAAAGCGCTCTTCCCAATTGAGGAAATCGAAGTCCCTACTGTCTCAGAACTTAAAGGGGAAAAATTAGCTCCAACGCAACCCTGGCTCGTTGGAATAGCCCCTTTTGCCAGACAGGCTTTTACCGAAAAAGAGATCAACCCGCTTATTTCAAAAGAAGAACAAGCGCTCATAAAAGAGAAATTAAAGTCTTTGAGTACGGGTTTTACCTTCAATCCTCCTTCCAAAAGAGGAACCGTAATTTTTCCGGGCTATGACGGTGGCGCAGAATGGGGTGGCCCTGCTTATGATCCTGAAACCCATTTACTTTATATCAATTCAAATGAAATGCCTTGGATTTTAACCATGGTAGAACAACAAAAGAAAATGGATAAAACAGAAACCAACTTCATGGCTGGCAAGCGAATTTATCAAAATAATTGTATGGCGTGCCATGGAACTAACAAAAAAGGAAGCGGTAACCATCCCAGTCTAGAAGGAGTAGAAAAAAAATATAGCCAAGCTTCCTTTAATGCACTTATAAAATCGGGAAGAAGGATGATGCCTGCCTTTCCTCAAATTCAGGAAGCGGATTTGGAAGCTTTAGCCTCTTATATCCTTGGATTAGATGATAAGAAAGAGCTTCTCTTCAAGGGAGCAACAGAAAAATCAAACCCCTATTGGGACCTACCTTATACCAGCACTGGGTATCATAAGTTTTTAACAGAAGATGGCTATCCTGCCATTGCGCCTCCATGGGGTACCTTAAATGCTATAAACTTGAATACAGGGAAAATAGTTTGGAAAGTTCCGATTGGAGAAACGAAAGAGTTTTTAGAGAAAGGCATTCACACAGGTACTGAAAACTACGGTGGCCCTATAGTTACAGCCGGAGGATTGGTCTTTTTAGCAGCAACTAAAGACGGGATGTTTCGCGCCTTTAATAAAAAGTCCGGTAAGTTGATTTGGGAAACAAAGCTCCCGTATCCTGGTTTTGCCACTCCTTCGACCTATACCATCGATGGAAAACAATATATCGTGATTGCGTGTGGTGGTGGAAAATTGGGAACTCCCTCGGGAGATGTTTATGTAAGTTTTGCCCTAAAATAGCCTATTAATTTTCTAAATAGAAGCGTATTACCCAAGCTGTCAATCGAAATTTTTGTATTTAGATCTCAGACCAATAGGTTCTCAAAATAGCTTTAAAACCAATCTGAGAATCCCTCAAATATCGGTACATATCCATCTTAAGAAAGTGAAGCGTATTTATGAAATTTTTCTTCAGGGATGTTATTAAAGGGATTTAAGGCTTATTTCAAAGAGTGCTGACAGCAGGTATTCCTTGATCGATTGGCGCAGTCAATTATATTATATCAGTATATAAAGAATTATCTCATTTTATTAGGATGCATAAATAGGGTCAAGGTCTTTTAAATAAGTGTATGAAACTCCTCAAGTTGATGATTTCAGAATTGTTTTTTTTTAAATTCTAACTAAAAATATATTCTTGGGGTCACCTTTCATTTGATGAGGGTATAAAGGTCAATAGTTAATAATAATTATCTTCATAATTTGAGTTTTAGTTTAAAGGATTCTAGCATTAAATAATGCTAGAATCCTTTTTGAAGGTTATCCAAGTTTATTTACTTTCATCAAAAGTCCTTGATGCCTTGATTCATTCGAGGCCACGCCTACCAACGAACGAAAAAAAATCACCAAGAGTGAACATTAATTTTTGGAGGATAAAAAAATCCTCTCAAATAATTAAATCAAAAGCTCATTATAGATACTATTTTAAATCAAAATTTATTTTTTTGTAAGAAGATCGCTTGAACGGTTTAAAGCTGCAAATAATTAATAAATTTACAATTCAGATAATCAAGAAATGATCATGCCTTTCGTGAAGAAACACTTGACTTTTTTATCAAGTTACTAACTCAGTTTAACCAAACCGTCATGAAATATACCCTCTTTTTACTTTTTCCAATGGTGATAAATAGTTGTTTCACCTTTGAAATCTGTGCCCAAGACCGTAACATATACCTAGACAAAAATGGCGTTACTATAAAAGCTTCTGAGTCGGCTGTAATTGGGGAATCATATGAATTAGATGGGGTAAGCTATTTAATTGTAGATGTTGATTTGCTTCACAATATCGTTGATAATGGTAGAAATGTAACAAAAGTGATCACTACAAACATTACCGATATGTCTGGGATGTTTTTTTATGCAGAATCTTTTAACCAAGATATTAGTTCGTGGGACGTCAGCAATGTCACAGATATGGCAGGTATGTTTTGGGAAGCCTCTTCTTTCAATCAGGACCTAAGCCTTTGGGACGTGAGTAAGATAACAGAGATGGGAGGTATGTTTTCCTGGGCTTCTTCTTTCAATCAGGATCTAGGTAGTTGGGATGTAAGTAATGTGAGTAGTATGTTTCAAATGTTTTCAGGTGCTTCTTCTTTCAACCAAGATCTCAGTTCTTGGGATGTAAGTCAGGTAATGAATATGTCTGATATGTTTGATGAAGCTTCTTCTTTCAACCAAGATCTCAGTCCTTGGGATGTGAGTCAGGTAACGGCATGCGAAGATTTCAATACAGACGCAACCGCTTGGACAGCACCCAAACCTAATTTCACCAACTGTACGGAATAAGCATTTCAAGGATCAGAATATGGTTTTACTTTTTGTAGCGTTTATTTTGGTATTTGAGAATCGGGAGTAAAACAATGCCTCTATTTTTTTAGAAATGATTAACAATATTTATTTAGCTTCTAAACACTTAAACTTATCGCTACCACAATGAGACTCCTCAAACACCTCCTGTCCTTAAGTTTCCTTTGCTCACTAGTAATGTTTACCAATTGCGGTGAAGACAGTGACGATCCTGTTGCTAATGATACTACCAATAATACGAATGATGGAAATACTGACAATAGCTCACAAGATACTGTTACATATACTTTGATCTTAACCCCTTCAGAAGGGGGAACCGTCACTCCTGAATCAGGTACTTACAATGAAAATGAATCTGTGGCATTGTTAGCTATTCCTGATTCAACTTTTGTTTTCGTTAATTGGACAGGAAGTTCAACGAGTACTGATAATCCATTGAGTGTTTCAATGGATGCCGATAAGAGCTACACTGCCAACTTTACGAAGAAACAATATCCATTAACAATCCTTATTGAAGGAGAAGGTCTCGTGAGTGAAGAAATAATAACCAATGGTAGAGTTGAAGATTATGATGTAGGCACCTTGGTACAGCTAACAGCTGATCCATCAGAGGGCTGGAAGTTCGATCAATGGATTGAATTAGATATTAATACCAATCCGATTGAAGTGTCAATAACAGATTCAATAATATTAACAGCAAGATTTTATGTCCCAATAGATAGTGTTTCAATCACACCCTCAGCATTACAAATGATCTTAGGAGCTATAGATACGCTAAAGGCTGATATATATCCTAGTAACATTTCTGATACCCTTAATTGGATATCGAGTGATGAGCGCATCGCAACCGTTGCTCAAGAAGGTATTGTAACTGCTCTAGCCAAAGGAGAAACAATAATAACAGTAGTGACAGCTAAAGATTCTATAACTAATTCCGTTAAAGTTGTGGTTAGCGCAGATGGTGATCAAGATGGTGTAATCGATGACAAAGATACTTGTGCGGATACGCCCGAAGGAGCCACAGTAGATACCCATGGCTGCGCAGATTCTCAGAAAGATACAGATAGTGATGGAGTGAAAGATGATATAGATACATGCGTTGATACGCTTGAGGGTGCTACAGTAGATAGCCATGGCTGCGCAAATTCACAAAAGGATACTGATGGAGATGGGGTGAAAGACGATATGGATACATGCGTTGATACGCCCGAAGGTGCGACAGTAGATGCCAATGGCTGCGCAGATTCGCAAAAGGATACTGATGGAGATGGGGTGAAAGATGACAAAGACATTTGTGCGGATACTTCTGAAGGGAGCCAAGTTGACCTAAATGGATGCCCTATAGGATCTGTTTGGACAGGGACGATACTAACCTTTTCTAAACTCGATAATACAGATCCTAGCTTAGTTGAAAACCAAGATAGAATTACTGAAAACCTATGGATTACTAGAAATAATGTAGAAGGAGGACAAATTTACAATGCCGTTTCAGAGAGTGCATCAAGCAAAAACACCAGTCCCGCAGGAACGGCGTGGGCTGAGGGTGACATTGCTGATTACGCTACTTTAAATTATACGCCCTTTCGTACTGCAACAGGAAAGCCCAAAAATGCGGTTGGCAAGACTTATGTGGTACACTTAATTGAAGATAATATTTACTTATCGATAAAAATGCTTTCATGGTCAAGTAAAAAAGCAGGAGGATTTAGCTATGAAAGAAGTACAGAATAAGCTTACTTCTCACCTATAAAATCTCGCTATTTGATCCCTTTAAAGTAAGAATTATACCCAACTTATTTGTACTTAAATTCTATGCCGGATAAGTAATACGCACGCATGATTTTCTCGAATATTTAGTTAACTAATGTATTCTCTAATGAATAACTACAAGCTAAAAGTCATCTAACATTTTCTCGCCTTGCGCTTAATTTTTAGCTAATATTGCCGTGTTATCAGATACAAAAATCAAATACTGTTGAAAGTAAAAGGGTTGAGCTCCATCGATGAGGTATCACCGAAAATTTGACATTTTAAAAATGAAACCCAATCTTCATTCAATTTGCGTGCTATTCTTGATTTTTTCCCTGAATAAATCTGCCATAGCACAGGCACTTGTTGATATAGAAACAGGTTCTGTAATGACAGGCTATAATAATATTCGCATTCCAGGTGATCTTGGGACTCTATTCTCTCTTAAAGATGATCTGAAGTCCAAAACAAAAATATTTTATCGCTTGAGAGCTAGTTATACCTTGCAATCACGTCATATGATCTCTTTATTATATGCCCCTCTCGAAATCAAATCAGCGGGCCGAGCACCCTATAAGATTTCCTTTAACGGAGTCTTTTTTGATGCTGATACTGACCTTAACAGTATTTATAAATTTAATTCGTACCGGTTGACCTACCGCTATCATCTAATAAGCCAAACTAAGATTATTTTGGGTTTGGGATTTACGGCAAAAATCAGAGATGCCAACATCCGCCTTTATTCGACCAAACAAACTACTGAGCGCACCAGTATCGGATTTGTCCCTATTATTAATTTTAACTTTAAGTGGAACATCAATGAAGCCTGGGGCCTCCTCCTTAATGGTGATGCCCTGGTTGCGCCACAGGGTAGAGCCGAAGATATTCAGCTGGCGATAACCTATCAATGCGCTGATCCTATAAATATCCGAGTGGGGTACCGCATACTTGAAGGGGGTACGGACAGTAATAGCGGCTACGGTTTTGTCTTATTCCACTATGCCTCTGTTGGATTCTCATATACATTTAAAAAAAGAGGGACTAAAAAAAGACTTATGATCAATAAATAACAGGTTTTAAAATATCATTAAATCACCATAGCTGATATAAAACTACTGGTAAGCTTTGAGTGAACTGCATCTCTTTTTAAATACTTCTTTCAACTTATAAATAAGTTATGCCTAGACTGAATCGAGTACTTTTCCGTGTATATGAATAAAGCACTAAATTTGTAGTTTAAACTTAGTGCCATTTATTAGAAAATAGAGCTGGTTTGAATCAATTTAATTACCACTTCATCCAATGAAACTTCTCAAAAAATTCCTACTATTAGCTTCGGTTTATCTAATAAGTTGCGGTGGCTGTTCGGTTCATCAATCAAACGTCAATGAAACCATTGGCATCGGTCAGACCCATCAAGGAGGTATTATATTTTACCTATATAAAGACGGCGACATTGGATATATTGAAGGTGAACAACATGGCCTTATTGCTGCGCCAAGTGATCAATCAAAATCTGCAATTTGGGGATGGAATGATACTAAAATTTCAACAGCCGACGGGATTATTGTAGGTACAGGCTTAAAGAACACTTTAGATATTATCGCTGGTTGTAGCGAGGCTGGCATCGCTGCCGCGCTCTGTCATAGACTTTTTTTGGAGGGCTATGATGATTGGTTTTTACCTTCTAAAAATGAATTAAATTTGATGTATCGCAATATCGGCAAAGGAGACTCCTCGGGTTTAGGTAATATTGGAGGCTTTGTCAATGGTAACTATTGGTCTTCCACTCAGTATAACGAATACGACGCATGGGAGCAAAATTTCGGCTATGGATACCAAACCTCTATCAATAAATATGGCACAAAGTACGTCAGAGCTATTAGAGCTTTTTAACACGCATCATCTATTAATGAATCTTCATCAACTCGTATATAAACTTTGACTTCTTAGCTGAGCATTTATCCTATTAAGAAAAAACTATAAGAGGTTTAACGTTGGCTGATGTTAATCAATAAAGCTGATTAATGGAACCTTCTAATTTTCAAGTTAGATGAACCTGTTCATCAAAAGAAGATAGGTAGTAAATAAATTATGATAGTTAACTATATTGCTTTATTTTTAGGTTAAAATTCACCCATAAATACATTAAAAATGAAAAAAATCGCCTTCGTTCTAATTTTATCAATATCCAGCTTATTTGCCTTTGGACAATCTCTGGAGCAAGGAAATTTAGTAGGTCTACATGTTTTAGATATCACATTAAATGACGGAGTTACTTCTCAACAATTTGAGGATTATTATATGAAAACGGTGATTCCCAATTATGACCAAGCCTATCCTGGAGCTAAAATATATTTGGCAGATGGGTTTGTAGGGGAATATAAAGGCTCTCTGAGTATGATTTGGATATTTGAATCAATAGCTGTGAGAAATGCTTATTTTGGTAGTAATGCCAAGGAATTGAGCCAAGAAACCCAAGATAAATTGAAGTCGGTTGATGATGGCCTTGCACTTTTAGGAAGCTGGACTTCCAAATTTACGGACTGGTCCATTCGATAAAAGGATGTTTTATTCCATCAATCCAATTGATCTGCAACTTAGTTAGTCTGATTAGGAATTTTTGACTACTTCTCGCCCTTACAGTCGTTCCATCCAACATTGTATTTGGCAGATTTACAGAAGAGAATAAAGCTCTTCGCTCCTAGTGTTTTAAAAGTTACTTTTAGGAAACTGATACATCGTCATCATCGCTTTAAACCTGGTTCATAAAATACTTAAATCTGGTATAATACACCCTTTTGTAAGGAGGTAATACTGGAGGAGTTTGAGGCTTATTTTGAGGTGTTAGCGGGAGGTATTTCATGAAGTGTTGGGGTGAGTTTTGATTCTTAATTTTAAGCTATAAGCAATTTACCTAGGGCTGACCTTAAACAAAATAAGAACTAAAAAACCTCATCCCTATCGATATAAGAGGGAAGGTGAACTCTTTGTGATCCAAAAATGTCTTATAGATGGATACAAATTCAAATTCACAACTTATTAAAAAAATTATGAAAAAATTAACAATTATTTTTACAATTATTTTGTCTGTATTTTCAAAAAATGTAATGGCTCAGGGCGAACACCCCTCAAATAAGCAAAGCGAACACCCTTCAAATAAGACAGCTTCTAATACAATAGTAGATGTTGCCGTTAGTAATAAAGATTTTTCAACTTTAGTTGCCGCTTTAAAAGCTGCTGACTTAGTGAGCGCTTTACAAGGAGCTGGTCCTTTTACTGTCTTTGCTCCAACGAATGACGCTTTTGCTAAAATTGATGCCGAAACACTAGGTTCTTTACTAGAGAAAAAAAATCAGAAAGTATTGGCAAATATTTTAACGTATCATGTCATCTCTGGGAAATTAGCTGCTGCTGATGTTGTTGCCGCATTGGAGAAAGGTAAAGGTTCGGTAGTACTAACAGCATTAAATGGTGAAGCAATTACTGTCATGCAAAAAGATGGAAAAATATGGTTGAAAGACTCAAATGATAACTATAGTGAAATTACTGCAACGGATGTTATGGCTGATAATGGTGTTATTCATGTAATCAACACAGTTGTTATGCCTAAAAATGATTAAAAAATATTTATATTTTTAATGAAAAAATGTTTTTTATAATAAAAGCCCTCAAGAAACTGGGGGTTTTTTTATTCGTTTTCAACAAAAAAAAATATCAATCCTTTTACAAATAATATTGAAGCATTTGCATCATAGGCCATGGTCTGGAACCCTTTTTATACCTTTCTTAGATATAAAGAGATTAGACTTTTCCAAAACAAAATCTTAATTTATACATCAAAATACTTTGATCATCATTTTAAGACAAATATGATTGTCAAAATCCATTCAACCTCCATAATCTTCACATTCAAGATCATCAATGAAGCAGCTTCCTACTGCTTAAGTCGCTCTCTATCCCCTTTTAAATTCATATCGGCAAACACATGCTCATCTGAATCCACTGATACGCACCTACAGAGAATTTGTACTTTTTCTTCCTGTGTAATTTCTTGATTTTGTCGTAGCTCAAATCCATTACACAAAAATAAATTGGACCTAAGTCACACCTTCGGGTGAAAGTAATTCACTGAGGATGGGATCGTTTTCATTTATGAATAGTTTAACTAAATTGTGGAAATAAACCATTTTCACAATGAAACACCTCCTAATCTTAATTATTCTTTGTTCAATTGGATCGAATAGCTCCTTTGCGCAGAAGCCTAATGATGCCTATCAAGGGGGTATTGTATTTTACCTCTTCCAAGAAGGAGATCCTGGATATGTAGCAGGAGAAGTACACGGTTTGATTGCGGCTACTGAGGATCAAACCACAATCGAAGAATGGGATGAAATAGAAGATGGAACTGTATGGGGTTGCTATGAAAATGAACTTTCAGGAGCAGATGGAACTGCGATAGGTACAGGAGCACAGAACACCCTAGATATTTTAACTGGTTGTAGCGAAGCTGGAATAGCCGCTAAACTAGCTGCGGATTATGAAGTAACCGTAGATGGAGCTACCTACGATGATTGGTTTTTGCCTTCAAAGAATGAGTTAGATATGTTATATCAAAATAAGGATACAATTGGGGGTTTTGATTATAACCGTTATTGGAGTTCTACGCAGCACGTTTACTACCTTGCGTGGATTCAGTATTTCACCGATGGTTTCCAGATCCTCAGCTCTAGTAAGACCAGTAATAGCGCTGTTCGTTCGGTTAGGGCTTTTTAACTATTTATCTATTTAACCATTTAACTATTTTATACTACGAGGTAGTTGATTTTAGTTTTGGAGGTTATTCCCTACTCTTAAAAATCGCTCTGTCCAACATAGTCTTTAGCCTCTTTGTAGAAGGGTATTATTACGTGAGTCTTAAGTCCTTTGTTCGTTGATTCATTCTGCCCCTTCGGATGAAAATAATTCACTACGGGTAGTGTCCGCTAGTTGAAAATGACACCCAACGACATATCTCTTATTTATTGCTAATAATATAAGTAATATTCTACTTACAAGTAAAAAAATAAACCGCTCATGAAAGTTAAAAAATTAAATATTTAGCACCTGCTGCTACTTTCACTACTCTTTTTCTAGTTGGATGTAGTGAGGACGAGGAAATTAGTACAGCTGAGGATGAAGTTAGTATAAATAAAGACCTCCTAATTGGGGATTGGAGTGTAGCTTCAGTGCATGGTGAAACGTATGGTGAAGAGGCCTGCGAGGACGATGGTACTTGCTACACTTACACTATGCAATGGACTTTCGAGGCTGATGGGGACTTCAAGAATGATGTTAACTTTTCATTTACTGAATATCCTCCACAGAATTACTTGTACGAGGGAAGTTGGGAGTTCATAACAAAAGATAGTGTAAATATTACTATTGCTAAGTTAACCGTAACTGCAGATGGTGAGGAGGAGGAGCCTGAGGAGGGGGTAGATAAGATGTTTTTAAAGATAAACTCAATATCAAGTGATAAATTAAGTGGCGTTTGGTACGATGTAGCAGACTCCCAGGATGAGGAAGATGCTACACACCTCATGGAACTTGAAAAAGTGAAAGACTAACAGGTAGAGATAAAGGGTATAAGTAGCGCTCACATAAGCCTCTCTAAAGCATTTACTTTTTCGCTATTTAGCATATTACTCTATTCTGATGCGTCCTCTCAATAGCTTTTAATCTGAGATACATAGACCTGTTTTAAAGGAGATTAATAGTACTTGTGAGTGTTCCTCTAAAAAGGTGATATTGGAAGGCTTTGAGGCTTATTTTGAAGTGTTCGAGCGGGAGATGTTTCATGATTTTTTGAGATAAGATTGGCTATTTAATTTGTAAGAAAAGCCTTACTTAAAATTTATCCTTGGGGTTACCCTTAATTCATTCGTGGTATTAAAGAAACATGGTTAAGTACATCGCTATTCATAATTTGTGTTTTGGTTAAAAGGATTCTGACTGATTTAGTGTTAGAATCCTTTTTTATGACTCATAAGCTTCATACTCACACTCAGGATCATCCATTGAGCAGCTTCCCCCTGCTAGGGTATCTTAGGAATTTTTTGTGACTGTTTAGAAAAGGATTAGATTAGTATTCATGTTATTGGCTACATAAAACAGAAACTGATGAACGCCAGATTATGAAAAATTCTTTAAAAGCACTAACGCTATTGTTTTTTACACTGATTTCTGCTTCAAGTTTTGCCCAAACAGAGCCTGATCTGATACGTTCCTTAACAGGAAAGATCGCAGGTGTTAATATCCAAGGAGGAGGTGGAGCACCGGGACAGAGTACTAAAATTAACATTAGGGGTTATTCCTCAATGATGAAAAATACGCAGCCTCTATTTGTAGTGGATGGTGTACCCTTTGATAACAGTGTACAGTCAACGACTTCTTATGATGAAAATACAGTTTTTTCGAACAGAGCATTTGACATTGATCCAAACAATATTAAGTCTGTGACTGTTTTGAAAGGAGCATCTGCCGCATTTTATGGTTCTAGAGCATCAAATGGGGTGATTTTAATCACAACTAAGCATATGCGTTCTGCGAAGAACGATCCTAAAGATGCTATAAAGGTTAGTGAATTTAATTTATCATCCATGAGTCCATCTCTGGTTAACCAATTTATGGTTTTGGATAAAAAAGGAATGTCAGTTGAGGATGGGTATAAAATGGTGACAGAATGGCTAAACATTACCTACCATACTCCAAAGGAGGTAATAAAAGGAGATGTAGAAAATGAATATATTAGAATTCAAGATATTGGGTCATCTGCTAATTGCTTTATGAGCTTGGGTGTGCCATCCTGTATGGACATACAGTATTCAATAAGCTTAGAGTTTAAGAAAAATAAACTTAAATTTCGATTAACGAAACTAGAGGTTTATTATACTCCAGGTGAAATTGCTGGTCTTTCAGGATGGACAACGTACAATCCAATGTTGGAGCACATGTTCAAGAAAAATGGAACGCCTTTTAGAGTAAGGATAGAATCAGCAGAATCTACAATGAATCATCTAAATGGACTTGCGGACGATTTAAGAGCTTACTTAGAAAATCCCCTTGCTAAAGAATCCACAACTGACGATTAATGATCTAACTCCCAAAAGCCTCACACTCAGGGTCATCAATAGAGCAGCTCCCTCGTACTAGGCGGTCTCAGGAGTTCTTTTATTTCTGAATATTTTTTTTGCAGTCAATCAATCCCAAAGGCTTGCAACCATGAAGAAGCATTTAACAACCATTTTTACAATTATTAATATAATCGTTGGAATTATATTGGTACTAGAGTTTTTTGAATTCACAGATTTTGTCAATGATGCATTTACCCAAGCGCTAGTGACCGTTTTCTTTTTTATTATCATATTGGTTGCCTCCCAAAAAATTTAAAGTACGTCATTATCATTGATAGTCACTATAAATATTCACTCTCATAAACTTCACATTTTAAATCATCAATTGTAAAGACCCCTACTGGAGTGTGATACCTCAGGTTTTTTTTAATTAAAAAAAAATAATAATTTAGTTATTTATTTACAAAAAAAAAGACTCAATAATTATGAAAACATTTATTTATTTTTTGGTAATCATCTGTTTTACATCAAGTTGCGTAAGTAATCAGCACGAACGAGAACTTACAGTTTTAAATAATTCAGAATCTAAAGAAATCACCTTTATTTTAGAACTGAAGACAAAGGTCGATTCTAAGGAAGAGGTAAAAAAATTTACTCAATATTTAGCAGATTTCATTGTCGAAAGAGAGCCTTCCACAGTTTACGGCTATTTTATTTCAGAAGATGGGAAAAAAGTCACATTGATTGAACGCTACAACAATAGTGAAGATGGGATCCAGCACGGTAAAGATTTTGTAAATGGACCTAATTTCGAGAAATTTTTTGAGCAATTTGAAATAGAATCCTTTATTACTCTCGGGAATGCCTCTGATGATTTTAAGACGTTTGCTACTGATAATGGTTTTCAAATAGAATATAGATCTTCAATAGGTGGATATGTAAGAAGATAGTGGGCTTTTTCAAATGGAAACAGTTGCCCTAACTCCCACAAGCTTCACACTCAGGATCATCAATAAAGCAGCTCCCTATCAAATTCGAGATGATTTTTGGCGTCTTATTTTAACATTTTTTAAGAGGTTATTTTAACATTTTTTAAGAACCACTAAAAAGAAAAAAGAATTGTTTTCTATAATTTTGTTTTTCATGTTTAGTGGTTGTTTTGAAGGGCATGACAAACATATTTTCTAATGGTTTCTCTGTTGTCATTGCCCTTTTTTTTTTATTGAGAATACTTCATGCCGAAGATATTTATTTTCTTCTTTTGCTTTTCGATAATTCAACTCCTGCAGGCTTCCCACTCAGGATCATCAATAGAACAACCCACCTACACATTTCAACTTGAGTCGATGTATCCCTGATAATGGTAAACACATATCCAGTTGAATCCACTGATACGTATCTACAGAGAATTTGTACTTTTTTTCCTTATATAATTTCTTGATCTTGTCTTAGATCAAATCTATTACACATGTATGTCGTAAAATAAAATTGGGCTTTTTTAGACATAAATTAAGCGAGAGTTTCAACTCCTATCAAGCACCCATTAAAACGATCCACACTTCGAGCCGATCCGTAACGCACCAGAGAACCCCATACTTTTAACGCTACACAATTTTTAATTTCAAAAAGGAAGCAGTTACTTTAGCTGGTAATGAAGAGATGTAAAAAAGTAAATGAAATCATATTTGGAGTCTTATTAATAAATTTGATCTGGGTTATCTCTTGTGCTGACAAAAAACAAAATATTTCTTGTGTTTGTTATATCTATGAAAATGGTGTACAAACTCGAATAGATGAATCTGTCATTATACAAGACAGCAGCCCATTTAGTCAGAATAAAGCTGGAAATGAATGTGAGTCTAAATCCTACTTTACCGATGATGACAATTATTCTATTTGCCAACCATTACAAGTGGGCAATGATCCAAATAATTGATTAAACATTCTCTTCCTCTATAAGGAGAAGCACTCTTAGGCATAGCTGCAAGCTTTACTACAAGCGGTTGAGAAAATCCGAACGTATAATATCGGTAGGCAATAATTTCCTTATTTTAGCCTTATGGCAAACTACGATCATTGGCTGTGAAGTGAGCATCCCTTGAGAGAAGACACCGTTAATCGTATTCTTACTGAAGGCTGGAATTACCTAGCTCTTGAGGAGCGGGAATTGGATGAGGGTTTGCAAATAGATTAACTATAGAATGAAAAAACTAATATTCTTACTGATTCCAATTATTTCTTTTGCACAAGAAGATTCTTTAAAAAATACTTCAGCATTAGATTACTTATATCCTAAAAAAGATTTGGTGTTTCAGTATCAAGATGAATGGGGAAAAGGTAATTACAAGAAGCTCATTGAAGAATTCAAAAAGCAGCCTTTGGATTTTGGAGATATTGTTTTTTTGGGTAACAGCATCACTGCAGGGGGAAAAGATTGGAGTGAAAGATTAAATGAGCCAAATATTAAAAATAGGGGAATTGGAGGAGACGTTACTGAAGGTGTTTTAGCCAGATTAGATGAACTTATTTATTTCAAACCACGCACTGTTTTTTTATTGATTGGAATTAATGACTTATGGAATCTGACGCCTGACAATCCCCCAGCCGAATATGTTGGGGAAAACATATTAAAAATTGCTCAAAAAATCAAAGCAGGATCCCCAAAGACAAAAATTTATATTCAAACAATTTTACCCAATAAAAGAGTGGTTCTTAGAGAAAAAATCAAGGCCGTTAACCAGATCATAAAAACAAATCAAACTGAAAGTCTTTATAGCCTCATTGATCTTTATTCAGTTTTTGTGGATGATGATGGACTACTTAAAAATGACTTGTCAATTGATGAAACCCATCTTAACGAGCAAGGTTATCATGCCTGGGTGAAATTCATTCAACCCATATTCATATTACCCAAACGATAGATTTTAAATAAGGATAATCAGATCCTATAGTAGCTCTTAAATACCTTGAATAGCTGCAACCTTTACACCCCATGCTCTACTAGTAGCTTGAGCGTATCCAAGATATTGTAATAATTTCACTTTAAAGAGTGATAAAAGTTGTCTATTTACACCCTCAGGGTTACTTATCCTATTAAGCCATAATAGTAAAAGGGAAACCCACCATATACTATGGCGTGGGCTATGAATACAAAATCAAAATAGGTTTTCAAACAAATACATCAATGCATCTCATATGACTACTTAGGTATTCATTATATTTGAAAACAAACAACGACTACCCAAAATCAGAACCTACCTCCTCTCTTTTGTCATTATCCTAGTAAGTCTGCTCCCTACTACCCAGGCACAGGAGGTTGACTGTGGAACAAAAATGGTTGCTGGTAATGAACAAAAGCTTTACAAAGGAGGTCAAGGTGGATGCTATTATCTCACCGCAGCTGGCAACAAATCTTATGTAGATAAAAGTGAATGTAAATGTGGGGCAAGCAGTCCTGCAGAGGATAGTACTCAGGGAGATTTGCGCTCAGTGGTTATCGTAGATAAAGGCATTTACACCGTTTCCTACAATGAGATTTACGAGCAGCCCAATTGGCTTACCTATACGGTCAGCAACCGAGTTAAAAATGCAAATCGAGGGAGCATGAACTTCTACAGAGAAGCAGAGGTTCATACCTCAGACCATGCAGATTATATCAAGAATCCTTGGGACAAAGGGCACCTCGCTCCTGCTGCGGCATTCAGTGATTCTTACACAAATCTCAAGACCACCTTTTCCTTTTTGAACTGCTCCATGCAACTTGATAAACTCAATCAAGGAGAATGGGCAGAGCTCGAGGCGCAAGTAAGAAAATGGTCAAAGCAGTATGGTGATATTGATGTGAAAATTGAATTGGTCTTTGCTGCTGACCATCAAGTACGAAATACAGGAGTACACATTCCTACAGGTTTTTGGAAACACCTTACTTTTCCGGATGATACCAAAAAATGTTTCTATTTCCCCAATGAAGATACAATCTATAATTGGGATCGATACGAACAAAACTGTCCCAGATAATGGCTAAGCGTAAATACTATCTTTCAAAGAGTACCTTTCTCAAAGGATTACAATGTGAAAAAGCACTTTACTTTCACAAGCATCATTATAAGCTCAAAGATGAAATCACAGAGACTCAGCAAGCCATCTTTGATCAAGGAAATTCAGTGGGAGTACTAGCGCATCAGCTTTTTCCAGGTGGTATCAACTGTCAACCTGAGGTGTTTTATGAATACAATAAAGCTCTTACAAGCACCAAACAGGCTTTAGATCATGGCAGACCTGTGATCTATGAAGCTGCTTTTTTCTTCAATGGAGTCTTCGTGTATGCTGATATACTGGTGGAAGATGAAGAGGGCTGGAAAGTTTATGAGGTGAAAAGCTCGACAAGTGTGAAAGAGGTTAATATTCAAGATGCCGCTTTACAGAGCTATGTCATTGAACAGAATGGCATCAAGCTCAAAGATGTATTCATCGTGCATCTTGACAATACCTATGAACGTGATGGGGAGATCCAAGTAGAAGCACTTTTCACCAAAACTTCGGTCTTAAGTGAGATCAAAACATTGTTACCAAGGATCCCTAAGGAAATAGAGAGACTTAAAGCAGTCATTGATCGGGAGACCCTTCCTGAGAAATCCATAGGAGCACATTGCTCCAGTCCCTACTCCTGTGATTTTATGGGACAGTGCTGGGGTCATATTCCCGAAGACTCCATCTTTGATGTAGGTAATCTTCGCACAAAAAAGAAGTTTGAGCTCTACAATCAAGGGATTGTACTCATCAAAGACATTCCCGATGCATTCGAATTAAGTGACAAGCAGAGAATGCAAGTAGAAGGAGTTAAAAACAATACTTCTTATGTTGATTCGATGCGGCTCAACCAGTTCCTCGATGAGCTGCATGGACCACTGTATTTCTTGGACTTTGAAACAATGGGTTCAGGGGTACCCCTATTTGATCGTACTCGACCTTATCAGCAAATCCCCTTTCAGTATTCTTTGCATGTACAAGACACTGATCAGATCAAGCACTTTGAATTCTTAGCAGAAACAGATGGAACAGATCCACGGATTAGCTTCATCAAGCAATTGATTTTAGACTGCGGATCAGAGGGTGATATATTGGTTTATAACATCTCCTTTGAACAAAGTAAAATTGAGGAACTCATCCAAGCATTTCCAGGTTATCAGGTTCCTTTAGAGGGGATCATCAGAAGACTCAAAGATCTTATGATTCCTTTTCAAAAAGGATGGTATTATACTCCTGAAATGAAAGGCTCCTATTCTATCAAACAAGTCTTGCCAGCCCTTGTTCCCGAACTCTCTTACAAACAGTTGAACATCAATGAAGGGGGTACCGCAAGTACCACTTTTGCCGCTATGGCTAATGGTACTTTTGATGGAGGCTTTGAGCAGACTAGAATAGATCTTCTTGAATATTGTAAGATGGATACCTATGCGATGGTGGAGATCTTGAGGGTTTTGAGGGATAGGGTCAAAGAATATTATTAATCCTTATTTACGAAACCTCGCAGTTATATCTATATATAGATAAAAATAATACATGGGAAACCCACTATATACCACAGGGTACCAATAAATACAAAATCAAAATAAGTTTTCAACTCCTATCTATCACCTAATAAAGTAATACGCACTTCGAGCCGAGTCGTCGCATTATTATGTAGAAATTCGCATCTATGCTTAATTTACTAGGGTAACTAAACTCCAGCACATGGATAATGATCTACTTTTTAGCATTCAATAGCAGAAAAGCCGACTCACCAATATTTAGTTATTATTTTTATTTTTAGGTTGGTCATATGGCTCTCCGGGTAAAATTGGAATTCAAATACTCTATTACTTTACGTTAGGTGGATTAGGTGTTTGGGTCTTTCTAAGACTCTTTACTCTCAATGGAGCGATCAAAAAATATAACCATGTAATAGCTAATGAGCTAAAGATGGATGCTGAAGATATGACTCTTCTTAATTTGAAGTAATTATCACTCTATTGTAGAGGCTACTTCATTCGCGAACCCGGTCATAAGCTGACTCGATTGCCCCAAAGATCTCATCGACCCAAATTAGCGGGTGTTCCTTATCATCAACGATTACTGGGACAACTGTGTTAACGCTAATGGGGGGAATGATATAAAAATGAGGATTGATGTCTTTTTCCCTATATAAAGAAGTACACTTAGGCATGGCTGCAACCTTTACTACACGCAGTACCGAAAATTGGATCTAGATAATATCGGTGGAAAATAATTTCCTTATTTTAGCTCACTAACCGATACCATAATGAAAGAAAATCAAAAAAAAATCAATACAATTGTCTTCATTACTTTATTGACAAGTTTGATATGGACGGTGTCATGTGATGGAAATGTCAATGACATGATCTGTGTTTGTTACATTTATGAAAATGGTTTACAAACTAGGATAGATGAAGCTGTATTAGATAATGATGCGTTCACCTCTGATATCAAACTCAGAAAAGAATGTGAGGCACAGTCTTACTTCATTGATGATGATAATTATTCTAGCTGTCAGGTCGTCCCTGTGGCAGGTGGGAGTGGTATCACAAATTAAGCCAACCCAACGGAAAATGACCCAAATAATTAACAAGGTGGTAAACTAAGCTACCAAGAAGTACACTTAGGCATAGCTTTAACCCATACTCCTATCTATCACCCAATAAAACGATCCGCACTTTGAGCCGAGTCGTCACGTACCAGATAACCTCATACGCTTGACGCTACAGAATTTTTTTTAGAAGAAAGCCATTAGACAGTTTGATTAAGCTCTGAGATTTATGGTGATTATTGGAGTTGTTTTTAACCTGAGATAATAGCTAGGAGTATGAAACATCATTTGAATGCAAAAAAATTAAAAACCTAACTCACTTATCAAAGTTTCTATTTCCTGACAATGCTTCAAATAATCATCCAATAAATAAAGTTTTATTCTCATTTTGTTTTCTTTGAATTGTAATTTTGAGTTCAAAACTTCATCACTACGAATATAGTTAACAATAAGAGTCAGTTCGTCTAAACTGATCTCTTCCCTACTTGCTAAGCGTTTATACAACTTTGGATGATTTTCAGTCAAATAAAAGATAATATCATCTAAATAAATACCCTCTGACATAATGTTCCCTACCATATACTCATAGTCGGTCGCATATAACTTATTAAGTAAAACCTTTAAACGATCAGATTGGATAAACTTAAAAAGCCCCTCATTTACAATTGAATTGTATATATCTCTAGAAGGGCTAAAATATCTCATATCAAAAAGAGCTGTTCTTATTTGAGTGGAACGCTTGACATCACTAAGTAAAGAATCAAAATCCGAACTGTTATTGGTAATAAAACTGATAATTCTATAATCCTTGCTAAATAGTTCCCTTCGCTTTTCGAAATGTGAAATTTGATCAACAAATTCTTTTCTCAATTCAGAAAGTAGGCGGATTTCTTTTTTTGATTCCCATTGCTCCTCTCGATAGTTTTCAACAAAATAAGATGTGGTAATCCCAAGAACAATTACTGTGAATTCTATTAAATATTTACTAAGAATGCTTTTCCATCCTCTCATGTTATAAAGGTATATTACCTAATTTAAAAACACAAAACAACCTCTGTAAAGCATTAAATTTCCCGCTAAACAACAATTATATTCCTATTCTGATACGTCTTCATAATAGCTTTAAAGCTTGTCTGTGGACTGCTGGAATCGAGCATGCATACAGCCGTTTTAAAGGAGATTAATAGTACTTGTGAGTGTTCCTGTAAAGAGGTGATATTGGAGGAGTTTGAGGCTTATTTTGAGGTGTTAGAGATGGGGGTATTTCATGAGATGTTAAGGTGAGGGTGATCATTAATTTGAATTAGGACATAAAAGAAATGTCCATTATTTTAATTCGATAACAAGTTTGGTCAAGATTTGAATAATTTATGTATCCAGCTCCTGGGGTGTGGTGTCTCAGGAGTTTTTATTTTTAAAAGATGAAAAATCTAATTTGCAGCATTTTATTTTACGGCTCTCCTAAAACCACTAGCCCATAAAACATCCTCGCTTTGAAGGATCAATGTGATAGGTAAGATCACTAAAACTTAAGTTTTACCCCTCCATTTATAACAAAACCATCAACAGGCGCATAGATATCCCTAAACTGGGGATCACTAATATCCCCTGTATAAATACTATCAAAAGCCGTTTGACGCGCATCCAAGAAATTCTCAAAATTAAGGAACGCAGAGAGTCTCTCCCCAAATGATTTCTCAGTCATAAGCCCTACGATCCAGTAATTTTGAGCCATTGAGCCATCGCTTAACTTTTGAGGACTAAAGTAATAGGCCTCGAATCCAATCCAGAAGTTTTCGTGCTTTTCATACATTAATACGTTATTGAATCTGTGATTGGCCACTAGAGGGAACTCCTTTACTTTACCATTGTAATGCTCATTAACATCTGCATAGGTATATCCAATAAAGAGTTTAAAATCATTATACGACCATTTCATATTTATTTCTATCCCTTTGGTATCAACATAGCTATTTGGCTGACTAAACTCAAATGTATTAGGAAGCGCCAGTATCGCATCTACTTTTGTTAAAACAAGCGGATTTTTAATCTTTGTGTAGAAAAATAAAGAGTTTAGTGAAAGTGATAGTTTATCTGTAATTGGCCAGCGATAGTTTATATCAAAATTTCCTCCAATTGACTCCTCGGCCTGAAGTTCAGATGGACTTATCGCTAATATATTTCGGAATTGTAACCTCTCAGCTTCTTCCGAAAAAACCGTAGGTGTTTTATAGCCAATTCCACCACCCAATCTAAAGGTTAAGCATTCTGTAGGCTCAAATAACAAGGAAATTCTTGGTAATACAAAGACGTCATAATCAGACTGGTAATCCACTCTCATCCCCAATTCAGAAGTCCATTTTTGAGTGAGGTTGAAAGTATTTTGGGCGAATAAACCCACTATTATATTACTAAAACTCAGATCTGATCCTGCCCTAGCTTCTCTGTGTTCAAACTGATCGCTCC
The DNA here is from genome assembly GCA_905479015.1 of uncultured Cyclobacteriaceae bacterium. Taxonomy (GTDB): domain Bacteria; phylum Bacteroidota; class Bacteroidia; order Cytophagales; family Cyclobacteriaceae; genus UBA4465. The sequence continues at coordinate 43,299 of CAJQKV010000040.1, forward strand.
AAAGATTGATTCCCCATACCCACTCCGATCTATCGCTAAATGTGATCAGGTTGACTTCACTGAATGTAGATAATTGCTGTCCAGAAAATCCATAATCTGGTATTTCTATTTGCCTTTCAAAATTACTGATTGAATTTTTTATTCTCAGTTGAGCATTCTTAGAAAACCGATGGGAAAAATTAAACTGAGTAGAGAAACGGTCAGTAAGGTTTTTTTCAAAATAAGGATTCTGAACATCAATACCTTTAATAAAGTCTGTATTGCCCCCCAAGCGATCCTCAGTGATATAGCTGACACCTAGATCCATCTTGGTATCTGTTCCTAAGTAAAAAAACATCCGTGGATTAACAGTCCACCTATCAAACTTTGGAATAGCAGTTAAACCAATATCAGCTGGATCAAAAGCCGTTCCTTTGTTGTAAGAAGTAAAAAGTGTAAACCCTACTTTTTTGAACTTTTCAGCATAAAACCCACTTAAATCTAACCCTAAAGCAGAAGTGCTATTCGCCAAAAAGTTGAGCTCACGTGTCTCTGTAGGGATTTTCGAAACTAGGTTAACTAATCCTGCAATAGCTCCTCCTCCATATAGGGTCGAGGAAGCCCCTTTTATTACCTCAACTTGTTGAAGATCTAGTGGCGCTATTTGCATTAAACTTAGACTTCCCGAGTAACCTCCATATAATGGAAGCCCATCCCTAAGCAGTTGCGTATATTTTCCATCTAGCCCTTGGATTCGAATACTGGAGTTATAGCTCGTTGCAGAGGTCTGCTGAGTCCTGATCCCTGTACTCTCATTAAGAAGCATTCGAATATCTCCAGGCTTCATATTACCCTTCTCTGACAGTTCCTCTCCTGCTATGAGCTCTACTCGTGTGGGGGTATCCTGAATAGTACGACCGCTTCTAGTGGAAGTAATTATAACTTTATTCATTTCCTCGTGGGAGATTGAAAGAAATATAACCTCTTTATTTTCAGAATTGTCAAGAGGAAATGTCAGTTTAAAGGTTCTTTGCTCGTACCCAACAAAACTGAGAATTAAAGTATAAGTGCCATTAGGAATATTACGGATGGTTAAGTTACCTTTTTGGTCCGAAACAACGCCTATTTCAAAATCCGAAAAGTATGCAGCGGCACCAAAAATTGGTTCTTTCGTATCATAATCCATCACGGTCGTCTGAAAGGTATTTTGTGCTTGAGAAATACTTGCAGTAAGTATTATTACTATAGCAATAACAATTCTGTTCATTCTTTAATAAGTATTTCTTTAATCAATGAATTGTAAAAACAGCCTACAAAAATACCAATTATTCAATGGTAAATTGAATAGAGCCGTTTTATTGTCAACTGGAAGTTGTGTGCCACTATGAAGGCAGAGGATGTAAAACAGACCTTGGATGAGGCTTTAGTAGTCGCACAAACCCATGCTCCTCCAAAGTTACTATCTGACAATGAATCGTGTTACCTATCTGTTGAACTAGCAGAATATTTAAATGATCGAAACATGAAACATGTACGAAGTCGACCACTTCATCCACAAACTCAGGGTAAAATTGAACAATATCACAGATCAATGAAAAATGTAGTGAAACTGGATAATTATTATAGCCCTGGGCAGCTAGAGTCTAAAATGAAGCAATTTGTTCAGTATTACAACTATGAAAGATACCATGAGTCCATCAATAACCTTACTCCTTCTGAGGTCTATTATGGCACGGGAGAAAGAAAACTTAGGCGTAGGAAAAGTATCAAACAACAAACTTTAATTGAACAAAAAAAACAGAATCAAAATATTTATTTAAATTAGTACCAACACTCGCTTAATTTATATCTGAAAAAGTCTACTTTTATTTGACGACATACAGTTAAAATCTTTTTTTTTATGACCCACAAGCTTCACACTCAGGATCATCAATGGGGCAACTTCCCCTGAGGTGCGGTGTCTCAGGAGTTTTTTGTGGTTATTTGAAAAAGTATTAAATTGGTTAACACTTTAAGCTGTAAAAACCTTCGATCTTTCAACATTGCATTATGAGAAATTATTTAATGCTACTCTTGTTATTTGCTACTGTTATCGGTATTACTTATTTGCACATGACTGAGGACCCCAAACCGACTGCATCAATGCTAGGTGATTCAGTCATTAAAGCTGAAGTTAAAAAAGAGGTAAAAAGAGAAATAATACCTGAACCCGTCATTGAAGAAGTCATTGAACCTGAAGTTAAGACAGATCCCCCTGAACTGGAATCTGCACCAAAAGCAATTGGAGCGATATCCGAAATAAGTCAGCCATTAGATAAATATTATTTAATTGTGGCTAGTTTTTTAGACAATGACTTGGCATTCGATTATGCTGAAAAATTGATTTTATCGGAGTCAAATATTATCATCATCCAACCTTTTAGCACGAGTAAATTTACGAGGGTAGCTCTCGAATATGAAACCCTTGACAACAAGATTTTCTTTATTCCAACTCGAAGGATCTTCTTAAAGGTTGTAGATGATGAAATTGTAGCGAATATTGGACTAGATAAATACAAAGATGAATTCGATGAGCAGTTATGGGTATTAAAATATTGATCCTAAAGTGGTCCAGTCTTCTGTCAAAAGAAGAATACTATTGGTGATTTAAGACCCTCAAGCTTCACACTCAGGATCATCAATGAAGCAGCTCTCTCCTACGCATTCTAACTTGAGTTAATGTACCCTCAAATTCATATCGGTAAACACATGCCCAATTTTAAAGTATTTAAAAGTCATCTTCAAAAATACCCTTTGACCGATGGCAAAGGTCATGTTACCTTACATGGATAATATGAATATTGGTTTAAAGTAACGGAAGCATTTTATCTATATCCATGAATTTAAAAGACAATTAAATTGTTTAAAAGGCTAAGAAAGAATTGGATGAAGATTCTGTCAAAGAATAAATGGAAACCATTGTTTCACGTTAAAATCAAACCGCTTTAGATTGTACTCTGTTGTTGATATAGAAACCACTGGAAATGGTTACAAAGGTCAGAAAATTACTGAAATATCTATTTTTCTGTTTGATGGCCAAAAGGTAATTGATGAATTTACTTCATTGGTAAATCCTGAGCAAAGAATTCCTCATTTTATAACTAATCTTACGGGGATTACGGAGGCAATGGTCAGTACGGCACCAAAATTCTATGAGATTGCTAAAAAGGTAGTTGAAATCACCAAAGATGCCATTTTTGTGGCTCATAATGTAACCTTCGATTATAATGTTATTAGAGATGAATTTAAAAGTTTAGGCTTCGATTTCAAAAGAAAAAAACTATGTACCGTAAGGCTTTCTCGTAAAATTATTCCTGGATTACCCTCTTATAGTTTAGGTAATATTTGTTCTACTGAAGGCATAGAAATAGCTGAAAGACACAGAGCAAAAGGGGATGCAGAAGCTACTGTAGAGCTATTTCGTAGATTACTTGAAAGGGATCATAATTTTACGATTAATAGTTTTTTAAACTCGAAGTCTAGAGAAGCTAGCTTACCTCCTTTACTAGACAGACTAGTTGTAGATAATTTACCTGAAACGCACGGTGTTTATTATTTCAAAAACGAACAAAAAGAGGTCATTTATGTTGGTAAAGCCAACAATATAAAACAACGAGTGATCAGTCATTTTTATGATAAGAAGAAAAAAGAGCGAACCATGTGTCTAGAAACTGCAGATATTACCTGTACAGAAACTGGAAGTGAGATCGTGGCTCTTTTACATGAATCATCGGAGATAAAACATTTTTATCCAAAATTTAACAGAGCACAACGAAGAGCTGGTGAGGCAATTGGATTATTTTGGTACGAAGATCAAAAAGGAATACTTCATTTAGCCTATGACCGACTAAAATTAACTCCAAATCCATTCATGAAATTCTATTCGATGGTGGAATGCAAGAGCGTGCTGGAAAAAATATGTGAAGAATTTGAGTTATGCCCAAAATACTGCCATCTTGAGACCCATGCAAATGCTTGCTTTCACTTCCAGATTAAAAAGTGCAAAGGGATTTGTTCTGAAAAAGAAACTCCAGAAAAATATAATAAAAGAGTTCAAAAAGCTGTTAAATCTTTGGGTTTACAAACCGAAAAGTTAGTCCTCAAAGAAAAAGGTAGAAACGACAAAGAATTAGGGTTTGTATTGATTTTGAATGGCATATATCAAGGCTTTGGTTACCTAAATAAAGACATTAAAATCCAAGATCCAGAAGAATATGAACGGTATCTTCAGCCTAAAAAAGACAATAGAGATGTTCAAAGAATCTTAACCTCTTATATCGCTAAGAAAGTAGGTCCTGAAACATTGTAACGCTATTATTTATGGTCTATTCGAATAACCTTCTAATTAGTTGCCTATTTAGCACCTATAAATCTTATCTAATCGTTATATGCCATTTACGGTAAAATTTACTGGGAGCTATTCAACATAGTGTTATAACTATCTTGGACAGATTGAATAACAAAATTCTTGTCTGAATTCAAGCCCTCAATGTCATCTATTTCATTAAATTCTCGCATACTGGAATTTCCCCACAAACTGAATTCAATAATTATTGGAGTTAAACGAACCCCCTTTTTCGTTAACAAATAAATATTTTCTTTTTTATTTTCGGAAACTTTCGTTTTGAAAATCAGTTTATACGACGCCAATAATTTTAGTCGTGCAGATAAAATACTCGGTGCTATCCTTTCATCAGAATCGGATATTTCCTTGAAGGTCTTTTTATGCTTAATGAGCATGTCTCTAATGATTAACAAAGACCATTTATCACCCACGACATCGAGTGCAGACGAGATTGGACATCCAGAACGAAATTCTTTTTTCATTTTTTACAAATTGTATACCGTCAGCAAAAAGTGAACTAATAAGGGTTAAATTATAAGAGAGTGTTTTAAACAGAGTAAACACTTAAATTTAACTACAATGGGAAAGAAGAGAAATGCAAGTTCATTAATAAGTGAACT
>CAJQKV010000041.1 GCA_905479015.1 uncultured Cyclobacteriaceae bacterium
TTGATGAGATCCGGAAGTGGAATGTTCATGGTCACTTTTTTCAAAGATGAAAATCACGTATTCTTAAAATGCTTTCAAATATAGCCTGTTGAAATTACTTTCTTGAGCCTTTAAATAAAAATCATAAGCGCATACGCACTAAAAATATTTTTGTTTTCCCCCTCGATGTATTGACTGATTCAAAACATAGGGTCTTCTATGTTCCATCACCAAAAGAGTTCAAGAAAAAAGATTGCCGGCATCCCTCCTTACGGTCTCTTCAACTAGAAAGTAGCCACATCACTCATTCCTTAATGTTAAAAGCATGCAAAAAAAAGTAGCTATCATAAAAAGTGCTTCAAAAAGATTAAATTATTAAGTTTGATAAAAAAAATCACGCATGAGGCTTCCTGCTTCTTTTCACTATTTCATTTTCATGGGCGCGCTCAGCATGATTTCTTCCTGTACTGAAGATGAAATCTCTTCGGATCATTTTTTAGTTATTGCTGAAAACCAAGGTACTACCCTCACCCTTATTGCCTCTCCTGCGGACGGGGGATCTGTATCAACCCACGAAGGCCTCTATTGGATTGAGGCCGAAGCGCACGCTTATACCGACTATGCTTTTACAGGGTGGACGGGTGATTTTGAAGGTGCCGCAAATCCGGTAAGACTTACCCCTGTGTCCGATGAAATCATTACGGCCCATTTTGTCTTCCAAGATGCTGACGAAGACGGTGTTGGCAACAGTATAGATGCATGCTCAGATACAGAAAAGGGAGTGACTGTAGATGAAAAAGGATGTTTACTTCCCCTTTATTCAGATGATCTCTTCTTGGATCCAAATGGGATTACCCTCAAAGCAAAAGAAAATGCCATCTTGGGAGCCTATTATAGCTTTAATTCAGAGATTTATAGGGTAGTAGATGATGCTCTTTTAAGAGCGCTAGTCGCTGATGACCAAGATCTTTCAAAGCTGGTAACCACCCGAGTCACTGATTTGAATAATTTATTTGCTGCCACAACTGTCAATTTTGATATCACTTCTTGGGATGTCAGTAATGTGACCGATATGAGCGGGCTTTTTAAACGGGTTTCATCATTCAATCAAGATATTGGTCTTTGGGATGTCAGTAAGGTCACCAACATGAAAGGTCTGTTTTACCAAGCGAGCTCGTTTAACCAAGACCTCAGTGCCTGGGAAGTAGGTAAGGTAACGACCATGGCAGAAATGTTTTATGGAAGTGTCGCCTTTAATCATGACCTGAGTGCCTGGAGGGTAAATGAAGTTACAGACATGACCCGAATGTTTTTTCTCTCCATGTCATTCAATCAAGATTTAACTATTTGGGAGGTAGACCAGATAACTGAATGCACGGATTTCAGTTTTAACGCCGCTGCATGGACGGCCCCTCAACCTGACCTCACCAATTGCATAAAGTAAAACTCCTCTTCTCCGATATCCCTTAATCTTAAAGTTTTTTTGAGCGTTTTCCGCTTGACTCCTGAAGAAAGAAGCAAAGGTGCTTATCGCGTAGTGAACAAGCCAAAATATGTACCCGGGATGGGACTTGAACCCATACGATCTTGCGATCACAGGATTTTAAGTCCTGCGTGTCTACCAATTCCACCACCCGGGCAGATACATTAAGTTGAAGCATACACTTCAATAACAAAAAGCCGCTGGTGGCGGCTCTTTTGTTGAGCGGGAGACGAGATTCGAACTCGCGACCCCAACCTTGGCAAGGTTGTGCTCTACCAGCTGAGCTACTCTCGCTTATCTTTTAATTGCTAAAAGAGTTGCAAATTTACCTTAACATTACAATTTTACAAGTAGCAAATGTAATTTTATTGACAGAAACCTTAAACTCTTGACGCAACATGCTCAATTACAGTAAAACCGCCGTTTTCCTACTGATCCTTTTAGCGATAAGTTGTACTCCTAAAAAAAAGGAAGTCAAAATTGAAAAAAATAAGTCCTTGTTTGAGAAAGGGCTTGTAGTGGCCACTATAAAAGGAAAAAAAATTGAGGAAGCCAGCGGTTTAGTCACCTCTGCCATAAACCCAGGGATGTTTTGGACCCACAACGACAGCGGTGCAGATGCCGAGCTGTTCCTCATTGATCAAGAAGGAAACATTCATTTAAAAGTTTTCCTAGCAGGGGCCCAATCCATCGATTGGGAAGACATAGCTAGGCATGGCACTGACTTATACATTGCAGATATGGGTGATAATGATGCCAAAAGGGAATACATTTCGATTTATAAGATCAAAGAACCCCAATGGGATTCCCTACAAGCGCAGCTCACCCTTGATTCCTTTGAACAAATGTCTCTTCAGTATGCTGAAGGGCCTAGAGATGCAGAATCTTTGCTCTTTGACCACCGTACTGAGGAGCTGGTCATCGTCACCAAAAGAGAGAAAAATTGTCACGTATATGCTTTTCCTTTTGCGGCGAATATAGACCCCATCTCCATCACTTCGAAAGGTACATTACCGGCTACCCTTTTTACCGCCGGAGATATTCACCCTTCCACAGGAGAAATATTATTAAAAAACTACAAGAAGATTTATTACTGGGGGGCTTCTGAAAAACCCGCGGTGCTACGCATCGCCA
>CAJQKV010000042.1 GCA_905479015.1 uncultured Cyclobacteriaceae bacterium
GGGACAAAATGATGTTCGCAATGTGAATAGAAAGTGATGTCTTTCTCGACCAACATTTGATCATAATTGTATTTGTTGTCGAACAATTTACTGGTGGGCTTACTAGATGGATTTAAACCCGAAAAAACCTCCTTAACATACATTTTTGCAACTCTATGGGGGGTTCCTTTGAGACTGTCATCACTTAAGTCCATGCCCAAGACATGCATGATTTCTCTAAAATGCTTTTCTATTAGCTCTATTTTTAGATCATCATCTTTTTCAAAAGCATCTGGCCTTAAGGGCGTTTCATAAGAAAACACGCCATGGACATCCTCGTCAGTCAGCGGGGTATTCGACAAAATTTCTTTCGGTTTCATACAATAATATTTTTATTTCGTAACGATTTTCAATTTTAGATTTTAATATCTCATAAATGGTAATGGCAATATTTTCTGCAGTAGGATTAAGAACCTCAAACTCCTTTACATCTAGGTTTAAATTTTTGTGGTCAAATCGGTCGAGGATATTTTCCTTAATGATATCACTTAACAATTTCATATCATATACATATCCGGTTGTGGCATCCACTTCGCCCGTTAATTTTACGGTCAAGTCATAATTGTGGCCGTGGTAGTTAGCGTTGTTACACTTACCAAATATTCTCGCATTCTCTGTATCTGACAAACTGGGATTATGAAGTCTGTGAGCTGCATTGAAATGCTCTTTTCTAAAAACCGAAACTTTTTTCATGCTAACCTATTCAGTAATACAAATATTAACCTTGCACGATAGAAATCAAAAAAAAAGAAGATTAGTTCATTATTTAAAACAATTATATCGTATTCCCTTTTGATTCACTTGAATAATTGATTGTTTTGCGTTTAAGAAAAAAATGGAAATCCCAGAAATAAAATCTAAAATAACGGAATATAAGCAAGCAGGAAAACGAATCTTTACCACCTCTTCCTTCCAATCTCATAGTCTGGTTCTCTTACATATCATCAAGGAAATCAGCCCAAAAATTCCAATATATTTTATCAATACAGGTTATCTATTTCCTGAAACGGTCAGATTTAAGGATGAAATTGCTGATCTCTTCCAGCTAACCGTGATTGACCTAAAACCCGCGACGCCCAAGTATCTGCAAAAGGATCTTAATGGAAAACTCTTATATACCTCGGATCCTGATCATTGCTGTTCAATTAACAAAACACAACCATTGGATACTGTTTTGGCCACCTATGATGTATGGATGAACGGGGTTCGCGCAGATCAAAGTGCCATCCGAAGCGCCATGAAGGTCGAACAAGCAGCCCCTCACAACACGGTAAGATTTCATCCCATGCTCGATTGGAATCAAAAAAAAATATTTGACTATCTCAAAGAATACAACATCCCTAAGCATCCACTAGAGCAGCGTGGTTTTACAAGTATTGGCTGCGAACCTTGTACTAGAAAAATAGATTTAGAAATGCAAGTGCGAGAAGCTCGGTGGTTTGGTTTAAATAAAGTAGAATGTGGCTTGCACACTGAGTTAATTATCAAAGGATGAATGTATTAATTACCGGAGGTGCGGGATATGTAGGAACTGAATTGTTGGCAAAATTGGCGCTCAACAAGGAAATTAGTAAAATCACTATTTATGATAATTTGAGCAAAGGTCATAGAAGCGTCTTTTTAGGAAAAAAATCGCCTTTTTTATCTAAAATTGAATTTGTTCATGGAGAAATACTGGATTCCAGGTTATTAAAGAAAAAGTTGATAGATACGGATGTCTTAATACATTTAGCTGCCATGGCAACTACACCCTTTGCAAATACGGATCCCCATTTTTTTGAACAAGTAAATCATTGGGGTACCGCAGAAGTTGTCTATGCCGCAGAGGAAAGTGGCGTCTCTAAATTCATCCATCTCAGCAGTACAGCAGTTTATGGTACAGGTGCTGATCTGGCAGATGAATCCACACTGCCCCTACCACAAACTTATTATGGGATATCTAAGCTTAGAGGCGAAACACATGTCAACCGACTGATGGAAAAAAAGAATTCTATCATACTCAGAGGAGGAAATATCTATGGGTTCAGCAAAAGTATGCGTTTTGATGCGGTCATTAATAAATTTATGTTTGATGCCCATTTTACCAACCGAATTCAAATATTCGGAAACGGGAAGCAGACCCGAGCATTTATTCATATTGAGCACCTAGTAAACACCATAGAACAATGTGTTTTAAAAGAAGTCCCCACCGGGACTTACAACCTCGTGGACAAAAATTTGCAGATTCTAGAGATTTTAGACGTTCTAAAAGAGTTATACCCTGACTTAGAATTTATTTATGCCAATCAGCACATGAAACTCAGAGAACTCAATGTGAGTCTCGAGAGTAAACTATTTGAATCTGTTACCCGGTTTACATCTACCTCCCTATCAGATGAACTGCAAGGATTCAAATCACAATTTGCGTTCTAAAAAAACGATCTCTCGCTTCTTTCGGTACCGAATTATCTAGAAATAAGTGTCGTTTATTTGAGTTCTGGTTAGTTTTGCGAAAAATATAAGACTTTAAAAAAAAAGAATGGCCCTATCAACCAAATATGATCCCGCTCAAGTTGAAGACAAATGGTACCAATATTGGATGGATAAAGGTCATTTCAAAGCCAAAGTAAATCCCAATAAAAAACCTTTTAGTATTGTCATCCCCCCACCTAATGTCACTGGAGTACTGCACATGGGCCACATGCTCAATAATACCATTCAAGACATTCTGATAAGAAAAGCAAGGATGCAAGGCTTTGAAGCTTGTTGGGTCCCGGGTACAGATCATGCATCGATTGCAACCGAAGCAAAAGTTGTAAAAATGCTGAGAGCAAAAGGGATTAAAAAAAGCGATCTCAGCAGAGAGGCATTTATGGCGCATGCTTGGGAATGGAAAGAAAAATATGGGGGCATCATCCTTGAACAATTAAAAAAATTAGGGGCTTCATGTGATTGGGATAGAACAGCCTTTACCATGGATAAGGATTATTATTCATCCGTTATTAAAGTATTTGTCGACCTTTTTAACAAAGGTTATGTCTATCGAAGTCTTCGTATGGTAAATTGGGATGTAGAGGCCCAAACAGCAGTATCGAATGAAGAAGTTCTCTACAAAGAAGGGGGTGAAATATCGAAACTTTATTCAGTTAAATATCAAATTGAAAATAGTAGCGAATACATCACCATCGCTACACAAAGGCCTGAAACCATCATGGGAGATACAGGGATTGCCGTTAATCCCGAGGACCGTCGTTATCAACACCTTATTGGAAAGACCGCCATCATTCCTTTTGTCAATAGGCGGGTACCCATCATAGCCGATGAATACGTAACGATGGATTTTGGTACGGGTTGTTTGAAAGTAACTCCCGCCCATGATACCAACGATTATGAGATTGGGCTGCGTCACGGACTTGAAATAATTGATACCATTGGTTTAGATGGCAAGCTGACTTCGGCCTGTGAAGTTGAGAAATATACAGGTATGGATCGTTTTGAGGTAAGGAAGCAGATCATCAAGGATATGAAAACGATGGAAATCCTCGTAAATGAAGAGGATTTTAATACTAGAATTGGTAGATCAGAAAGGACAGATACGGTCATTGAGCCCAAGTTGTCGCTGCAATGGTTCATAAAAATGAAATCCATCTCAAAGACCGCTCATGAAGTAGTTATGAATGACGAAATTCGGCTTTTTCCACCTAAATTTAAGAATACCTATCATCATTGGATGGAAAATGTCCGTGATTGGTGTATTTCTCGACAGCTTTGGTGGGGTCAACGCATCCCTGCCTATTATTTCGGACAAGGGGAAGATGACTTCGTGGTTGCCGTAAATGAACATGAAGCGCTAACATTGGCTCAAAAAAAATCAGGTAACCCGCACTTGAAGCCATTCGATCTTCATCAAGACGAGGATGTTCTGGATACCTGGGCTTCATCATGGCTTTTTCCTTTAGCCGTTTTTGACGGGTTTAGTGATCAAGCATTTGATACTGAAACAGGCAAAATATTACCTAAAAAAAATGAAGAATTAGATTACTTCTATCCTACCGATACCCTGGTCACCGCTCCTGAAATTTTGTTTTTCTGGGTGGCTCGAATGGTCATCGCAGGCTATGAATACACTGGGGAAAAACCTTTTAAAAATGTCTATCTCACAGGAATTGTTCGCGATAAACAGAGAAGAAAAATGTCTAAATCATTGGGCAATTCACCCAATCCTTTGGATCTCATAAAAAAGTATGGCGCCGATGGCGTAAGAACCGGTATGTTATTCAGCTCTCCCGCTGGAAATGACCTCCTTTTCGATGAAAAACTGGTCGAACAAGGTCAGAAATTTTCTAATAAAATCTGGAATGCTTTTCGACTCATTCAAGGTTGGGATGTTGAAGACATTGAGCAACCTAGCGAAAATCAATTGGCCATTCGTTGGTTTGAGTCCAATTTTCAAAAAGCATTGTTAGAACTAGAAGATCACTTTTCTAAATTCAGAATATCTGATGCTTTAATGACCGTTTACAAGTTGGTATGGAATGATTTCTGCAGCTGGTACCTCGAGTGGATCAAGCCTAATTATGGGGCCCCAATAGATACCAAAACCCATCAGCAGACCGTTTCTTTTTTGGAGCAATTGATGAAAGTGCTGCATCCATTTATGCCCTTTATTACCGAAGAAATATGGCATAGTTTACAAAAAAGAGGCGCTGATGAAGATTTGATTGTCGCTGAATGGCCAATCTCTCAAAAATTCGATGAACCCATTTTAGCTGATGCCTCTTTCCTTTTTGAAATTATCACACAAATAAGAAATATTAGAAATAAAAATCAAATATCGCCAAAAATCAAATTAACCCTAAATATCAATAGCGAGGCCTCCCTTTTTACGACCATCAAAGCTTCCTTGATGAAAATGGCCAATTTGGAAAAAATCTCATTTATCAAAGAAAAACCAGCACAGAGTCATGCCTTCTTAATTCATTCAAAGGAATTTTCTATTGTGTCGGCCAAAACCATAGATCTAGATTCTGAACGTGAAACGCTTCAAAAGGAATTGGACTATACCCGTGGATTTCTTGAAAATGTACTCAAAAAAATGAGTAATGAGCGCTTCATTAATCATGCGCCTCCAAAAGTTTTAGAGATAGAAAAAAAGAAGCAAGCCGACGCAGAAGCTAAAATTGAAACGCTCATGGAAAGCCTTAGAAAACTTTAAAATCGAGCGGCCATCAATAACCTGAGATCCTTGAAATTTAAGTTGTATTTCGTGGCTAAATGTTGGTTAGAAATACTTCCTTTATAGGCATAAACTCCTTTCATGAACCACTGATTTCTTAAAATCATCTCCTCTATTCCTCCAGCTTCACCCATTTGGATCAAAATAGGTGTTAGAATATTCGAAATAGCAATAGATGCCGTTCTTGGAACTCTAGAAGCAATATTAGGCACACAATAATGCACCACATCGTATTTTCGAAACGTCGGTGCATCCAACGTAGTCAAGCGTGAGGTTTCAATGCAGCCTCCTTGATCAATGCTCACATCTATGACCAAAGAATTGGGCTTCATGTTAGCAATCATTTCTTCGCTAACCACCATCCCATTGACCCCATTTTCTGCACGCATCGCACCAATCAAAACATCAGCGGATTCCAACGCTTTTCCCAATGACGGATGGTCAAAGGTCGACGTATGAACCTGCCAGCCCACTGCATGCTTTAACCTTCTTAATTTATAAACTCTATTATCAAACACTTGTAAATCAACTCCCAAGCCTAGGGCGGCTCGTGTTGCATATTCAGCTACCGTTCCCGCTCCAATAATTACCGCCTTAGTCGGAGGTACGCCTGTTACTCCACCTAAAATCACCCCTGATCCACTATTGGTTTTACTCAAAAGTTCTGCTGCAATTAACATCACCGAACTCCCTGCAATTTCACTCATTGATCTTACGATCGGTAGCCCTCCTACCTTATCTTCAATAAACTCATAGGCCAATCCAATGATTTTCTTTTCCTGAAGTGCTTTTAAATACTCAATAGATTGACTAGCTGGTTGAAGTGCCGATATCAAAGTGGCCCCCGATGGAATGAGACCTATTTCCTCAATAGTGGGAGGTTCAACCTTAAGTATGACATCGGAAGCGTAAACTGTTTTACGATCATAAACAATCTGTGCCCCCACCTCACTATAATCAGTATCTGCGTAATTGGCAGAATTACCAGCAGATGCCTCTACATTTACCTGATGACCATTCTGTACAAGTACTTCTACTGATTCAGGCTTTAAGGATATTCTATTTTCTTGCTTCCCCATCTCCAACGGTACACCGATGCTCAATGATTTAGCTTTTTTGTCTCTTTTTAATTGTTTTTCTTGTGGGTAGAGGGCAGCAGCCCTCCCTATTTTCTCAAACCCAGATTTATTTTCTTCTGTCATATGATTCGAAACTGATTTCCCTTTGACTCTCGGAGGTTAATTTAATATTAATATTAAGGTATTTTTCGGGCAACAAGGTAGTGATATTTTCAGACCATTCGATGAAGCACAAATGATTACTGTAAAAATAATCCTCAATGCCCAAATTGACCGCTTCTAAAACATTGGTTATTCTGTAAAAATCAAAATGATACATAGGGGTGTCATCAGTGCAGTGGTATTCATTGACGATGGCAAAAGTTGGCGAATGGATCGCATCACTTACCCCTAAAAACTCGCCTATTTTTTTGATTAAGGTAGTCTTACCTACTCCCATGTCACCATTGACACAAATGACTTTATGTTCTTCCAAATCATCGATTATTTTACGAGCAACTTTATCAATCTGATCTAAAGAGTAAATCATTTTTTTTGTCGAAGGGTTATAAGAGGAATCATCATCTCTTCCATACTGATACCCCCATGCTGAAAAGTATCCTCATAGAGATTGGCATAATGATTAAAATTATTTTCATAGGCAAAGAATGATTCTTCCAAAGCAAAAATATAGGATGAAGTCAAATTTAATTTAGGTAATTTAAATACTTCAGGTTTATGCATATGAAATACCGATTTGGGATTAAATCCCAAATTCTTCCCTATCTTAAACCTCAAATTATGGTTGGTATTTCTATCTGCCTTGATTTTCTCAGGTTTTTTGACCCGGATCGTACCATGGTCGGTGGTGATCATTACTTTAACCTTTTTTGAAGATAGTTTTTTAAGAACTTCGAAAAGTGATGAATGTGCAAACCACGTTTTGGTCAATGCTCTATAAGCCGATTCATCTGGAGCCAATTCGCGGATCATTTGCATGTCTGTTCTGGCATGTGAAAGCATATCAACAAAATTGTAGACCAATACATTGAGAGGTGCTTTAAGGAGCTCATCTAATTTCTGTTCTATCTGTTTGGCTTCCTGAGTTTTAATTATTTTGTGATAATTGTATTTTACCTCTAATTTATGCCGCCCTAATTGAGCGGCTAACAAGTCCGATTCAAACTTATTTTTAGAGCCTTCCTCGCTTTCTTTTGTCCAAAAATCCGGATACTCCTTTTCAATGTCTGCGGGCATTAAACCTGCAAAAAGTGCATTTCTTGCATAATTGGTAGTGGTTGGCAAAATAGAAAAATAGGTTTCTTTTTTCTCTATTTCGAATAATTGAGCAATTTCTGGCTCAATTATTTCCCATTGATCCCATCTTAAATTATCAATAACAATGAGAAAAACACTACTCTGTGCAAGTGCCGGGAAAACTTTTTCTTTAAAAACCTGATGAGAAAGTAATGGCCCTTCGGATGAATTCATCCAATCTTCATAATCTGATCGAATATAATTCGCGAATCTTTGATTAGCTTCAGCCTTTTGAGTTCGGAGAATTTCTGACATGTCCTTTTCATTGGTTTCATCAATCAATAATTCCCAACGAACCAATGTTCTATATACTGCAATCCAATCTTCATAATCTGTCGCATCGGCTATTTCATAACCAACATCAGTGAAATTTTGCTGATAGTTTAAATTTGTTTTTTCAGATACGATGCGATTTTTATCCAATAACCTTTTTACAGAAAGTAGGATTTGATTTGGATTTAACGGTTTAATCAAATAATCTGCGATCTGTGAACCAATGGCATCTTCCATGATATCTTCTTCCTCATTTTTGGTGATCATGACCACGGGAATATTAGGATGTGATAATTTAATTGCTCTCAGGGTTTCAATCCCAGATATTCCTGGCATATTCTCATCAAGAAAAATAAGATCAAAGTACTGCTTTTCGACCTCATCTAAGGCATCATTACCACTATTTACAGGAATGACCTGATAGCCTTTAGATTCCAAAAATATAATATGAGGCATTAATAGATCAATCTCATCATCGGCCCATAAAATTTTATATTGCTGCATTTTTACGAAAATCCTTTTGTATGTTCACACTATAATTGACTCGAATATACTTTGAATAAAAAGAAAATATTTAATGATCCTGTTTATGGTTTTATAAACATACCCAATGCACTCATTTTTGATATCATCGAGCATCCCTATTTTCAAAGATTGCGTAGAATAAAGCAACTGGGGCTCTCTGATTATGTATATCCTGGTGCCATTCATACGCGATTTAGTCATGCTTTAGGAGCGATGCATTTGATGAGGAAAACATTAGATAGTCTTCGTGAGAAAGGTCAAATGATTTTTGAAGCTGAATACGAAGGCGCATTAATTGCCATTCTTCTGCACGATATTGGTCATGGTCCTTTTTCGCACACATTGGAATTCAGTCTTTTCAAAAATGTCTCCCATGAAAGCATCACCGCTTGGACGCTTGATGCATTGAATAAAGAATTCGCGGGCAAACTAACCTTAGCCATTGAAATATTTAAGGGTACCTATCCTCGTAAATTCCTTACTCAATTGGTTTCTAGCCAACTGGATATGGACCGGCTCGATTACCTTAAAAGAGATTGTTTTTTTACTGGCGTTCAAGAAGGTACGGTCGGAGCTGAACGTATCATCAAAATGCTCAATGTGGTAGATGATGAGCTCGTCGTTGAAGAAAAAGGAATTTATAGTATTGAAAGTTTTATCAGCGCCCGTAGAATCATGTATTGGCAGGTTTATTTACATAAAACTTCTATTTGTAGTGAAAAGATGCTCATTGAGCTCATCAAACGGGTAAGCATCTGTTGGGACAAAAACACATCTATGTCCGCTACTCCTGCCCTCAGTCTATTTCTCAGCAATGATCTTTCAGCCCAAGATTTCAATAAAAATCCAAAATTACTCGAAACATTTATGGAATTAGATGATACTGATATTTGGGGAAGTATCAAACTTTGGTTAAATCATGAAGATCCCGTTATCAATATATTGAGCAACGCTTTAAAAGATCGGAGGTTATTTAAAATTGAGATACTGGAAGAGCCTCTGAAATCAGTTCGACTAACTGATATCAAAAAAGAGGTTGCAAAAAGGTTAAAGCTGCCCCTTGAGATGACTCATAGTTTAGTCACCCATGGCAGTGTTACCAATGCCGCTTATACTGCAAAGAATCATACTATAAATATTTTAAGAAAAAATGGCAAAGTAGAAGAAATCACGGCTGCTGTTGATTTGCCCAACATCAAAGTGATGAGTAAAATTGTGAAAAAAAATTATCTTTGCTATCCCAAAACCCTATATTTACCGAAATATTTATAATTGGTCAATCCAATGACAAAATGAAAAGTTAAATGAACTTTACCTTAGAGCAAATTGCTCATCTTATAGGAGGAAAATTAGACGGGTCAAAAGAAACTAAGGTAAATACTATCAGTTCTATTGAAGATGCTGAAGAAGGAAGTATCACTTTTCTATCCAACCCAAAGTATGAGCCCCTAATTTACGAAACCCAAGCGTCAGCAGTTATTGTTGATGAAAAGCTTATTCTAAATAAAAAAATAAATACAGCCCTTATCAGAGTTGCAGATCCCTATGCTGCTTTTACCGCTCTATTAGAAGCATATGATCAGCTGCTTTCCTTCAACAAGACTGGAATTGAAGAACCTAGTTTCATACATGAAACGGCTACGTATGGATCAGACATTTATGTAGGCGCCTTCTCTTATATTGGGAGCAATGTTAAAATAGGTGATCAAGTAAAAATTTATCCCAATGCCTATATTGGTGATGATGTCACTATTGGTCATCAAACTATCATTCATCCAGGGGTTAGAATTTATGCTAAAAGTGTGATTGGAAGTCATTGTACCCTACAGGCAGGAGCGGTTGTGGGAAGTGACGGTTTCGGATATGCACCTCTTGAGGATGGCTCTTATAAAAAAATACCTCAATTGGGTAATGTTGTTTTAGAAGATCATGTGGATGTAGGGGCCAATACGGTGATAGATTGTGCCACCTTTAACACAACGCTGATCAAAAAAGGGGTCAAATTAGATAATTTGATTCAAATTGGTCACAACACCCTGATTGGAGAAAATACCGTAATTGCGGCTCAAACAGGCATCGCTGGCTCTGTAAAAATAGGCGAAAATTGTAAAATAGGTGGACAAGTTGGGATTGCTGGACATTTAAAAATAGCTGCTGAAACGCAAATACAGGCTCAATCTGGAGTTTCAAAAAATACCAAAGTAGCTCAAACCATCTATGGAACCCCTGCCATTGACTTCAATAATTATCTTAGATCCTACACTGTGTACAAAAAATTACCTGAAGTAATGAAGCAGATTGAAAAAATTGAGGAAAAACTTTTAAACTTGTAGCCCAAAACTCAATGAAATTTAATCAACATACGGTTATCGGCGAAGCAGTCGTCTCGGGCATAGGCTTGCATACAGGCGTAGTGAGCAATATGACTTTCACCCCTGCCAAAATCAACCATGGAATTAAGTTTCAAAGAATAGATTTAGATAATCAACCCATTATTGACGCCGATGTAGACAATGTGGTAGATTTGTCTCGAGGCACAAGTATTGAGCAAAATGGGGGAAGAATTAATACGGTCGAACACGTGTTATCAGCTTTAGTCGCCTTAGAAATAGACAATGTTTTGATAAAAATTGATGGACCTGAGCCCCCCATTATGGATGGTAGTGCGAGACAATTTATGGATGCCATTCTTGAAATCGGCTTACAAGAACAAGCTGCTCCTAGAAACTTCTTTGAGTTACCTCACAGCGTCTTTTATGAAGACAAAGTACGAGATGTTGAAATCATCGCACTTCCCTTAGATGATTACAGAGTCACTGTAATGGTGGACTATAACTCACCTGTTCTTGGAAGTCAGCATGCCTCATTGAATAAATTAACAGATTTCTATGAGCAAATCAGTGATGCTAGAACTTTTTGCTTTTTACATGAAATCGAAGAGCTGTACAAACAAGACTTGATCAAAGGGGGCGATATTTCTAACGCCATTGTAGTGGTTGATCGGATGGTGAAACCAGGTGAACTAGATCATTTGGCCCATTTACTCAATAAACCCAAAGTTGAAGTCGAGAAAGAGGGTATCCTAAATAACGTAAGTCTTAGATATAAAAATGAACCTGCCAGACACAAGTTATTAGACATCGTAGGGGATTTAGCATTGGTGGGCAGACCTATTAAAGCCCAAATAATGGCTGCTCGTCCTGGGCATGCTGCGAATATCGCTTTCGCTCGAAAACTCAAAAAAATAATCCAAAAAACCTCCCATAGTAAAATACCACAATACGATCCTAAAATACCTCCGGTAATGGATATCAATAAAATTGCGAAAATCTTACCCCATAGATATCCGTTTTTACTGATTGATAAAATTTTTCATCTGGATGATGAATCGGTGGGGGGTATTAAAAATGTTACCTACAATGAGCCTTTTTTTCAGGGCCATTTTCCTGGAAACCCCGTAATGCCGGGTGTCTTACAAGTTGAAGCAATGGCCCAAATTGGAGGTATCTTAGCACTTAATTCGGTACCAGATCCTGAGAATTATTGGACTTACTTCTTAGGTATCGATAATTTTAAATTTAAAAAAATGGTTTTTCCAGGAGATACGCTCATATTTAAATGTGAATTATTAGAACCGATCAGGAGAGGCTTCGTAAAAATGTCAGGAGTTGCTTATATTGGGAACCAATTAGTTTGTGAAGGCAATATGACTGCCGTACTCGTAAAAAAAGAATAATGAATAACCCCTCAGCTTTTGTCCATCCCGATGCCAAAATAGGTCAAAATGTAGTTATTGAGCCTTTTGCTTACGTAGACAAGGATACAGAAATAGGTGATGGCTGTTGGATTGGTCCCAACGCTTGCATTTGGGAAGGTTCTAGAATAGGTGATAATTGTAAAATTTTTGCGGGGGCACAAATCTCATCGGTTCCGCAAGATTTAAAATTCGCAGGGGAAAGAACCTTGACGATCATAGGTAAAAACACCACTATTAGAGAATTTGTAACTATTTCACGAGGGACTAGTCATAGGAAGCAAACCGTTATTGGTGAACATAATTTACTGATGGCCTATGTCCATGTTGCGCACGATTGTATTTTAGGAAATCATTGTATTGTATCTAATTCGGTTCAAATAGCAGGTCATGTCTCCTTGGGCGATTATGCCATCATTGGCGGTACAGCAGCCATAAGACAATTTGTGAAAATTGGAGCTCATGTGATGATTGCAGGAGGTTCTCTTGTTCGCAAAGATGTACCTCCCTATGTCTCAGCGGCACGTGAACCCCTGAGCTACAGCGGCATCAATGCGATTGGTCTTAGGAGAAGGAAGTTTACCACGCAAGAACTTAATAACATTCAAGAAATGTATCGGATTATATATCTGAGTGATTTAAACATTAGTAAAGCGGTTGAGAAAATTCAAAGTGATTTTAAATCCTCGACAGAAAAAAATCTCATCATAAAATTCATTCAAGAATCAGAGCGAGGTATCATGAAAGGTATTGAATGAGGGTTAAACTTAATAAAGTTGGGAAGCGGTTCAATAAAGAATGGATTCTTAAAAACTTAAGTTTAGATATTCCATCTCAATCTTCTCTAAGTATCACTGGTGCAAATGGCAGTGGGAAAAGTACCTTAATAAAACTGATTGCTACTTACATGGAACCCACATCGGGTAATCTCCAATATTTTGAAAATAAAAAAGATTATCCCATTGAAAACATACCTCAAACGATAGGTTTGGCAGCTCCTTATGTCGATTTGATAGAGGAATTCAGTCTAAAAGAACATGTAGAATTTCATTTCAAATTTAGATCGACTCCTTTCTCCCTAGACGAAATCATAACAAGAACAAATTTTCAATTTTCCATTGATAAAAAAGTTAAGGATTTTTCTTCTGGAATGAAGCAACGTCTCAAACTCGCCCTTGCCATCCATGCCGAAAATAAATTGCTCATATTGGACGAACCTACATCAAATTTAGATCAGGAAGGTATTGAATGGTATCGTGACCAAATACTTCAAAAAATAGGGACATGCACCATAATCGTAGCCTCAAATCAACGCCATGAATACGATTTTATCCCTAAAACGATCAACCTAAGTAATAAGCATAAGATGTACATTGAATCTATATGAAGACCTAGGTATCTTTAGATTGAATGAAATCATGAGCCCATAAACTGTTCAGAATCAAGATGAAGGATTCGCAATGCCCTTTAGAACTCCCTCATGATCAAATGAGATTATAGTATCTTGTAAGTATACGCTAGCATCATTTATAATAGGATAGAAGTCTTAGGTAACGGTATTTGAATTAAAAAATTCTGTAGAAAACCGAGCCCATTAAATGGATGTTCTCTCTTTTAATAAAGATTTTTACCAAATAATATGTGTAAAAAATTTGTAATGAATAAGCCTTTAAAAGTTGAGAGTTAAACTAATTTTTATTATTTTTGAATATGGTAAATATAATTTCTAAACATGAAATTTAATTGTATACAATATATTCAGAGATACACGTTTGAGTATTATTAAAAAAATGTTAATTTCGTATAATAATTACTTACTTGATAAATTTATAAAATGGAAATCAAAAATATAAAAACCATCAAAGGCCTATTCTTTACATGTGCCTGCGCCACCTTGTTGATTTTCGCCAATTGTGGTGGTGGTGATGACCCTGTAGCTGAAGAACCTACCCTTACTGCCGCTGCGGCAAACGCCTTGCTTCTAGATAAAGATTGGTCATTGAGTTCCGCTACAAATGCGGGTACCACGAGAGATGAATGGACAGGGTTCACACTAAAATTTGGCATAGATTCGGATCTTGCAGGGGGTACCTATACAGCCTCAGGTATTCCAGCAGAAGATACTGATAAATTGGTTTGGTCAACTTCAGGTACATTTACTGCCAGTAGTGATCTTACCACATTAACCAGAAATGATGGTATAGTAATGACACTTGTGGTTAGTGAAACTGCCCTAAACGTGTCTTTTACGGTTCCAGAATCTGGTGGTCGAGTGGATGGATTCACTGGTGCTTGGGTTTTCAAAATGGTACCCTAAATAATTATGTAATTAAAATTAGAGGGGCGATTAATCAATTGCCCTTTTCTATTATGTGGCATAAATCATTCGAGTCCGATAAAAATGAGATATTAAGAACCGTTCAATACCAACAAAGGGGTCTTTTGATGCGTTTGACAATATCTAGTGCTATTCGTAATTTCCTCAAAATAGAAAACCCTCTGGCCATTGAAGACGACTTTATTCGTGAATTAAAAAATAAAAGGCCCGTTGACATCTCCTTTTTAAATGAATTCTATAGACATGCCGCCGATAGCTATCGCTACAGCAGAAGTGACAATCAACTTGAATTTATATGGGACGGCACTCCACACACAGAAATTTACAGAATAGCATGGTATAAGCATTACCAGAAGCTCATAAATGATTTAGCATATCACCCCTTTTTCAATAGACTGATCATTAAAAGCACGGTAATCAATACTAATGAAAATCGAGCCCTGCTTAAAACTGCTCTCATTAAAATAATAAAATCTCATTCTAAAGTTAAAGAAACAGCATTCAAAATCAAAAAAACAGCCTAATCAATTCGATTTATTATTAATGCACAATACCACATGCTTTGCATAATTTTCTTTTAGATAAAGGCCTTTTTTTAGGAGGTCTTTTATGACCAAAATAGCTCTTATCTGAATATTGTGGTTTTTTCAATATTTTAACACTCTTTTTTTTGTCTTTCGCTACCTGCTTCATGCGATCTTCATACTCCTCTTTACCTTCTTTTTGCGTTTTGAAAAAACTATTTTTTCCAGATTTAAAAACCTTGACGCTTTTTTTGTTTTGAGATGAAGTCTTGGCTGAATTATCTACATCACGAGAGTTTTGCGCAAAGATCGAACTCAGAGTAGCTATCATCAATAGAATAAAAAAGAATGCTTTTGCCATTAAAAAAAATATTTTTAATATAACGCAAATCTATAGCTCATTATTTCAAATACTTCTTTTTGAAATAAAGTATTATTTTTAAGAATTTATATTTCATCATCCATTAGCCATATTTACTTTATTTTAGCTTCATGAAATTTTTAATAAGTTCTTTTTTATTGTTTTCTCTCTTCTGTTCATATGGACAGATTCCTTCAGAAAGTGAATATTATCGTAGAATGGATTTGGGACAACAGCTCATGATTGCTGGCGACTACCAAGCTGCGCAAACAGAATTTTTGTTCGTACTTGAAAATATGGAAGTTATCCCAACGGATCTCGCGTATCTCTTTGGAAGAAATAGTTTTCATCTCGCCTCTTACAAACAAAGCGTTAATTGGCTCAATAAATACCTGCAATTAAAGGGGACTAAAGGTCAATATTACCAAGAAGCTATTCAATATCTGCAATTTTCTGAAGATAAGTATATGGAGCTTCAACGATCCCTAAAACAAGATCAAAGTAATGCCCTTATCGCCTCAAAATATGATTGTGGTGGTCTGAGCAAGATGATTTGTCCCGTATGTAAAGGTTCAGGAGTTATTTTTAAGCAAGGAATTTTTGACATTCATTATCAAACATGCCCTTACTCCGAAGGAGAAGGTTATTTAAGTTGTAAAGACTACAATCTTTTCATGATGGGTGTCTTGACCCTTCAGGATAGCTTATCTCGATAATCTTGATAGGTAAAGGTCTTTAAAAGCTCAAATCTATGGTCCGCTCCAATGACTCCAATAGAGGGATGATCAATGCCATTAAACATGGTTGTTTTCACCATTGTATAATGCATCATATCCTGAAAGGTTAGGGTGTCTCCAATTTTTAAAGGTTTGGAAAAACTGTAATCAGCTAAAAAATCTCCCGCCAAACAACTGACACCTCCTATATTGTAGCGAAATGGATATTTTTTAGCATGATGAGATCCTTCCATAATTTCAGGCCGATAAGGCATTTCTAGGCAGTCTGGCATATGACAGGTGAATGAAGCATCCATGATGGCCGTTGGACTGCCTTGGTTCTCCACAATGTCAATTATTGTTGTCTTTAAAAATCCTGTCTGCCAAGCGATCGCCCCACCGGGTTCGAGAATAACTTCGACTTGATATTTCTTTTTGAAGTACTTTAAGGTATTCACTAGTAGTTCAACATCATAACCTTCTTTGGTGATTAAGTGCCCGCCTCCCATGTTGAGCCATTTAATATTTGGAAGATATTTTTTAAATTTCTTTTCAAAATTCTCCAATACCTGAACCAAAGCAGCAGCGGATGACTCACAGAGCACATGAAAATGTAGGCCTTCTATATTTGGAGGAAGTGTCTCAGGGAGACTGGAACTTATCAAACCTAATCTCGAATGAGCATGCGCCGGATTATATAGATCCGCAACAACATCTGACCATTCTGGATTTACCCTTAAACCCATAGAAATACGTGGTGGGACTCGATCCTGAAATTTATAAAATTGATTGAGGGAATTAAAAGTAACATGTGAGGAAAGCTTCATCAATTCATCAAACTCTTCATCTCTATATCCAACGGCATAAGTATGAGCCAATGCACTGAATTTCTCTGCGCACAATTTGGCCTCATTCATGGAGCTGGCTGTAGCGCTCTTTAAGAACGATTTGATTAATGGGAAGCTTGACCACATCGCGAAGCCTTTCAAAGCCAAAATAATACTAATTTGGGCGTTTTTCTGAACTGAATCTAGTCGTTCCAGATTACGCCTTAACTTTTCTTCTTCCAAAACGAAACAAGGTGATGGAATGGCCTCAAATGTATCTTGACTCAATAATATTGACATGATGATTTAGATGACCCACAATTATATAGCCTAACATACTTACTGTAAATTCAAACGGCCCGACCCACCCTTTCGATTGCCATTGCCCCTCTGAAAAAGAAGAAAACATTAAAATAGTACTTTCTCGTACCGAAAGAAACTCTCTTTTTAATGATTCAATCTTCCTTGAAGACGCCTCACTCCGCATCACGTATTCATCTTGATCCATACTCGGAAGGTTTTGTCTTTCGCCTCTAGAGATACACAGGGCGCGATATGAAAAAACACGTTCGGCATCTATGATATGTAAGAATAGTTCTTTTAATGACCATTTTCCCTCTAGATAGCTATAATCAGCGGTTTCCTCATTTAACCCATCCATTATGAGCGATAATTGATGGGTTGATTGGTTGAACTGTTCCATCAGGGGCGTTTGATTGGTGCATTCGACATAACCACGATAAAATTCCGGAACGGTATTCAACTCTGGTTTCATAAATTAATCCATCTCAAGATTTACTTCTTTAATCTCATGCCAAATGAGCCCATTTTTACCCAGATCTTCCAAAAAAGGATCAGGATCAAAGGCTTCGACATTAAATACGCCAGCTCCCTTCCACTTACCAGTAATCATCATCTTGGCACCCAATGCGGCTGGGACACCTGTGGTATAGGAGACGCCCTGAGCGCCTGTCTCCAAATAAGCAGCCCTATGATCACAATTATTGTAAATATAGTAAGTTTGATGACGTCCGTTTTTCAGACCACTTATGCGACAGCCAATAGAAGTTTCTCCTTCATAGTTTTCTGCTAGCGAGCCTGGATCAGGTAATACCGCTTTTAAAAATTGCAAAGGTATGATTTGATTGCCTTGGAAGTCTATGGGCTCAATTGCAGCCATACCAATATTCTGTATGACTCTTAAATGTGTGAGATATTCATCACCAAAAGTCATCCAGAATCTAGCTCTGCGAAGTGTAGGAAAATTTTTAACCAAGGATTCTAGTTCTTCATGATTAATTAAATATGATTTTCTAGGCCCAATATTTGGGTAATTGATCATGCGACTGATTTCATGAGGCGCAGTTTCTTTCCAGCTACCTTCCTCGTAAAACTTACCCTTTTGTGTGACTTCTCTGATATTAATTTCAGGATTAAAATTGGTTGCAAAAGCTTTGCCATGATCTCCCCCATTACAATCTACAATATCTAAGTAGTGTAACTCGTCAAAATGATGTTTCGCAGCATAAGCGGTGAAAATGCTGGTCACACCCGGATCGAAACCACATCCTAAAACAGCCATAAGTCCTGCCTTTTTAAACCTTTCCTGATAAGCCCACTGCCAGCTATATCCATATTTAGCTTCCTCTAAAGGCTCATAATTAGCTGTATCCAGATAATGTACACCTGTCTTGAGGCATGCCTCCATGATAGTCAAATCCTGATACGGCAAGGCTACGTTGATCACCAAAAAAGGGCGATTCGCCTCAAATAAATGAATGAGTTGGTCCTCTTCATCGGCATCCACTTGAGTCGTTGAGATTTTAACCTCTTTGTATTTTGCTCTTACGCTTATCGCAATATCATCACATTTTTTCAACGTCCTACTGGCCAATATGATTTCCGTAAAAATAGTGCTTAATTGAGCACATTTATGAGTGACTACTCGTCCAACCCCACCTGCACCTATGATAACAATTTTTGACATCTTTCCATTTTAAAAATGCAAGTATAACTTTTAAATCTAAAATAAAAAGATGACTACCTAAAAAAATAAGTTTTTGAGAGTATTAGTTGAAGTTGTATCTCACGCCCGCCATTACCCCAAAGCCATTAGGTACGGATGAAAAACCCATATAGCTTCTGGTGATGGATTGGAATGATTGTGTGTAGTTAGGCTCAAAAGTAACATCGATATTTTGAAGAAGTCTGTAACCTAAACTCACCCCTGTCTGTCCTGAAAACGAGATGTTTCTATATAAAGAATTATCACTGGTTGTAAATTCAGCTAGGGGTGTTGGATCATCCAAGGATCGATGAATGTTTCCTAGGTAAAAATTGGTCACCAAACCAGCGTTCACACGGAGTGACAAGCGTTGATCTAAAAATATAAAACCTGCCCGTAAAGGCACAGAGGCAAAATCTATCCTATTCTCCAATTCAGTCTCTGTATTTGTGTAAGCTATTTCTTGTGTTTTTTGAACTCCCTTGTTTGTATTTTCTGCAACTGCAGATGGATTCTGAGCAGGCATTGACATGGGATAAGAAATAGTTTCAACCATAAAATTAGACTGTTGAACTAATTCCGTTTGGACATATTGAAGACCTCCCTCAAGAACAAACCGCTCTTTGATAGTCATACCTAGATTAACTTCTATTTTCCTATTAATTCCCACCAACATATTTTCATTCAGTGAGGTCACAGTACCCCCTTGATCTCTCAAAAATCCTGGATTTAACCCCCCTGCGGAGAGCATATCTCCTGCATTTATCATTTCATAATTGGGGTTAAATGAAGATCTACCAATATTAATTCCCGCCCACGAATGGTCCTTGTCTGTTATTGAATTTGTCTTGAGAAAAAACACAGGATAAGAAGCAAGAATGGGAGCTATGGTTCTCTTGTCAATCGAATTTTTATTCAATAACTGATATTCTTTCTTATCAGGACTTAATATTTTCCTATCCATTGCCAGTGAAGAACTCTTTTTCCCCGGTTTGCGATGCTCTGAATTTGAATATACTTCATTTAAATCTAAAAAATAAAGCTTATTTGAAGCCATACGAGGCCCTATTAGCGGTGAAGTATCGTTTGGTGGATTTTGATCCCCATTTTGGCTCAAATAAATATTTTCCGGGTAAGGGTCAATACCTAGCCATTGTGATTGAATGGAAACACTGATCGCTATTAAAACAGCAATAGCTGCCACCAAGCCATAGATTTGGGCACGATGTCTGTACTTCAATACATCCAAGCTTTTAGCGATCATGCTCCACACACTATCAGAAGGAGTTATTTCCGCCTCTTCCATAGCTTTTCGCCAGTGGTTCGCAAATGGCTCTCGATCGCTGCTGTGGCTATCCATATTTGACATGATCTTTTGACTCCAACATTTTGATCAATAGCTTCTTAGCCCTCGAGTATTGAGATTTAGATGTCCCCTCACTGATCTTTAATCTCGCTGCAATCTCATGATGTTTGTACCCCTCTATGGCGTACATGTTAAATATTATTCGGCATCCATCGGGCAGCGACATAATCATCTTAATTAATTCTTGGTGACTAAATTCGGAGAAGACATCTTCATTTACCACACGATCGTCTAAATTGACTATATCTACCATTGGATATAAAAAAAGCTTACTTCTCTGATGATTTAAAGCCGTATTTACCACGATCCGCTTGATCCAATAAGGTAAGGAGGAATCTCCTCTAAATTTTTCTATATTTTCAAAAACTTTAATAAAAGATTCTTGTAAAATATCCTCGGCCTCTTGAATTCCCTTAACATAACGTAATGCAACCGCGTACATGGCTTTCGAATATTTAGCATAAAGGGCTTCTTGAGCCTTTGGTGTACCTTTCTTACACCCTTTTATTAAAAATTTATCGGAATCAAACATCCTATTATATTAAAGACAACTTTAATTGAAATTTCGTTGTAAACTTGTTGATAAAAAAAATCTCATGAAAAGACTCAGCTTTTGCTTTTTACTGATCTTTTTTGTTCAATCTAAATGCACATTTGTAAGCTCATCTTCGAGTTTGGACGCATTTAATGTACAATATACAGATAAAGAATATACCAGCCAAGTAGGTACTGTAAGCATTGCCCCCCTTGAGGCTTTGAATGTAACTCAATTAAATGCAGTACCCCTCGCTCAAAGACAAACCTATGAACTCATTTTTGACCTGCTCAATTCAGATTATCAATACCTCAAAATGAAGATTTTTCATTGTGATTGGAACTGGATTCCTTCAAAATTGAATGATTTGGAATTTCTAAGCAACTACAATGAATTTACGATTGCTGATTATGCGTTTTCTCAGAGTAATTTTTCAGAATATGTGACCTATAAGACGGTTATTCCTAAATTAAAAATATCTGGCAATTATATCATCTGCATTTATCAAGATGATCAATCAGCTATTCCGTTATTTACAAGAAAATTTATCGTCTATGAAAATTTAACCTATATCGACGCAAATATTTCCACTCCTAAACAACCTAAAAATAGCCGAACGCATCAAAAAGTAAACTTAAAGATCAACTATGGGGATCTTGAAACCTCAAATTCACAAGAAGATTTTAAAGTGGTTTTAATTCAAAATAGAGATTGGAAGCATGCCCTCATGCCTTTGCTCCCTACACAACTAATCCCCAATGAAAAAACATTGATTTTCAACTACTTCAATGATGAGATGCTCTTTCCAGGCTTAAATAATTTCAGATTTTTTGATGCCCGATCCATAAGCTATCGGGGTCAAAATGTAATGGCGCTTCAACCCACCAGCCGAGGCATAGAATTAATATTGGAGATAGAATCTCCAAAAAAAGGTTTGGCCTTTAGTCAAACATTAAATACAGATTTAAACGGTGCCTACTACACCCAAACTTTGGATCCCAATGCCCAAAATTTTAATTCAGAATATGTTTGGGTAAATTTCAGAATGGAAATGGCGAAAATCAATGGTGACATTTTCATTCATGGAGGTTTTAATAATTGGCAGTTGAACTCACAAAATAAAATGTCTTATGATGAGAATATGCAGGCTTACACGGGTAGTATTCGAGTAAAGCAAGGATTTTATAATTATAACTATTATGTATCAAGCGACCAGTATCCTTTTTATTGGATAGATGGCAATCATGGCGAACATCGTAATAATTATGAAATACTCGTCTATCACCGAGCTCCGGGATCTCTTAATGACAGACTCGTAGGCTATAAAAAGCTCTAAATAAAAAGAAGCACTTGC
Source organism: uncultured Cyclobacteriaceae bacterium (assembly GCA_905479015.1). Taxonomy (GTDB): domain Bacteria; phylum Bacteroidota; class Bacteroidia; order Cytophagales; family Cyclobacteriaceae; genus UBA4465. Next base: position 22,208 of record CAJQKV010000042.1, read on the forward strand.
TTAGATCATTGAATGTGGTGATCTGGAGTTATTCCCCCCCTAACCTATACATTGAATCGAAAGTGCATTATATCACCGTCCTTCACAATATATTCTTTTCCTTCAATGGCCAACTTTCCAGCCTCCTTGCATCCTTGTTCGGTTTGATAACGTTCATAATCCGTCAATTTAATCACCTCGGCTTTGATAAAACCCTTTTCAAAATCGGTATGTATGACCCCTGCCGCTTGAGGTGCTTTCCAGCCCTCTTGAATCGTCCAAGCACGTACCTCTTGAACACCCGCCGTAAAATAGGTAATGAGTCTTAAAATGCGATAAGAGGTCTTAATTAATCGATTCAATCCAGATTCAGTTAACCCATATTCTTCAAGAAATAAATTTTTGTCTTCTTCTTCTTCAAATTCAGCTATTTGCGCCTCGAGGGAAGCACAAACCAATATTACCTCAGCATTTTCCTTATGTACAAATTCTACCAATTGCTTGCTCCATTTATTCCCATTGATCACGTGCTCCTCTTCCACATTAGCGACATAAATAACCGGCTTATCGGTCAGCAAATTAAGGGAATTTATGAAGGTCATGGCCTCATCATCTCTCTCCAGTGATCTCACATTTTGTCCTGATTCCAAATGGTTTTTGAATGCATTCAAAACATCATATTCCTTACGGGCCATTTGATCTCCTGATTTAGCCAATTTTTCGACTCTTGCACATCTTTTATCAACAGAATCTAAATCTTTTAGTTGTAGTTCTGTATCAATGACCTCTTTATCCGATATGGGATTGACCACTCCTTCTACATGTATGATGTTGTCATTATCAAAGCAACGCACCACATGAATGATGGCATCTACCTCACGTATATTAGCCAAAAATTGATTGCCTAATCCCTCTCCCTTACTTGCCCCTTTGACAAGTCCTGCAATGTCCACAAATTCCATGGCGGTTGGGATCACTTTCTCAGGATGAACCAGTTCTTTCAGAATTTTTAATCTTTCATCAGGTACCGTGATTACCCCTATATTAGGCTCTATGGTACAAAAAGGGAAATTAGCCGCCTCCGCTTTCGCATTGGATAACGCATTAAACAAAGTAGATTTACCCACATTAGGCAATCCTACGATTCCACATTGTAATCCCATTTTTTTTATCCTTGGTTTTGAAACTAAATATTTGTTAAGATTTTTTAATCCAGCGTCCCATGTTTCAACGCATCAAGGAGCATCCACTGATCATTGAACTCCCAGTAATACTCATCTAGTACTTAAATTAAAAAATATAATTCACTGAAGGTATTATTGACGCTCCTGACGGTTTTCGTCTTCTCGCTCTATTTCATCAAAATCAACTTCAGGCATCAACTCCTCTTTGATGTGATCAACGGTACTGTTGAGCGCATTCACAAACTTATGGAAATCCTCTTTATATAAAAATAGCTTATGCTTTTCATATACAAATTCGTCATCCTTAAATCGGCGTTTACTCTCCGTTATGGTGAGATAATAATCATTAGATCTTGTTGCTTTGACATCAAAAAAGTAAGTTCTTTTTCCCGCCTGCACTTTCTCTGAATATATTTCTTCCCTTCTATTATCATTGTTATCATCCACGGCTATACTATTTTGGATTGCTGTTCAAATTGCATAGCAAGTTTATGCAAAAAATTGAACAATTTATACAAAAATAATGCAGTATTGCTCGAACTGACTTAATATAGCCCCTAAATTAATATTTTAGCAAAAAAATATTGCTATGGGTTTAGATTTATCATCGATTAAAAAATTTGACAATTTAGAATTGCTTGCCAAAGAGTTGGTTGAAGGATTCATCACAGGTTTACATCGATCCCCTTATCATGGCTTTTCTGTTGAATTTGCCGAACACAAGCATTATAATTTTGGCGAAAGTACAAAAAACATAGATTGGAAAGTCTTTGCCAAAACGGATCAACTTTTCGTCAAGCAATATGAAGAAGAAACCAACCTTAGATGCACGATCTTAATGGATATTTCTCAAAGCATGTACTATCCTAAACCAAAATATGACAAAATAAGGTTTAGCATCTACTGTGCTGCTGCCCTTTCTCACTTAATGATTTCTCAACGAGATGCCGTAGGCTTAATAGGCTTCTCAGACGGTGTGAAATTAACGACGGCACAGAAATCTAGTAAATCACACCTCCACCAATTACTCCTCCAATTGAGTCATTGGATGGAGACGGAAAGCACCCAATCGTCTTCCTCTCAAATCGCTGAAAGTATTCATGCCGTTGCCGACAAAATCAGTCGACGGTCATTGGTGATCCTTTTTACAGATATGTTTCAAAACTCCTCATCGTCTACCGATCTCTACGAGTCTCTTCAACATCTTAAACATAAACATCATGAAGTTTTAATTTTTCATGTTTCGGATCAAAATACGGAGAAAGCCTTTAATTTCGAAGATCGGCCCTATCTTTTCATAGATTCAGAAAATGGACGAAAAATAAAAATCACTCCTTCTCTACTCAAAGAGCGATACCGAATAAAGACGGAAAAATTTTATCATGATATTCAACAAATGTGTGGTCAACTTAAAATCGACTTTGTCGAGGTAGATACAAAAGACGCTTTCGATAAAATATTAGGGGCCTATCTTGTTAAAAGAAAAAAAATGAGATAGTTTTTGATTGATGAATTTAATCAAGATGCAACCATTCTTTTTTGGTCATCAATTCATCTTTCGTCTCAACATAGTCAGGATCATCGACACAGCAATCCACAGGACATACCGCCGCACATTGTGGTTCTTCATGAAAACCTGTACATTCGGTACATTTACCTGGTACAATATAATAGAACTCTTCAGATACCGGCTCCTGATCGGTCTGCGCATCCAAGGTAATCCCCCCTTCTAACGTCACTTCCTTTAATCCCGTGCCGTCGGACCATTTCCATTGCTCACCCCCTTCGTAGATAGCAGTATTGGGGCACTCGGGTTCGCAGGCGCCACAATTGATACATTCGTCGGTTATAATGATTGCCATTCTAATAAATAGTTAACTTTTCCACAAAACTAGTAACAAAGTAATTAGCGAAGTTGTTTCAATAGAATAAAAAAATATTTATGATCCAGAAAGTATTTTAAATAATCGTAATCAAAGTAGCGCTGAGAGGCAGCCTAGCCCGTCAATCTATCAGTTTGTAAAGTTCTGAAATTTTTAAAGCACGATCCTTCCAATAGGCATCATCAAAAAATCCATATTGAGAAGGTTGGTAATTACCGATCAAATCAACCTTAGATTTTTCTGGAACCTTCAGGCCCAAACACCAATAAGCTGCGTTAACCAACATTCTTCGCGTACCCTCAGCAACTAAATCTGTTGAGGCCCCCATCGTTGTGGCAAAGACCCTTCCCTCTTTACCCTTCGGGATCTGATAGTTTTTGATCCATGCTATGGGCATCATCGGCGCATTGAGATCAATGGACACGGTATCCCCTCGCCCATTTTTTCTTTTCACAATAGCCCCTAGTTCGCTATCGCTAGGCCTCATTCCAAAAAACAGATCTGACTTATCATAGGGACCGTCTCGCTCAGTAACTTGTCCAAGCAATAACGGAACTGCATCGTCAGCCATGGGCAATCTAATGGCATAAACATCGGTTGACCCCCAAATCTCACCAGGAAATATGCCCTTAAAAACAGGATGATCCCGAGATGCCTTAGGAACGATACCCAGGGTGCTTTGCTGGCCATGAGCGCCGTGGTGAGCGATCCATTTTTCACCTAAGATCAATTTTCCAAAGCCTCCCTGCCAGATATCATGCTCTTTATAATAATTACCATAATGCGCATAGCTACTCTGGATAGGACCCGTATCAAATTTAAAAGCATGGGTCGCCGTACGCATGCCTAAAATAGGCTTTCCGCTTTTTAAATAATCATCGATATAGCGCATTTGTGCATCAGGCAAGGCTCTGAAACGTGTTAGAATAATCATTAAATCCGCATCGGCCAATGCCACTAAACCTGGGATGTTATTTTGATAATTCGGATTTACAATGCCTGGATAATTGGGATTTTGGGCAAATAAAACCGTACAATTAAATCCATGATTGACATTTAAAATTTTGGCCAGTTGAACCAAGGCCTCTTCAGATCTATATTCTTCATCTCCAGAAATCAACACAATTTTTGCCTTGTCAGGGCTTCCCTTCCATTGAAGCCATTTTATTGTTGAATCCTTCTCAGTAGGCATCCCAATCATCAATTGTGATCCTTGGATATCCAACTGATGGATGAGAAATAGAGCTAATATTAGATATTTGAACCATTTCATGGGCTAATTTTCGATCCCTCCAAAACTTGAGGAAAATGAATTTTATTTAAAGATATTCAAAAAATAATTCAAGAAAGTCTTTCAATCACAAAATGATGGGACCAAAAAACTTATCATTGGAGATCCGCTGTTATTTAAAACCTCTATTGAAAAAAACATTTTTGTAACAAATAAGATTGGTAATAAAAATAACTAGGTCTGATCAACTATTCAATTCTTACCTTTGTAACGAAAATGCAATGGATCTATGAAATTGGAAGAACGCCTTAATGCTTTTGTCAAATTAAATCAAGTCCTAAGTGAACTATCGGCCTTCGAACAGGATGAAATTATAACGCAAGCCGCAAATAACAATCGTTGGTTTGATACATCCAACGTAGAACAAGCCCTTGCGGGACTCATCCATTTAACTGAGCCCGTCAAAATGGAAGCTTGGTTGGCTGGTTACAACATTCAGTCAGCAAAACAGAAAATCATTGGCTTGATTATGGCTGGAAACATACCTTTGGTGGGGTTTCATGACTTGATGTGCGTGCTCTTGTCGGGTCATAAAGCAGCCATAAAGTTGAGCAGTCAAGATTTGTTTTTAATGCAATGGATCATCCGTAAACTCTGTGAAATTGAACCTGCCTTCATTGACCAGATCGATGTTTGTGAGCAGCTCAAAGTTATGGATGCTGTGATTGCAACGGGTAGCAATAATACCGCCAGGTATTTTGATTATTATTTCGGAAAATATCCACATATTATTAGAAAAAACAGAACCTCTCTAGCTATTCTAAATGGTAAAGAAACAGATACTGAACTCATGGAACTAGGAAAAGACGTCTTTACTTATTTTGGGTTAGGTTGTCGAAATGTCTCCAAAATATGGGTTCCTCAAGATTATGATTTTTTACCTCTTCTAGATCTATGGGCATCCTTTAAAAAAGTTGCTGACAACTTTAAATACCATAATAATTATGAATATAATAAATCCATATATCTAGTCAATGGGGTTACTCATTTGGATACGGGTTTTTTGCTGCTCACTGAATCCGAAGCCCTCACTTCACCGATTTCTGTGTTATACTACCAAAAATATCAAAATCTAACTGAGGTTGATCAATATCTCACTGAAAATCAGGACAAAATTCAATGTACTGTATCGAGTCAGCTGTCAAAGAAGTTCATTCCTTTTGGACAAACGCAAGTCCCTGAAGTTTCAGACTACGCTGATGGCATGGATGTGATGCGATTTTTGAATACGCTTTAAATACAAAGTTTAACCTTTAAAAGTTGAGCGAAAACTAAATCATATCAGATAACCTCTATTTAAAAAAATGGTTGTCAAGGTTTAGATTATATCATCACACGATCCTTTCCCATTCTTAATTTTAATGAATTCATTTAGTGGTGCGACAAGAATCCAGAAGCTTTTCAATTACCACTGAAAATGTGTATTTTTGATCACTAAATGATCTTCAGATATTTCAAAACAAAATTCTTCATGAAAAATATATTATTAGGCACTTTTATCATCTTCTCTGTTACCCTTTGTAAACCAAAAAAAGAGTCTGAAAAGACTGAAAATACAGTATCAAAGCCCCAGATACAATTGGTCAAAGCACCCTCTTCTCCAGCTTATCTGGATTCGGAATTGAATTTATCAGACATAAACCTAACCGCCACTGACACGAGTTATTTGGTCGATTTTGATTTTGATGTAAAAAATTATGAGCTGGGTACTCTCACCTCAGATGCCAATGACCGAGGCATTGCCAATTCAGCAAAAGGACAACATATTCATCTTATTTTAGATAATGAGCCTTATTCTGCACATTATGACCCAATCGCGCAAAAAAACTTACCTAAAGGTCAATACGTAGCCCTAGCTTTTCTCTCACGTTCCTACCATGAAAGTGTCAAAAATGAAAATTCCTTCGTACTTACCACTTTTGATGCTGAAAGTTCTAAAGCATTCCCTTATAAATTTGACGAAAAGGGACAGCATATGTTTTATAGCCGTCCGAAGGGGACTTACAAAGGAAGTGACATCAACAACCTCTTACTTGATTTCTTTCTCATCAATGTTACTCTTGGCCCCGACGGAAATAAGGTACGTGCCACGATAAATGGTGAGATCTTTATGATCGATGAGTGGGTGCCTTACTATATCAAAGGATTAACGCCCGGGATACTCACAGTAAAGCTTGAACTTTTAAATGCTGATGGCATACTGATCGAAGGTCCTTTCAACGAAGTGACACGAACCGTGACCCTCTCAGAATAAGAGGAGCCGTCAATAGTTAAGATAAAATTATCAATTAAGCTATTAAAACAGGACCTTAACGCCTTTGTTTCAAAGGATTCTAAATAATCATTCTAATATGGTAGACAGCCGGGAATTTATACTTTAAAAACCATCCATGTATTTAATCTTTGATACTGAAACTACCGGACTTCCTCTGCGTAGGAATGCGCCTATAGAAGAAGTGGATAACTGGCCTAGATTGGTTCAAATTGCATGGCAAGTGCATGATGCCTTTGGTAACTTAAAATCTCAAGGGAATAAGATCATCAAACCAGAGGGTTACACCATTCCCTTCAATGCACAAAAAATTCATGGGATAAGTACTGAGCGGGCTTTACTTGAAGGAGATTCACTCAAATCGGTACTTGATACGTTTGCCGGAGAACTCAAAAACATACAAGTCCTGGTGGGTCACAATATTGACTTTGACAATAAAATTGTGGGTGCTGAGTTTTTTCGATGTAATTCCCAAAATTTACTTGCCGATTTCCCAAGTATAGATACCTGTTTTCAAACCAAGGAGTTCACGCAACTCAGAGGAGGCATAGGAGGTCGATTAAAAGCACCTAAATTAATTGAACTTTATGAAAAACTTTTTGGAACGTCTTTTGGAGATGCTCATGATGCCGCTTATGATGTAGACGCTACTGCGAAATCCTTTTTTGAATGTCTCCGCAGGGGAATCCTTGAGCCGTTTGAACCCATCCCAAAAGAGGATATAAAATATCAGGCTCCAGAACTCGAAAAAGCAAATTTCTCCGTCATCGAGGAAAAAGAAATCGTTGTTAAAAAGCAAGATACTCAAGCGCTCAGTAAAGGTGAATTTACGCACCTTCACCTCCATTCTCAATTCTCTGTACTTCAAGCAACACCCGAACTCGATGGGATCTTTGAAAAAGCAACTGCTCTCAAGATGGGTGCGGTTGCGATTACTGATTTAGGCAACTTATTCGGCGCTTTTAAATTTGTTCGCTTGGCCAAAAAGTACGGTATAAAACCTATTATAGGCTGTGAGTTTTATGTGGCCGAAGAACGAAAAAAGACAAAATTCACCAAAGACAGTCCTGACAAAAGGTTTCAACAAGTGCTCTTAGCTAAAAATAAAAAGGGTTATCAAAATTTAGTCAAGCTGAGCTCTCTTGCTTACATCGAAGGTAATTATGGTCTTTATCCCCGAATAGATAAAGACCTGATTATTGAATACAGCGAAGGCTTAATCGCCCTAAGTGGTGGTTTGAGAGGAGAGATTCCAAATTTAGTACTTAATGTGGGTGAGACCCAGGCAGAAGAAGCCCTGAAGTGGTGGAAGGATGCTTTTGGTGATGACTTTTATCTCGAATTGAATCGGCACGGTATTCCTGAAGAAGACCATCTGAATCAAATATTAAATCGATTTTCATCATCCTATGGTATCAAAACCATCGCTGCTAATGAATTATTCTATTTGAATCAAGAAGATGCAAAGGCCCATGATGTGTTGATCTGCATTAAAGAAAATGAAAAACAAAGTACACCCATAGGTAGAGGACGAGGATTTAGACACGGAATGGTCAACGATCAATATTTCTTTAAGAGTCAAGAAGAGATGAAAGTCCTATTTGATGATCTTCCTGAGGCCATAGAAAATATTAGTGCGCTGGTTTCCAAAATAGAACATTTTGAATTGGAGCGCGAGGTGCTTTTACCCGACTTTGATATCCCTGAATCTTTTTTAAATCTACAAGATCAATCGGACGGTGGAAAGCGTGGAGAAAATGCCTATTTAAGAGACCTCACCTACAAAGGTGCGGAAAAAAGATATGAGCAGATCGACGATGCATTAACAGAGCGTATTGATTTTGAGTTAGAAACCATACAAAATACAGGCTATCCTGGCTATTTTTTGATCGTCCAAGATTTCACCTCAAAAGCACGTGAAATGGATGTTGCAGTTGGACCTGGTCGCGGTTCTGCCGCAGGTAGTGTCGTCGCTTATTGTATTGGTATTACCAATGTAGATCCCATTGCTTATAATTTACTTTTCGAGCGTTTTTTAAACCCAGATAGGGTCTCCCTTCCCGATATCGATATTGATTTTGACAATGAAGGTAGAGAGAAAGTAATCAATTACGTAGTCAATAAATATGGATTCAATCAAGTAGCCCAAATCATTACTTATGGTACAATGGCCCCAAAATCTGCTATCAGAGATGCGGGTCGTGTCATGGAATTGCCCCTATCAGAGACGGACAAAATTGCCAAATTAATTCCTGAAAGACCTGGAACTAATTTTATTCAAGCACTGAAAGAAGTTCCTAGCCTCAAGACCATCCAAAAGGGAAATGATTTACCCTCACAGGTATTAAATCAAGCCGTGATTTTAGAGGGATCCCTAAGAAATACGGGGATTCATGCATGTGGAGTGATCATCACGCCTAAAGACATGTCCAATTATATTCCCATGGCCCGGGCAAAAGATTCTGAATTGCTCATCACCCAATTCGATAACAGTGTCGTAGAATCAGCAGGTATGCTGAAAATGGATTTTCTAGGATTAAGGACGCTTTCTATCATTAAAACAGCGATAGAAAACATAGATAAGATACATGGTATTCAGATTGATATTGATCTCATACCCTTAGATGATAAAGCTACCTATGAATTATATCAAAAGGGAGCAACCAACGGAACTTTTCAGTTTGAATCGCCGGGTATGCAAAAACATCTTCAGGCTTTAAAACCTGATAAATTTGAAGATCTAATTGCCATGAATGCGCTCTATCGCCCCGGGCCGATGGAATACATCCCTAACTTCATCAGTCGTAAGCATGGTACAGAAAAAATCCATTATGATTTACCAGATATGGAAGAATATCTGGCAGAGACCTATGGTATCACTGTTTACCAAGAGCAAGTCATGCTGCTCTCTCAAAAAATAGCGGGCTTTACCAAAGGAGAAGCCGATGTTTTAAGGAAAGCAATGGGCAAGAAAATATTCAAACTACTTGAAGAACTCAAACCCAAGTTCATTAATCAAGCCAAAGCGAAAGGTCATGACCAAGCTAGTCTAGAGAAAATATGGAAGGATTGGGAAGCTTTTGCTGCCTATGCTTTCAATAAATCTCATAGTACCTGCTACTCTGTGGTGGCCTATCAAACAGGGTATCTTAAGGCCAATTACCCCGCTGAATATATGGCGGCCGTGTTGACTCACAATCAAAACAATATTGATAAGGTCACTTTTTTCATGGAAGAATGCCGAAATCAAAATATCGTGGTTTTGGGTCCTGATGTCAATGAATCTGATCAGCATTTCACAGTGAATTCAGCCGGTGAAATTAGATTTGGCCTCGGAGCCATTAAAGGTACCGGTGAAGCGGCAGTACAAGCTATCGTGGCTGAACGAAAAGATGAACCTTTCGAGGATCTCTTTGATTTCGCAGTTAGGGTCAATTTGCGAGCAGTGAACAAAAAATCATTTGAAGCCTTGGCAAAAGCTGGTGGTTTTGATTGCTTCCCCGCCTATCACCGAAGGCAATATGTGGAGCCTGATATGGAAGGGAGTTCATTGATAGAAAGAGCCATTTCCTATGCAAATAAAGTTCAGCAGGAGGCTTTAAGTGCGCAAGGATCATTGTTTGGTGGCGGGGAAAGTAAGGGACTATCAAAACCAAAAGCAGGTGAAGTGGCTCCGTATGGAGAGATAGAAAAACTAAATATTGAAAAAGATTTGGTTGGCCTTTACATCTCTGGACACCCTTTAGACCAGTATAAATTTGAAATGCGTTTCCTTACTAAAGGAAAAATCAGTGATCTAAAAGATCTCACATTAGTCAACGGTCGTATATTCAAAATAGGAGGAATTATTAGTCAAGTGCAACATAGAATGACTAAAAAAGGTAGCCCGTTTGGTCAATTTACCTTTGAAGATTATAGTGACAGTCACACCTTTTTCCTATTTTCAGATACCTATTTAAAGTTTAAAAGTTATTTAGAAGTGGGTTGGTTTTTATCCTTAAGTGGATCCGTTCAAAACAGATGGAAAAGTGAAGAACTAGAATTTAAAATCTCCAATATGGAATACTTAGGAGATATTAGAGAAAAGGCCATCAAGGGACTCGAAATTCAAGTAAACCTTCAAGATATTAATGAGAACCTCATTGATGAACTCCAAAAATTGGGAGAGGAGTTCCCTGGAAATTGTGTGATCAAATTAAATATTTATAATAGGTATGAAGACCGCATGATCAATGTGGAAATGCTCAGTCGAAGCGTAACCATTGACCCTAACTATGCACTTATAAAAAAAATAGAATCAATGGTTGACCTTCGCTATAAAGTACTGCTACACTAAAAAAATTTATGTTAAAGTAGTAGTCATATTGTTAATTGAGGTTACAAATTGTTTAAGTTTGCAACTTAAAAAAAAAATTAATAAACAATAAGTTAAAGAAAAATTTTATGTCAAAGCCAGTAGAAATAACAGATAGTAATTTCGAGGAGATCATCAACTCAGACAAACCTGTATTGGTTGATTTTTGGGCAGAATGGTGTGGCCCTTGTAAAATGATCGGCCCCTTGGTTGAAGAGTTAGCAAATGAATTTGAAGGTAAAGCCATCATTGGAAAAGTAGATGTTGACACCAACCCTGAAGTTTCTGCCAAATTTGGCATCCGATCGATACCTACCCTACTTGTCTTCAAAGGTGGAGAAATCGTCGACAAACAAGTGGGAGCAGTCCCCAAGTCGGTATTGAGCGAAAAAATAGAAGCCCAATTGGCTTAAAGTCTTAAATTAAATAGATCTTATTTAATTTAAGATCTATTTAATTGGCTTTCAATGATCAAGTGTTAATAAATGGGGCCGCTTATACAAATCCTAAATAAAGCCTATCACACAGCGTTCCTCACTCAAAAGATCCATATCTTTTCTTGAAAAAGCCGATTTAATGTCTTGCATTCTATCCCTGAATGCAGCACTGAACTCCTTACGTTTTAAAGCCTCAAGAAATCTTCTAACCTCAATTTCCTCTTCCAATACCAATTCAGGAACCATTGCTGTCTTGTTGTCATCACCTTTGGCCACCATCGTAAAATAAGATGAATTGGTATGTCGGGCCGTGCCCATCTTAACGTTTTCAGCTACTACCTTCATTCCCACAACCAAAGATGATTTACCTACATAATTCACTGAAGCATAAAACGAAACCAAATCTCCTACTTCAACAGGTTGAAGAAACTCAACATTTTCGATCGATACCGTCACACAATAGTTACCCGCATGCTTACTTGCGCAAGCATAGGCCGTCTTATCCATTATGGACAATAAGATACCCCCATGTATTTTTCCGCCAAAATTTGCGTAGGAGGGGATCATTAATTCAGTAATGGTAGTTTGGGAATTTTTAACTGTTTTGGCTTCCATGAGTTTGATTATTTAATTGCCTAAAGTTAGTGGAACTAGAATTGTTCAAAACATTTTTACAACTTAATTAGATTTCTTTTTAAAGAAATTATCAACATGTTTATAAACATCCTGAAAAGATATCAAGTACTTTATCCACATAACAACTACATAATATTAACGATTTTTTGAGAATCTCAAAGAATGAAAGTTCCCTGTTGATGTAATGCCAAACATATTGTCTAAATTGTGGCAATATAATTTGAGAAAGCATTGAAATTTAGTGAACTAGGATTCCATCCAGACTTATTGCAGGGCATTGATGCAATAGGTTTTGAATCCGCAACGCCCATCCAAGAGCAAGCAATTCCCGTCATTTTAGCTGGTAAAGATCTTATAGGATCTGCACAAACAGGTACCGGAAAGACCGCGGCCTTTTTGCTCCCCATTATCAATGATATTTTAACTAAAAATGAACCTGAAGCAACTAAATGCTTAATCGTTGTTCCCACTAGGGAATTGGCCATTCAGATAGATCAACAAATGCAGGGGTTATCCTATTTTACACGGGTAAACTCCATCGCAGTTTATGGTGGTGGAGACGGAGATCTGTTTGCTCAAGAAAAAAAAGCACTTTCAGAGGGCGCATCAGTCATTACGGCTACACCTGGAAGGTTGATCGCTCACCTCAAAATGGGCTATGTAAATATGAAAAGCTTACGCTTTCTTGTGCTTGACGAAGCTGATCGCATGCTAGACATGGGTTTTCATCAAGACATTCAGAAAATCATTTCATTTCTTCCCGCAAAACGTCAAAATTTGATGTTTTCAGCTACTATGCCCCCTAAGATGAGAACAATGGCTAAGGAAGTCCTAAATAATCCTGAAGAGATTAATGTCGCCGTTTCTGTACCTGCAGACAAAATCATCCAAGTAGGATTTGTCGTACACGATACTCAAAAAATTCCCATGATAGAACATGTGCTCAGTGCAGGGAATTTTTTAAGTGTTATTGTATTTTGTTCAACTAAGGAAAATACCAAAAATTTAACCAAATCCCTAAAAAAATTAAAATTCTCGGTCGCCGAAATACACTCAGACCTTGATCAAAAAGAACGGGGTGAAGTACTTAATCTATTTAAAGCAAAAAAATTAAGTATTTTGGTGGCTACAGACATATTGTCGCGAGGGATTGATATTGAAGACATTGAATTGATCATCAATTATGATGTTCCCAATGACGTAGAAGATTATATCCATAGAATTGGACGAACCGCCAGAGCAGCTGCCAAGGGCGTTGCCTTTACCTTTATCAATGAAAAAGAACAAAGACAATTTGGGGATATTGAGAAATTCATTGGAAGAACCATAGCCAAAGCTGAAATCCCTACGAGTTTAGGTGACGCTCCAGCTTATAACCCTGATCAGAAAAGGGCGCATCACAAGCCCTTCCATGCAAAAAAACGCAGGTGACCTTTGGGGATAAAACGAGCTAAAATTCGTTAGATCCAAGTATATTATCTATTTTAGTACCGTCCTTGAATCGGCATTTTTTTTTAATTTTGTATCTCAATATTTTAGTTTTTCACATGCGATCATTTAAACTTGCTTCCCTCATCTTATTATTTGGCCTCTTGATCTCTTCATCATGTGTCTCCAATGCATCTGAATCTCGGAATCGCCATACAAACATTACTAAAGAATTTCCTAGCGACATAAAACTAGATACGGCTACATTTGCAGGCGGTTGTTTTTGGTGCATTGAAGCCTCATTTGAACAAATTGAAGGCGTCTTTGAAGCGGTTTCTGGATATGCTGGGGGTACAGAGAATAATGCCCGATATGATCTTGTTTCATCAGGCAAGACTACGCACGCAGAAGCAGTACAAATCTATTTTGACCCCAATAAGATCACATATGAAACCTTGTTAGATATCTTGTTTACGGCACATGACCCTACTCAGTTGAACCGACAAGGGCCTGATGTTGGAAAACAATATCGATCAGTGGTTTTTTATCATAATGGGGCTCAAAAAGAAATAGTGTCTCAGAAAATAAGAGATATAAGTCCTGTTTTTGACCGTCCTATCGTCACGCTCATCGAACCTTTGGTCGCTTTTTTCCCCGCTGAGGACTATCATCAGGATTATGAAAAAAATAATCCATATCAGCCCTATGTTTTGAGTGTTTCAAAACCAAAAATAGATTTAGTCGCCAAAAAATTTAAAGCCCTTTTAAAAGTACCCAAATAATTTCAAAAGCAGACTTAGACGCCTACGGAATCAAGCCCTTATATTTGAACGTTAAAAGCTCATAATAATGAACACTCAGACAAAAGAAAGTCAAAATAATTTTATCCATATGGTCTTCTTTTGGTTAAAAGATACCTCGCATAAGCAGGTAGATGCTTTCAAAAACCGTACGATTTCTTTCCTTGATCAGGTCAAAAGCATTGCCTCCTATCATGTTGGGATTCCCGCAACGACAGATAGGCCGATCATTGAACGAAGTTATACCGTTGCTTTAGTGGTCACCTTTAAAGATAAAAAGGAACATGATATTTATCAGGAACATGAAGCGCACAAGCACTTCATAGATGACTGTCAACACTTATGGGATAGCGTGAAGGTTTTTGATACCAATAAATGAAAATCTATTAAACTCGCTTACAAATCCCATTGTATGGGCAATATTCACATTTTTTGAGATCATGGGTCTGATCGAAGGGAATTTCAGGATCCCAAATTTCGGTAAGTAATTCATTCAAAACTTGCTCAAAACCATCACTGTACTGTCCAAATGATTGTACTTGAGTTTCTGCTTGACCCTTCTCTTTGTGAGTCAATTTCCAATCAAATTTATCATCAAAAAGATGCTTACTATTAAATATACTGGGTTCAATGCGATCGTACGAATCTTTGTATCCACTTTGTACTAAATAGCTATAGAAAAATATTTGAAAAGCGGTTTTATTTCGTTTAGTGTTTTCAGAATCAATGAGTGAAGCAAGGGTCTCGAAGATTTTCTCATCCTTACCCGTTTTATAATCTACCACCCTCAACACACCCGCTTTTAAATCAATTCTGTCAATTTTACCCTTGAGACCGATCACCTGCTTTCTACCATTTACCTGAATCGGAAGGTCAACAGAGAAACCGTCTTTAGTACCTGACTCTAAGCCTATTATTTTAAATGGAGCATACTCTTCATCTATATCCAATATTTTATTGATCATCTTTTTTATTATTTCAGCAGCGATGATATTTCTGCCTTCAATCATTATTTTTTTCTTGTCTCCCTTAATTTGATAATGCTTACGAAACGCTTCATTAATGGCTCCATCCACTCCTTCTCTCAACCAAAAGAAATGCGGAGCACTCACGATAGCTGTCTTTTGTACAATCATGAATTGGCGATATAAAATTTCCATGGCATCGTGAAGAATATTACCAAAAATCATGGCGTCTAGTTCTTCTTGAATTTGATCCTCTTCGTACAATTCCGTGATGTATTTATAATAAAACCTGAGTTTACAATAGAGATAAGTATCCAACGCTGATGGGGTCAATCTACTCATATAGGGCGTCTTAAAATCCGTAGTGAACCTTGCTAGCTTTTTCATAACCGAATAATCCTTATTCACTGAGATTTCTTTTTTGACAGGGAGTGCAATGGGATTCGCTAATATTTTCTTTTCGATCGAATGAACCGATTCAAGCTCCAGTTGTTTTACCAAACGACTCAATTCTCCATTCACATTGAATTCCGAGATGCTATTATAATAAAAAACTACTTCCCGAGAACGTTGTAACAATCGGTAAAACAAATAAGCATATATCGCATCTTGATGTTCATGGGTAGGTAAGTCAAACGCTCTTCTGATATTGTAGGGGATAAAAGATCCACTTCTTGGGGGTGCGGGCCAGGCATTTTCATTCATGCTCAAGACAAAAACATGTTCAAAATCTAGATTCCTAGTTTCTAATATACCCATGATCTGGATCCCTCTTAAGGGCTCACCTGAAAAGGGTATTTTCAAACTTCTAGAAATTTTCTGGAACAATTGGATCAAAAATTCATAGGATAGGAGATCAACTTGCACTCCTAGCACTTCTCTCAATTGAAAAATGTGTTGATAATATTTATGAATAAAGGCCCTATCGAGGCCGTCTTTTTCTATCTCTGATTGATCTTCAAATGTTTTAAGGATTTCTAAGAGATAATCTAATGGATTTTCTGGCTTCGAAAATATTAATTTTAATAAGGGTGAGTTCAGAGGAATCTGACTGCCCCCTACAAAAACCAGATTATACTTTTTAATTTTAGCATTAAACTCTTTGAAACGAGTGACGTCCAACCCATAAATCAAGGGATGCTCCAAGATAGCGACGACGGGTTTATGATAGAAAATATCACCATGGGCCGCAGGCCTTCGCATATTTTGAAGCATCAATATACTTTCCAATAAGGCATATATAGGCGTATCTTTGAGGGGAAAGCCCATCGTTATGTTGATCTCATTCAACGCCTTGGGCAATGCATGCAAAACAGGAAATAGCATGTATTCATTGGGTAGGACAATGACTACATTTTCTGCTTTGAAATGAGGTGCTGACATTAAAATTGATAATTTTTCACCCAAAGCTTTGGCTTGACCCACTTCCAAGGAAACGCCAACAGCGGTCATTGATTTGGGTTCATCAATGTGGTTAGGGGTCTTTGATTTAAAAGTGTTACCTAGAATGCCATCTTTCTGATACATACGGTGAAAATAGCCTGCCTCCTGGGACGTATCTTGTAGGTAATAAGCATCTGTATCCCAAAGCACCTCCGCTCCTTTATGCTCGACATAATATTTTACAATCCCCTCTTCAACGGCTGTTAATGCATTAAATCCAACAAAAATCAACTGCCCTTTATCAGGATAATCATCCGCTAATAAATGTGCTAAAAAATCCGCATAAATCATCCCAATGTATGCTTTCCCTTTTGCCGTCAATAGAGACTTATATTCAACATATATGGATTTAAGTATTTTCCATGTCTCCAAAAATATATCTTGGTTTTTGCTACTTTTAGGTAAAAAAGTAGCCCAAAAAGAAGTGATTATTTTTTTATCTTCTTCTGAAAGAAAATAAAATTCTTGATCCAGCTCCTTTTGAGATTTTATGCTGGTAAATAGTTGATGGGCGTCCACCCCATATTGATCTATTTCTTCAAAATCTTTTATGATCATCTCCCCCCAAAAGAAAAATTTATCGAGGGCCTCTCCTTTTTCCTGATGATTTAAGTAAACCTCATGTAACCATAGGACTGACTCAAAACTTTCTATTTTTTCAAATTGAGAATGGGCCAAAATAAAATCCTCAAGACTCGAAATATGAGGCAGCCAAATAGGTTGTTTAATCCTTTTTCCAAGTTCTTGCTGTAAGAAAAGTCCTGCTCTCCTATTGGGAAAAATCACCGTCAGATTTCTTGGATCCTGGTACTTTGTAAGCAACCGCTCCGCAAGGTCTCCAATAAAACTTTTCATGATGGATGAGGCGCCATTTAAGTCAAAAAAATAAATCTAGGTTTTTCTAGCGATCGTAAAGGCAAGAAGCTGCTCAAGCGAATTTCTATAAACTGAATCGGGATAGCTTTTAAGGATGGCAATAGCTTCTGATAGAAAATCATTCATTCTTTTTGTTGCATAATCAATGCCTCCTTTTGCTACCACGAACTCGATTATTTTTTTCACATTAGCTGATTTTTTTTCACTATCCGTAATCATTTTTTTAATGGTTGAAACCTCTGATGAACTGCTGTGTTTAAGTGCGTAAATGACTGGTAAAGTCATTTTCCTTTCTCGTATATCAATACCTGTGGGCTTTCCAATCGCTGCATTTTCATAGTCAAACAAATCGTCTTTTATCTGAAATGCCATACCCACGTTAGTGCCAAATGTTCCCATTTTTGCAATATCTTCTGCAGTTCCTCCACCCGAGCTTGCACCTACTTGACAACAAGAGGTAATCAAGCTGGCCGTTTTTTGCCTGATCACTTCATAATAAAGCTCCTCTGTGATATCTAATTTCCTTGCCTTCTCCATCTGAAGCAGTTCTCCCTCACTCATTTGCTGCACGGCATTAGAGACAATCCGAAGCAGTTCAAAATCATCATTTTTCAAGGAAAGCAATAGACCTTTTGACAACAGAAAATCTCCCACCAATACAGCTATCTTATTCTTCCAAAGGGCATTAATTGAAAAAAATCCCCGACGATAATGTGCGTTATCTACCACATCATCGTGCACCAAGCTGGCCGTATGCAATAGCTCTATCAATGCAGCTCCTCGATGGGTGGCTTCGTTGATGTTACCCGTTATAGCAGCAGTAAGGAAAACAAATAAAGGCCGCATTTGCTTCCCTTTTCTCTTGATGATGTAATCCATGATTTTATCAAGCAACATCACCTTGCTTTTCATAGACTGACGGAATTTTAATTCAAATTCATTCATTTCCTCTTTGACAGGAGCTTGTATGTCTTTGAGTGTGCTCATATAAATACAATATTAAACTACTTGACTGGCATAAAAAATAGGCACTTATAAACAACCTCATTAGATTTACACATATCCTTCATAAATGAATATGAAAAAAGCTGCGTATCATCTACTCGATGTCTTCACAAATAGGAAATTTGGAGGAAATCAATTGGCCATCTTCGAAGATGCAACAGAAATTCCTCCTGAAATGTTTCAAAATATTGCGAGAGAGCTAAATTTATCAGAAACCGTCTTCCTATTTCCAATAAATAAGGCAGGACAATATCCAATGCGTATTTTTACACCCATCAAAGAACTCCCTACTGCGGGCCATCCCAGTATTGGAACCGCCTATTTCTTGGCACAAAAGTTTCCAAAAGAAGACGGAGAAAGAGTTCTTACATTGGCCCAAACCATTGGTCCTATTGAGGTTAAAATCAAAATGTCCAAAAAAGGGATACTTATGGCTACCATGTATCAGATACCTCCTTATTTTGGAACCATCTTTGAAAATAGAAATGACATCGCACAATTATTTAACTTATCAGAATCCGATTTAATGGATTATCCTGTACAAGAAGTTTCTTGTGGCGTTCCTTATATTATCGTTCCAGTAAAATCAGTTGAAAACATCCAAAAATTGACTTTCAACACCCAAATTTGGGAACAGCTGAAAACTATATTAAAAGATCATAGTGTTTATGTGTTCACACCGCAGGGCTTATTACCCGACGGCGATTTACATGGCCGCATGTTTGCTCCAGAAATTGGCATCACCGAAGATCCCGCAACTGGTTCGGCCAACGGACCCTTAGCCTGTTATTTGTATAAATATGGTATAAAAAAAGGTCCCCTCATCAGTGAACAAGGTTTCGAGATAAATAGACCTAGTTTGATTCACATAGAAATTGAAAGCGAAAATGAAGCCATAAAAAATGTGAAGGTAGGTGGACAAGCCGTCTTTGTCGGACAGGGACAATTTATCATTGATTAAATAGTCAAATGTTTATATTTACGGACTTAAAAACATTAAATGAGTCAGAGTAGGCCTCGATATAAAGATATTCTCAAGAGAAAAAAAGATTGGCCCATTGTCAATCTTTCACAAAATAAAAAAACATTTCTAGATGAAGTGAGTCAAAATGTTTTTACTAATCTGATTCAAGGCGATGGTCGTAAAACCCTTCATGAAGAACTCGAAACGACCATCTACAGAGAGAAACAGCGTGTCATTAACAACCCATGGCGCGTAGATCCAAAAGATGATTTGACTTTTTGGAAACGTATCCAGAAAAAACAATTAGCTATTAAAAAAAGTAAGGATAAGATAACGATTGAGAAAGAAATATTAAAGGAAATCATTGATCGCTATTGTAAAGAAATCGTTGGCAGTTTCAATAAGTCATCTTATCGATTTGCAAAAAGGATTACCACTTTTGGGTTTGCCCGATTGCTCAATGCCGCCCGGGTCAAAGGGTTTAAATCAATATTCAGTCGACAACTAGATTTACAAGATCAAATTCATGTAGTGGGTGAGCCCGAACAATTGAGAAAATTGGCAAAAATAGGAACCATTGTACTGGTGCCTACTCATTTTAGCAATCTAGATTCCATTCTCATAGGGTGGGTCATACAATTTTTGGGGCTCCCTCCCTTCATCTATGGTGCTGGACTTAACCTATTCAATATAAAAATATTGGCCTATTTCATGAACAGCTTGGGGGCCTATAAACTAGATCGAAGAAAGAAAAACCCCATTTATTTAGAGACCTTAAAAGAATATTCAAAAAGAGCTTTGGAATGGGGATGTCACAGCCTTTTTTTTCCGGGAGGCACGAGAAGTCGATCCGGCCAAATCGAAAATTCATTGAAATTAGGCTTATTAGGTACCGCCATTGAAGCCCAACGATCCTTGATCAGTGACCACGGCAAGCAAGCCAAACCTATTTTTATTGTACCTGTGGTCATTAATTACCAGTTTACGCTCGAAGCACCTTCCTTAATAAATGAGCATCTCAAACGAACCGGCAGAGAAAGGTATTACAGAGAGTCGGATGCCTTTAGTAATTCTAAAAAAATCACCACCTTTCTAATGAAATTTTTTACCAAAAAATCTGACATCTCTGTCAGTATTGGTCGTGGTCTTGATGTTTTGGGTAATTATGTAAATGATCAGGGTCAAAGCTTAGACCAGCATGGACAAGTGATCGATATCAAAGATTATTTCCTTTCCAATGGAAAAGTTAACGTGGATAAGCAACGAGAAAATACCTATGTGCAGATTCTTTCTAAAAAAATCATTGAAGAATACTATAAGAATAATCGTGTTTACTCTAGCCATTTGGTTGCCTATACTGCCTTTAAAATGCTCGAAAGAAAAAATACTAAGCTAGATCTTTACAGTATTTTAAGACTATCTGAAGAGGACCTCACCTTAGATTATGAAGCTTTCAAGAAAAATTTTAAAAAGTTGCGAAAGGTCATTCTAGAGCTCAATGAACAAGATAAGGTAGATGTAAACGATAAATTTAAAAATAAAGCAGATGAATCCATCATTTATGGACTGAACAACGTAGGGATGTATCACGCTAAAAGACCCTTGATAAAAGCAAAGGACCAAATTTTAATACTCAATGCAAGCACACTCTATTATTACCACAACCGACTAGAGGGATATGGCCTTGAAAAATACATATAGCGCAACCGTCGGCGTCATTGGTACGGGTAATTTCGGTACCGCATTGGCCAATCTACTTGCTCATAAATGCAAACGCGTCCTACTTTATGCCCGAAATGAGCAAAAAGCAACGCAACTGATCAAAACTAGAAAAAATGGCTCCCACCAAATCGCTGATAACGTAGAAATCATCACTGATATCTCTTTACTTGCCGAGAAATGCAACGTCATTTTCCCAATAGTTCCTTCTATAAATTTCAGGGAGATGATGAAAAAACTATCTCCCTATCTAAAACCTTATCATGTCTTAATTCATGGTACAAAAGGATTTGATTTTAATGAAATAAATAATAAAAATAACGCCCTTAAAGAATCGAAAAATCAAATTTTCACTATGAGTGAGGTCATAAGACAAGAATCATCAGTGGTAAGAATCGGTTGTATTGCAGGCCCCAATTTGTCTAAAGAAATTGCCTTAAAGATGCCCGCAGCATCTGTCATTGCCAGCGACTTCGATGAAGTCATTCACCTAGGTCAAAAATATCTTAAAAGTGATCGGTTTTTAGTTTTTGGAAGTAATGATTTAATGAGTACTGAGCTTTGTGGGATTTTAAAAAATATCATTGCAGTAGGGGCCGGAACCATTGACGGTATGAAATTAGGTGAAAACGCCAAATCTTTATTTATCACCAGAGGCATGGTCGAAATGGTCGAAATAGGTAAAGCCATGGGAGGCCAAGTCGAACCCTTTTTAGGACTTGCAGGTATTGGTGATTTGATTGCAACGTGCTCAAGCAATCTGAGTAGAAACTACAATGTCGGGCTGAGGTTAGCTACTGGAGAAAAACTAAGTGAAATTACCCATTCCATGCGTGAAGTGGCCGAAGGAATCAAGACCATTGACATCATCCATGAATGGTCAAAAAATAATCCCATACGCATTCCAATTACCGAAACGCTCTACAAAATTATTCATGAAGAAATTACCGTTGAAGAAGCGCATGCTTACATGATGAAATTTCCTTTCACTTCTGAAATTAAATTTTTAAACTAATCTTTTATTTCAATAAATTCATCGCCCTGATTCTCTGTAATACGGTGGGATGTGAATAGTTAATAAAGACATTGGCCGGATGAGGCGTTAGATTAGATAAATGATCTCCACTCATTTTTTTCAACCCATCGATCAAAGGTTGCGCGGCAAAATGCGTTGCGGCATAAGCGTCCGCCTCATATTCATGTTTACGGCTGATCAAATTCATGATGATCCCTAATATTCTAGATACTGGGCTATATAAAATACCAAAAGCAAGCATATTGAGATGAATAGCCGTTACTTCACCCCCCATGGCAAAACTAACTTGCGTATTTAAAATCATTTTTGAGAGTAAAAAGAGCATCAATCCGGTCTGAACAATAGACATAAAGGTACCTATGTAGATATGATTCTTTTTGTAGTGACCCACCTCGTGGGCAAAGACTGCCGTAAGTTCATCAACACTGTGCTTGGCAATTAAAGTATCATAGAGGACTACTTTTTTCTTTTTTCCCAATCCTGAGAAAAAAGCATTGCCTTTGCTGGATCGTTTAGATCCGTCAATTACGAATACTTGCGTGAGAGGGAAGGATACTTTTTCTGCAAAGTCAGCTATCGATTTTTTTAAGACGCCTTCTTCTAAAGGCACTAATTTATTGAACAACGGTAGCAACAAAGAAGTGTAAAGCATATTTAAGGCCAATAAAAAAACCGTGATTACAATCCAAAAATACCACCAAAAATCAGCCCCAATTACCTCAACCATCAAAACAAAAATAACGAGCAAACCGCCTCCCAATAAAGCCGTCAAAAGATAGCCCTTAACTTTATCTGTGAAAAAAGTTTTGAAAGTCATTTTATTAAATCCAAAGCGCGCTTCAATTACAAAGTTCTGATAGAGTGAAAAGGGAATACCCATCACATCCGAGATCACAAACAATACTCCAAAAAAAATCAAAGGGGTGACCGGTGCCAAAGGACTGAAACTTCGTGCCCAATCATCCAAAAGCCCAAACCATCCCAACCCAATCGCAACTACCATTACGATCAAAGAGAACGCCCCTGAAATTTTACCAAAGCGCCCTGTAGTATTTTGATAATCTTGAGATTTTTGATATTTCTCATCATCATAGACCCCTTTCAATTCCTCTGGAATAGGTTTCTTTGAACTTTTTTCATTTAAAAAGTTTAATAATAAATCCAAAAGAAAATCAAAGATTAAAACTCCTAAAACTAGGATAACTATTGTTTTTTCACTCATAAAAATACATTTCTAAAAAAAAATCAAATCAATAAATGGCTTTCATTTTTTCGTCCATGGCCTAAAAAATAAACGGCACAGGACATTTTACATCACGCGAACCTCGAGGAGGTTTTTTAACATCTCTTAAATCAAATGAATAACTCATAGAGAGCTCATGTGCCCCTCCACTGCTAAATCCTAAGTCTGACAATGTAAAATCATAACTGTATCCTACCAGGGTAGGCCCTATTTTAACACCAAATAACAGCACGATATCACTTGGTCCGATTCCAGAAAAATCTTCGCTAGGAAAACCACGATACCACAGACCCAACATGAGCGGCTCTAACATAAGACTCATACCCACATCGAGTTGAGTAAAGTCTTGCTGATCTTTGAAATTAAAAGAAGGGGTGAAACTTCTTTCTTTGCCCTCTTTTGAAGCCCATCTGGCGTTGATTTGACTGAAGTTTATTTTATAACCCCCATGCAATGAAAACTTGATCCTTAAAGGACTCTCATCTCCTGAGATAGATTGATTAGGCTCTGTGATATGATGAAAAGAGGTACCCAACCAAGCTTGTTTATTAAAAATAATACCTCCAAAAGCCAAATCCATAAATTCAACGCTTAATCCTGTATTAAAAGATTCAATGGTTTGCGCAGAAATCAAACCCGTATCATCAAATTGATCTCCAAAAGTCAATCGATCAAAGTTTATATCTTTCCAGACGTAGCCCACTTCTACCCCTGGCCTGAAGGTCCAGTTATAATTTAATCGAACTTGATAAGCATATTGAACCGCCGCACTTCGAGCATAGAGTCCTGCTAGACCTTCTCTATCTGAATTTAAAATCAAGCCCAAACTACTGCTGACATCATCAAAATTATAATAGGAGTAAAAGGAATAGCTTTCAAAGTTAGCATTGATCGAAGGCCATTGATTGCGATAATTTATCCCTGCACTACCCTGTTGATTGATCCCAACCAACGCCGGATTCAAAAACATAGGATTTGAATAATATTGTGAGAACTGCGTATCCTGAGCCATCAAAACATGCAGATGCAGTAAAAACAAGAAAAGAAATAAACCTCTTAGCCTCATTAAAGGATTAAAATAGATCAAAAGTTAAAAAAACAATTACTAAAGCATAAATTTGGCATTATACTTTCGCCCACTGATACAACGTTAAATAAACCATAGTATTTTGCGGTAAATTTAAAGATTTGAATCCACAGTTGAACCACTTAATTATTAAATCCTTCGCAAACCTCATCACCATTTATCGGAAAGGTTTCATTTATACCTTTCTTCTGGTGATTTCGGTGGCTTCAAATGCGCAATTATTAAATGAGACACAATGGTTTTTTGGCAGTTCTACTGCCAACTTGCAATTTGACAAAAATGGGCTTCTCGTATACGAAGAGGATCGTATGAATGCAAATTTTGGATTGGGGGGGCCGGCAGTAATTAATCATTCTCTAACGGGAAACTTAATGCTATACACCGATGGCGTCCGGATTTATGATGGCTCTGGAGAAATCATGTCGGGTGCTGTTGATCTAAACGGTGATGCATCCGTCAATCAAACCGCCTTGGCCTGCCCCTCACCTGAGGATTCGGATCGATATCTTATTTTTACCAATGCCAGTGAGCTTTCTGCTGAAGATGAATTGCAATACAGTCTCGTAGATCTAAGTGCTCCCGGCAATGGGAGCCTTAGTGCTCCCCTTGGAGAGGTCCTATCAAACAATAATTCAGTAGGTCTTTTCAGTCCTGCAGAGGGTATGACCATAGTGCAAAGCACCTCTGATGCGAGTATCAGTTGGTTGATTGCCCAAAATAGAGGTACTTATACTTTTTATGTGTTTAGAATCACCAATGACGGTGTTGATCCGGAGCCTGCAAGTATTCTTTATCCTTTTACTACTGACATTAGGGAATTTGAAGCTGCCAATATGTCAATGAATCCTGATTCTTCTATTCTTGCTGTAGCACCCAAAACAGCCTTAAGAAACGTAATGCTGATGAACTTTAATGATACTTCTGGAGTGTTGAGCTTCAATAGTCAAATTTTAAATACGGGTTTTCCAGATGATGCAAATCAAGGTATTTATGATGTTGAATGGTCAAATGATGGTCGCAAATTATATCTTTCACGTTATGGTGCGTTGGATGAAATCTCAGGCGATCTTTATCTGTTTGATTTGTCCGATAGTTTAAGTCTGATTCAATCGATTCTACCCGAACCCATTTACCGAAGTTATGGTCTTAAAAGAGCCATTGATGGCCATCTCTACCACCTCGTGCAAGAAGAGGAAGCAGGTCCTTATTTGGTGAAACAAATTAAAAATATTGATCTTAGTTATGATTTAATTGTATACGAAAATGATTTTTTAACGACCGATTTTCAAAGCACCCAGTTCCCCGCATTTGCACCCGCTACTTTTGAGGAATTTACCTCTTTAGATTTTACCTATTTAGACAGTTGTCAAGATCTATCTACTAAGTTTTTCCCTTTGGTTGATCCTCCCGCCAATCAATATTTATGGGATTTCGGTGATGGAAGCGGAATTAACAGTATCGCTCCCATACATGCTTACGAATCTGCGAGCAGCTATAATGTCACCCTTTATGTAGAGCTTAACGGTAAAATACAAAGTATCACTAAGTCCATTAACATCATTGCAGAAGAAATGGAAGTCAATCTGATCGCTGATACTACCATCTGTGTTAATGAAATTCTTACCCTTGATCCAGAGGCGGAAGATGGTATTTCATATCAGTGGAATACGGGTGAAACCACCAGCACCATCGATATTGATACCGCAGGTATTTATTGGGTAGAAATAACCGGTGCCTCAGGTTGTACTAAATATGCAGAATCCTCAGTCACGGAATACGGTGCCCAACGTCAAATTCAAAATAAATGGTATTTCGGAGAGACCGCAGGCATTGAATTCACCGAAGGTCCCCTACCAATCGATGATGAAAATCAAATGAACTCCTTGGAGGGTTGTGCGACCATAGATGATGCGGATGGAAATTTGATGTTTTATACCAATGGGAGAACCATTTGGAATAGCGCGCACCAAGTCATGCCCTTCCTATCTGACAGCATCCAAAGTCTCTCGGGAGATAGTACAAGTAGCCAAGGTGCTTTGATTATTCCTTTTATGGATGATATTACCATGTTCTATGTATTCACAGCTGGAGAAGTCGATGCGGATGGAACCCATTTTCCCATGACTTATGCTATTGTGGATATGAAAAAAGATTCGGCCCGCGGTGCCGTTGTACTCAGTAATTTATCACTGTTTGACCAAAGTATTGAAAAAATCACTTCTTCGGGTTTTTCATTAAATGCATGGTTGATCACGCATGAATTCGGTAATAATTCTTTTCGAGCCAATCTCATCGATGATGCAGGCATCGGGGCTACCGTATACACTCCAATCGGCAGCGTCTTAAAAGCGCAAACGCCTGAACAAGCCTCTGGGTATATGGCTTTTGGCAGTGGGACTCAATTGTTTGCTAATACCATTCCAGGTCCCAATACCCTTGAAATATTTGATTTTGATAACCAAACAGGGAATTTTGAAAATTTCAGACAAATCGAAACTGAAGCAACAGAAGACCTCTATGGAGTGGCTTTTTCTAGTGATGGTTCTAAGATTTATACCACCTCAGTAAGTGAATTGATTCAGTTTAATCTTGATAGTTTAGATACGGAAGATGAAATAACTTACATCACATCAAGTAAATATGATGATTATAGTTCGGAAGGTGTCTACGGTGCGCTACAGCGTGGACCTAACGGCATCATTTATTTGGCCATTGATCAAGGGCTCGCGGTGGGTACCATTTCTAATCCTTCACTGGAAGGTGCGGCAGCCAATTTCAATGCTACAGGTTTTGATTTGTTGGGGCATACCAGCAGAAAGGGTCTACCTAGTTTTGTCCAAAATTCAGGATCATCCCTTCAGAACCCCGCTGCTTCCTATGTCAATGCCTGTTTTGGGCTTGCTACTCAGTTTTATGCATCGGGTAGTTCTATTTTAGATGAATATTTTTGGGTTTTTTATGATTCATTATCTCAAACTGATACTTTGTATGCTACGAACGAGCAAACTACAGAATATGAATATGGTGCTGCTGGTTTTCAATATTTCACTTTGAATATTACCAATCGATGTGGCTATGACAGCCTGATCACAGATACCTTGGAGGTTTATAGTCTTCCGGTGAACCCAGACATTATCGAAAGTGCCTCCATATGTGAAGAGTTTTTGGAACTTGCCGCATGGAATGAGGATCGCAGTGATTATAATTATTATTGGTCAACCGGAGATACTTCCAGAATCATTGAAATTTTCGATCCCACTACCCTCTACTTAGCCATTATAACTGATGATGGTTGTTCCTCGGATACGCTAGAAATATTTGTAGGGGATGGGCGTCCAGACCTTGACTTAGGTATCGATCAACAGTATTGTCAATTTGATTCGGCATCCGATTTAAACAGCTATATAAGTGACTTAAATACCCAACAATGGACCATTGATGGCGCAGTCCTTGATACGACCAGTACGCAGTCTATATCTACAGAAATCTCAGGTGTTTTTGAATATATCATTTATGCCAAAGAGGACGATGCTTTTGGTGGTTGTAGTAATACAGATACCGTTTTAATATCTGTAAAAGCAGCCCCAGAGCTCAATCCAACCTATACACCACCCTCTAATTGCGGTGCAGATGATGCACTACTCTCTTTTTACATTTCATCTGAAGGAAGTTACAGATACGATTTTAGTGGTATAGATATCAGCACTTTTGGATCTATTGATGGGCCCGATACCTTATCAGTCTCTGGTGGACTGTCTGCTGGAGTTTATAATTATAAAATCACAGACTTAGTCTCTAGCTGTATTTTGGAAAATCCAGTTATTATTGAAGATGACGCTCCCTTCTCATTATCAGCAAATAATCTGCCTGATTGTGATATCGATGCGAACTTGAGTTTGACGGTTTCGGGAGTAGCCCTTCCTTCAGCGGTAAATATATATATCAGTGACCTTAACTATGATACGGTATATGCCGAAAATAATCTTTATGTTCCGCTCAGTATTACACCAGAACTGGACTCAGGATTTTATTATGTAACCGTCGAAGAAATTGGTGATAGCGGACCCTGTGTTCAGTCCGATACCGTTCTAATTACCCCACTGATTGCAGGAATAAATGACTGTCAACCTGAAATATTTGCACCAAATGCATTCAGTCCGAATGGTAACAGCCAGAATGAAAACTTTTTTGTATACCCCAATTTATTTATCGATCAATTTGAAATATTTATCTATACCCGATGGGGAGAGCAAATCTATTACTCAAATGATAAAAATTTCAGTTGGGACGGTACCTATAATGACCAAATCATGGGTCCAGCAACCTATGCCTATGTGATTAAATACACCCATATAGAAAAACCAGATTTAGGAGTTCAAACCCAATATGGATCCATCTCTTTGATTAAATGAAAAAATGTGTTAAATAACCAAAATAAAAAAATATGAACCTATCGAAAATAAGCTACTTTCTGATGATCAGCTTTTTGATCAGCCATACCTCTTGGACCAAAACACAGCTGCCTACTGCATTAAAAATACAAGTGATGGATGCCTCCGAACATCCTGTTGCTGGTGCTGAAGTGGTTCTTTACACCACAGAAGAAAACTATCGATTTCAAAAAAATGCATTTGCAAAAGGGGAAACTGACAAAAAGGGCAGGGTTACTTTTCGAAGATTACAACCTATCCCTTATTTCATAGATGCCCGGAATGAGTTGAAAAAAAATGACGGGCTCGCAGCTGTGACCGATTCACTTCACAAAAATAAAATAAACAAAGTCGTAGTATTGATTGAGTAAACTATTTCTTTAAGGTAATGACCACCATCGCGTATGCGGCAATCAAGACCCAAAAAGCACCATTATTAGAAAAAATATCTAAGTGAATGACCTCCAATTTTTCCAAAACAACTACCAAAACCAACAATATTGAGGTCAGTCTGATTAAATTTTTCTTCCTTTGATCCATGTTTCCTTTTCTCAATGTAAATATATCAGAAAAATTATATTCTACTAAAATCAATGGCTGAAATTGGTACTCAAATTTCGAAAGCATCCCGGCTACTAGAAAACAACGAACTGGTAGCCATTCCAACAGAAACGGTATATGGCTTGGCTGGTAATGCACTGGAGCCCCTCGTTATAGCAAAAATATATACAGCAAAAGATCGCCCGAGTTTTGATCCGCTGATCACCCATGTAACCAATATCGCTGATGCCTCCGCGCTGGTCCATACATTTCCCGCACTCGCCCAGAAGTTAGCAGAACAATTTTGGCCAGGTCCTTTGACTTTGCTATTACCCAAACGAGAACACGTTCCTGATGTCCTTACCTCGGGTTTAGATAAAATGGCCATCAGAGTTCCTAATCATCCTATGACGCTCAATTTATTGAAACAAATCAGCTTCCCGTTGGCCGCACCAAGTGCTAATCCATTTGGCTATGTTTCGCCTACTACTGCCGCGCATGTAGACCAACAGTTAGGGGCTAAAATTCCCTATATCCTTGATGGGGGACCGGCCCATATCGGTTTGGAGTCCACCATTGTATCGATTGAAGAAGAGGTCATTTACGTACATCGACTGGGAGGAATAGATATAGAAATGCTCAGAACGTTTGGCGAAGTAAACGTGCTGCCCCATACAAAAAGCAATCCCGATGCGCCCGGACAGCTCGACAGCCATTATGCACCCAGAAAAAAGGTCGTTATAGGTGATCTAGAACTACTTCTTTTAAAATATTCAGATATGAAAACCGGTATTCTCTCTTTTTCCAAAACCTATCTGCATCCCAATAAAAGCATCGTTTTATCTCCCGATGGAGATATAAATGAAGCTGCGGAACATCTTTTCAGTGCCTTGAGAACCTTAGATGCTGAAGATATCGACCTGATTTTAGGTGAATATGTGCCTCAAAAGGGCATTGGAAGGGCCATAAATGATCGTTTAAAGCGTGCTTCCTTTATTTAGTAATAATTAATTTTAATTTGAAGAAATTAGATACAATTTTGTGGTCGAAAAATATTCAGTGGATATGAAAAATATAGATGATTTTAATTTCAGAAACCGAAAAGCCTTATTAAGAGTTGATTTTAATGTACCGTTGAATAACGAACTAATAGTCACTGATGAAACTCGGATTATTGCTGCTATCCCCACCATTAAAAAAATCATAAACGAAGGAGGTTCTGTCATCCTAATGAGCCATTTGGGTCGACCAAAAAAAGGTCCAGAGGACAAATATTCTCTAAAGCACATTATCCCTAATCTTCAAGAAAAACTGGGTACTGAGGTAAAGTTTGCCAGCGACTGCATTGGAGCATCAGCCTTAGAGCTATCACAAACACTGGGAACAGGAGAAGTAATGCTCCTTGAAAATGTCAGATTCTACCCAGAAGAGACCAAAGGTGATGAAGATTTTGCCTCCAAACTGGCAAAACTAGGTGACATTTATGTGAATGACGCTTTTGGGACAGCGCATCGCGCACATGCCTCTACAACCATTGTCGCCCAATTTTTTGAAGATAAGTGTGCTGGATATATCATGGGCAGCGAATTGGCCAATGCCAAGAAGGTGCTCGAAGATCCCAATCGCCCTTTTACGGCCATCATGGGTGGGGCTAAAATTTCAGATAAGATCATGATCATTGAAAAGCTTCTGGATAAAGTAGATCATCTCATCATTGGGGGTGGCATGTCATATACCTTTTCAAAAGCACAAGGGGGAGCCATTGGTAAATCTCTATGTGAAGACAACCGTATGGCATTGACTCTTGAACTGATTGAGAAAGCTAAAGCCAAAGGCGTAAAAATCTACCTTCCTCTTGACAATGTCATTGCTGATGATTTCAGGAATGAAGCCCATCGTCAGATCGTCAACTCTGGAGACATTCCTGACGATTGGGAGGGGCTGGATATCGGCCCTCAAAGTATTGATGCGTTTGCAAATGTAATTAAAAACTCAAAAACAATTCTTTGGAATGGTCCTATGGGAGTTTTTGAATTTCCGAATTTTGCTGTGGGTACCGAAGCCATCGCAGAGGCTGTGGTGACCGCCACTCAAAATGGTGGTTTTTCCCTCATCGGAGGAGGAGATTCTGCAGCCGCCATTAATAATCTAGGCTATGGTGATAAAGTATCCTATGTCTCAACAGGTGGAGGGGCTTTATTGGAATATATGGAAGGGAAAACTTTACCTGGTGTGGCTATTTTAGAGGATTGATACAACACTATAATTTTAGCTAAAATTCATCGTTTTTTTATAGTTGCATCCCCTTCAAAATAAATCTTATTTTCATCAACTAACTTGCGCAAGACAGTGATGAGATCCTCTTGGTCATAAAGTTTAAAAAGAACGGATAACGCATCCATATCTATTCCTTGAGGAGGTATGGATCGAATGATTTCAAGAGGATTCAAATCTATTGAGACTTTTTTTTTGGAAAGACAATAATCACAGATGCCACAGCCCAAATCGGTATGCTCACCAAAATAATCTTGTAGCATTCTGGTTCTACAGATATGATTTGTATTCACATAATGAAGCACCCGATGAAATTTATTCTCAGTCTGCTGATTTCTTTTCTGTAAATCAACCGATTGGATAGGCAAGGATCCTAGATCCAATCTTCCCTCTACAAATTCAATTTGTGGCTTGAAAGTCGTCATTCGATAGTCTATGACTTGATAATCATGCAGCAGGTGCAACTGCTCTTTTACTTTTTTTAAGTTGATTTTTAAAACACCTGCGATATCTGCCTCATTGACCATCATATAACTCGTATAAAGCTCACCCCCATGCAACCTAAAAAGTACTTTGATCAAAGGATCAAGCGAGGCATGAGCTACCTGAAACTGATAAAGCGCTTCTCGTTGCATCAGCATGGAAACCTTGGACTTTTGAAAAATATTTTCTGTCAGCTGAATAAGGCCCGCATTTTCTAGCTTCTTAAGAGCAAAAACTGTTGGATAAGCGGGTAAATCAAAGTCATTGATAAAGTCAAGATAAATAAAATCAAAACTTAAGCCTGCCCCACTTCCAATCGCCAACTTATATCTATTTGAAAGCGCTTGATAGACGCGCTTGATAAATTTAATATCTACTGCTGCCCGAGAGATACGCTTCTCCGTCTCAACGATATCTTGATCATGGAAAAGAAGCACTGCATAAGCCTTCAAGCCATCACGACCCGCTCTTCCTGCCTCTTGATAATAGGCCTCCAATGTTTGAGGTAAATCCAAATGCAATACCGTGCGTACATCGGGTTTATTTATGCCCATACCAAACGCATTGGTCGCTACCATGACTCTTAATTTAGATTGTATCCATGCGGCTTGTCTTTGATTTCGTTCATCAAAGGATAAGCCTGCATGATAAAATTGAGCAGAAATACCCTTTTGATTTAAGTCTCTGGAAACCTGCTCAGCTCTCTTTCGACTTCCCACATATACGATAGAAGATCCAGCTACTTTATTGAGAATATCATACACCTTTTGAAATTTATTTTCTCCTTTAAATACAACATAGGAAAGATTGGCGCGTGCGTAACTGTTCTGAAAGACTTTAGGATCCGCTAAGTCTAGCTGCTTGATGATGTCTTTTTTTACCTCTTCAGTAGCAGAAGCCGTCAAAGCGATCAGCTTCTTCATTGGAAACAATTCTGTAAAATCCTTGATTTTTAGATAATAAGGTCTGAAATCATGGCCCCATTGAGAGATACAATGGGCCTCATCGATGACGAACAAAGCAATGACCATTTTTTCTAATCTGGCTAAAAAAAGCTCTGAAGCCAATCTTTCAGGAGAGAGATAAAGAAATTTAATACCTCCATAAATACAGTTATCTAAAAGAATATCAATTTCTCTTGAAGACAAGCCCCCATGGATGGCCACTGCCTTTATGTTTCTCTTTTTCAATTCATTCACCTGATCAATCATCAAAGCAATCAAGGGAGTGACGACTAGGGTAACGCCTTCAAGTAACAACCCAGGAATTTGAAAGCAAATTGACTTTCCTCCTCCAGTAGGCAATAACGCAAGGGTGTTTTGACCTTTTAGGACGGACTCGATGATTTCTAGTTGAGATTCTCTAAAATGCTCAAACCCCCAATAATTATGCAATATCTCTTTCGGATCAGTCAATCTTATTTACATTAAAAGCATTCATCTTAGCAGTGCTTGGTGAAAATATTGAACAATAATATCAGCCCCTGTGACTACAAATCTAACATCCAATAACCATCTTCTTTTATATTATGTACAGGTACGTTTATTTCATGAGCCCAAATACTGATTTTATCAGCATAATAGGGAGAACAATTCGAACCAATGACCAAGGCCCCAATCTTTAAATGCCTCAATAAATACTCAAAATCTAAGGTTAACTCCTCAGTAATGACGACATAATCTGCAGTTAACGTTTCCTCAAACTCCCACTGCTGATTATTATTATTATTTATAAATATTATTTTATGCCCTTGCCATAAGAACAGATGAAAGGGACCGAAGTGTTTCAGTTCTTCAGTCTTAAATAATTCAGTCAGATCAGTGGAGGCACTCGGAAGCCCTAAAAACCCACGAAACGGATTTATACTCCATTTCAAGCGCTCAAAAGATCTGGGGTTGTACCGATCAATCATTAAACGAGCAGAATAACCTTCAATCACATCTACACTCATTTGGTATTGCATATCATAGATCACAAGCATTTTTCGTTCATTTGCATTAATATGGATAAACAAATTAATGATTTGCCAAAAAATAATGAGTAGCAGTCCAAATACTAACCGAACAAATGATCTCTTCCTAAAAGCCACTAGGAGCACTATCTGTATCAAATAAATCACTAAAACTTCACTCGAATAGAGATACAAGCCCGATATCTTACTATAAGGTAGCTGCTCAATCCAAATAACATAGGCATTCATAATACCTATCAAATTTTCAAGTACCCATCCCATATATAAGTGGCTTGGATCAAAAAATAAGGAGATTACCAACAATACAACTGCCAAAATAAGAATGATAAAAGTAGCGGGCACTACCCATAAATTGGATAATAAAAAATACGTTGGAAGCTGATGAAAATAATACATCGCAATAGGAAGGGTAGCTATTTGCGCTGCCAAAGAAGTACACATAAGTGACCAAAAATAATCCCCTACTGGATTTTTTATCTCCC
The DNA here is from genome assembly GCA_905479015.1 of uncultured Cyclobacteriaceae bacterium. Classification (GTDB taxonomy): domain Bacteria; phylum Bacteroidota; class Bacteroidia; order Cytophagales; family Cyclobacteriaceae; genus UBA4465. Next base: position 56,991 of record CAJQKV010000042.1, read on the forward strand.
AGCAGCTATAGAACAGAGGAAAAAAAATAACAATCCCTGTCACAGCAATAAATGAAAGTTGAAAACTAACAGCATAAATCATATTTGGATCAATCAAAAGCAATACAAATGCGGTCAGTGCGATCGAATTATAAATATTAGAAGTTCGATGATTCATTTTGCTCAAACTCACAATAGAAAACATCGTAGCTGCACGCATTACGGAGGGAACGAGACCAGTTATAAAAGCATAAAGCCAGAGCCCCAAGATGATCCCTATACCATAGTAATAGCGCCCTAAATATATATTTCTTAAGGGTTTTAAAAAAAAACCTAAAATAAGAAAAATAATACCCATGTGTAATCCTGATACAGCTAAAACGTGCATAGTCCCTGAAGTAGCATAAGCTGACTTTAGCTCTTGGTCTAAATAATCCTTAACCCCAAGTACTAAGGCAACTACTACAGCCCTTGACTGAGCATCCCTAATTTGATTTTGAAATAAGTCTTTTGCCTTGTGCCTCATTTCAAATGCCAAAGCACGGATACTAAAACGCGAAGAGGTGCCGATACCCATAATATCATCATCTCTCACATAAGCCTGATGGTAAATATGTTGGCGGCTTAAGTATTCAGCATAATCAAAAACCATCGGGTTTTTAGAAGATTTGACGGATAATAGACTTCCAGATACATACAGATAAGAATCATAAGACCTAACTTTATTCTGTACTTCTTTCCGTACATGAAGTTGAATTTTTCCCTCCCTCTTAATAGACCGATCGCCAAGGAGTACCGAATCTATTCGAAAGGTATATCTGACATATTTCTCTTGGTCAATAGGATCCTCTACAATCCACCCTGAAAAGGCGCTTATTTGTTGAATATCTACATGACTCAAATGGTCCGCATCTTTACGCTCATCGGTGTAATAGGCCATGGCATATCCAACCAAACTGATCATTAACAAACCCGCAATCCCGCTGAGAAATAAGGAATACTTCCTCACCACGAGAAACAAGTAAAGAATCGCTAGCCCACAAAATATGAAAAGGATATCATAAGGAGCAATTTCAAAATGGGAACCATAGAGCCATATGCCGAGGATCAAACTTGATAAATAGCGCAAAAAAGGATAGTTATTCCATTGAGACATTCAGTTATACCGTTTTATACAATATAACTCACCAATGAAAAAATCACGTTATTTTAATTAAGGAATGTAATGAAGTGATACTTATAGCGCTTAAGTTGTTTGAGACATCCGTTGATGGGTAATATCTGCTTCTATAAATGTCTGCCCTACCGGTAAAAACCCTTGATCGGCATAAAGGGTTATGGCTTCCAATTGCGCGTTTAAATACACAAGTACGCCCGATCCAAATTTACTTTTAATATCTACCAAAATAGATCTTAACAAATCTGCACCTAAACCTTTATTTCTATGGGCTGGCAATACTGCGAACCTTTCGAGCTTCACGCCTTGAGCAGTTTTCCTCCAACGTGCGGTACCCAAGGCATTGCCCTCTTCATCTATTGCAACAAAATAATAAGCGGATCTTTCCGCATCTTCATGTACAATAGCCTCGGGAACACCTTGTTCATTTACGAAAACACGTTGTCTAATTTCATAAGATTTATATAATAATACAGCAGAATCTGCTGCTACAATCTTATGATTCATAATATTTATGGTAGGCCTTGATAATGCTTTTGACCAGACGGTGTCTAAGTACATCTCGCTCGTCAAGATGTACAAATCCAATATTTTTGGTCTCCTTAAGTACTTCTAAAACTTCTAACAATCCTGATTTTTGCCTTTGCGGTAAATCAATTTGAGACTTATCGCCCGTCACAATTACCTTTGAACTAGGGCCCATACGTGTGAGAAACATTTTGATTTGACTTTGTGTCGCATTTTGGGCTTCATCCAGCAAAATAAAGGCATTATTGAGCGTTCTGCCCCTCATATAAGCCAATGGGGCTATCTCAATAATATTATTTTCCTGATAAAATTTTAACTTCTCTGGCGGAACCATATCACTTAACGCATCGTAAATAGGTCTTAAATAAGGATCTATTTTATCCTTCAAATCTCCTGGAAGAAATCCCAAACTTTCTCCTGCCTCTACCGCTGGTCGGGTAATGATTATTTTTGCTACGTCTTTATTTTTTAACGCCTTCACAGCCAAAGCCACCGATATATAAGTTTTCCCGGTTCCTGCTGGTCCTAAGGCGAAGACCAAATCATTTTTCTGCACGGCCGTTACCAATTTTTTTTGATTTGGGGTCTTTGCACTTATTTTAATCCCTTTGGTGCCATAAACCAAGATTTCTGCCAAATCAGTACCCTCATTCAGATGATTTTCATCTGCCAAATATGAAATCACATGATCCCGCGTGAGGTTTCCATATTTGTGATAATGAAGAATCAATGAATTCAAAATTTCATTGATCTTGACCAATTGAGGAGCAGCACCTTGAATAGTGATCTCATTGCCTCTTGAGATGATTTTGGTGTCCGGAAAGGCCGACATAATCTCATTTATATTGGCATTTTCTGTTCCAAGAAAATCAACCAAGGGTATGTTTTCTAGTGTAAATATTTTTTCGAGCAAGTGAAGTGTCTTTTTAAAATTGTCTTTGCCTATTTTTACCATTGTATATTTAATAACAAATAAAACAAATATTCTTTTCAAACATGGCTCTAATCACTTTTATGTCTGATTATGGATTAGAAGACCATTATGTAGCTGCCACCAAAGGAACCCTACTAAGCCTCAACCCCCAGTTAACCATCGTTGATATCAGTCATGAAATTAAATTATCAGATATCGCTCATGGAGGTTACGTATTGCGCAATGCTTTCAAAAAATTTCCCGAGGGTACCGTTCATTTCATTACTATGGACTCTTCCAGAAGCCTGAAAAATAGATGGATTGGACTCACTTTGGAAGGCCATCACTTCATCGGTACAGATTCTGGTATTTTCAGTATTATAAGCAATGAAAACCCTTCCTTAGTTGTTGAGATTTGCCCTATTAATATAGAAACTACTTATCTAAAAATAGTTGGTCAAGCGGTCAACGATCTGGCCATGGGGCGTGGTCTTGAGCACATTGGTAGGATCATAACCGATCACCTACAACTGATCGATCGAACCGCTAAAATTACAAAAAAAGGTATGGTTGGCCATGTCATTCATATAGATCACTATGGTAATTTAATTACCAATATTAAGCATACTGATTATCTTGAAATCCAGAAAATTAACGGACAGGTGACCTTCCAAATACAAATAGGTAGAGAGATTTTTGATCGATTGCATGAAGGCTATGATGCGGTCGATCCTGGTGAGTGTTTTGTATTTTTTAATTCAGAAAAAGTCTTACAAATTGGTATAAATATGGGTCGAGCCTCAGAACTATTAGGTATCCGAATGGATGCTTCTGTTTATATAAATTTCAATATTCAATGATGCTATTGAGAATTGTCCGTATGGAATTTCAAGAAGAAAAAGTCTCAGAATTTCAAGAATTGTTTCAAAATATCAAAGGTAAAATTTCTGATTTTAAAGGTTGTGAAGCTATTCATTTATACAGAGATCAAGATCAATTCAATGTTTTCTATACGCACAGCCATTGGCTATCTGTAGACCATTTAAATAAATACAGAGCGTCTATTTTTTTTAAAACGACTTGGGCAGAGGTGAAAGTTTTATTTGCAGACAAACCTCGAGCGTATTCTTTAATAGAAAAATACTAGGAACAGGTAAGTGATCAGCTGAAGCGTTGAAGCTACAAAATTGATCCATATTGCATTTCCCATAAAGCCTACATAGTTGGTTCAAACTGTTCTGAAAAAAAAACAAAAGGTTGTTGCTGATATAATGAGAATTTATCTGAGGTAAAATCAAATAAATTTAAGTACCAAAGGAGGGAATCGAACCCTCACTCTCGAAAGAACACGATTTTGAGTCGTGCGCGTCTACCAATTCCGCCACTTTGGCATTAAGTGGTTACAAAAATATCTAAATCTCACATCAACGCAAACTATTGATCCTTTTAAGTTGGCTTATTTTTTTATTTGTATAAACGATGACAAACGAAATACCCCTACCAAAATTTAGTAAAATACTCTTTTCAAAATGATCCTCATTATTCCTGCTCATTAATGTGCTCAACTGAAATCATTAAAAAAATAATTTGTCTATCTTTCCAGATATTTTTAGTGCATCATTTGTATTTATGTCAAAGAAATTAGAAAACTTATTTGAAGGCTTTATGTTTTGGAGCCGTTGGGTGCAGGCCCCTATGTACGGCGGATTGATTTTTGGTTCCTTCATTTATCTCTATGTCTTTTTTCATGAACTCTTCAATATGTTTACAAGGCTCCTCAATCAACCGGTTGGTTCAAAGTCGGGTCCGTGGCAAGAAACTGAGATGATGTTGAGTGTTTTGAACCTTGTGGATATTTCAATGGTAATGAACCTTTTGGTCATTGTAACCATTGGTGGATATTCGATATTTACAAGCCGGATGGATGTCGATTTACATGAAGATAAACCCTTGTGGCTAAATAATTTGGATGCAGGTCAGTTGAAAATAAAGTTAGCTACTTCACTCGCCTCTATCACGGGCGTTCAGCTCTTAAAAACTTTTGTTGATTACAGAGAGGCGGCAATCAAAGTGAGCAGTGAAGGAATCATTATTGAAATCATCATTCATATCGTCTTTATTTTGTCCGCATTGTTATTAGCCCAAACAGAAAAAATAACCCATAGCTATCAACATGAAAAGAATTTGATGAAGTCGAAAATGATCAAAAAAAATAAAGAAGATGAAAATCTGCTTAAATATGATTTTGATTCGTAATACAATCTCTATCTGAATCAAAAAGAGTTATTATTTATCTCTTCCAGTCAAAAGTTGTTATTTTTTCAATAAATTGATTGATTAACAGAATGGCATTTAGAACATCCTCCTGATGTACCATTTCAATAACTTGATGCAAATGACGTGTAGGAATAGAAACGGCACCTGCAATGGCTCCGTGTTTACCGGTTCTTTGTAATCCCGCAGTGTCAGTTCCTCCTGCCGTAAGTACCTCTGGTTGCCATTTTATTTCAGCAGCTGTAGCTGTTTGTTTCAAATACTTTACCATTCTAGGGTCACATATGGTGGAAGCATCCATGATTTTAATAGCAGGTCCACTCCCCAGTGATGTTATTTGCTCATGGGCTTGTGCCCCGGGTAAATCAAATGCAATAGTCGTATCTATGGCCAATCCATAATCTGGATCAATGTGATGCGATGCCACTTGGGCACCCCTCAAACCTACCTCTTCTTGAACCGTAAATACGGCATAAACATCTATTTGAGGCTTTTTTAATTGCTTAAGTACCTCGATCAATACATAAACTGATATCCTGTTGTCTAGGGATTTACAATTGATACAATTGCCCATTTCAATCAACTCTCTTTCTCTGGTGATCGGATCACCTACAGCTATGATTTTTTTTACTTCTGTTCCAGACATCCCTGTATCAATAAAGAAATCTTCTATTTGTACCCCCTTGTTTCGTTCTTCTGGCTTCATTAAATGAATCGGCTTTGAACCCATAACTCCAATGATTGCCTTCTGACCGTGGATCACCACGCGTTGAGCCGTAAGGGTTTTTGGATCAAATCCTCCCAATGTATGAAATCGAATAAAGCCATTGTCATCAATGTGCGTTACCATAAAGCCAATCTCATCCATATGGGCCGCCAGCATGATCTTCTGCGGGGAGACCACTTTTTTAGCTCTTACCAATGCAATCAAGTTACCCATATTGTCTATGGAAATCTCATCGCAATAAGGTTGAATCTCCTTTTCTATGGCGTCCCTTATTTGAGACTCAAAACCAGAGGTTCCTGGGGTCTCACATAGGTTTTTTAAAAGGGGTATATTCATTTTCATATTCTGAAATTTAAAAAGGCTTTGGAAAATCAGCTGTTTTCCAAAGCCTTGGATGTGCGCACGAGAGGAATCGAACCTCCACGGCCATAATTAGCCACTAGGCCCTCAACCTAGCACGTCTACCAGTTCCGCCACGTGCGCAAAACAGAATGTAAAAATAAGTTGATTATGCTAATAACAAAGAAACCCTAAGACAAAATAAAAAGTATTTCCAACTCAGCTCCAATTACTATGACATCGTAGATTTCTTGATCAACGTGTTTTTCAATATCTATCGCTTTGTCGGTTAATGATTAATTATAAAAAAAGGGATGTCAATAAAACATCCCTTTTCTCAATTATAATTCAAAAAATAAATATTCTTATGACCAAAATATCAATAAGGAGAACCATTTGGATACGTAATCTGCAAACGTGTAGCCTTAATGGCTTCCTCTGCATGATATATCGAAATGATATCATCTACTTCTGACGCACTTATATTGAGCATTTTGGCAATATTCTTGATCACTTCGACTTCTCCAACAGCAAGGTCTCCGTCAGCATTACTCGCCCTCACCGCATCCCAAATTGCAGCCTTGCTGTTCATCTGAAGTTGGGGAGAAGAACTTAAGATTGCCTTAAGATCACCAGTTCCATCATAGGTAGCTAATGTATCTAAAACATCGTCTGGGCAACCAAAAGCTGCGAAATAACCAATTACAAAAGCGCGTTCTGCTGCGGCAATGTTACCATCCCCTTTACAACAAATCAACAACGCTTTTCCATAATTTAGGTAATCACCCGCAGGAGGAATGCTATTGAAATTAACCATATATTTCAATAAGCAAAGTAGGCTATCATTTCTATATTTTGACATATTTTTTTTTTAAAAGTTTTGAATTTGTGCTAAACCATAATAAAAAATTTCTTTTTTGAGATCTTTTTTAAAAAAAATTAAATGACTGCAATAAAAATTACCTACCTACATTAGTTTAATTAATCTGAGACAATATTTTATTAATAATAGACAACTTTTTCTTATAAATTCATCCATCCCAATTTACTGGATAATTAGCACCCAGCATCTGTAATCCAAGGGATCAATAGGCTCCCAAGCAGTAGGTCTTCTTTATTTTTAAAGTGCCTTTTATTCTTGATGACCATTGAGCCATTTTTTAAAGCTATTCATTTTTAAAGAGCTCACAACGACTGAGGATGAAAAAGAAGGCGCTGGAATTAATTTAAGATGAATCTTACTTTTCGAAAATAGTTGTATTTCATCTACTGCTAGCAAAGAAGTGATGATTTTTCTATTGATACGAAAAAAATGAGTCGGATCTAATTTTGACTCTATTTCCATCATGGTTTGATTCAAAATGAATTTTTTTCCTTCATGAGTTACTAAAATAGCATAACGCTCATCTGAATAAAAATATGCTATTTCATCTTCCGATATTGAATCTAATTTTTTTCCAGTATTCACCAAAAAGCGTCGTTGATAAGCCTTTTTGTTGAAGAGATATCCCTTTAAAATTCCTTCAATATCTAATGCTTTAATTCCGGAGCTTTGAAACTTTTGAATGGCTAACTGGAGCTCTTCATTAGTCACAGGCTTCAATAAATAATCAACACTATTTTCTTTAAAAGCTCTCACAGCATATTGGTCGTATGCCGTGACCATAATGATGGGTGTTGTATTATTGATTGCTTGGAAAATTTCAAAACTTAATCCATCACCCAACTGCACGTCAGAAATAATCACATCACATGTATTTTGATTGAACCAATCAATGGCACCTAACACGGAATCCAACTTTGCAGTCACTTGGATATCGGTATCCAATGAGTTAAGAAGCTTTTCAATATGGTTTGCAACAAGTGGTTCGTCTTCGATAATTACTGTTTTATACATAGTTTACGCTTGTTTTAGTAAAGGAATTTTAACAGAATAATGGTTTTTACTCGTTTTGAACTCAGGTAACCTATTTGTGAACCAAGCGTATCTCTTCATAATGTTTTGCTGACCCACACCCATTGAGATTACATCTGCTTTGGGTTGATAATTATTGATCACATATAAAAAATCTTGATCGTTCTTGATCAGCACGTGTAACGGATGTTTCTGGGAAACAATATTATGCTTAATGGCATTTTCAACCAGTAATAATAAGGTACCAGAAGGAATTTTGAATTCCTCAAGATTCTCTGAAACTTGATTACTCACGATGAGTCCTTCTTCAAAACGTACTTTTTGAAGATAAAAA
>CAJQKV010000043.1 GCA_905479015.1 uncultured Cyclobacteriaceae bacterium
AAAAGAATCAAACAACAAACTTTAATTGAACGAAAAAAACAGAATCAAAATATTTATTTAAATTAGTATCAACACTCGCTTAATTTATATCTGAAAAAGTCCACTTTTATTTGACGACATACATTTTCACCCCATTGGGTCTCAAGAATTATGCTTACGGATGGGACAGGATCGAGAATGTGATATGGCGGGTATATCATGGTGAGCTTGACGGATTTGAGACAGAAAAAGTTTTGGTCATGATCGGCACCAACAATTTACATCTGAATACAGATGAGGAAATTATAGAGGGATTACACCTTTTAATGAAGGCCATTAAAATCAGACAACCCACAGCTAAAATAACACTTATGGGCTTATTGCCCAGAAGAGACTATGAAGCTAGAATTGTAAAGCTGAACTTTCAAATCGCTCAGTTGGCAGGAGAAGTAGCGGTACCCTACAGAGATCTTGGGTACGTGTTTTTAAATAAGGAAAATAAAATTAATGAGTCGTTCTTCTCTGATGGATTGCATCCAAATACTGCGGGTTATCTAAGATTGAGAGAGGTGGTAAAGCCTTTGTTGACAGACTGAGGTCTCCATAACAGATATCGAAGGTAGATGAGTGTCATTCCCTTAAAATCAAATCAGAGCTGTTATTTTTGAGTTGCTCTTGGCCCGATTTCTATGACTTCCATATTGAAAATTTTCCCCTGTTCAATATCAAACCTCAAGAGTGTTTTCACCTTGTGAAATCCATGTTTTCCCGCTGCACCAGGGTTTAAATACAGAACATTGTATTTTTTATCAAAAATTACTTTTAAGATATGAGAATGCCCACAAACAAGGATATTAGGTTGTTTCGCCACTAATAGGGCTCTGATATTTTTAGTGAACGACGGTGGTTTACCGGCGATATGGGCCATCATGATGCGCATGCCGCCACAAGAAATTAATGCTGTTTCTTGCGTTCGTATTCTGATGTCGTGCCCATCTATATTACCAAAGACGGCTCGCAAGGGTTTGAAGTTTTCTAGAGTCTCCAAGATGGCTACATTTCCCACATCTCCCGCGTGCCAAATTTCATCACAATCTTTAAAATAATCGAAAATACTGGGATCTAAATAGCCATGCGTATCTGAGAGAAGACCTACTTTCATGGACGCAAACTAGGTCAATTTTAACACATTTTAACAGCTTTTTTTTTTGAAAATCTGAAAATGTATTTTTATTTTGACTTCTTGAATCAAAATATGCAAAAAAATTACTTTTGGTTGTTTCAATTAAATTGAACTCAGTATTTCAAATAGAATATGTCAATTATAGTAGAAAACCTCACTAAAAAGTACGGAGAGCAAAAAGCCGTTAATGATATTTCCTTCAAAATAGAGACAGGCGAGGTTGTCGGATTCTTAGGACCCAACGGTGCTGGAAAAAGTACAACGATGAAGATGATTACATGCTTTATGGCTCCATCTATTGGTAATATTACTGTGGATGATATTTCAGTTAATGAAAACCAATCGTTAATAAAGAAAAAGATCGGTTATCTTCCTGAGAATAATCCTTTGTATTTCGATATGTCTATTGTGGATTATCTTCGATTCACTGCAGAAATACAAGGAGTGTCTAAAAGTGACATTCCTGGTCGAATTGGAGAGATGATTGAATTGTGCGGTTTAGCGAGAGAAAAACATAAAAATATTAATGAGTTGTCCAAAGGTTTCAGGCAAAGAGTAGGACTAGCCCAAGCGATGATCCATGATCCTGAGGTTTTGATTTTGGATGAGCCAACTACTGGGCTGGATCCTAACCAAATTGTCGAGATCAGAAAATTAATAAAAGAATTAGGCAAGCAAAAAACTGTGATCTTAAGTTCACATATTCTTTCAGAAGTAGAAGCTACTTGTGATCGAATTTTAATAATTAATCGTGGAAGAATAGTTGCGGATGGAACCTCTGAGACATTACGGTCCCAAGCTGATGGCCAAGAATCGTTGACGGTCCATATAGCACCTTTAAACGAGGACTTGGAGAAATCATTATTGGGTTTAGGATCTGTTGAAAAAGTAAGTGCGATAGAGGACAAGCCTGGATTTTATAGTATTCAGTCCAAGCCTAATATGGAATCAAGAAAAGCAATTTTTGATCTATGTGTGAAAAAGAAATGGTATTTGCTTGAAATGACTGGTATAGAAACCCGTCTTGAGGATGTTTTTAGAGATTTAACTAATTAGTAATATGAAAAAGACTTGGATCATCACGAAAAGAGAATTGGCTTCTTTTTTTGACTCCCTTACCGCATACGTAATGGTCGTATTATTTTTAGGTTTAAGTGGAATATTCACATGGCTGGTAGGCTCAAACATTTTTGTTAATAATCAGGCCAATATGGGAGTTTTTTTTGGTATCGCTTTTTGGTCACTTTTTTTCTTCATCCCTGCATTGACCATGAAAATGGTTGCGGAGGAAAATAGATTAGGAACGATAGAATTATTGACTACAAAGGACATTACTGATGGACAGATCATAAGAGGTAAATTTTTTGCATGTTTAATTTTGATACTCATCTCATTAATTTGTACACTTCCGTATTATATAACTATTAGCCAATTAGGAAACATTGATGATGGAGCAGTCATAGGTGGTTATGTTGGACTACTTTTTTTATCGGGATCCTATGTAGCGATTGGTCTTTTCGCGAGTAGCATCACTACCAATCAAATAGTGGCATTTTTGGTTGCGCTGTTCATAGGTATATTTTTTCATTTATTGTTTGATGTGATGGGTACATCGACTTTGGGGATTTTAGGCTCTTTTTTTAACTATTTAAGTATGCGCGTTCATTTTGATTCTATAAGTAGAGGGGTCGTGGATTCTCGAGATTTAGTCTATTTTGGATCCATAATAACCATGGGTCTTTATTTAGCAGAATTGATGCTGTCCAAACGCAATTGGCAATCTTAAGTTTATACTATGAAAAAATCAAAATTATTTATTCAGGGGAGTATGGTTTTGGCCATAATTTTGGTAGTAAACTTGTTGTCTGAAGTAGCCTACTTCAGGATTGATTTTACTGAGGATAAACGATATACTCTTGGACAAGCTACTCGAAGTATTCTTGAGGATTTAGATGATGTCATCACTGTTAAGGCATACTTTACAGAAGATTTACCAGCACAACTGGGTTATATAAAGGATGAATTAAGAGATCAGTTTATCGAATACGAAAATCGTTCGAATGGAAACTTTGTATTCGAATTCATAAATCCAAACACATCGGACGAGTTGAAGCAAGAAGCCATGCAAAATGGTATAACACCCGTGTCTATTAATGTAGTAGAGGATGATCAGAGAAAGCAAATTCAAGCATTTATGGGTATTTTGATCCAAGCTGATGGGCAGAAAGAAGCAATACCGCTTGTTCAGCCCGGATCCGGATTAGAATACGAAATAACTACTTCAATAAAAAAAATAACTCTCAAAAATAAACCTAAAATCGGACTGATTACGAGTAATAATGGAGTGACCATGGGAGCTATTCCGCAATTGTTCCAACAGCTTACGGTGATGTATGAAATGGTTCCCTTTAATTTATCAGATTCTTCTGAGATCACTCTTAACTATAGCTGTATGATTTGGATCAGCCCAAATGATACCATTCCATCAGTTGACTTTGATAAGGTCAATAAATATTTAGATAAGGGAGGTAATTTATTTCTAGCTTATTCCAATATTTCAGGTAACCTTCAAACAGCAGAAATATTTTCTAAACCAGATATAGGTTTAAAAGATTGGCTGCAGTCAAAAGGTATATCGATGGGAAATCAAGTTGTGATTGATGCTTCTTGTGCCTCAGTCACAGTGCAACAAAAACAAGGATTTTATACCATGAACAGCCAGATTGAATTTCCTTATTTTCCTCAAATCAGAAAGTTTGAAAAACATCCAATCACTGTAGGTCTAGAATCGATGATGTTACCTTTTTCCAGTCCTCTCGATTTTATTGGATCAGATACTACGCTAGCGATTAATGCAGTGCTTCAAACCAGTGAAATGTCAGGTACTCAAAATACCCCAAACTATATGAATGTTCAAAAGAAATGGAATGAACAAGATTTTACAGCACCAAATCAAATATTAGCATTATCTATGGAGCATATGGGTGCAAATAATGGGAGTATGGTAGTTGTGTCTAATGGGCAATTTATAAATAATGGAGAAGGCCAACAAGCACAACAATTGAATATGGATAACATTAATTTTGCTGCCAATGCCATTGATTGGTTATCGGATGATACGGGACTTGTGGGCTTAAGGACTAAGGGAATTACGAGCAGACCCTTAGAATCTATTGATGATGGTACAAAATCACTGGTGAAATATGGGAATGTGTTCTCTCCTATTTTATTGATTTTAATTTATGGATTTATCCGGAGGTCATCGGTACAGCGAAAACGTCAAAAATGGGTCCAAGGGGATTATAGTTGATTAAATTTCTTTTTTTATGAAAGTCATGAATACATCAAAACTTTTTATTTTTTTGGTTATTATTAGTCTAGTTTTTGTCATTATTAAGTTTACTAAAAATCCAGACAGAAGCAATAGCTATGATGAGGTATTGGTAGATTTTGATTCACAACTTGTGGATAAAATAAAGATTGAGAATGAAAATGAGCAAGTCATATTAGAAAAAATTTCGGGTCAATGGAAGGTAAAAGTAGGCCAAAAACAGCATGAGGCTGTAAAAAGTACAGTGGAGGCTTTTTTACAAACCATTCAAACCATTAAGCCCTCTAGACTGGCTTCTCGATCAGTTGAACGGTGGGCAGATTATAATGTGGACGATACAGGAACACGGGTGATTATATCTGGAGACAAAGATGTTTTTTTAAATATAATTCTGGGTAGATTCGCTTTTGAGGGACAAAGAACTTACTATAGTTTTGTTCGTCTAGTAGACGATAATGATACCTATGTAGCAGATAATTTCATGAAAATGAGTTTGGTTTCTCAAAGGGATGATTTTCGAAACAACCGCGTAGCGAATTTCAGAAATGATTCATTGACTGCTATAGATTTCATCTATCCAGATAGTGCTTTTTCGTTGATTAAGAAAGAAATCTATTGGTTTAAAAATAACGTTGAGGTTGATTCAATTAAGTTCAAAAAGTATCATGATGACGTTCAATTTATTATGAGTAAATCTTTTGCTTCATCAGATTCTACATCAGTACCTTCGCATGAGGTGATCTTTCACTTTTCTAATAGGTCTGAAATAAAAATTACAGGAAGCCTTGAGCAAGGAGGTTGGTTGATCAGATCTTCTGAGAATAAAGATGAAGCATGGAAAGATCCTGTCCTTATGGAAAAAATATTCATCTCAAATAAATATTTTTGATTTTTTAATCTTTTGGTGAAACCCTTTTTTTTATTTGATATTTAAGTTAGCCTAACAATCTATAATTTTTGTGGGCAATGATGCTTATATTTGAAATTATGAGCATACGTTTAGGGTCCTTTTTTCTGTTTTTGATGGTAATATTTACTTTTTCTAAGAGTCCATCTGAGGTTGATATCAACACTGAAATCAACTGGATCAGTTTTGAAGAAGCGGTGGCGAGAACCAAAGAGAACCCCAAGATGATTTTGGTTGATCTTTACACAGATTGGTGTGGATGGTGCAAAAAAATGGATCGAGATACCTACAGTCGCGCCGAAATTGTGGCGTACGTTAATGATAAATTTTATGCAGTAAAATTTGATGCTGAAGGCGCTGAAGAAGTTAGTTTTAGGGGTCATACCTTCAAATTTGTGGCTTCAGGACGAAAGGGATATCACGAATTGGCGGCAGCGCTCACACAAAATAAGCTCAGTTACCCTACGACGGTTTTCATGAATGAAGAGCTCCAAATCATTCAGCCCGTTCCGGGTTACTTGGATGCGCCTACTTTTGATACTATTTCCAAATACATGGGTGAGGGCAAATATAAAAATACAGCTTGGGAGGATTTTCAAAAATCTTACCAAAGTAAACTTTGAATTAACTTTTTTGGGTGCTTTACGTAAATCATGAAGCAACCATTCGGATGTTAATGGCATCCTCTAGACAATCATTACTCATTAAAAGATATTTATTATGACCAAGAGACTCATTTTTAGTTTAACCCTAACAATAGTAGGGATCTTTTTGTTGGCAGATCCAATCCAAAGAAATTTACAGCCGTTCAAGCAATTATATGTAAAAGAGGGCATAGAGGTCGTTCTTATAAAAGGTACAGAATACAATGCAAAGGTGGATGTTTCAGGATGTAATCCCGAAGATGTCCTGACTGAGGTCAACAATGGTCGATTAACGATACGTATGAGGCCAAATGGAAGATATAGAAATATTGAGGTAAAAGTAGCGCTTACTTATGTGAGCCTCAATGAAATAGATGTGTCCTCGGCAGGAGTGGTCAAAGGATCAGATCGATTGAAAAGTGAAGCCTTAGAGATTGAGGTCAGTAGTGCTGGTTCGCTGGAGTTAAATATTCTTTCCAATAGCTTAGATTTAGATGTCAGCAGCTCGGGGTTTGTCGCCTTGAATTTAGAGGTGAATAAACTTGAGGTCGAAATCTCAAGTGCAGGTAAGGTCAAGCTGACCGGCCGAGTACGTGACCAAGCATTAGATATAAGTAGTGGGGCTCATTATGAGGGGTTTAAGATGATTTCGGAAAGAACATTAGTGGACATAAGTAGTGGAGGACTGGCTCAAGTTTATGCGAAAGATAAACTAGATGTCCAGGCAAGTAGTGGAGGGTCAGTAGAATTTCAAGGAAGTCCAGGCAGTTTGAGCAAACGTTTAAGTAGTGGAGGTTCTGTAAGTCAATATTAGTCATTTAAATCTAAGCGCTTTGATGTTTTCAGGGAATGGGCGAGGTTCATTAGGGATTTTGCCATACGTATTGTGTATCTATCTCTTAGTCCTAGGATGTGAAAGCCTTGAAACCCAGCGAGACCAATTTTTTACTCAAGGAAATGAAGCGATTGAAGCGAAGTCTTATGAGAGTGCAATTAGTTTATACACAAAAGCCATTAAGATAGATTCTGATGATGCCGAGTCCATCAATAATAGGGGAGTGGCCAAACGAGAATTAGGTAGGGTTTATGAAGCGATCCAAGATTATAATGAGGCATTATTGATTGATAATGAATTTTGGGATTGCCTGCATAACCGAGCCATGGCTTATCAAGAGGCGGGTAATTGGACGAAAAGCATCAAAGATTACGATTTACTTATAGCCCATCATGATACTTCCATTTATCACGAAGCTAAGGCGCTTATTTTCACAGAGTCAAAAGATTATGAACGAGCCATGGATGAATTTAATAGGGTACTGGCACGAAATCCAAAGGATACTGAGGCCAAGATCAATTTAGCCACCTTAGATTTTTATCTGGGCAATAAGCAAAGGGCGGCAGCTACTTTAGAGGAAATTTTGCATCAGTCTCCCAATGAAGCCTTTGGATACAATACACTCAATCAGATATATTTAGAGTTATCGTCATTGGACTTAGCTTATCGGGCCATCCAGCAAGCCCTTAGGCTGGATCCGAACAATGCTTTTTTTCTAAATAATAGGGGTTTTACCTATCTAGAGATGGATTCTATAGCTTTAGCCTTGATCGATATCAATCAAAGTATTGTCTTGACTCCTGATAATCCATGGTCTTATCGAAATAAGGGCTACTACTATTATAAAATGGGGGATTTCACTCAGGCCATTCGTTATTTGAAGCAATCCTTGGAGATGGATGAAAACGTAAAGGAAGCTCATTTGATGTTGGGCATCACCTATTTATCAGATGGCCAATCAGGAATGGCTTGCCAGGCATGGCAAATAGCAATGGATGTGGGTAACGAAAAAGCGCAGGCCTACCTGAACGATCATTGTAATTAAGCGTGCATTCTTTTTTGAAAATCAATTGATGGAGAGAAGTCCTATGGTTAAAAATAACCATAGGAATAGTGACTGCAGATAGGAACATAAAGGGAAGACCAAAACGGCTTGGTTAGGTATATCTGATCTGGATGGATTCCAAAAATAGGGAGTGGCCTTTACAGGGTGAAAAAAGATATTAAGGACCAGTATGAGTGCAGCTAGGTCCCATACAATGGCCCTATTTTTTTAGAAATAACCAATGAATATGGGATGTTAGATACTCAGTTAGAGGAAACGCTTAGGAAACGCCTGCAAGGAGCATTACCAGGAAATCTCGCTCATGAGAAGATGAGAGCTCAGATCATCCATGAAGATGCTGCTCGAAAACCCTTTCAGCTTTCTCCAAAAGAGGGTGCAGTCCTGATATTGTTATACCCAGATGAACATGCGAGCGATTGGAAGTTTCCCTTGATTCAGCGACCTCCTTATGACGGGGTTCATGGTGGGCAAATCAGTTTCCCTGGAGGGAAAAAAGAGCATATGGATAGAGATTTGCTGCAAACTGCCCTTCGCGAGACCTATGAAGAAATAGGCGTTTCAGATTCAAGCATCAAGATAATTGGTAAGTTGAGCAAACTGGATGTAGCAGCGTCTAATCATGTGGTACTTCCCGTGATTGGCTTTATGGATCAAAAACCTATATTTACACCTCATCCTTATGAGGTAGCGGAGATTATTGAAATTTCTTTGATCGATTTGTTTAAAAAAAATGTAATCAAGGAAAAACATCTGCAGACCAGAGGAGTAACTTTAAGGGCACCCTATTATGATGTTGATGATCACTTTATTTGGGGTGCAACGGCGATGATGCTTAATGAACTGGTAACTTTAATCAAGTCCTAATGAACGAAGATTTAATTCAAAATGATGCGGTAATATTTGGTATCCTGATGTTGATTTTGGGAGCTGTTTTTTATACCTCAGACAGTAAGTTATGGTTTTGGAAAAAATTCTATGGTTGGGTTCCATCCGTACTTGTTTGTTATTTTTTACCGTCGTTACTTTATAGTTTTGGTATCATTGACCCTACAAAGTCTAATTTATATTTCATGGCTTCTCGGTATTTATTGCCGACCAGTTTGATTTTATTAACGCTTTCGGTAGATGTTAAGGAGCTCATAAAATTAGGTCCTAAGGCCATCATTATGTTCTTTACAGGTACCATCGGTATTATCTTAGGGGGCCCTATAGCCCTTCTTTTGATTTCTTATATTGTCCCTGAAGTCATCAATGCGCCACCTACTGAAGAAATATGGCGAGGCATGACTACCATTGCGGGCTCATGGATTGGAGGTTCTGCCAATCAAACAGCAATGAAAGAAGTTTTTGAAGTAGGTGGACCCTTGTTCTCGAAGATGGTGGCGGTAGATGTGATCATGGGTAATTTATGGCTTGCCATTTTAATGCTAGGTATAGGTAAAAACAAAAAGATCAACCAATTATTAAAGGCCGATGATCGAGCCATTGAAAATTTAAAAAATCGGATGGAAGATTTCCAACAGAAATCTGCAAAAACAGCTTCTTTATCAGATATTGTTAAGATTTTGGCCATTGGTTTTGGATGTATGGGCTTGTCTCATTTTTTGAGTGATCTCATTGCCCCTTATTTGAGTACCAATTTTCCACAGTTGCAAGATTATAGTTTGACCTCAGGGTTCTTTTGGATCGTAGTGATTGCCGCCACATTGGGTGTTGCGCTGTCTTTTACTCGTGCGCGATCTTTGGAGCATGTAGGGGCATCAAAATTGGGTAGTTTGATGGTTTATGTTTTGATTGCTACCATTGGCATGAACATGGATATATTGGCTGTTTTTGAAAATCCAGGCTTGTTTTTAATTGGATTTATTTGGATTGGTTTTCATGCCATATTACTGATCGTAGTAGCTAAAATCATCAAGGCCCCCTATTTCTTTATAGCGGTAGGTAGTCAGGCCAACGTGGGAGGGGCTGCGTCTGCACCTATTGTAGCGGCCTATTTCAGTCCATCTTTAGCTCCCGTAGGTGTGCTATTGGCCGTGCTAGGATATGTTGTGGGTACTTATGGGGCCTATATTTGTGGTTTATTGCTCCAAGGAGTATCGCCATGAATGGCGTGAAGGGGCCAGTTTTAAATGGTTGAACGACTGTTTTGGGTAGCTTCCTCTGCCATTTTTTGTGCCCGTTCGACCCCTAAATATTTTTCAATTCCGTAATGGCCTAAATAAATGAGGGGAGTGCTCAAAATGGCAATGACAAATTTGAAGATATAATTGACAGATCCCACAGCCAATACTTGAGCAAGTGGCCATTGACTTTCTACGGGAGCCAATAGATAGAAGGCTAAAAAAAGAACAATGAAGCTATCGATTAATTGAGAGATCAGCGTAGAGCCAGTTGCTCTTAACCAAATTAATTTGGGCCCCGTAAATTGCCTGAGCTTTTGAAAAATATAGACGTCTAATAATTGGCCTATTAGGAAAGCAACTAAACTTCCCACAATAATACCCAGACCTTGGGTGAAAATTTTATTGAAAGCCAAGTCTATATTAAAGACATTTCCGAGCGCATCTAGCGCATTGATTTCTAGCCAAAACTGGGCGGGAGGCAATAGGGTGATGGTATAGATAATAAGGAAGGCATAGCTGATCAAACCAGCGGTCAATAAGCTGATTTTTTTAATGCCTTCCCTACCAAAGTATTCATTGATAATATCAGTAGTTAAAAAAACCACAGGCCATAAAATGACCCCTGCGGTAAGGTTAAAATCAAGATTAAAACCTAAGATTTCAATATGAGCAGGCGCGACACCTATTATTTTTTCTGCAGAAAAAATTTTAACACCCATGATTTCGGCAAGCAAGGCATTGGTGATAAATATACCTGAAAGTATCAAGAAGAGTTGTTGTTTTTTTCCTGTAGCTAGGGTCTTACTCATTGATTTCAAATATACGACCCTCTAAGGCCAAGTGGGCATTTTCAAATTCAGTTTGCACTTCCCCTAATAAGGGACTCAAATCTTTGTATCGAGTAGAAAAATGACCAACGATTAGCTTACCTACTGCTGCTGCTGCTGCGATGCGTCCTGCTTGCGCCGCGGTGCTATGATAGGTCAGATTTGCGCGCTCTTTATGCTCCTCCATAAAGGTGGCCTCATGATAAAGTAAATCGACCCCTTTAATCCATTTCACAAGCTCTTCATCGTATTTTGTATCTGAACAGAAAGCGTATGAGTGATGCTTTCTTGGGGGGAGCGTAAATTCTTCATTCAAATACTTTGTCCTACCATCTTCATGGAGCACATCAATGCCTGATTTGAGTTGTTTGATTTCTAAAGCATTTAACGTTTCATTGAGGTGAGTCTTATTCAGTCTCCTCAAATTTGGTTTTTCCTCAAACAAAAATCCGTTACAAGGAATGGAATGCTTCACAGGAATACTCTTGATCGTAAGTTTAGGCAGATCCACGAGGAGTTCTTGAACCCCTTCTTTCCATTCAGTCAGTTCAATGGGGAAGTTGAATACCGTTTTTGAATGTTTGAGTTGAATTGTGATGATTTCAGAAAGCCCGGGTGGACCAATCAAGGACAATGCTTGTTTCCGTCCATAGAGCTGCATCGTCGAGAGAAGTCCAAGCAATCCGTAATAGTGATCACCGTGAAGATGGCTGATCAAGATATGATTGATCTTGGAGAGTTTTACATTATACTTTTTGGCTTGTAGTTGGGTACTCTCTCCACAGTCAACCATGAAGTGTTTATTATCCACTTCAATAATCTGAGAGGTATGATGCCGGTTGTAGGCAAAAGAAGCTGCATTAGATCCTAATATTTTGACTGAAATACTCAATTAACCTTCTTTTTTGAGCATGTTTTCAAGATCGGTTAGCATGACAAACTCTATGGCTTCTTCAGAGGTAGGTACGAAGTCTAGTTTATTAGCTGACGGGTTGTTTTTGATTAATTTTTCTAGTTCCAGAGGGATCTCACAAAGGATAAAAGAACCTAATTCTTTAAAGATATCATGACCCAAGGTGATTATAGGTAAACTAGAGGCATCGAATCGAGTCATGTGGTTCATATCTATAATGACATGACTTATTTTTTTCGATTGAATCTCTGTGAATAACTTTTTAAAATGGGTGTGATGGCTTTCACTGAGCTGGGATTCTAGTATTTCAATAAGCGTATAATTTTCTTGCTCAGTAATTTGGTATTTCATGATGTTTTGATCCAATTTAAAACATTTTGTTCTACCCGATTGAGCATCTCATTTTGTGCTGATCGAATGAATTTTTCCCCCGTTATTTTTTCATATAGTTCAATATATCTCTCGGAGATGGTTTGAACAAATTCAGAGCTGATAAGAGGTATTTTTTGTCCCTCTAAACCTTGGAAACCCTGCTCGATAAGCCATTCTCTGACGAATTCTTTGGACAGCTGTCTTTGGGCTATGTTTTGCGCTTGGTGTCTTGGATAAGAATCTAAATAAAAATATCTCGAAGAATCAGGAGTATGAATTTCATCAATCAGCGTGATTTCATCCTTGAATAGACCAAATTCATATTTGGTATCGACTAAGATGAGACCTTGTTTTCCCGCCAATTCAGTTCCCCGCTGAAAAAGGGCCCTTGTATAAGACTCCAATTGTTCATATTGGGCAAGTGAGATCAGCTGCTGTGCTATAATATCTTGTTTTGAGATGTCTTCATCGTGGCCTACCGCTGCTTTAGTGGTAGGGGTAATGATAGGTTCTGGTAATCGATCATTCTCTTTAAGCCCATCAGGTAATGACACTCCACAAAGGGTTCGTTTCCCTGCTTTATAGGTTCTCCAGGCGTGACCTGCTAAATATCCTCGAATGACCATTTCTACGGGAAAAGGTTCACATTTTTTACCGATACTTACATTGGGATCCGGAATGGCTAAAATCCAATTGGGGACGATGTCTTCGGTAGCTTTTAGAAAATGTGCGGCAATTTGATTGAGTACCTGTCCTTTAAAAGGGATGGCGTTTGGTAAGACCACATCAAAAGCGGAAAGTCGATCACTGGCCACCATGATCAATTTATCATCAAAAAAGTAGACATCTCTTACCTTACCTTTATAGTGACCCGTTTGATTGGGAAATTTGAACTGAGTGTTTTGTATACCAGCATTCATGAAAAACAAATATAAGGATTTAGCTACTGCAAAAGTGAATGTTAGGGTCGATTAATATCCTCTTTCGATACGATCAAGCCTTTTCGATAGGTTTCTTTTAAAATAGGCCGACCCTTTGAGTTGTAATAGATCCAATCATTGGTCCGTCGTCCACGATAATAATAACCTTCATATTGTTTGTTACCATTTTCAAAAAAGTGAATGAACTTCCCCTCGAGTTCATTGAATTTATAGGTAGCGTATTCTTTTGGTTTTCCACGCGTGTAAAACGATTTCCATTGACCCGACTTTACACCAAAAACATATTTTTTTGAACTTAGGGTATCAAGATCATTCAAGGTCAATTCGACACCATTGATCTTCCCATTCTCATAAGGTGTTAACTTGTAGAGTTTATTCTTTTTGGTATAATATTTCCATACTCCGTGAGGGGCCTGATCCTTGAATTTTTTCTCTGACGCCAGCACCCCATTGTTGTGGTATTCTAAAATTTCACCATTCTTTCCGCTATTGCTAAATTTGGATACTTTAATTATTACGCCTTTTTTATTGTACTCGGTATTATTTCCAATTAAAAAGCCTCTATTATATTTAAGTTTGGCCTTTAAGGAGCCGTCGGTATGGTATCCGAAATAATCTCCTTGAAGTTGCCCATCTTGATAATTCCCGAGTGAGGAAAGTGCTCCGTTGGCATGGTATTTTTTAATATATCCAGACCGTTTACCCCGATCATTAAACACCTCTAATTCAAGATTTCCATTGGGATAAAAGGTTTTATAAAGGCCGTTTAAAAGGCCATTTTCATAGGTGGCTTCAAGCATAATGGTTCCTGACTCATAGTATTGCTTGACAAGACCATTGGGTTTACCTGAGGTATAAATAATGTCTTCTTTTTTATTGCCGTTAGTATGATAGGTAGTGACGAGACCGTCGGGCTTTCCTTTTTTGAACTCAGAACTTCCTTTAACGCGTCCACTGGGATGGTATAGTTTTACCGCTCCCAAAAGGCTGTCTTGTCTGAAAACAGCTTCTTGGATCAATACGCCATCTGAGTTGTAAACCAGTGTCACTCCTTCTTTTGCTCCTTTTTCATAATTACTGGTCCGTTGAATGGTCCCGTTGGGATAGTAATTGATGAAGGTACCTGCTCTTAAATTATCATCATATTCTCCTTTAATGATTAAATGGCCATCCGCATCAAACTTTTTGTAGGGTCCTTGAAGAATGGCAGTATCTTTCCATACGATATGATAAGCCTCATTGATCAGTCTTTTAGTCTCATCATAATAAGTTTTTATTTCTTGTTGGCTCCAACAAAGTTGACTGATAAATAAGTAGCAAAGCATCAACAAAGATCTCATGAAGATTTTGGAGAAGATGGGGGCATATGATGTGTTTTTCTTAGATAACATTAAGAATGAGGCCGCAGATGACAGCTGTATTTCTGCTCTTAGTAGATAGAATTAACATAAAGATGAGGACGTTTTTTATTTCAAAATCGATAAAAATCACCAATCAGGTTTTCCTTTGTCTTGCTTTTCTGTTGCTTTCCTTTTTTGCTGCTGAATATATTGAATTTCTCCATTGCGCATGGCTTCAAGGATCATTTCGGCTTTTTCAGGACTGATATTCATTTCAGCTAATTTTTCTTGAGTGCTCTTATCTGCTTCTGATTTTTCATCAGCGGGATCTTCTGATTGGGATTCGTCTTGATTCTCTTCTTCACTCGAGTCATCCTTTTGATCTTGCTCCTTCTCATCACCTTCCTGATCCTTTTGCTCTTCATTTTCTGAATCGCTTTCTTGATTCTGATCTTCTTGATCTTCCTTATTTTCCTGATCTTCCTTATTTTCCTGATCTTCTTTATTTTCCTGATCTTCCTTATTTTCTTGATCTTCCTTGTCTTCTTGATCTTCCTTGTCTTCTTGATCTTCTTTGTCTTCTTGATCTTCTTTGTTTTCTTGATCTTGACTTTCTTGCATTAATTTTTTGACCAATTCAAAATCATATTTTGCATCTGAATTAGCTGGGTTTGCTTTGATGGAAGCTTTCAGATAGGCCAATGATTCTTTTAGGTTTTTATTGGATTTCGAGATCACTCCCAGTTGCTGATAAGCAATTGACTTCAAGGCGGCATTTGAGGATAAGGTTGCTTGGTTGTATGCGGTGCGGGCTTGGGCCGTATCTCCCATTTGATGATACGCATGACCTAAATTCAAATGAATGGCATCTTCATTTACATTGAGTGAATCCATCAAAAATTTATATTGACTGACGGCTTGGGAGAAGTCTTCAGCAAGAAATGATTGTTCCGCATCTGCTTTATAAGCATTGATTAGGGCAATGTCATTTGGATCATTGACCCATATCAACAAAAGCAAAATCACAAACTTCATAGACTGATAATTTTAAGGGTGATTAAAACGTCACCCATGAGTAAAAATGCAGCAAATATTAAGAAATAGAAATATTTATTTGATTTTGTATCGATATTTTTTGAATCTCTGAGTTCTCCCTCTATCAGATTAATCGTATTTATGAGCTTATTGACGTCATTTCTTGATTGATTAATTTCAAAATATTTACCGTTGGTTTTGTTTGCCAATCGCTTGAGCGCGGTAGTGTTGAGTTTAGATTGGACTTCATTACCGGCTCTATCTGTTTTGAAACCTCTATTAGTTTTAATTTTACTGCCCATTTCGGTTCCCACTCCGAGCGTAAATAATTTAATATTTGCCTCTTCAATTTTTTTACCTATCTCTTCCGTTTCTTCACCAAAATCTTCACCATCACTGATCAATATGATCACTTTTGATTTTTGTCTGATACTTGCATTTTTGTCTGAACTTAATTTGTCTAGAGCCAGTTTAAGAGGCGGTGCGAAATCGGTCCCCGTATTGGGCACCAAAGAGGTATTTAAGGTTTGAATAAACAGCGTTAACGCATTGTTATCATACGTCAGCGGGCATTGCATGAAGGCCTCATTACTGAACATGATCAGACCTTTTCTATCAGAGTTAAAGGCTTCAATGATATTTTTTAACTCGAATTTCACTCTTTCAAGGCGGGTGGGCTGAACATCGAAGGCATTCATGGATTGAGATAAGTCGACACAAATAAAAATATCTTTACCCATGGACTTAACTTCTTTGGTAGCCTCGCCAAAGGAAGGCCCAAGTAAGGCGACTAAAAACAAAGAAAAATAGGTCAATCTTAAAAGGAACTTCCATAAAAATTGTTTTGAAGAACTCTTTATGGACTTGTTTATCCTCATTACTTTGTTCATGAAGATGGCATAAAACAGCAAAAAGAGGAAAATGCTTGTGTATTCAAAAATGCCTAAAGAATGTGCCCACGTCATATATTCTGCAAATGTTGCACAACAAGTTAATTCGTCCAAATTTATTGGCAGTCAATTAACAAAAATTAAGGATTGATTTTAATATTTTTTTTTCCTCAGGGGACCAATGTTTTCAATTGACCTACTATATTTGCAATCTTTTTAGAAGAGCTACGGAGAGATGGGTGAGTGGCTGAAACCACATGTTTGCTAAACATGCGTGCGGGTGACCGTACCGGGGGTTCGAATCCCCCTCTCTCCGCTTTTTTACATTAAATGCGCTCATAGCTCAACTGGATAGAGCACCGCCCTTCTAAGGCGGGGGTTCGGGGTTCGACTCCCTGTGGGCGTACTTTTATAAATGCAATTTTCTTTTAGTAAGTTTAGTGTGTTTTTATTTTCTTTTTTGTCTGCAACATTTACCCAACGCTAATCATAATTTGATATGAATAGAACACTGCAGGTCTTAATAATTTTTTAGAGTTTTGTTGCTTGTAATAAGGATGATCTGGATGTTCCTGTTCAAGAAAATGGGAATTTAACATTTATTCCTGCTGTTGATATTTCAAGATTCCCTGAAATAGCAAATTTAAGCCCTACATTCTATGACTTGGAAGGGAATCAAAATGATTTATTGACAATACTTAAAGATAATGGAGTAAATACAGTCAGATTAAAGCTTTGGGTCGATCCAAGTGATGAATATGCTGGATTTAATGAAGTAAAACAGTTTTCTAAAACCTTAAAGGTTAATGGTTTTAAAACCTGGTTAACCCTACATTATTCTGATACCTGGGCCGACCCTGGTCATCAAGAATCTCCAAATCATTGGCAAGGGATCAATTTCACGCAATTGAAAGACAGTGTGTATAACTACACAGAAAAAATCGCAGCCGAATTACAACCTGATTTTATCCAGATCGGTAATGAAATAAATTCAGGTTTTCTTTATCCATATGGACATATATCAAATAATTTTCAGCAGTTTCGAGAACTATTGGATACTGCAATTGTAGCCGTTAGAACTACTTCATCTGAAACTAAAATAATTTTACATTTTGCTGGTATCGAAGGCTCTGATTGGTTTTTTGATCAATTGAGTATTGTTGATTATGATATTATTGGTTTGTCATATTATCCTATTTGGCATGGAAAGTCCCTAAATAACCTTAAGGCTAAAATGCAGTATTTAGGCAACGCTCATCAAAAGAAAATCCTAATTGCTGAAACAGCTTACCCCTTTACACTTGATTGGAATGATTGGACAAACAATATCGTTGGAATAGATGACCAATTAATATTACCCGAATTTCCGGCAACACCTGAAGGTCAGAGAAAATTTATTAATGAAATCAAAGCATTAACCAAAGAAGTAGAAAATGGAATTGGTTTTTGTTATTGGGGAGCTGAATTAATCGCTTGGAAAGGAAATGAATCACAAGACGCATCTCCTTGGGAAAATCAAGCACTATTCGATTTTGATAACAAAGCGTTACCTGTATTGAGAGAATTTAAGAATGAATAAAATTAATGTTCATTAATATTCAGACAAGCCATCACTATTGATCAGTGACACATTAATATAATCGTTGATAATTTCCTCCAAAATATCTAAAGGAACTGCGCCATTTTTCAATACTACATTGTGAAATTCTTTTAATTTAAACTGATTACTAAGCTTGCTTTTTGCTTTTTCTCTGAGCTCTAATATCTTCATCATACCTATTTTATACGCGCATGCTTGACCCGGCATTACGATGTACCGTTCGATTTCAGTAACAACTTCTCCGGTGGTCATTCCTGTATTGGAAATCATGTATTCAATGGCTTCTTCGCGAGTCCATTTTTTATAATGAATACCTGTATCAACAACAAGACGAACGGCTCTAAACATTTCTGCTTGAAGTCTTCCTAAATTGCCAAAAGGGTCAGTTTCATAAAAACCCAACTCCCACGCGAGCCTTTCAGCATACAAGGCCCAGCCCTCTGTGTATGCCGTGAAAAGGGGGAATGTCCTGAATATTGGAACATTTTTTAATTCTCCTTGTATCGCTACTTGGAAATGATGGCCGGGGATTCCTTCATGATAGGCCAAGGTCTTCATCCCAAACTTAACAGTTTCTGTAACGTCTCTCAAGTTGGCGTAAAAGATGCCTCCTCTTGATCCATCCATGAGTGGTAGCTCATAATATGCACCAGCAGAACTTTCTTCTTTAAACTCAGGAACTCTTTTTACTTCCATGGACGCTTTGGGTCGGATGTCAAATGCTTCATCGAGTCCATTGTTGATTTCATCTAAGATATCATTGTAGCCGTCAATGACTTCCTTTCTGCCCTCATCATTATTCTGGTACAGAAAGCGTTCTTCCTTGTTTAATTTTTGGATGATTTCACCTAATGTTTTTGTAGTATCCGTATAACCTTCAAGGGTCAAGATATTCCACATTTCTGTTTTTATTCGAGCAACCTCTGATAATCCAATTTGGTGTACCTTTTCAGGGGTATAGTCGGTGGTGGTATTTTCTGATAATTGGTATTGATAAAAGTCATCTCCATCTGGCAATTTCCAAACCCCATCTTTTGTTGTTGCTTTAGATTTTAATGCTTCGAAGTACAAGATAAGAGCGCCATATGCCTCGAACACAGTAGTTCTTATTTCATTTTCTACCTTGATTTTGTATGCTTCCTTTTCCTGGTCAGTAAGATCTTCAAGCTGTGCTAATTTAGAATTGAAATGAGTGTAGAGTATGTTTGACTTAACGGGATCTTCATTGGTAATCTCCAAATTGATATGGTTTGATCCTTTTTTTCCGATAAATCCTGACATTTCACTAATCACACGGTCGATGACAAATTGTGGAGGAATGATTCCCTTTTCTTCTCTTATTCTTAACCTCTCTAGTACTTGATCGAATTTGGCACCAAATTTGGATAATCGTATGATGTATGCTTCAATATCACTTTCATCCCTAAGCTTGTGCGAACTTTCCATCAAGCTAGGAAGATTACTTTGTACTCCGAACATTTGATTTACTGGATACCCATGATAGAAAAATGGCTCACCCTCAATCTGTTTTCTTAAATACCAACTTAGAATTTTAGTGTTTAACTTGTTTTCTTTCGATTGACTTTCGAAATCATAACTTTGTAAGGCCGCTAAGTCGTCCTTGAGTTTAAGGAAATCCTCCCAGCCCTTTTTGTCTGAGGCATCGCTCAGATCCTCTTTATATATGTCATATAGGACGGGTATACCCAATTGTGTGACCAATTCAGGATCTGAGATGGCAAGTTCGATAAAGACCTTATCATAGAAATGATTGATATTAAAGGGTCGAAACCAGATAAGATTGGTAAGCCATAGACCTCCAATGAACAATAGACCAAGGATTGTTCTACCTGTCCAAAATTTCCAAGTACGTTTTTTAGTCATATTGCTGTTGTAAAAAGTAATTCTTTAATAAACATAAACATACAAATTGTATGGAAGGCGGCAAATGTCGGGTTACTTTTCTATCAAACCACTACACCGTATGAGTGATTACTATTTGAATTCAGCACTAGCCCGGTTATTTCTTAAACAAAATGTCAGCAGTCTGTTTTCTTAATTTATTTTACAATGATTAATTTTCTCAAGTCCTCTAAGCGCTACCGCTAATTGTCATTTCTGATTCTATTTTCTTCATCTCTGGAAGTATTTCTATCGGTTGCTTTCTTGTTAAATTTAGAACCAAAACTATAAACCAATCTGAGTTGAATGCTTTGTCTAGAACCATTACTTTCTACTGCGGCGGTTCCGGTGCCGTAATCAATATTCCCTACAAAACCTCTGTTCAACATCTTATTGAAACCTAGATTTACCTTTAGTTTTTCGTCCAAAAACGTTCTCCCAAAAGAGAAATCCAAATCAGCTAACCAATCCACTTCAATTTGACCTTCCAATGCCCCCGTCCCATAATTTCCGCTCAGTTCAAAGTTGATACCAAAGGGCAGTTCATAATTGGCCTGAATAAACCAAAACAAACTCCACTTGTTCAAATCTAAATTATAGTCTAGTGATTGATAGTCAGTATTGATGACAATAAAGCCAGTATAACCTTCAACATCTTTGATAAAACTTAAGGGGCCAAATAATCTAAAGTTCCAGTTATCATTGTTTTCAACATTTACCTCTGTTTGTCTGATTTGAGCGGTCAGGTTATCTTGTTGAATTAATTCTAGGATTGCATCAGCAGTGCTACTATAACCGATACTAAAAAAGGGCTGACTTTCATAAGTCAAATTAAATTGATAGTTGTGCGTGAAGGCAGGTGTCAAGTTTGGATTTCCTTGACCGGCAGAAAAGGGATCTAAAAAGGTAGCAAAGGAATTTAAACTACTGTAGGAAGGTCTTTGAACTCTGTAACTGTAGGATAAACTAGTACCCAATTTTTCAGATAAATTTCGGCTTACTGAAGCGCTTGGAAATAGTTTTTGAATAGGTCTTTTCTTTATTTCTGTATTCAGTGTACCTTTTTCCATATAAATTGAGGTGCCGTCCGTATGACTATCTTCATAACGTAATCCACCAGAGAAAGCCCATTTCCCTGAGGTAGCATTTATTTTGGAATACCCAGCAAAAATCGTTTCTTTGATTAAAAACTGACTGCTTTCAGTTTCAAGAAAGTCAAATACTCCTTGGTTATTGTCTAAATAAGATTGCAGGTCATTATCAGTATTTACATCGGCATAACGAATGCCAAAGCTGATGTTGAAATTTTCTGAAAGGGTTTTTTTATAGTCTACTTTGTAGGTCTTGATTTTATACTTTCCCTCTTGAATATATTTTCTATCAGTAAAAGGGATGGTACTTCCTTCAACCTCATAAAGGGTATTGGTATTATCATTTATATAATCAACGTAGTTAAAATCGATCACCAACCGATCTGTTTCAGATTTGTATTCATAATAGGGATTCAGATTAAAATCTATCCTATCTCTAGCAAAACTATTTTCTGAAAACAGGATATTTGTGGTGCTCGCATCAGAGATCATGGTTTTACTTGAAGTGATCCTTTGAGAGTTTCTCTGATTCAATCGGCTCCCGATACTAAAAGTATGTTTATCATTGAGGTGATAGTCTATGTTTCCGTTCATACTGAAATTATTGGGATCATAAGGTTCCTTGGTGATTTGATCATAGGTTTCGCTACCTACGGTTCGGACTAAAAATAAGTCATTTCGCCAAGTGGGTTTTGAATGATTTATGCTCGCTTGCCAACTTAATTTATTTTTATACTGCGCAATTGAGGCACCGGTTCCATATTGAAAACCTTGATCTTCCCCCGCCCATGTATTGAAACTTCCATGGGTTCCTAAACGTATTTTTTTCTTTAAAATAATATTAATGAGGGCTCCTGAGCCTGAGGCTTCATATTCTGCACCGGGTTGTTCTATCACTTCAATTTTAGAAATATTATCTGCAGGAAGATCACGCAGGAGTGTTTGAATATCCATATAGTCTGTAGATTTCCCATTAATTAGAATTCTTACCCCTCTATTTCCTGCTATTGAAATTCCGTTATTAGTAACTAATACTCCGGGGATTTTACGCATGACATCCTGTAAGCTGGTATTAATCATCTCGGAATTCTCCAAATCCACAATTAACTTTTCAGCAGTTTGCCTGATCACAGGTCGCTTACTTTTCACCACTACTGCGTTTAATGTCTGGGTATCCTCTTCCAAAATAAAATTAAAAACAGCATTCTTTGACAAGGTAAAGGTGTCTAATGTATTGAGTTTAAAACCCAGCATAGAGACTTCAATGTGATAGATGCCGTCGGCAATTTGTTCAAAAGAATAGGCACCCTTATCGTCAGAAATCACTCCTTTTGGCAGGTCCTCACTCCCCTTTTCATATAGGATGATATAAGCAAAAGGTAGGGGATCTTGAGTATTATCTATGATCCGTCCACTGATGTTATGCTGAGCGGTGGCTGAAGATAACCCCAATAAAAAAACAGCAAAATAAGAAAAAATGGAGGTTAATTCAGAAACAAATTTATCAATCATAAGTAGCTCAATGATGTAGATTAGGCATAAAAGGTTGCACGACAGTCAAAATTCAAAACTAGCGTTAGGTACTGTATTTATCGATGGTTTGTTATAAATGGGATACTTTTTGTGATGTTTGGGATTTTTTGTGGTATTTGGGATTGTCTTGAGATAGATATGATACTTTGGTCTATAAAGTTTTTCGTTAGGAATACTTCGTTTTACGTAGGAGGATTTAAAAAGTTACCTTGACAAGCATTTTTTAGTGTGCTACTTGCTCCAATAGTTCAGTTAACTCTAACTCATGGTCAAATTGTAAATCTTCATGTACAAGTGTTAAAGCTTTTCTGATGAGTTCAATTTGACGTATCAGCATTTGATGGCGGGTGTTATTGATATCGTATTTTGATTGGATGTCAACAAGGTTTTTACAAAAATGAATGCGCAGGGCTATTTCCGTTTCTTTTTGTTTTGAAAAACGAATCTGTTTTACAATATATCTTTGAATTTTTCGAATGTTCTTATTGATGATATAATTGCTTTTAATATTGACATGGGCAAATTGCAGGTCTATTTCTGATTCAATTTTTGATATGAAATGATTTTCATCTGCCGATTCAAAAAGCACATAGGCCAATAGTTCTTTATTTTCAACTTTGTGTTTGGTTAACTTAAGGACCAGTTCGGTAAGTTCATGATTGGTTTTTTCTTTGAGTTCTTTTTTAATTTCTGATAGGGAGGCTATTTGCATAGTCAAAAATACAATATGTACTCTTTAGAACCTGATATTCTTGAATTTTGCATTTTGAGTTGTAAAGAGAGCTCTTTTCAATCAAAAAGGTTGTTGGCTTTGGGGGGCGATTATATTGTTTATCGTCAACTTAATATTAGAATAATAGAAATTGATTTTATATTAGTGCTAATATAACGGAGATGAAAAATAAAATAGGAGGTTTTTTTGTATTGTTAGCAACGGTATCAGGGTTGTGGTTTTTCTTGATCAAAGAAGATCAAAATGATTATTTGAAGTTGTTAGTTTTTTCAAAAACAGAGGGATTTAGGCATGCCTGTATCGAACATGGGCAAAAAATGTTTCAAACTTTAGCGGATCAACATGGATTCGAGGTGCTGTTTTCAGAAGATGCTGAAGTATTCAACGAGAAAATATTGGCAGATATTAATGTAATCGTTTTTTTAAATACGACGGGAGATATCTTAGATGAAGCCCAACAATTAGAATTACAGCGCTTTATTCAAGCGGGAGGTGGATTTGTCGGAATTCATTCGGCGACAGATACGGAGTACAAATGGCCGTACTACAATCAATTGATAGGGGCTTATTTTGATAGTCATCCTGAACCGGCAGAGGCGACGGTAGAAGTCTTAAATAGGGATCATCTTTCAACCCGTCATTTACCTCAAAAATGGGTTCATACCGACGAATGGTACAATTTTATAGATGTCCATCCGGATATCAATGTATTGATGGAAGTCAACGAAGCGACGTACCAGGGCGGTAAACAGGGACCCAATCATCCCATTAGTTGGTACAGGGATTTTGATGGAAGTCGTATGTGGTATACTGGTTTAGGACACACAGAGGAGAGTTATATTGAACCCTTTTTTATTGAGCATGTATGGGGAGGTATTCAGTATGCGGCAGGTCCAATGCAAAGAATAGATTATAGGAAATCTACTATAGTACCAGAAGAAAACCGCTTCGATATTGAGGTGTTAGATGAAAATTTAAATGAGCCTATGGAGCTTGAGGTATTGCCCAATGGCAATGTTGTTTTTATTCAACGGCATGGTGAGGTCATGTTATATGATCGGCTAGCCAAGGAAACGCGTGTTATGCACAAATTCGAGGTATGTACTGATTTTGAAGATGGTCTATTGGGCGTTGCATTAGATCCACAAGTGAAGGAAAATAAACAAATCTACTTTTTCAGATCTCATCCTATAGATTCTATGCAAATAATTTCTTCATTTACTATGGATGCTGATTACCGGTCAATCGATATAAAATCTGAGCAAATATTGCTTACCATCCCAACCCAAAGGTTGGAATGCTGTCATGCAGCAGGTTCCATAGAGTTTGGTCCGGATCAGATGCTTTACATAGCGGTTGGGGACAATACCAACCCGCATGCATCGGATGGATATACACCGATAGATGATCGCCCCGGTAGGGCTCCATGGGATGCCAGAAAATCATCTGCAAACACCGATGATTTGAGAGGTAAAATATTGAGAATAAAAGTAGAGCAGGAGGGGTACAGTATTCCTGAGGGCAATTTGTTTCCGCAAGATGGGAGTGGAGGCAGACCAGAGATCTATGTGATGGGATGTAGAAATCCTTACAGGATAGCGTTTGACAATCATAGAGGGTTTTTGTATTGGGGCGATGTAGGACCAGATGCGAACAAATCGGATGACAATAGAGGACCTCGTGGGCACGATGAGATCAATCAAGCCCGTGTCGCAGGCAACTTTGGATGGCCTTTATTTGTTGGAAACAATCAGGCTTATCATGATTATGATTGGGATACCCAAAAGTCAGGAAAGCTTTTCGATCCTTTAAAGCCAGTCAATGATTCCCAATACAATACAGGAGCAAAAATATTACCCCCTGCACAACCTGCGTTTTTTTGGTATTCTTATGATAACTCATCGGAATTCCCATTACTGGGAAATGGGGGTCGAACCGCTATGGCAGGGCCTACGTATTATCAAGATGATTATCCAGATATCGAAAGTAAATTTCCCAAATATTATGATGGTAAATTATTTATTTATGAATGGATGCGGGGATGGATGATGTCTGTGACCTTAGATGAGGAAGGGAATTATGTCCGGATGGAGCGTTTTCTGTCGGAGAAAGAATTCAGTAATCCTACCGATATGGCCTTTGGCCCAGAGGGAGATTTGTATGTACTCGAATATGGATCGGCCTGGTTTCAGCAAAATCCTGATGCGAGGTTAGTGCACTTGACCTACAATAGATCCAACAGAAAACCCATAGCAAAAATTGAGACCCCTCTAGAATACGGAAAATCACCTTTTCGTGCAGCGCTCTCTGCGGCAGATTCTTATGATCGTGATGGGGATAGCCTCACTTATGAATGGCGTTTGGGCGATCAAATTATTTCAACAGAAAAAGAAACCTCATTTACGTTTGATCATCCGGGTATATTTACGGTATCTCTGGGAGTTAAAGACGAAGAAGGTGCTTTGGGAAGTTCAAGCATTAAACTTAAGGTGGGTAATGCGTTGCCTCAATTGAACATTGAGATAAATAGTAATAGCAGTTTTTATTGGGACAAAAGTATCCTGAGCTATCAAATATCTGTGAGGGATGAAGAAGATGGAACCTTGGGAGCAGGAATTACGGAAGATGAGGTAATCACCACCATTGATTATCTTCAAGAAGGATTAGACAGAAATTTGATTGCGATAGGCCATGGCGCATTGAAACAGTTGAGTCTGGGCAAATCCTTGATCCAAAGCTCAGATTGTAGTTCTTGTCATCAAGAGAAAAAGAAGTCCATTGGACCTTCTTTTTACGCGATTTCAAAAAAGTATCAAATGGATTCAGTAGCAAAAAAATATTTGGTTGAGAAGATTCAAAATGGTGGCGCCGGCGTGTGGGGAGAGGTTGCCATGGCCGCTCATCCGGCATTAGCCGATAGTGACGCAGGTTCAATGGTCGATTATATTCTTTCATTGGGTCGACAAGATATAGTTAATAATCTACCTACTTATGGGAAGTATACTTTTCAAGAACATATGAAGAAGGAAAGCCAAGGAGTTTATGTCTTTACGGCCTCATATACGGATAAAGGAGGGGAAATGATCGGTCCTTTGACCCAGCAGCAAACATTGATTTTGAGAAAACCAATCATATCTGCGGTAAACTTTGATGATGGATTGAGAACACAATCCATGAATGTTGAGGCAGGTACGGTTCCTGGGCTTGATGAGGCACTGGCATTGGTTATTGGGGAGGCGGGATCATACTATGTTTATGAAGATATTGATTTTAAGGGTATAAGTGCAGTGAACGTCACCATATTGCAACATCCTCAATATATGAATGGTGGTATCTTGGAGTTGAGAATGGATAGTTTGGGAGGCGCTATAATTCAGTCTCTGAATATTGAGCAGGGTCTTCTAGATGTAGGCCCCTCAGATCTAAAATTTAATGTGTCTGAATTTGAAGGGATGCATGATCTATATATGTTATTTAAATCAGAAGAGACTAAGCCCATATGTGCGGTAACCGACATCGCCTTTCTGAGGTGAAATTGATTGAAATAAGGCGGGCTTAGGGATGTTATGTTTTTAAAATAGATGTGATCGTTCACTTTGAACTAAATCGTCATAATAGGGTGGGTGCTGTAAGTTTTTCATGCTAAATCGCATGCTTCCAAAATGAAGTATCTGTGAAGGCATTTGACCTAAATAGGTCCAATCAACTTATGCTAAAACTTTGTAAATTTTATTATTTAGAGATCAAGAAAAATTTCATAGTCTGTTTTTGGCTTTGCTGGTTTAATCTTTTTGATTTGATCTGTGGTTTTTAAGGGAGAATTTCCGTTTTTTTATATGCTTTAATAACCTTCACTGGTCATTAAAATATCAGTGGCGATATAGTTGTTTTCGGGTAGGGCAAACCATTTTCTGGTTTTTGGAATTCTCATAGCTCCAACGCTCACGAGATCAGCTAACTCAATCAATTCACCACTTTTATCTGGCTTGATGAACCGATAGGCTTGTAAGCTGTAATCCTCTTTATTTAAAAAGAAGGTCCAGGTATCTTTTGGATAATTCACTTGAATCGTGAAGTAATCAATGCCTTTTATGGTTTCAGTATTTACGGTAGGCTGTAGTGGAGTATTGGCATCCTTGAGCTT
This sequence comes from uncultured Cyclobacteriaceae bacterium, assembly GCA_905479015.1. Classification (GTDB taxonomy): domain Bacteria; phylum Bacteroidota; class Bacteroidia; order Cytophagales; family Cyclobacteriaceae; genus UBA4465. The sequence continues at coordinate 27,393 of CAJQKV010000043.1, forward strand.
CATAGGTAGTCCCCATAGGTATAGATAATAATCCCTCATCATCTCCGCTCGCTGGCAGCTAACGGACCCTTTTATAATAAAGCATGAATCTAGAGACATACCGCTGATTTCCTCATCTCCACGATTCAGTTTGAAATAGCCTATCGAATTATCGATGTATACCTGGGTTTTTCGAACCGCCTTTTCAGGCTGCTGCTCATCAAAATTGAGGATAGATTTAAACTGATTCCATTGATGCTCCGGATCATGGAATTCGATAGACTTGGCAAGTAGTTCTTCCGCAGTCAGTTTTCCTTGGGCGTAAGTTGAGTTGAATCCTACCCAAAAAACGAGGACAGTCATCAGGAATGGAATAAAATTTTTCATAACTAATTTAAAAAAAAATGGATTAGGTAACAAGAACAATTTCAAGTTAAATCATTTTTATTGATTCATTTATTATTCACATTTCTGCACAAATATTTTAAATTACTTAAAAATATTATTTAACAGACTACATATGAATCACTCGGAGGGAATGTTTAAAGATGACGTCTTTAAAGGAAAGGTAATAATTGTCACAGGAGGAGGTACCGGATTAGGTAAATCAATGGCTACTTATTTTTCTAAGTTGGGAGCAAGTGTCATGATTTGCAGTCGAAAAATAGAGGTACTAGAAAAAACAGCACAGGAAATCCATGAGCTGAGTGGAAATAAAGTGTTACCACTGGCCTGTGATGTAAGGGATTACGATCAAGTTGAACAAGTTATTAAAACTACCCAGGAAACGTTGGGGCCTATTGATGTTCTTTTAAACAATGCGGCAGGAAATTTTGTGAGTCCTACCGAAAGATTATCTCATCGGGCTTTTGATACGGTGGTAGACATTGTACTGAAGGGCAGTTATAATTTTACATTATGCATGGGGAAGGATTGGATAAAGCATAAAAAAACCGGAACCATTTTAAATATAGTGACCACTTACGCATGGACAGGGTCAGGCTATGTGGTCCCTAGTGCAGCAGCTAAAGCAGGGATTTTGGCCATGACCAGATCGTTGGCAGTCGAATGGGCCAAGTATGGCATCAGAAGTAACGCGATAGCCCCTGGTCCTTTTCCTACTGAGGGAGCATGGAGTAGATTGATGCCTGGTAAATTAAGAGAGAAGTATGATCCAGCGCTTAAGGTACCTGTGGGAAGGGTAGGAGAGCATCAAGAATTGGCCAATTTAGCAGCGTATCTGATATCAGATTTTTCAGCATATGTCAATGGTGAAGTAGTGACTATCGATGGTGGAGAGTGGCTCAAAGGAGCAGGAGAATTTAATCAATTAGATCAAATTCCAGAGGAACTTTGGGATGCCATGGAAATGGCGCGCAATAAATCAGGATCTAAACTCAAAATGACTTGGAACTATATCAAAGGGATGTATAAAATCAGAAAATTATAAACATCTTTTCAAATAAGTCGCAACTTCATGAGGACCTTCATGAGGATATAATAAATCATACTTACCAACATTGAATACAACCAAAAGTTAGGTTTGAGAGACCAACTTCCAGAGGTGATCCCTATTTCAATGAAATTAAATAACCAGAATAATGAAAAAAGGGCGGTAATGCCATTTTTTTCATTGAGTAGTATTTTTTTCCAATTAAAGTTGGAAGTTGAGGATTTCCAAATGGTGAAATTCGGCCAAAAAGCAGGTCTTGATGAGGCCCATTCAAGGTAGGTATCTCCGAATTTATTAATCAAAAATGCTTCTTCTGCAAACATGATACGTTCATAGTACACCCAATAAATCAAAATAAAGGCGATCGTAAACCACAGGTCTTGTGTGAGCAGGCAGAGGCCCAGCCACATGAAGAAATTACCTAAATAGAGGGGATGTCTTACAATGGAGTAAATGCCCTTCGTATTTAGCACATTGGCCAGTTGTCCTTCTGTATTTCTACCCGAAGTTAGATCTGCAGTATACCCTACTGTGATTAATCGGATGAATTGGCCAAATAAAGCCACGGCTAAGCAACCAAAGGCATAATAATGGTAGGTGACAAAGGCGTTAGGTGCCTGCAGCTTCAAAACAAAAACCAGCAAGGCTACCGATAAGATGATCAAAGGAAGGGTTCCTCTGTATTTGAATAACAAGTTGCCTTGCTTATTAAGTTCTTTGGCTAAAGACATATTTTAGAAATTGAGCTGCGCAAAGTTAATGAGAAAGTATGACAGGAGTTTAAACAATTCCATCAGAAGATCCTTAATCTTCCTGATAGAGTAATTCATCATGAGAAAAATCATAAAGCGTTAATCTTCTCAAATCGAAGTAAGCTTTCCAATAACTTCGAAGTGCGGCTAAATAGCTCCGCTTGGCTTCGTCTTTTTCAGTGAGCGCAATATTTAGATTGGTGATGTCTATTTTACCAATTAAGTATTGATTTTGAGAAACATTGTATCTTTCTTGTGCCACTAAATCAGATTTTTCAGAAATTTCTATTTGTGATTTCAATACCTCAAATTGGGCGACAAGTGTAGTTATTTCTTGAAGAAAACTCCGCTGATCTTGGGTAATTACATAAGATTCTAATTTTTTATTGGCCAAGGCAGTTTTCATGCTGGCTTTATTTCGACCCCAATCTATGATGGGGATATTGAACTGGATATTGAGTCTTTGCTGATTATTCGGTTCCTGAAAGGAATTCCCTAGATTTTGACCCGTTCCCGTCAGGCCATAAGAGGCTGTCATGTCGAGTCGGTAGCGATTATTTTTGGCTTGAGCGATTTGTCTATCTGCTTCCAATTGACGTCGTTCAAATGCGATAAAGTCAGATCTATTGGCAGAGGCATAATTGATTGCTTCATCTATGTTAACTTTTAAATCAGGTATTTGGTTAGGGGTGATGAGATCGAAGGCTTCATCAATACCAATGAATGTTTTGATTTCCAATTCAGAAGATTGTAAATCCAGCTTGGCCTGTGTCAATTGCTGCTGAGATCTGAGGAGTTGAAGCTCTACTTGTAGTAGTTTGTCTCGAGAGGTAGTTCCAATATTATATCTGCCTTTTTCTATATTATAAATCGTGTCATTTCGGACCAGATTGAAGCTGGCAATATCATATCCAATTTGCGCGTCGAGATAGTCAAAAAATAGGTCCACGGTTAAACTGGAAATATATTCCATTTCTTCTACGTAGGCACGCTTAGATTCTTCATATCTCAGGGGTTCAGTCATTTTGTCCCATTTTAACGGGTTGAATCCGATGATGGGTTGATCAATCTTAATATTGATCAATGTACTGTTCCATGAGCGCGAATTTTGTGGGATATTTTTCCATCGGTAAACATCAGAATTGATGGATACTTGCCCTCCCGAAATAGCCAACGGTTGTTGAAGACTGAGATTGGCATAGGTAAAAGTTTGTTCTTGCTCTTGGAATACTATGGTACCATCGTCCAAGCGATTTTGGTTAAAGTCTCTATTATAACCAGGAGAATTACCTTGTAGTCTAAGTTGAGGATTATAATTAGATTGATAATATTTATATTGCCAATACCTATTTTCTTTCCTCGTTTCGGCTTCTTTAGATCGGGTAGATTGTGCCTTGACCTTCTGAATGATGTCCTCGAGTGAGTAATTGATTTGCCCATAAGAGGATATCCATCCAAAAGTAATCCATAATGTGACCAGATATTTATTCATATCTCAACGAGGTTATAGGGTTTTGTTGGGCCGCTTTTCTTGCAGGTGCAATACCGAAAATCAGACCAATTAATGTAGCAACACCAAAGGAGATCACAATGGAGCCAAAGGAGATGATGGTGGGAATATCAGCAAAGGCACTTACTCCATAGGCCATCAGAACACCTGTAAAAATACCAATAACACCTCCTGTGGCACTGATCATGATGGCCTCAAACATAAATTGAAAAACAATATCTGTTTTTTTTGCTCCAATAGATAGTCTCAGTCCGATCTCTTTGATCCGTTCCAGTACGGAAGCGAGCATGATGTTCATGATGCCAATACCACCTACCAGTAGAGAGATGCCTGCTATGGCTCCTAAAACATAATTAAAAACATCATTGGTACGTTGTTGTTGTTTGAGCAATAACTCTGGAATTTCGATCTCATAATCTACTACATCAAAATGTTTTCGTGCCAGCATCCGTGCTATGATGTCGGCAGTAGCAGATAATTTTTCTGTTTCTGCTACTTGAAGCACCAAGCGATCCAGCTGGTGATAATTGGTAGTGGTGGTATTGTCTTTATCTGCCTTTTTGATCATTGATTTGGTGATGAGGTCTCTGTTTTCATACCTGATCAATACAGTTTTAAGTGGTACATATACGTCCATATTATAATCTCGTATACCCAATCGCTTGATACTATTTTCAGAAATAATTCTTTGCTCGAGAACTCCCATTACGGTGAGCCATTGGTTACCACATTTTAGCTTTTTACCTATGGGATTCTCTGAAGGGAAAAATTTTGCTTTTATAGATTTACCAATGATACAGACGGGCATTCCATGAATTAAATTTTGCTCGTTGAACATAGTTCCTTCTTCAAGTTCAAAATTGAAGAGTTTGAAATAGGGGGGTTCCACGCCTACGAGTTTGGCCGACCTTCGAATGCCCTTATTCATAATATAGGTATCCTTTACAATTTCTGGACTTATGGCCTGAATGTTAGGGAGCATTTTAGCGATAGCGTTTTTATCTTTTAATGTGAGTCCAGGAGAGTATTTATTTTTTTCTTTATTGAAAGGATCATCCGAAGAAACTTGTTCTTCTGTTTGTTCAATGATAGGTTTGATCACGATATTGTTCAGACCCACTAGTTTTATTTGGTCAATAATCTCTTTTTGAGCACCATTACCAATAGCAAGCATGGCAATTACTGCCGCTACCCCGAAAATAATACCTAAGCCCGTTAATATGGATCGAACACGATTAGAAAGTACCGCTTCAAAAGCAATAGTGAGATTGGCGATCAAGCGTTCTTTGTCGGGAAAATTATTTTCCATGGGAGGCTTCATGATCAAAAAGTTTTTGATGGTGAATTTAAACCTAGCTGTGCTGATACTTCTGTTTTTGATTCAGATAAGCGAATGATGTCTTGATCTTCGGCTTCTTTAATTTTACTTAAATACACTTCATCTCCGAAGGCCAAACCCTCAAGAATGATGACTTCATCACTATTGGTTTCTCCGATAGTGACTTCCTTTTTTATGACATTAATACCATTTTTTTGGTAGACGTAGGTGATCGAGTCTTGATAGTTATATAGACATTCAAGTGGAATAAACAAGGCATCTTGGTGGGTTTGGGTAATGATTTTATTAGAGGTAGTCATGGACGGCTTGATCAATTCATCTGCACCTAATAGTTCAACGCTTACTTTAAATACTTTCGCATCAGAGTTGGGTCTTTGCTCTCCCACATTGGCTACTTTGATAACTTTTCCTTCTATGCTTTTTTCGGGAAAGGCATCCAAACCGATTTCAACCAGTTGACTTTTTTTGATTTTACGTATATCTACTTCATTGACGTAGGTTTGGGACAACATGACGGACAAGTCCGGAAGGGTGGCTACGATAGGGTTCCATGCACCAATTTGAGAACCAATTTTTACTGTACCTTCAGAATCTTTATAATAGATGAGCATGCCATCTTCAGGTGCATAAATCATAAATTTTTGTGTCAATTCTTTTAATCCTTTGAGTTCTAGACCTTGCTTTTGGAGTGAAGCTGTGACTTCAGTCATTTTAGCAATATTTTGCTTTTGCTTAATAAAATAATTTTCCTGGGCTTGTTGATATGCTCTGGTTGCTTTTTCTACTTCAATTTCGGCTTTCTTGATGGTTGCGGGGGGCTCAAATTGGGATTGTTCTAAGGTCATATCACGTTCTTCGATTTCATAGGCTAGGTTGATGAGGTCGTCTCTCGACTGGCGCATTTGGAGGGTGGTATCCAGTTGGGTTTGAATAAATTGTGATTGAATTTTATCATATTCAATCTGATATTCACTTAGTTTATTGGTAAGTTCTGATGCATCCAGTCGAGCGACATAATCACCCTTCTTCACATAGGTTCCTTCGTCAATCATGTCTTGAATAGTGACTTGCCAGATACGATGGGCCCTTAACCCTTTGGGTCCTTGGATTTCTACTGAATGCTTCGCTTCTAATTCTCCGGTAGTGATAACATCAACAATGAATACACCTTTTTTGACTTCTACGAGGATGTTGTCACTATTTTTTATGGGCCGGTTGAGTAAGAAAAGACTAGCTACGATTACAATTGAAACGGCGATACTGATGCGGATGTTTTTTTTATTCATTTTGAGGTATTTAATTGATTTTTTTTAATGAGATCGAATCCGTAGGTCTATTTTTTTTATAAACCATTCATCCAGTAAGATCTTATTTTATTTTCTTGTGGAGTAGATTCATTTGAAATAATTAACTCATTGGGGTATTGGTAAAGATAGGTCTCTGCTTTGGCCTTTCTTTTTATGATTTTAGTTTTGCCTTTGATTTCTCGGATCAACTCAATCTTCACTTTTGAGCCATCGATCGTATTTTCTTGAAAATCATAAAGCAGCGCTCTCCAAGTGTCAAGGTTCAGTTCGTTGCCGTTGAGTTTATAGAAGATATCGTTTTCTTGGAAGCCAATTTGGGTTCCAAAAGCATCAAGCTGATCGGTAGCCAATGCGATGATTTGATTGTTGTCGTTTAAACCCAATTTGAAATTACCCCACAAGGCCATTCTTTTCTCACCACCTTCTCGTGTTGATATCCCCGCCCAAGAGAGGTATTCTTCGATAGGTAATGGTTCATTGCCTTGAACATATCGACTGAAAAACGTCCCAATTTCAGGATAAGTCATGGCGGTGATGACATCGATAAACTCACTGTCCTTAAAGGCATTTTCTTTGCCATATTTCTGGGATAGTTGTTTGAGAAGCCCTGCTAAATTTAAGGTATCTTCGGAATATTTGATCAAGGCCAAGTCCAAGCACATTCCTATCAGCGCACCCTTTTCATAGACATTTCGATACATATCCTTGAATTCAGGGTCAAGGATTTTTTGGCTCATTTCGGTAAATGAAACCAAAGGATAGGCTGAAGCATTTGTGATTTTTTCTTGAACTTCCTCTAAAAAGGTTTCACTATCATAGAGTCCTTGCTGCACTTGCATATGCATAGAATTGTATTCCGTCACCCCTTCATAAAGCCAAAGGTGCTGCGACATTTCAGGATTGATATAATTGAAATTATGGATTTGCTCAGAATGAATGCTTAGTGGGGTAATAATATGAAAAAATTCATGGGCAGCTACGTCTCTTACAAATTGAGGTAATTGGTCGGCTACTGATTCTGGGAGTGTATAAAAGGAGGAATAAGAATGCTCCAATGCACCCATACCTTTTGATAAACTTGGGTAATCCATGAGATAAATAAGGTAGGCATATTTTTTAACCGGTAAGGTTCCGCCAAGATAATTGCTTTGGGCTACCATTAAGTCTTCAATATTTTCCATGATGTCGTTTGCACTGACAACTTTTTGTGGGGAGAACACTGAAATGAGAATTTCGGCACCGGCTATATTTTTGGTGAGGGTATCGGGTTGATTGTACATGATGGGACCGTCCACCAAAAAATGATAATCAGCAGCGAAATATAGATCAAGCGAATCGTTTAGGACATTCTTGTCCAGTGCAGTAGCCCCATAGGTATCTTTTGAATGAAGGACACGGAGTTCAAAGGGGATTTCTTTATAGCCATCAATGTACCCAATGATACCAAAGTTATTGAGTACAAAAACATTCCTATCGGCTTCAAAACTAGTGCCCCCTGGCTCAAAAAGAAAATTCTCATCATAGCCTTTCATACGGTCAAAAGTATCGTTAATCCAATATTCAATACGACTGGGCTTCCCTGAGATTAGCCACTTATTGACTGAAATCTTAGATACTTCGAGGGGATTCCCTAGATGATCAAAGGCATCGAAAGTAGACACAAATTTTCCAAAATCTGAAATGCGGTAAGTCCCAGGTACGATTTTGGGTAGATGAAACTCTACCTCATCCTCTTGGATGTCAGGTAAGTTCATCACCACCTGTAATCGATCTTCTTTTGAAGCGGTGAGATCTAGATTAATTTGGTAAGGGCCTTGAGCGGCCGCATAGAGTATTTGAAAGGAGGCGAATAGATAAAAAATTATTTTCATATCAAAAATTCAAAAGCTAATGTAGTTTACCTTGCTCATTTAGCTTTTGTTTCGATTAGAAAATTTATGAATGGTAAGTTAAACTACGTTAAAATCGAACATAACTTATTTCGTCCCGCTTCTTTTGCGTTCATGCTCTGTCAAATAGATCTTCCTTAATCTGATGGACTTGGGCGTAACTTCTACGTATTCATCTTTTTGGATGTATTCTAAAGCTTCTTCTAAACTGAATTTTTTGGGAGGGGGTAACTTTACATTCGTATCTGTACCTGAGGTACGCATATTGGTCAATTTCTTTCCTTTTTGAACATTCACGACCAGGTCATTGCTTCTGCTGTGTTCACCGATCACCTGCCCCATGTAAAGATCTACACCTGGATCTATGAAAAAGGAGCCACGATCTAATAATTTGTCCAACGCAAAGGGCGTTGCGGGGCCATTTTCTATAGAAATGAGGGATCCATTGATACGTCCAGCAATTTCACCTTTGAAAAGTTGGTATTCCTTGAATCGGTGGGTCATCACAGCTTCTCCCGAGGTTGCGGTAAGCATATTATTTCTGAGCCCAATCAGTCCCCTCGCCGGAATGTCAAATTCCAAATGTTGAATATTGCCTTTGGGTTCCATAATGTTGAGTTCGCCTTTCTTTTGAGAGGCCAATTCGATTACCTTTCCAGACAATGCATCTGGTACGTCTACCACGAGATGTTCGATCGGTTCCATTTTCACACCATCCACTTCCTTAAACATTACTTGAGGCTGGCCAATCTGAAATTCATAGCCTTCTCTACGCATGGTCTCTATGAGGACCGAAAGGTGCAAAACTCCTCTGCCATAGACTAAAAACTTATCTTCAGTATCCGTTTCTTCTACCCTTAACGCTAAATTTTTCTCTATTTCCTTCATGAGACGTTCTCTAAGATGGCGAGAGGTGACAAACTTGCCTTCTTTTCCAAAGAAGGGGGAATCATTGATGGAAAACATCATGCTCATGGTAGGCTCATCAATAGCAATTCTTTCTATCACTTCTGGATGGTCAAAATCCGTCACCGTATCTCCAATTTCAAAGTCTTCGATACCTGTAATGGCACAAATATCACCACAATGAACTTCAGAAATTTTGTTTTTACCCAAGCCTTCAAAAACATGAAGTTCCTTGACCTTGACGCGTTTCATACTGCCATCTCGCTTACTGAGGCCTACTTGCATGTTTTCTTTGATCGTACCTTGTGAAACGCGACCTATGGCGATTCGTCCGGTAAAAGCCGAAAAGTCTAGAGAAGTAATTTGCATTTTAAGAACGCCTTCCTTGATGGGTGCAGGAGGGATGATTTCAATTATTTTATCGAGGAGTGGGGTGATATCGGTCGTCGGCTCCTTCCAATCATTGCTCATCCAGCCTTGTTTTGAAGAACCATATAAAGTATGAAAATCTAATTGATCTTCTGTAGCATCCAATGAATACATCAATTCAAATACTTGCTCATGTACTTCATCAGGCTTGCAGTTTTCTTTATCTACTTTATTGACCACAATGATTGGCTTTAACCCTAAATCTAAGGCCTTACTCAAAACAAATCTGGTTTGCGGCATGGGACCTTCAAAGGCATCCACCAATAAAATCACGCCATCTGCCATTTTGAGAACGCGCTCTACTTCTCCGCCAAAATCAGAGTGACCTGGGGTGTCAATGATATTGATTTTAATTCCTTTGTAGTTTATCGAAACATTTTTAGATAAAATGGTAATTCCTCTTTCACGCTCTAGGTCATTACTGTCCAGAATTAAATCTACTTTTTCTTCGGTTTCCCGTAAAAGCTGAGAATAATAAATAATTTTATCCACCAAAGTGGTCTTTCCATGGTCAACGTGTGCGATGATGGCAATGTTTCGAATCTCTTGCATAGTCTATTTCAATCAGCCGCAAAATTAGCTTAATTATAAATGAAAATACTTATGGAATCTCTAAATAAAAATTAATTGCGCGCTCAAGTGATTTGGCATCCTTTATATTTGCCAGTGAAATAAGATTTTAGATGACCGAAAAAAAGTTTAATAAATATACCGTTACTGCCGCATTACCCTATGCCAATGGACCTGTGCACATAGGGCATTTGGCTGGTGTATACGTACCTGCTGATATTTATGTGAGGTATTTAAGGGGTGTGGGTAGAGATGTAGCATTCATCGGAGGTTCCGATGAACATGGAGTAGCCATTACTTTGAAGGCAAGAACGGAAGGTAAAACCCCGCAGGAAATTGTAGATCGATATCACGAGATGATTAAAAACTCTTTTGCATCTTTCGGCATTAGTTTTGATATCTATTCGCGGACCAGTTCACCGCAACATCACAAAACGGCTTCAGCATACTTTGACAACCTTTATAAAAAAGGGGTATTTGAAGAAAAAGAGAGCGAGCAGTTTTATGATGAAAAAGCAGAACAATTCTTGGCGGATCGCTACATCAAGGGTACGTGTCCTACGTGTTCATTTGCCGAAGCTTATGGTGATCAATGTGAACATTGTGGCTCCACCTTGAGTCCTACCGAATTGATACATCCCAAATCTATGCTATCAGGAGAAGTACCGATTATGAAAGCTACCAAGCATTGGTATTTCCCATTGGACAAATACGAAAATTTTTTAAGAGAATATATTTTACGAGATCATAAAGAATGGAAATCCAACGTTTCGGGTCAATGCAAAAGTTGGTTAGATGGTGGATTGAGAGCCAGACCCATGACCCGAGATTTGGATTGGGGGATCAAGGTGCCCATCAAGGGAGCTTCGGGAAAAGTGCTTTATGTTTGGTTTGATGCACCGATAGGTTATATCTCTGCGACCCAGGAGTGGGCAGCGGCCAAAGGTAAAAATTGGGAAGATTATTGGAAAAAAGAAGACACCAAACTGGTTCATTTTATAGGTAAGGATAATATTGTCTTTCATTGCATTATTTTCCCATCCATATTGAAGGCCGAGGGCAGTTATATTTTACCAGACAACGTGCCTGCCAATGAGTTCCTGAACTTGGAAGGAAATAAAATTTCTACTTCCCGAAATTGGGCCGTTTGGCTTCATGAATATTTGGAAGATTTCCCTGACAAGCAAGATGTCCTGCGGTATGTACTCACCGCCAATGCCCCAGAGACTAAAGACAATGACTTTACTTGGAAAGATTTTCAAACTCGAAATAACAGCGAGTTAGTGGCTATTTATGGAAACTTCGTGAACAGAGCCGTCGTACTTACCCATAAGTTTTTTGAAGGAAAAGTCCCCGAGCAACAAGAACTCCAAAAGGTTGATGAAGATGCGTTGCAGGCCTTGAGTAGCTTTCCAGAGAGAATAGCAGGTGCTCTGGAACGTTTCAAATTTAGAGAAGCGCTCAATCACCTCATGGATTTAGCCCGTTTGGGCAATAAATACCTAGCAGAAACGGAGCCTTGGAAATTGGTCAAAACAGATCCAGAACGGGTTTCAACCATTTTAAACATAAGTTTACAAATGGCCACTTCGCTGGGGCTACTTTCGAAACCTTTTTTACCGAATACTCATGATAAATTAAGCAAAATTTTGAATTTTGGAGATTTGAATTGGCAGGATGCAGGTCGTTCAGATAATTTAAAAAAAGCGACCGTATTGGGTCCTGTGGTATTGTTATTTGAAAAGATAGAAGATGAGGTCATTGAAGCCCAGATAAAAAAACTTATGGATACTAAAGAAGAAAATGAAGCGGCAGCCGTGCAGTTAACACCTATTAAAGAAGAAATCAATTATGATGATTTTATGAAAATAGATTTGAGAGTAGGGGAGATATTGACGGCAGAACCAGTTCCGAAATCCAATAAACTACTCAAATTTACCGTTGACACAGGATTGGATCAGCGGACCATAGTGAGTGGTGTAGCCAAGCATTTTAGTCATGAAGAGATGATTGGAAAAAAAGTAACAGTTCTATTGAATCTGGCACCTCGCAAGATTATGGGCATCACCTCAGAGGGGATGCTTCTTTTTGCTGAAAATGAGGATGGGAGCCTTAAATCAGTGGCACCAGATACTACTGCCACCAATGGTGCAGGGATTAGTTAACAAGCGCTAGGGTTTGGGGGACAGCGCTTTGAGACATTTGGATTCATAATTTTTGACTGAAAGTAACCCCAGTTGATGAAGCCCAGTCTAGAACGTTTTGTCTAAGTATTTCGTCGGTCTCATTGATTCATTATGATCCGAAGGTTCAGAATGAATCAATGCACCGCAGGCTAGTTATAATCCCCTTCTGCAATGAGGTTAAAGACTATGTTGGAAGAAATGATTTTAAGGATAAGAAAGGAGCCTTATTGATGGCTGAAGATATGCCTATGATTTAATTTTTATTCTTCTTTTTATCAAGGATCAATGTGAAATTTCGTCCTGCGGCTGTAGTAAAGAAAGCCACTTGAATAAAATCAGTATCATCATCATTTGTCAAGTCAGTGTATGTCGTCAAATAAAAGTGGACTTTTTCAGAGATAATTTTTTCAATAATTACAGCAACCGAACATCAACGATTCAACCTCTTCTCTTCAAAGGTCACATCTTGATTTTTTCGATAATGAATACGGTAATAGACCAAGCATTCGTCGGCTCCTGCCTCCAACACAGCCTTCTGTGCAATTTCAGAAATCATCATAAGGTCTTCATACTTACCTTCCATTACGGTTTCAAAAGGAGTTATTTCGTATTTTACTCCACTTTGTTGGATGATATCAATGGCACGATCGACCAAGGCATAGGTGTCGTGAGAACTACTTTTAGGAACAATTTGAATACCAAGGGTAATGAGATGATCTGTCATTGGACAAAAATACTAAATTGCTTCGGAAATGATCCAACCTGCCGTCCAACAAGCTTGAAAATTAAATCCACCCGTCAGCGCATCAATGTCCAAAACTTCTCCTGCGAGGTATAAACCCGGATATCTTTTGGCTTCCATAGTTTCGAAATTAATCTCACTCAAATCAATTCCACCTGCGGATACAAATTCTTCTTTGAAAGTACTTTTTCCAGTTACTTGAAAAAGGGCTTGGGTGAGTTCCTCTATCAATCGATTTTGAGATTTTTTAGTCAATTCAGCAAATGGAGTTTCGGTAAGTTCAAGTTTTTGAACCAATCTTTCCCAATACCTATGAGGTATTTGATTCGTTTTATAATTTTTGATCAACTTTTTGGGATGTACTTTTTTTAGTTGATCAATGATTTCGTTCAATGCTTGAGCCGTTTGTCCTGAAAAGTTAATCTGTATCTGAAAGTTATAATGGCACCCATTGAGGTGTAGCGCAGCGACTGATGATAGTTTTAGAATCGCAGGTCCACTGAGACCCCAATGGGTTATGAGTAAGGGTCCTGTTTCTGTAAATTTACTACCGATTACCCGTACGGTAGCTTCAGGGAAGGAGGTGCCGGGTAATTCATTAATTCTATCATCTTGAATGTTGAAGGTAAACAAGGATGGGACAATCGGCGTCGTCTTTAGACCTAGTTCGGTAAGTAGGCGCCAGCCGCTTTTCGTTGCACCTGTACTGAATACAACGGCATCGGCGGTGCGTATTTCTGTGTCTGTATGTATGAGCCAATCGGTGGATTTAACTATCTTTTTTACCGCACAATTTCGGATCAATTCGATACCCAAAGTATCCATTTCTTTTTCAAAGCAATCGATAATCGTTTGCGAATTATTGGTTGTCGGAAAGACGCGTTGATCTACCTCTTCATGGGTAGCTACCCCTCTTTTATAAAGCCATTCTTGCATGTCCTTGGTACTAAACCGCTCAAAAGGCTTATAGAGTTTTTTTTGACCGCGGGGATAGAACTTGATCAAATCACCTGGTTTTTGGCGTCCATTGGTCACATTACATCTGCCACCTCCTGATATTTTTACTTTGGTAAGGGTTTTTGATGTTTTTTCGATAAGGGTAACTTGATATTTTGGATTTTTGTCTTTGATGTTGATGGCTGAAAAATAGCCTGCAGCACCCCCACCGATTACAATGATTCTTTTCTCCATCAGCTATGGATTGTAGGATTCGATAACCGAGTATGGCCATAAAATATTATCCATTGAATTGATTCATGGCATTTTCAACACCTTGGGTACAAAAGGTAAGCGCGGCATCAATGGCGCAATCCATATCTAAGACAAGGGCTTCCATTTCTTTCTGGTTAAAGGGAGAAAGGACATAATCTATTTGTCTACCCTGGCTATAGTCATCGCCCACCCCAAACCTTAGTCTTGGATAATCTTGGCCACCGATCAATTCCTCAATATTTTTAAGACCGTTGTGACCTCCTGCAGACCCTTTTTGCCTCATTCTTAATTTCCCATAGGGTAGGGCTAAGTCATCGGTGATAATCATTATATTCTGTTTCGCTACCTTTAAGTCTTGCATCCAGTAGTGCACCGCACGTCCACTTAAATTCATGAAGGTAGTGGGCTTGAGCAGATAGATACTTCTTCCCTTATGCCTTAAAAGTGTCCAGAATCCATGTCGACCCTGTTCAAATTTAATTTTCTTTTGATCAGCCATTCGATCTAAAATTAAAAACCCAATATTGTGTCTGGTGAGCTCATATTCTACACCTGGATTACCTAGTCCAACGATTAAATATTTCATGAATACTTTTTAAAACTCATTCTGAATTAAATGTGCTACCCTTTTTGTAGCGCGTTAGCTGATCAATATAGAGGTTCTTTTTTCTTGTTCATCAATTTATTCATAAAAGAAAAAAACCCACCTTGATGGCGGGTTTTTTTTCATTGTCAATCGCTATTGATTCAAAGATTAATCTTCTTTTTCATCAGAGGTCCCAGTTTCTGCAGCTTCTGCAGCTTCTGCGGCTTCTGCAGCTTCTTCTTCTTCAGTCTTACCTTTCATCGCTCTAGGTACATCAACAGAACAAATAGATACCAGTGGATTGGTCAAAACCTCATATTCTTGTGGTGCCAAATCTCCTACTTTGATCGTTTTACCCAACTCAAGTTTAGAAATATCTACATTAATGCTCTCTGGCATATCTTTGGGAAGTGACTTGATCATTAACCTCGGCATTTTCATAATCAATCTACCTCCTGTTTGTATACCGGGAGCAATGCCCTGAGTGACCACGGGGATACTCATTTTGATAAGCTTGTCATCAAAGAGCTCTAAAAAATCCGCGTGGAGGATGACTTCACTTACTGGGTGAAATTGAATATCCTGAAGGATGGCTTTTTTAATTTCTCCTTCAATATTAAGTTCAACGAAACGTGCTTCTGGCGTATAAACCACATCACGAAAAAGTATCATGGGTGCAGAAAAATGAATCTGCTCTTTACCACCATATACTACACAAGGAACAAAACTTTCACCTCTTAATCTTTTGGATTCTGTTTTGCCAAGATTTGCTCTTTGATACCCTATAATCTCAACTGTTTTCATAATAATTAATTAATTGTTTTTAAATAAAAAGTTCACTTATTGATTCATGACTGTGTACTCGGCGTACTGCTTTGGCAAATAAGCCGGCTACACTCAATATCTTTATTTTATCGTTTTGTTGCTTTTGAGGAATTGAATCTGATATCACCACCTCTTCTAAAACCGATGAATCAATCGTTTCATAGGCTTTTCCTGATAATATACCATGGGCACAAACCGCTCTTACTGACTTCGCTCCTTTTTCTTTTATCAATCCAGCCGCTTTACAGATGGTCCCTGCTGTATCGATCATGTCATCCACTAAAACCACATTTTTTCCTACAACATCACCAATGACTTGCATAGAGGCGACTTCATTGGCTCGCTTTCGTTGTTTGTCGCAAATGACAATTTCTGCATTAAAAAACTTTGCATAAATCCTTGCTCGAGCACTTCCTCCAACGTCTGGTGAAGCAAACACGAGATTATCTAGATTTTTAGTCTTGAGATAAGGTACGAAAATAGCACTTGCATCTAAGTGATCTACGGGGATATCAAAAAAGCCTTGAATTTGACCGGCATGCAAATCCATAGTCATAAGTCGATCCGCTCCAGATGCGGAGAGCAGATTAGCGATCAGTTTTGCACCAATGGAGACACGAGCTTTGTCTTTCCTGTCTTGTCTGGCATAACCAAAATAGGGAACCACGACCGTCACATATTTGGCACTGGCTCTGCGTGCCGCATCGATCATCAAAAGCAGTTCTAAGATATTATCGGCAGGAGGATTAGTGGACTGAATTAAAAAGACTTCACAGCCTCTTATGGACTCATCGTAACTTACATGAAGCTCACCATCGCTAAACTTTTGAGAGGTAATGGCGCCTAGGGGGTTGTCATAAGCAATAGCTATCTTCTCAGCTAATGCTTGCGTTCCTTTTCCAGCAAAAAATTTAACAACGGTCATGTTATTTATATCATCTCTTACTTTTTTAAAAGCAAAGAGATCAGGCGATTAGAGTTGGCCTACTAGGGCTCGAACCTAGACTCTTCTGAACCAAAATCAGACGTGTTGCCAGTTACACCATAGGCCAATTAGACGGCAAAAATAGAATTTATTTATTGAAATTAAAAAACCATTTTTGAATATTAATTATTTTTTATCATTATTTCACTTTTTGCGCTACCCATTTTCGAGCATTTACAAATGGCTCAATCCATGGACTGACCTCATGCGCCATTTTATTTTGGTGATGACTCCAATTCCAAGGAAAGAGCGATCGCTCCAAATGGGGCATCATTGCGAGATGTCTCCCGTCTTTAGAAGACAGCGCAGCTGCTCCAAAAGAACTTCCATTGGGATTCCCAGGGAATTCATCATAGCTGTATTTCATAGGAATCTTATAAGTGTTTTCATTACTCTTTAGATCAAATCGACCCTCACCATGTGCTACCCAAATACCTAATCTACTCCCTGATAAAGAATTTAATAAAATAGAATCATTGGGCTGAATAGTCACATTGATAAATGCCGACTCAAACTTACCCGAAAGATTGTGACGTAATTGTGGATGATGGGTATCCATTGGATATATTTTTTTCAGTTCCATCATTAATTGACATCCATTGCATACTCCTAGACTGAGGGTATCATCACGATCATAAAAGTCATCAATTGCTTTTTTGGCCTTTGGATTGTATAAGAATGAACCTGCCCAGCCCTTTGCCGAGCCCAATACGTCAGAATTTGAAAAACCACCGACAAAAACGATAAAGTTAATGTCGGTTAAATCTTCTCGGCCTGCAATAAGGTCGGTCATGTGAACATCCTTGACATCGAACCCCGCCATCCAAAGTGCGTAAGCCATTTCACGGTCTCCATTGACGCCTTTTTCTCGAATGATTGCGGCACGAAGACCTGAAGATGATTTTCTGTCTAAATTAATTCCGTAACTGCTCAGTTTACCGTCAAAACCTTGAGGATAGGTATAGGTTAATGGCTGTTGGGTATAGTTAGTGAATCTAAGTTTAGCCAGTTTTGGTAACGTTTGCTTGGTATCTAGCAGGAAGGAGGTATGGCTCCATTTATTTCTGTAATCATCTATATTTAGGTCAAGAATAAGATCCTCTTGGGTCACACTCAATTGGCGATGGCTAGTGGGTTTCCCAATAGGATAAAAAATGACAGCTGAAGCTTGGAGTACAGAAAGGGCCGCACCTTTTACTTGCAATACGACAGCCGGTTTTTCAGCAAAAAGGATTTTAACAACATCTGATTCTGGAAGAAGGGACAAATCAATTTCCATGCCGCCAGATTGATTTGGGAAATTCATTTCGAGTAGTGTGGTAATTAATCCACCAGTAGCGACATCATGACCTGCTAGAACGAGGTCGTCATGGATGAGTTGCTGAACGAAATCAAAGGTCAATTTAAAAGTAGCTGCATCGACATCTGGAGTTTGATCTCCAAGCATGTTTTGGGTCTGTCCCCAACTGCTGCCTCCTAATTCAAACGCTCCTCCTGAAAAATCAATATAGACCAATATCGATGCTTCTTGCGGCTGGATAGCGGGTAGGATTACTTTCCTAATATCACTGACCTCAGCTCCTGCACTGACGATCACCGTACCTGGTGCCATGACCTTTTGACCATCAGGGTATTTCTGGGTCATAGACATCGAATCTTTTCCTGTAGGGATGTTGATGCCTAGTTCGGAGACAAATTCGCTAATTTCTTTAACGGCCGTATACAATCGGCTGTCTTCTCCTTCATTTTTAGCAGGCCACATCCAATTGGCACTCAAGGAAATTCCTTTTATACCATGAGTCAAAGGAGCAAATACCAGATTGGTCAAGGCTTCTGCAACTGATAATCGGGATCCTGCACCTGGATCGATTAAGGCCGCTGCTGGTGCATGACCAATGGAGGTAGCCGCCCCTTTATGGCTCTTAAAATCCAAGGCCATGACGCCAACATTGTTTAAAGGAATTTGAACTTCCCCTACAGTTTGCTGTATCGCTACTTTTCCAGTGACCGAGCGATCTACTTTATTGGTCAACCAATCTTTACTGGCCACTGCTTCGAGTTTAAAAGTTGCTTGGATCATTTCTTCTAATTGAGAAGAAAGATAGCTCCCACTTTTAAAAATTTTATTAAGGGTAATGCCTTTGATCACCGTTGTGGGAGAAGCACCAAAAAGATGTTCTAATTTAAGGTCGAAAGCTTTTATTTTTTGATCATTAATAAACAGTAACCGTTGATCGGATGAGGTCGTGCCCACCTCATAATAGGGCGCCCTTTCTCGATCCGCCACTTGTTTAAGGTATTCGGTATGTTCTTCTCCAATGACCAGACCCATTCTTTCTTGAGATTCATTACTTAAGATTTCTTTATCGGAAAGGGTAGGGTCACCCAGAGGAAGCTTATTTACATTTATTTCCCCTCCCGTATCTTCTACTAATTCGGAGAGACAATTTAGATGCCCGCCCGCACCATGATCGTGGATGGAGATGATCGGGTTGTCTTCAAGTTCGGTCATGGCTCGGACCGCGTTAGCGACCCGTTTTTGCATTTCCGGATTTGAGCGTTGCACTGCGTTGAGTTCTATGGCATTTTCAAACGCACCTGTTTCCACAGAAGAAACCGCTCCACCTCCCATGCCAATGCGATAATTATCACCTCCTAAAACAATGATTTTTTTATCAGGTGTAACCTTTTGTTTTAGGGCTTCTTTGCGTTTCCCAAACCCGATGCCACCTGCCAACATAATTACTTTATCAAAGGCATAAATTTGATCATTTTCCTCGTGTTCGAAGGTCAGTACTGAGCCGCAAATAAGGGGCTGACCAAATTTGTTAC
The DNA here is from genome assembly GCA_905479015.1 of uncultured Cyclobacteriaceae bacterium. Classification (GTDB taxonomy): domain Bacteria; phylum Bacteroidota; class Bacteroidia; order Cytophagales; family Cyclobacteriaceae; genus UBA4465. The sequence goes on from CAJQKV010000043.1 coordinate 46,895, forward strand.
CAAAATCACTGGCACCGTTGGAGGCTTTGATGAGTAGTTCTTCAGGAGATTGATAGAGCCATTTTCTAGCGTTGATTTGCGTTTCCCAATCTCGACCCTTTTCCGACCGAGAATAAGCCGTCATGTAAACGGCAGTACCCGCCAAAGGCAAGCTTCCTTGGCCACCTGCCAGTCGATCTCTTATCTCACCTCCTGCGCCAGTGGCGGCGCCATTGAAAGGTTCTACCGTAGTGGGAAAATTATGAGTCTCTGCTTTCAAAGAGATGACTGAATCAAAATCTTTCGTTTCGAAATAATCAGGTCTGTTTTGTGATTTTGGGGCAAATTGTTCGATCCGAGGTCCTTGAATGAATGCGACATTATCCTTGTAAGCCGATACGATGAAGTTAGGGTGATCTTTGGAGGTCTTTTTAATCCATTGAAACAAAGTTTTTTCTTTGGCTTCACCGTCGATGATAAAATCCCCATTAAATATCTTATGTCTACAATGTTCTGAGTTTACTTGCGAGAACCCAAAAATTTCTGAATCAGATAGCGGTCTGCCGATCTCTTCTGAGACGCCCATGAGGAAAGCGATTTCTTCTTCACTTAACGCCAAGCCCTGTGATTGGTTAAAAAAATGAATATCCTCGACAGCGGCTATAGGTTCAGGCTTTTGGTCTAATGAAAAAACAGCTTGATTTAAGACCTCATATTTTTGCTCAAGCATGGGATCAAAATGAGCTTGATCTTTTTTAAATTCTTCAATACGAAAAATACCTTCGATATTACAATTTTGGGCGATTTCTACGGCGTTGGTACTCCATGGGGTAATCATTTCTTTTCTGGGCCCGTTAAAGGAACCTGAGATCTCAGCATTTCCTAGGTGCTCAGCGCCAGAGAACAACCAAGATAATTTATCTAAGTCTTCGGTTTTGAGAAGAGAATGACTACCTACCGAGAGGTATTCAGTTGCAGATTTTTTAAAAAAGTAGATCATGTAGCTTATAAAAAGGGGTAAAAATAGGTTAAAATTTGGGCTTTGCTATTCCTTTTTATGAGGATTCGTTTCAAGACTTTGAATATAAGCTAAAACAGCTGGATGAACAGGTATTTTGTGGTGCTTTTCTTTCAGGACTGTATAAGTTCCAAGGGCCAATAGAGGAGTAATTTTGTTAACGTCAATGAGAGGATCTTTTGCACCTAAAAAAGTATGGATATGGGAGGGTTTCTTTAAGAAAAGTTTTAATAGGTTACTTGAAAATGAGATATCCCTAAAATAGGTCCATGAGCGATACACTCTTTTGAGGGCCGCTTGATTGGAAAGTTCTCTGTGAATGAATCGATTCATTGAGGCATCTATCAACCCCACATATTTGAGGATGCCCATAAGAAAATGGAATTGCTTAAAATTTTGAGTCAGATAATGAAATAGAAGCCGGGTAGGCCAAGTGGTACTGATCAGATACCAAGGAGATTTATAAAAACCGTCTGGGGCGATTAAGATTAATTGGGAGACATGTGTTGGAAAATAGATGGCTAAAAAGAGGGCAAATTTTCCCCCTAAGCTGAACCCTGCCACATAGAAGTTTTTGATTTGCTCTTTTTCGATAAACATTGACATGAGGGTAAACCAATCGTTTGGGCTTAATTTTTTTTCTGGTCCTGTACTTTCACCATGGAATATGAGATCAAAAGAATAGATTTCAAATCCCAACAATTTCTCATGATAGAGATCAAATGCAGTTCGATCTTGACCAAAACCATGAAAAAGCAATAATTTTAGTTCACTGTTACCTGATACGGTATAGGCCAAACTGTATTTTTCAAAGATTATTTTTTTGGTTTCTGCAGACATTTAGATCATAATTCACATTTAGAAGACAAAATAGGATAAGTTTTTCTTAAAAACCATGGAAACTTTTAGTATGATAGTAGTTTTTACAGTTTTTTCAATCATTTTTGTGGTAGATGATCAATCAAATATCACATATAATGAAGGCCAAGGTCATTTCCGTTGCTGAAGATCTTTTTATGCGTCTGGGGGTAAGAAGCATCACCATGGATGAGGTAGCGCGCACATTGTCGATGTCAAAAAAAACCTTGTACCAATGCTTTGAAAATAAAGACCAGTTGGTGTCTGCTACAGTGATCGCGCACATCGAGCGAGAGGAAGACGCTTTTAAAAGAATTCACGAAGCTTCGGGTAATGCCATAGAAGAAATCCATGGATTGGCTGAAATCATGCGGAAAAACTTGGGACAATTAAATCCTTCGACGCTGTTTGATATCCAAAGATTTCATTCTCACGCCTGGGAGACCTTCTTAGATTTCAAAGATAAATGTATTCAAGGGCACACGGCAGATAATATTGTTCGTGGAGTCAATGAGGGTTATTACAGACCTGAAATCGATGCCAATATCATGGCAAGATTGCGGGTCGAGCAGGTAAGCCTGATGTTTAAGCCCAGTGTGTTTTCAAGCGCTGATTTTGATTTCAAACAAGTTCAGTTACAGGTGCTGGATCATTTTATTCATGGACTTTTAACGGACAAAGGTCGAGAATTATATGAGCAATTCCATCAAGAATCCAGCCTACTCAGCCAGAAATAAAAGTTTATAAATTAATAGGGATGAAAAAAATATATTTTTGCTTTTTTGGTGTATTGCTAATCTGTACTTCGCCTACTTTTGCTCAAGAAGCTCAAGAAGCTCAAGAAGCTCAAGAAATGACCATTGAGCAATGTCTAGAATTTGCTATTGGCAACAATGAATCTATTCAAATTTCTGAGCTCAGTATCAAGGATGCAGAAGCTGAAATTCGAGGTATTGTTGCTTTGGGTCTGCCTCAAGCAACGCTGAGAGGGGGGGTAAACTATAACTATGAAGTTCAAACCAGTCTAGTAGACGCCAGTAATTTTGATCAGACCCTTGCTCCAGGGACGCTGACCGAAATTCAATTTGGTTTACCCTATGATGGAAATTTAAGTATGGGTGTGAGTCAACTTATTTTTGATGGGGTCTATTTTGTAGGTGTTCAAGCGTCCAAAACCTTTAGGGAATTATCTACTAAAGAAAATGAGCGAACTAAAATTGAAGTAGTAGCAGCGGTGACCAAAGCCTATTATAATGTACTGATCAATCAAGCACAACTTTATTTACTCAGTCAAAATTTTAGCCGTTTGGATACTTTACTTCGAGAAACTACCCAGATGTACCAAAATGGATTTGCCGAACAGATCGATGTGGATAGGATTAAAGTAAGTTACAACAATATTAAGGTCAATTTAGAAACACAAATCCAATTGTCAGGAATCAGTCAAAAGTTGTTGAAGTTCCAAATGGGTATGCCATTGGATGCCCCGATAGCGCTTACCACTTCCTTGATGGATGTCAACCTTGAAATACCGGAACTAACTGTCGATTTTGACTACAATGATCGAATTGAGTATTCTTTGCTAGAGACCAATAGAAGTTTAGCCTTGTTGGACAAAAAAAATTATCTATCCAAATACCTACCAAAAATTTATGGCAACTTTAATTATGGATATAACAATGCGACGGGCCTAAGTAGTGATTTATTTGGTAACGACTGGTATAATTTCGGAACCGTGGGGGCGACCATTTCGATTCCTTTGTTTGAAGGATTTGCTAAAAAAACTAAAATTCAACAAGCTATAATAAAAATTGAACAATTGGATTACCAGAAAAGTTTTTTACAAAAAAACATTGATATTGAAATTGCTCAACAGAAGATCAGCTTGGAGAGTAATCTCAAAATCCTGGAGGTACAACGTCAAAATCAAGAACTGGCAGCCAATATTTTCCGAATTACAAAAATTAAATTTCAAGAAGGCATTGGTTCAAATTTAGAATTAACCAATGCCGATAATGAGTACAAGGCAGCTCAAACCAATTATTTAGCCACATTGTATAAATCTATTTTATCTAAAATTGATTTATTGAAAGCGACGGGAACTTTATATAATACGAAATCATAACCAAATGAAATTATTACAAACATATTTATTACTACTAGGTATCTGTATGATCACTTATTCATGTGAAAGCACATCGGGTGAAGAGAGTAAGCGGGAAAAGATCGAGGGACTTAAGGTACAACATGAGGAAATTAATAATGAGATTATTGCTTTAGAAAAAGACCTTCAGCTTTCAGGAGTTGAAGATGAACTACCTCCGAGCAGAACATTGGTAACTGCCTTTGCCTTGGAAACCTCGAAATTCCATCATGAGACAGAAATAAGAGCATCGGTAGCCTCTCGTAAAAACGTATTACTCACTGCCGAATCGATGGGTAAGATTGAAAAGATTTTCGTTTCGGAAGGACAAGCAGTTGAGAAAGGTCAACTTTTGGTGACACTCAATTCTCAAGTGGTACAAAACAGTATTGAAGAAATCAAGACGCAATTGAAATTGGCTACAGTACTTTTTGAGAAGCAAGCCAATCTTTGGAACCAAAATATAGGCACAGAGATTCAGTATTTACAGGCAAAAAGTAATAGGGAATCTTTGGATCGAAGATTGAAAACGTTAAAGTCACAATTGAGGATGTCAACAATATATGCACCTTTTGATGGCGTAGTAGATAAAATTGTGGCTAAGGTGGGAGAGTTTTCTCAACCCGGATTACCCATGGTCAGATTAATTAATCCTGAATCAAATTATTTGAAAGCCGATATCTCTGAGTCTCTATTGGGTAAGTTTTTAGTGGGAGATACAGTTCAAATTCACTTTCCCAATCAAAATCAAAATCAATCTTCGGTGATTTCCTCCCTCGGACAGGTGATCAACGATCAAAATAGAACCTTCGAATTGGAGGTTGTTATGCCCGAATTAGCCTTTTTGGTAAGACCCAATCAAGTAGTTGTTTTGCGCTTGGTGGATTACTCGAATGATGATGCGATGGTGGTACCCACTAAATTGATCCAAACGGATAATAAAGGAAGTTTTATTTATGTCTTAGAGGGTAAGGCTTTTGACAAGAAAGCAAGTAAAGCTTATGTGAACACAGGTTATTCATTTGATGATCAGACTGAAATAGTCTCAGGCTTATCTGAGCAACAAATGATTGTGGATAAAGGTTATAGAGCACTTACTCAAGGGACATTGGTTGAGATAACGGTTGATAAATAAAATGGAAAAAGATTCACAGAGGCCTCAGAATAACAATCTGGAAAGTAGGGATAAGCAGTTTGGCTTGACCACCCTTGCCTTAAAAAATAAAACTACTGTTTTTGTACTCACTGCTCTGGTGATTTTTATGGGAATCTCCACTTATCTGGGATTACCTAAGGAAAGCTTTCCAGAAATAGAGCAACCCATAGTTTACATTGGGACGATGCATCCTGGAAATTCTCCTGTAGATGTTGAAAATCTAGTTACCCGACCTATAGAAAAAGAGTTGAATACGATATCGGATGTAGAGAATATTACCTCGACTTCGGTACAGGATTATTCGACCATCATGGTTGAATTTACTACAACTACTGAAATTCAAGATGCACTTACTAAGGTCAAAGATGCAGTAGATCGTGCGAAGCCCGAACTTCCCACGGATCTTCAACAAGACCCAAACATCTTTGAAATGAATTTTTCTGAATTTCCGGTAATGAATATCAATCTTTCAGGTAATTTCAGTATTGAAGAGCTCAATAATTATGCTGAATTACTTGAAGAGGAAATTGAGAAACTTCCAGAGATATCCAAGGTAGATATCCGAGGGGTGAATGAAAAAGAAGTGAGAATTAATATTGACCCCTATCAAATGGAAGCCAGGATGGTAGGCTTTGGAGATATTGAAAAGGCTATTAGAAGTGAAAACCTAACCCTTTCCGCTGGAAATATGAAAGCGGGAGAAATCAGGAGATCGATTAGAATTGTTGGGGAATTTGATCAATTTGAAGACCTACTAGAGGTAGTAATCAAAAGTGAGAAAGGGAATATAGTTTATCTCAAAGATATCGCTGAAGTCACTTTTGATTATAAGGAGAAAGAAAGTTTTGCTCGACTCTATACCCAATCAGTGGTCATGCTCGATGTGGTTAAAAAAAGTGGTGAAAATTTATTGACGGCAACAGAAAAAATCAATACTATCATCGCAGACGCTCAAAACAATATTTTTCCTGAGGGATTGATTATTGTTAAAACAAATGATCAGTCTGCGCGGACCCGAAAGATGGTAGATAGCTTGGAGAATAATATTATTTCTGGAGTTATTTTAGTGGTTTTGGTCTTGTTGTTTTTTTTAGGGGTCCGCAACGCATTATTTGTGGGCATGGCGATTCCGCTCTCAATGTTCATTTCTTTTATCATTCTAGGAATGCTTGGATTTACGATCAATATGATGGTCTTGTTTTCTCTCATTATGGCCTTAGGGATGTTAGTCGATAATGGCATTGTAGTAGTTGAAAATGTTTATCGATTGAGAGAACGGGGCTTTAACGCTTTTGAAGCTACAAAGATAGGTGTGGGAGAGGTAGCCTTACCGGTAATTGCTTCAACGGCAACTACTTTGGCCGCTTTTTTGCCCTTGGCATTTTGGCCAGGTTTATTTGGGGCATTTATGAAATATTTGCCCATTACACTCATCGTTACTTTGAGTTCTTCGTTATTCGTAGCCCTGGTGATCAATCCAGTACTCATCCTGGTTTTTATGCAATTGGACAAAGGAGAGAAGCCCAATCATAAGCGGATTCTTATTACGTTTTCAATGGGTGCGTTTTTGGGTGTATCACTATTGCTACTGGACTATACCGTGATGGGTAATTTGATTCTTATTTTTGGTTTTATTTATTTGTTAAATGCCTATATACTGGCTCCTGGGTCGAGGAAGTTTCAAAACAAATTTTTGCCTTGGTTGGAAGGCAAATACAGTATCTTATTGAAGTTCTCATTATCAGGTATTTGGTCTTATGTATTCTTTTTTGGAACGACGGGCTTATTGATATTGTCTTTTTTGTTGATGAATATATTCCCTCCCAATGTGGTCTTTTTCCCAAAGACAGATCCAAAATATATCAATGTATTTATTGAATTCCCTGTGGGAACGGATGTAACAACTACGAATAGCTTTGCGCAAAAGATAGAGGATAAGGTGATTAAGCTGATGGAGCCTTATGGAGCCTTGGTAGAATCGGTCGTTTCCAGCGTAGGAGAAGGAACGGCAGACCCCAATGATCCTTCTGCTTTTGGTCAAAAAGACACCCCAAATAAAGCGAGATTGACCATTAATTTCCAAGAATTTCAATTTAGGAATGGCATCTCTACCGCTCAAATCATGGATGAGGTTCGGGAAAATTTAACAGGTTATCCAGGAGTACAGATTACTGTAGATCAAAATTCAGATGGACCGCCGACGGGTAAACCCATCAGCATTGAAATTACAGGAGATGATTTCGATGAGTTGGTGCAAATTTCTGAAAACATGGAAAATTTCATTAATGAATCTGGGATCAAAGGAATTGAAAAATTGAAAGCAAATTTAGAGACGGGTAAACCTGAACTGATCGTAGATATAGATCGTGATAAGGCGCGACGATTTGGATTGTCTACGAGTGCGATAGGTAGCGAAATTCGCACAGCCTTATTTGGTAAGGAGATTTCTAAATTCAAGCAAGGGGAAGAAGATTATGCCATTCAATTAAGGCTCATGGACAAGTACCGTTATGATGTAGATGCGCTGATGAATAAAAGTATTGTTTTTAGAGATCCTACCGATGGAAAAATGCACATCGTACCTATTTCTGCGGTAGCTAAGGCTTCCCTGAGTACTACTTATGGATCTATAAGGAGAAAAGATTTGAGTAGGGTGATTACCTTGAGTTCAAATGTGGAGAGCGGTTACAACCCGACAATGGTCAATGATGAGATTAAAAAAGCCCTTCAGAAATTCGAAATGCCCTACGGATACGCCTTTAAATTTGGTGGAGAACAAGAGAAACAAGCAGAAGAAATGGCATTTTTGAGCAATGCTTTGCTGCTGGCTATTTTCATGATTTTTCTCATCATCGTGTCACAGTTCAATAAAGTTACGACCCCTTTTATCATCATGATTTCTGTAATTTTAAGTACCATAGGTGTATTCATGGGCTTGATTATTTTTCAGATGGATTTTGTGGTAATCATGACCATGATTGGAATTATTTCTTTGGCCGGAATAGTAGTTAATAATGCTATTGTATTGATTGATTTTATTGAAGTAAGCAGAAAACGAAAACACATTGAGTTAGGCCTTAAAAATCTAGAAATAACTCATATTATTGAAGCCATAGCTGAGGCTGGAGCTACGCGTCTGCGTCCAGTTCTGCTCACAGCAATCACTACGATTTTGGGTTTGATTCCTCTTGCTGTGGGGATCAATATTGATTTTATGAAATTTTTAAGTGAGTACGACGCTGATTTTTATCTCGGTGGAGATAATGTAGCCTTTTGGGGACCGATGTCTTGGACCATTATTTTCGGATTGACCTTTGCTACTTTTTTGACCTTGATCATTGTCCCTGTGATGTATTTGTTTTTTGCCCGCATCAATCGTCGTTTGGGGCTTAGTTGATTTAAATAGATCATCATTTATTAGTTGTAATCTGCATGTCTCGAATCGTTATTCTTTGCGTCGTTGTATTGGTCTACTTTCTCATTGAATACTATGTATTTCAGGTGGTTCAATTGCTTACGGTAAAATCGACACCTTTGATTACCCGATGGGTTTGGTCAAGTTATTGGCTGTGGGTCGTATTGATGATTACGGGCTTTGCTTTGTACACACAACTAGATGCAAAAACGTACGCAGGTCTTCGAGTATTCATAAGTGCTTTATTTTTCATCAACCTGATCGGTAAATTATTTGCCTCCTTGGTGCTATTGGGTGATGATGTACGCCGTTTGGTGAGCTATCTTAGTCAGTTTGTAATCAGCAATGAGGATCCGCAGATCGCCGGAAGAACAGCATTTATAGGTAAAGCTGCTTTGCTTACCGGTGTACTGCCCATGATGGGTCTTTCGTTTGGGATCTTGTCAGGTGCGCATGACTATCGAGTCAGACGAAGAGATGTTTACTCACCTCATTTGCCAAAGGCCTTCGATGGGATCAGATTGGTTCAAATCTCTGATATCCACACGGGTAGTTTTTTTAATAAGACCGCGGTTAGGGGGGGAGTAGACCTGATCAATCAAGAACGGGGAGATATGGTATTGTTCACGGGAGATTTCGTGAATAATCAAAGCGATGAAGCCAAACCTTACTTAGATCTTTTTGCCAAAGTCAAAGCTCCTTTAGGGGTTCATGCGGTGATGGGAAACCATGATTATGGAGATTACCATCGCTGGGATTCGATGACAGAAAAACAACAGAACATTAAGGATTTGCATCAGATGCATAGATACATGGGGTGGAACATTATGTTGAATGAAAACAAGATCATCACTGCAGATGGCGAATCTATCGCCTTATTAGGACTTGAAAATTGGGGAGCAGGTCGGTTTTCAAAATATGGAGATATGTCTAAAACCTATGAGGGGACCCAAGAGATTCCATACAAGATATTGATGTCCCATGATCCGAGCCATTGGGATGCCCAAGTGCTTTCTGAGTATCCTGATATAGACTTGATGCTGGCAGGACATACCCATGGGATGCAATTTGGGGTGGAGATAGGAGATTTTCGTTGGAGTCCTTCTCAATATGTGTACAAGCAATGGGCGGATCTTTATCAAAAGGGGACTCAAAGCCTTTACGTCAATCGGGGCTTCGGCTTTTTGGGCTATCCTGGTCGGATTGGTATTCTACCTGAGATTACGGTATTGACCTTAAAAAGGAGTACTTCATGATGAACACGATTCAGTAGTTTTTTTTATTTATCTTTACATTGACTAAACGGTCAGTCAAAAAAAATGAGTCCTAAAACAAAAAACCAATTTGAGCAAATTCGAAAGGAGTCCAAAGCCAAGATTTTGGATGCAGCCCTCAAGCTTTTTGGTACTCAAGGATATCAAAATACAAGTATATCAGAGATCATGAAATTGGCAGGGGTGTCAAAAGGCTTGATGTATCATTATTTTTCTAATAAAGAGGAATTGATCAAGCAACTACTTTTGGACGTCTTTAAAGAGACAGATGAACTTCTTTTTGTGGCCTCTAAGGCTACATCCAGTGAAGTGTTTGAGAATATGTTAAGGGCATTTTTCAAATCTTTAAGAGATGATTTTGAGAAATTGACATTATGGATTAATCTAGGAATGCAATTAGATAAGTTTGATTTCGCAAGAGATTTGTGCAACAGAAAGATGAATGAATCTATCGTTTTCATTGAAAAATTATTGGTTGAACTAAAATGGTCAGATCCTGCAGGAGAAGCTAAAATATTGGTGGCTCTTTTGGATGGTATTTCTATTCAATATCTTTGGTTCAAGCAGGATTATCCCTTGGATGAATTAGAAAAAGTTTTGCTCAATAAATATTGTAAATAATGAAGAATCTATTAGCCATTGTTTTGTTTGCGGTCACACCCCATTTGTTAACTGCTCAAACCGCTACCGAAGTCATTACCAAGGCAGATGAAAAAATGCAAGGGAAAACCAATAGAGGGACCATGACCATGAAAATAGTCAGACCCAAATGGACCCGTGAGATTACGATGAAGGTTTGGGGCAAGGGAGTAGATTACAGTTTAGTACTCATTACTCAGCCAGCTCGAGATGAGGGAACCGGTACTTTGAAACGTGATAAAGAGCTTTGGAGTTGGCAACCGAGTATAGATCGGATCATCAAGATGCCACCCTCTATGATGATGCAAAGTTGGATGGGGTCGGATTTTACCAATGATGATCTGGTCAATCAATCCTCTATGGTGGTGGATTATAGCCATGATTTCATGGGAGATACGACCATTGGCTTATATGATTGTTGGAAAATCGCGATGTATCCCAAAGAGGAAGCAGCTGTGGTATGGGGTAAGTTAGAGGCCTACATAAGTAAAAATGATTATTTTCAATTGATTCTTAAATATTATGATGAAGATGAATTTCTCATCAACACCATGACCTTGTCAGATATTAGGGAGATGGGCGGTCGAGTCATCCCTACCAAAATGGAAATGATTCCAACGGAAAATCCAGATCAGAAAACCGTGATCATTTATCACGATTTTGAATATGATATTGACTTACAGGAAAGCTTTTTCTCGGTACAAAATTTAAAAACTATTAGGTAATGATATTGTACATCAAATTGGCATGGAGGAATGTTTGGAGGACTAAAAAACGGACGTGGATTACGGCTTCTTCTATTGCATTCTCTGTGTTTTTCGCGTGTCTGATGCAATCCTCCCAATTGGGTAGTTATGACAATATGATTGACAATTCTGCTCGATTTTTCACGGGACATTTAGGAATTCATCAAGTAGACTTTTGGGAGGATCAAATCATTGATAACAGTTTTGATCAACAAGCGTTGTTTGAGTTGGACTTGACCAACCCGAGTATATTAATGGGAGTTCCACGCCTGAGTTCTTTTGCTTTGGCCTCACATGGTGACAGGACTAAAGGAGCTGCACTTTTTGGAGTATCACTTGAAGAAGAAGCTGCATTTTCTTATTTAGAAAGAAAACTTATCAAAGGAGATTACAATACGGAGCGCGGTGTGTTGATGGCAGCAGGTTTGGCTGCCAATTTAAATCTCAATGTGGGCGATACATTGGTGCTCATGGGCCAGGGATACCATGGGGTGAACGCGGCTGGTAAATACTCAGTGACTGGTATTTTGAAATTTCCAATTCCGGCTTTGAATCAGGGTGCCATTTATCTTCCCCTCGAAACGCTACAAGAATTCTTATCTGCTCCAAACATGATTTCGAGCTATTCCATATTGCTAGAAGATTCACAAGATACTGAAGGAATGAAAGCACACATAGAAACCATTTTGAAGGGTAAAGAGCTTGGAGTGATGACTTGGCAGGAGATGCTCCCTGATTTAGTTTCCTCCATTGAATTAGATTATTATAGCGGTTGGGTTATTTTGATCATTCTCTATGTGGTCATTGGCTTTGGGATATTTGGAACTTTTTTGATGATGATCAAGGAGCGTACGTATGAATTGGGAATTCTAAACGCGATTGGGATGACCAAACGACGCGTACAAATTATGGTAGCCATAGAAATATTTTTATTAATTTTTCTAGGTGTGCTTTTGGGCGTACTCATGGCGACACCTATTATTTTATATTTTTGGTCAAATCCCATACTGCTTTCAGGAGATGCCGCCCTGGCGATGGAAAAATTTGGTTATGAGCCCATCATTCCATTTGCCCTGAATTTCAAAATTTTCTATAATCAAGGGATCAGTATTTTTATCATAGCTCTGTTTTTAGCTATTTACCCGATGCTGGCAATTAAACAATTGAAAATTATTAAAGCACTAAAGGAATGATTCTATCACTGGCATGGAAAAATATTTGGCGATCTAAACGGAGAAGTTTTGTCGTGATGTCGGCAGTCGCCATCGGAGTGTGGTCTATTATTTTCATGGTTTCATTTTACAACAGCATGATAGGTGCCATTTCTCGGAATTCCTTACAGCATGACTATTCTCATATCCAAATTCATCATGAGGGCTACCTTTCTGAACCAGGTCTGGGTTTCCAAGTAAAAAAGCCATCAATGCTGATGAAATTCCCATCTCAAATACCTGATATCGAGGCAGTATCAGCTCGTCTCATTGTGAACGGCATGGTGGCGAGTCCAAAAACAAATTTGGGAATTCAGGTATATGCAATTGATCCTGCCGATGAAAGGGCTGTGACCGCTCTTTCTGGCTTTTTAACAGCGGGGGACTATTTTACAAACATCAAGCGAAATCCTATTTTGTTAAGCCAAAAGTTGGCTGAAAAGCTTAAAGTCAAAGTGAGATCGAAAGTGGTCATTACCGTTCAGGATTTGGAGGCAAATATACGGGCTGGCGCCTTTCGTGTATCAGGTATTTTTCATTCTAAATCTCCTCGCATCAATAATGGCGTGATTTATGTGCGGCATGAGGACCTATCCAAATTAATTAATTTACCAGATACGGCTTTCAATGAATTTGCTTATTTGCTCAAGGATAATGAATCTCTCATAGAGACCAAACAGATGATGGAGGCGAAGACCAATAATTTGGTGAGAACCTATCGAGAGATTGCGCCAGAATTTGATATGATTGAAGAAAGTTCGACGATATCCAAACAGGTGATCACTGTGATCGTGATGCTTGCGTTGTTATTTGGCATTATCAATACAATGTTGATGGCTGTCCTTGAGCGTACGAAAGAAATAGGAATGCTTCGGGCGATTGGCATGTTCAAAAGCAAAATATTTTTCATGATTGTTTTGGAGACCTTTATGATTTCATGGGTTGCGGCCCCTATGGGTTTAATGGCAGGTTTTCTTACCAATCTATATTTTGAAAAGATGGGAGGTTTGGATTTATCTCAATATGCAGGTGCCTTGGAGCAATATGGGGGGGATGCTATTTTTTATCCTGAGATCGCACAATCAACTTACTTATTGTTGATGTTGGTCGTTATGATGACCGCTTTGATAGGTGCGATTTATCCAGCGATCAAAGCCGTCAATTTAAAACCTTTAGAAGCGATTAGAAAATTATAATTAGATGAAAGTAATTGAATTAAAGAATCTGAGTAAAATTTATAATCCTGAGACCATTCCTGTGAGGGCTATAAATGATGTTACCCTTTCAGTTGAGGAGGGTGAATTTACAGCAATTGTGGGTCCCTCAGGCTGTGGGAAAACAACATTGCTCAATATGATTGGTGGATTAGATATCAGCTCTGAAGGATCTGTAGACATCGGAGGAGTTTCGATTAATGAAATGAGTGAATCTGAGCTTACTACCTTTCGACTGCAGCATATTGGCTTTGTATTTCAAGCATATAATTTGATACCTGTATTGACGGCTAAGGAAAATATTGAGTTCATCATGGTATTGCAAAATAGGGATGCTAAAACTATGCAAGAACGCTCTGATGACCTACTTGATCGTATGGGTATTAAGGATCAAAGAGACCGTAGGCCTTCTGAATTATCAGGTGGGCAACAGCAACGCGTGGCGGTAGCCAGAGCATTGGCCTCACGGCCTAAATTTGTATTGGCAGATGAACCTACAGCCAATTTGGATTCAGGGTCGACTGAGGCCTTATTGGATATTATGGCCAAACTCAACAAAGAAGAAAAGATTACTTTTATATTTTCTACCCATGATCAAAGGGTCATTGATCGAGCCAAGCGCATTATCAAGTTGGTAGATGGTGAGATCGTATCAGATGAACAGCCTTAAAGCTTTTTGTTGTGCCTTTCTAGTAGTGTATTCGACTCTTGTAATTGCCCAAGATTCAAATAAAAAGTGGCGTTTAGATGGGTACATTAAGGAAATGATTTCTTTGACGGCATTGCAGGATGTGGACTCCCTCATGTTCGATAATTTGATTCACAACCGGCTCAATGTTTTTTGGTACCCTACCGAAAAACTCACTTTAAATATGGAAGTTCGGACACGAATGTTCCATGGAGACGCTGTGAAAACGATTCCATCTTACGGTAATTTCATTGATACAAACAATGATTTTTTTGACTTTTCCTATACCGAAGACTTCGATCAGATGGTTTTTCATACCATGATCGATCGATTGTATTTGCAATGGAACGATGCTTCATGGCAATTGAAAGTAGGGCGTCAAAGGATCAATTGGGGTGTTAATCTTGCCTGGAATCCCAATGATATTTTCAATGCTTATTCGCTTTATGATTTTGACTACGAAGAGCGTCCCGGTACGGATGCCCTCCGTTTTCAGAAATTCATTGGCTATGCAGGAGGCTATGAGATTGCTATTAAGATTGCGGATAACTGGGATGAATTTACGGCAGCAGCCATGTATAAGTGGAATGTGAAAGGCTATGACCTACAAGCGCTTGGAGGTATCATGAAAAACAATCTGACCGCTGGCGTGGGTTGGGCGGGAAGTATAGGATGGGTAGGCTTTAAAGGAGAGTCAAGTTATTTTTATACTTTAAAAAAAACAGATCGAAATGCATGGCTGACCTCCTTGTCATTGGATTATTCCTTGCCCAATTCCTTATATTTTAATGCTTCTGTCTTTTATAATTCTTATGCTACCCAGCAGGGCAATGTATTGTCATTAAATTCGGGAAACTCAGATGTTCGATCGCTGACCCCCTATAAGTGGAATGCTTTTTTACAAACGAGCTATACCTTTCATCCCTTGTTTTCAGGCAGCTTGCTGACTTTGGTATCTCCCGGGAATTCAGGTCTTTTTATTAATCCTATGTTTACTTTCTCTCCCTTAAATAACTTTGACCTGGATCTCATTGGACAAATTTTCCTAAATAAAAGTAGTCAAAACACCTCTTTAGCCTACCTAAGGTTAAAGTATTCTTTTTGATCATTTTAGGCTTTCGAATTCAATTTCAGATCAGTCATGCTATCTTAGCAGATATATTTGATTGATATTCCATTTTAGTAACGACTGAGTTCATAGTTGATTTATGTCCTTTACATCAAAATTTTCACAAATAAAGCAGTTTTTAGAGGTAGATCTTTGGAAAGTCAAATTATCTGCCCTCAACAGTAAAAGAAGATTTTTATACCGAAACTTACGGATTTTTATTATTTCTTTTGTGGAATTTGACCGCAACAGCATCTCTGAGAAAGCCTCGGGGCTTACTTATTTTTCACTGCTTTCTATCGTTCCGCTGCTTTCCATTGCCTTCGGCATTGCCAAGGGATTTGGTTTAGAGAAGTATTTGGAAAGAGAGCTGAATCATATTTTCTCTGGGCAGGAAGAAATTTTAGAAATGAGCTTAGAGTTCACCAAAAGAATGCTTGATACCGTCAATGGAGGTGTTATCATTGGCTTTTCCTTAGTTTTCATTTTGTATGCTGTGCTTCGACTGTTGTACAGTGTTGAATGGACATTTAATGAGATATGGCATACCAAAAGCCGTAGTTGGCAACGCAAAGTGAGTGACTATTTGGCTATGGTGTTATTGGCCCCGCTTTTATTGATTTTATCTGGAAGCGTGACCGTTTACATCACCAGTGAAGTGAAGAGTTTGGCAGAGATGGAAGTCTTAGGATTGATTCGACCTTTCATTTTATTTACCATCAAGTTGATCCCTTATGCGATTGTGTCTCTGCTTTTGACGCTGGTTTATATCATCTTACCCAATATCAAAGTGAAGTTCATTCCGGCGGCAGTTTCGGGAATTTTGACGGGAATTTTATTTCAACTCACACAGTTGGCATGGATCAATGGCCAATCATACTTGTCCAATTACAGTGTCGTTTATGGTACGCTGGTCATACTACCGCTTTTCATGATTTATCTTCAAATCAGTTGGACTTTGGTACTCTTTGGTGCAGAGTATGCCTACGCGAGGCAGCATGCGGATACTTGGAAATTTAGATATGAAAGTATGAAGATGAGTCCCAATCACAAAAGAAAGTTGGTTTTACTTATTTTTTATCACATGATTGAAAACTTCAAATCTGAAGAGAAAAAGCCGTTGAGCGTGAGTGATATGTCGGCGTTAGTTGATGTCCCTTATCGATTCATACATGACATATGTTTGGAGTTGGAGCACTGCGAATTAATCAGTCAAGTACAAGATGACGATGCCATCCGGTATCAACCTGCCCTAGACATTAATCAGATCGATATGCACTTGGTCATGACCAAATTGGATGCCAATGGATATGAAGGTTTTAAAATCAATGAGGATCAAAAATTGGATGAGATAGAGCATTTGATGCATGCGTTGGACTCCGCAATCAAAAACTCCAAAGCTAATTTGTATCTTAAGGATTTATGACTGCCTTTGTTTAAAGGACCATGTAAAAGTAAACTCGGATACTGCGGTCCCATCACTCATTTTACCTATCGTCTTCAGCGAAAGGGTTTGGGCCTTTTTTGAGGCTAAGGCCTGTGCTACGGTATGGTAAGTTTGACCTTGATGCAGGCAGGTAAAAAATACCTTCCCAGTAGCTTTCTTATAAAATTGACCTTTCATATCTACTATGATAAGGGCGATAGAGGGTTGATGACCTTGAATAGCCACCATACAAGCAGTTGCCGTAGATAATTCTGCAGCCATGCTTTGTACGGCAAAATAAATAGATTTAAAAGGATTTTTATTGATCCATTTAAAGGGAACGCTGGTGATACAATGCTTTTCAGTCAATTCTATAATTTTCATTCCTGCCAACCAACCCATTGGCAAGTTGAAAAGCAAATAGAGCCTAAATTTGAAAGCACTACTTACTTGCTCTTTGAGTTTCTGTTGTTGTGGGTTCAGTGCAAACATGGCTTACCAAAAGACGGCATATAAAACGGCTGTAAGAATACAAATGACAAATGCGGAGATATTGAATATGGGGCTCGTTGTGAATAATCCCTTTTCCAATTGAATCCCTTTGGGATCATCCTCACCTTTACCCGTCTGGTAACTGATGATGATGATGAGAATCATCGTACCTATGGCAGTTAAACCCATTTGATTGATGAAGGGTATGCCGGGGATGAATTTAAGACCAATAGCAATGGGAATAGAAAGTACAGCACCCCATATCGCAGCTTGGTTGGTAGTTTTCTTCCAAAACAAACCCAGTAAGAAGACGGCTAAAATACCTGGACTGACAATACCTGTATATTCCTGTATAAATTGGAAAGCTTGGTCAATCCCACCCAAAAGCGGCGCCATGATGCAAGCAATGATGAGGGCGATGCCAGCCGATAATCGGCCGGTATTGACCAATTGACGATCTGATGCATTTTTATTGATGTATTGTTTGTAGATGTCCATAGTAAAGATCGTAGACGTTGAGTTCAGCATAGAGGCCAGAGAGGAAACGACGGCTGCGGTTAAGGCCGCAAAAGCGATACCTTTCAAACCTGTGGGTAAAAGTTGCAATAACCAAGGATAGGCTTTATCAGAGGCACCCACACCTGGTAAATTCAATTGTCCCGAGGCCCCGAGTCTGGCCATGACTTCGGGGTCATTGACCATTACATAAGCAGCAATGCCTGGTAATACGACAATAAAGGGGATGATCATTTTTAAAAAGGCGGCCAAAGCAATGCCTTTTTGAGCTTCTCCAAGAGATTTGGCAGCCAATGTACGTTGAATGATGTATTGGTTGAATCCCCAGTAATAAATATTAGCAACCCACATACCCCCGACGAGAACCCAAATACCTGGAAGGTTCATATATTGATCGTTGGATTGATCTAAAATCATATGAAATTTTTCTGGAGCGGCCTCCAAGACTAGATTGAATCCCACTAAAAACCCTTGTCCATCAGACAGCACGTCCAGTGCGAGATAGGTAGTAACTAATCCCCCCAACACCAAGAACACTACTTGGATAACATCGGTCCAAGCCACGGCAGAAAGTCCTCCATAGAGCGAGTAGACTGCCGCAAATAGGCCCAGGCCAAAGACGGCATACATCCGGGGTACATCCATGATCGTTTCAAAAGCCAAGGCACCTAAATATAATACCGAACTGAGGTTAACGAAGATGTAAAGGGCAATCCAAAATACAGCTAGAATCGTTTTGAGATTGGTACTGAATCGTTTTTCAACAAATTCAGGGATGGTGTACAAGCCTTTTTCGATGAAAATGGGCAAGAAATATTTCCCAACAATGAGTAAGGTAATGGCAGCCATCCACTCATAGGATGCAATGGCAAGTCCGAGTGCAAAACCTGATCCTGACATACCTATAAATTGCTCAGCAGAAATATTGGCGGCAATCAGAGAGGCACCTATGGCCCACCAGGGCAAAGTTTTACCTGCTAAAAAATAATCTTCAGCATTTTTTTGATGTCCTTTTTTGTCCCTTGACACATAGAGTCCAATGCCTACTATTAAAAGGCAGTAAGAGATGAAAACGATAAGATCAATAGTAGAAAACTCCATTTTTATGTTTTAAAAGAGATGCATATTAACAAATATAGCAAAGACGACCAATGAAATTGAGCCTAAAGTCAATAGAACGAAAAAAGGCAAAAATAGGTTTCAAAAATAGAATGTGATATTTGGTATTTAGAAAGGTATAACCAAATGGTGATTTAAAGGAATTAATTCCCCTAAGCAGGACATTATTGACTTAAGTCCTTTGCATAATTTGTATGGATGTACCCAATAATATGAGATAGAAATCTATTATGTTATTTAAAAATCAAATAATTGGATCTTAGTGTCACTGATTTACCGATGACTGAATTTCATTGAGTTTATCTAAAACTTCAAAACACTTAAAAGGTCGAATTATTGACAATAATTTTCTCTATTTGAGCTTTATTTTTGTTGCTTATGTGGATATAATATAGACCATTATCTTGCGAAGACAAATTCAAAGAAAAGGAGTCATTATCTCCAGCAATACTAGCCTCCAATAGCTTTTTTCCAACAGATGAAAAAATTTCAATTTTGATTATATCATGATTTTTTTCATTGAGTTGAATGGTGATTTGATCTGAAACGGGATTAGGGAATAAGTTCAAATCTAGTCTAGCATTATTTTCAAGGCCTCCGAGGACAGTAGTTTCATCAGATATTGTATCTAATTCACTCAATGGGAAAAACTCATAATTGAGCCTTTTTGTTTCAGGTAAATAAGTCAATACAATTGAGTAATTATTTTCATCAGATAAATAGTCAACCATTCCCGAGGCAATAAACTGAATACTGTCTTCAATTGAATATTCGATATTAACATTGGTACGATCTCCAGCAATACAAAAAACGGGAATACCTTTGTTTTTAATCTTCTGAAACTCAGGATAGACTTCCTCGAAAAAATTAGAAGAATTCAAATTGCTTGAGCTCCCGCCTACTGAATTTTGTAAATGCGCTAGATCTGGATTTTCGACCAGCCAAAGGATTCTGTGGAGGATGACGACTAAATAATGTGAATTTTTTATTGAATCAGCAACATTTTTTATCAAATCAAGCTGTGAGCCCAAAATATTTGGAGTAGCTAGCTCTGTATCTAAAACAATAAATATGATGTTATTTTTATTGAAACTATAATATCTCTCTTTCTGAGTGTAGGACAGGAGATTTGTAATGTTAGATACGTCATGATTTCCAATGGCGAGATGTGTATTTTGACTCCCTAAATCAAAAAATTGATCACAATAGTCTAGCGTGCTTATTAGTGCAGATGTATTCTATGTCAAATCTCCTCCTAAAAGCAATAAGTCATATCTTTTATAATCTAATTTTTCTACTTTTTTAATTACATATTCATTTTTGTCATCATACCTCGGATGCCCTAAAAATAGATATTTGACCGTGTCTGTTTGTGCATTGACACTTTGAGTGGAGCATAAAAGGCTTATTAAAAACCCAAAAAGATAGATTGTTTTTTGTAGTTTCATAATTTATTAGTTTACTAAAGAGCGTAACCTACTAATCATTTTGTAAAAGTCAGTATACTAATTAATGTTTTGAAAGTAACTTTTGAGAGATGAAAAATGCCTTAAAATCGCATTTTCTCATATCAATTTAGACCGACCCAATGATTTTTAGTTTTACCATTTTTGGTCAAATAACTCAAAAAAAACTTAGGCGCTGGAAGCACCTAATCCCTTTTCTTAAAATGGGAGATCGTCATCTTCAGAGAAACTTTCTCCTATAGCTTCTGCGGCTGGACC
>CAJQKV010000044.1 GCA_905479015.1 uncultured Cyclobacteriaceae bacterium
AGGTTTCATCATCTAAACAGAAATACTAGAAAATAGTCCTTCAAAGCTAAAAAGAACGTGATTAAAACTTAAATATTAACTGAATTACCTAATTTTACAAACACAATCACATAAAAATGAATTACTGGTCAAAAATTTCTCGTTTTATTTGTCTCACGTTGATCGGCTTACTTACTGCCATTTTATCTTGTCAGCAGGACGAAGGACCAAACAACTATATACTGGATATAGATATTGTTCCTCTAAACGGCGGTACTGTTTCTCCGTTATCGGGAACCTATAATGTGGGTGACACAATTACTTTGACCGCAATACCTAATGAATATTTTAATTTTGATGATTGGTTGCAAGACTCCCTTATCTCTTTGACCGACTCCTTAGGTGGCACCCTCACCTTAGTCCTAGATGGTCCAAAAAATATTACGGTAACTTTCACTCTCTCGGACACTGATAATGATAAGGTTACTGATGAATTTGACATTTGCGATGATACACCTGAAGGACTTACAGTAGATGCGAATGGTTGTGCAGATATCCAAAAAGATACGGATGAAGATGGCGTTAATGATGCCATTGACACGTGCCCTAACACGCCCGCTGACGAGAATGTTGACACCAATGGCTGTCATGTCATATTAGGTAACTATGCCCTTGGCGGTATTATTTTTTATATAGATGAAACGTTGGAGCATGGATACATCGTCACGCTCAATGATAGTGAATCTGGGGAATGGGGATGTGCCGATGGAGAAATATCAGATGCAAATGGCAGTATACTTGGAACTGGTTATACAAATACTGCAGCAATTCTAGCTGCTGATTGCCAACCCTCAGGTATTTCGACAGTTATTGCTGCTTATTCAGCCAATACAGTCGTTGCCGGAGATACTTCGATTTACGAGTGGTATTTACCCTCAATTGATGAATTAGAATTGTTGTACCAAGAGAGAGAATGGATCGATGATAGTTTAACGGTTTATAATGGTTCTCGATTCGGAAATACTACCTATTGGAGCTCTACCCAAGACAGTGCTGATAAAGCTAAATCTGTAAGCTTTGGTAACGGATTGACGAAGAGCAGTTATAAAGTGAGTGTCAATGAAGTCCGCGCGATCCGAGCTTTCTAATGACTTTAATTCCACTGGTAACATCTGAGGTAAAAGAATAAAACTCACCTTATCAGGATACTGAATAAAAGACCTTACAATAGCCTTTTTTCGGATGAAAATAGTATTCACACAAAGTTTTTCTTAATCAAGAAATAGAAAAAAAAGGTGGTTAATAACGTGAAAATATCAGCCGCCTAACGGGCGTCCCACGCTTTAATTTATTTTCTGCAACCCTTTTATGACTACATTACCTGTCCCTGAGGGATCGCAAGGATAACCGAAGGCAAGTAATGCTTTTTCTGGATCATTGATCGTATCATAAAAATTGTCTAAAAATTTAAGGGTCTTAATTTTATAGCTTGACTGTATTACCTTATTACCTTCATAAAGTGCGTAAATAGCCGGCCTTAATCTATTAAATTTATCAAAGACAGGCTGATACACTGACATCTCACTGATGCAATAACCTCTATATCTCCGGGTAAAAATATTACTCAGTTGAAGTGCTGGAGCAGGCTTGGCATAAGGGGATCTGACGATACCCGCATGATCGAAATCATAAGGTACC
Organism: uncultured Cyclobacteriaceae bacterium; assembly: GCA_905479015.1. Lineage (GTDB taxonomy): Bacteria > Bacteroidota > Bacteroidia > Cytophagales > Cyclobacteriaceae > UBA4465. The sequence continues at coordinate 1,678 of CAJQKV010000044.1, forward strand.
GCAATGGGTAATTTATTCTGCTCATTTTTTATCAATTTAATGTTTTGTTGATACTGAACTGACCAATCCGTATTCGCGATAAGGTATTCAAAAACGGCCATCTCTAAAAATTTAACTTTATCAAGTTGGGTAGGCTTGTAGCCTATTTTCTCAAATAATAAAGCCTGATTTCTTTGCGCCATCTGATCTTCATTCTCTAATAACAGGCTATAATAAGTGCTCGCTTTTTTTCGCTTTAAAGTATCTTGAAATGAAATTTTTAATAATTGTGCCTGAAAGCTTTGAGGTGAAAAAAGGTTATACAACTTGTAGACTAAATACTCATGTATAGTATACTCGTCCCCTTGACATGGCGTTACCAATTTCATCTTATTTTGACCAGCAAAAAGCGTATTGACTATAACTTCTGATTTAGGAAAGTTCAACATTAAGGGTGGATATTTACAATTAGATGCTGATTTTCGGAAATTCCCTCTTGTTTTTATTTTGAGAGGTATACTCACCTTTTTTTGATCTGAAAAATAGGATAATTCCGCAGGGTGGTATTGAGAATCATCACCACGGTCTTTAAAAACAGTTTTGAGATCTCCACTTAAGGTGAGACTCAATACCTCCTCTGTGAATAGCTGAGGCATCTGTCCTCGACTCTCAAAGTTAAAAAATAGCACGAAGAAAGTCAAAAAGGCGGTAGTCAGTCCTGCGCTGGATTTTTCTTTTAATTCATTCATAAGCGAAATAGGAGATGTTATTTTTTTTTATACTATCGGCAGATGAAAATTAATTATTTTTTTCCACATAAATAGATTGTTAAGAACAAAATTCGGTGTGAAGATCATGTACATTTAATTCTAATGAACATTTATCAGAAAGGAGTACCGTCCTCATCTACTCATTATTATTTTTTTCTAAGCGCCCCACTTACTAAGAAATAAAAAAAGCCCAGTCATGTGATCTGGGCTTTTAAAAATTGGTTCTAATAGTTATTTGGTTTCCTGACGGAATTGATCGAGCCAAACAATTTTTTTATTTACCACATAATAGCTTTCATAAATTTTATATTTAATCGTATCTCCCTCTGGGTTGATGTCGAAGGAATTAAAAAAAGCTTGAACATGCTCTCCTCCCAAAGCTGGATCTAAATCAACTGAAAAAGCACGATCAAAAATCCATCCTCCCGTGGTATCTTCAGCTACATTTATTTCAAAGTCCTCAAATGATGTAAAGACCTTGCCATTGTAAGTAGTAATTCGCAAAGTATCGGCAAAATAATTTTTCATAGCAGCATAATCACGAGCAACCCAAGCCTTATCAAGTGCTTTGACCAAATCAATAGCATCTTCAGTGCCTAGATGCCATTTAAACTCCTTGAGCTCATTATTTGAATGAAATCCAATAGATCTTTCGACTGACTCGACCACTGTAGGAGCGGGCGGAGTACAAGCAACAGCAAGTACGATGATAGATAATAGGTATAACTTTTTCATAGTTTTAGTTTTGGTGTAAAACGTAATGTTAGCTATTTCGACTATCTATATTGAATACAGCGCCCAAAAAATTAAAAAAAAGATCACCCAGAAATGGAGTGATCTTAATGTTCAAAGAAAAAATTATCATATGAAGAATGATTTTGCAATAGTAAACCAATCCTCTTTAACAGAAACAGATTCCGTGTTAAGTAATTGTAAAGAAAAAAAATGATAAAATACCTATCGGTAATACTGATACAATGGCTACCCTAGACTTAAGATCAACCTGCATCAACAACAGGTCCATTGATCTCATAGAATTATATTTAATCTTAAATTCGTTGATTTCCCTATTAAACTCCCTATTTGAATTAATTTTGTTTATAGAATTTTTAGAACTGTGGACATAGATCAACTTAAAGCTGCTATACGGACGGTCAATGACTTTCCTATTCCTGGTATTGCCTATAGGGATATCACCAGCCTTACTGAAAATCCTCAAGCTTTTAACCATACCATAATGATGTTGGCCTCAGGAATTGAAGCCTTTGGGGGCGATAAAATTATTGGCATAGAAAGTCGAGGTTTTGTATTTGGTGCCCCACTCTCCGACCGTCTCAGACTGCCTTTCATTATGGTCAGAAAACCCGGTAAATTACCCAATGATACTTACAAACGTTCACACGATTTAGAATATGGAAGTAGCTCGTTAGAAATTCAAAAAAACACAGATATAAAAACTTTCGACAAAATTGTGATCATGGATGATCTCATCGCCACAGGGGGAACCGCATTGGCTTGTGCTCAATTGGTTCATGAAAATTTTGGAGTTTTAAAAAAAAACATCCTTATCCAAGCCGTAATAAACCTCCCTGAACTCAGCGGAAGTGATCTTATCAAAGCAAGTGGTTATTCGGTCCAAACTTTGATTGAATTTTCAGGAACCTAATGGTCTGTTTTCATAATTGGATTTATAGAAATCATGGGCTTTTACAGTGTTTCCCTATTAGAATAATTCAAACCTATAACCATAAATTCAAAACTTTACGGCATAATCCATTTGGTTAAAATCTCGTTTCATTTTTTTGAGCTTAATTGAATTATTATAAATCGATCTTCCCAAAGAACGTAAACGCTTGGTCTCTTCTGTTAATTTAGATTTGGATTTTTTGATATTTTCTTTCGTCTCTTTCATTCGCATTTGGGATAACCCTCCTTTTCTTAACGACTTTTCTAGATCTCTAATTTTGTTTCGATAAATATCCTCTAACCCATAGCTTTTAAGTTTAAGAACAATAATATCATGAGAAAGTTTATTTATTTTCATAAGCAGATCTAGAGCCGCTTGGTCTGATAAGGAGACCTCTATTTCTTTATCTCTGAAGCCATTTTTTTGAAAAATTCCATGCTCTTTTAACTCCGTGGCCATATTTTTTATCGTATTCGATGAATCTTCACATGCGGTCATAAAACCTAAAGAGACAATTAATGGGAACATAACAAATCTTAAATTTTTCATGCGGTTCGCTAGAAGTTGGTCAAATTCAAATTTACCCACATCCTATAGGCTTTCAAAATAAATCCTTATCAAATGGCGCCGCATCAAATGACCCTATTCCTTTTATGATCCGAGATCATACTTATTCTCGAATTAAAATAATTGAAAAAATAGAACTTATTGTAAATAAGATACTGAGAAGTAGGCTCTGTCGGATCTATTATAAAATAAATAGCCTCAAAATTCTTACATAAAAAACGGCTGCCTGTATAGACAGCCGAAACCACCCATTATGAAAAACTAACTACATCAATATTAATATAGAAGTAGTGAAATATGAAAATTCACTCAGAACATTAACTCTTTTTAACAAAAACCGGCTATATATTATTAATTAAATCACTTTAACCTCACGATATCAAATAATGCATTACAAAAAAATCATCCATGATATGTAAACAAAAACTTTAAGTAAATATTAAAGCTGAAGATTTGATGGAAAAGACTTTTATACGAATTTGTATTATCTCAAATTCAACCAAAATAATTTAATCTATTTCACCTTAAGTATTTAATTTAATAATACTTTTGCACTATGCGTCATTCATTAATTGCAAGCCTTTTTCTCGCAAGTTTATTTTTATCGGGTTGTTCGAAAGAAGAAGAAAATTACGACAACGCCATTACTTTTCTCAATAGCAATCCTATTATTACTGAGGCTATTTTTTCGGAAGAGTTTAATGAACTTCAAAATCATTCAGCCCTCCAAGGAGAACTCTTGAGTGATGTTAATTATAGCTTTTCTGTAAATGCAGTTGGTGATTTTCAAATCATTCAAAATTTCAATAACTGCAGTTATCAATCGGTAGATGCACGGATTTGGTTAAATATTTTTGGTTCAAATTTTAAGCCCAATTTTAAAGATATTTATTCTATCAAAGAAGATGTTTTTACAGGAATGGATGTCACCTCTTACCGCTTGATCTTAAATTTTGCTCCTATCACGGTAGGCTCACTTTGTGCCAATGGATGTGAAGATCAGTATGAGTGTTCCCAAGCGTTGCCGTCCTTCACCAATACATTACCCGCAACAACAGTATATACCCAGCAGTACCTCATATTTAATGATGAGGAAACAAGAGCAAACTACAAAAGTCAGTTTGAATTATTGAGAGATAGTTTTTAAATACCAATAACAATTGGTTTTCTGCCTAAGATTAAAATTTAAATCCCGAGGCGATCAAAAACATAATTAAAACTTACGGGTTCAGCTCTCGTGTATATTGGACCACGTTGAATATTTTACCCTCTAAATCAAAATAAAAAAATTCAACAAGCTCTTTTTCCCAAACAGACCCATCTTTATAGATCCGTTTTTCTCTCGATAAGACCGTTGCTACAGAAATAGGATCTGTATCTGAAATCTTCAATGGAGCTATTGAATAAGGCTTCCATTCCACTGATTGATAAGAATCAAACATCGTAGACCAATCCTCCTTGGAAAGTGTTGATTTCATTCCATCATATCCATTCATAGTGGCTTGGTCTGCAAATGCTTGACTACATCCGGCTCCATCCATATTATTATAATCTTTAAATAGCTTTTCAAGCACCTCTATTTCTCCCCGATTTGAAAAGACCAACGATCTTCCAGTGACTTCAGTAGGTTTTTTTCCATAAAATTTTCCGCCCGAACTCAAGCCAAACTGACTCTTGCGATCTGTACGTGCCCATTGACTAAATCCTATGATTTTATTCTTTTGATTTACCGTAAATATTTCCATCAAATCTAGGGTCTGCCTAGACCCATTTTTCCATTTACGCTCCTCTACCGACCAGGTCAAAACCAAAGTTTCATCTGTATCCTCTATTTTAACAGGAATCATGCTGTAAGGTGCCATGGAAATCTGTTCCATAGCATTCAGCCATTTTCTGTTTCCTTCAATCACTTGAGCTCCAAATGCGGGACTGTAATTTTCTATCATCCCATCTACATCTTTCAAAGTATAATTCCTGGCGATATCCCATACTGCATCTACGGCCTCTTGTTGACCAAAAACATAAGACTTGCCGTTATTTTCATCAGCACCAAGATAAATTCCCGCCTTTTTAATCTTTTGAGCGCTCAGTAAGTAGGTGCTCAAAATGAGTATGATCATCAATATGCTTTTCATGGATCTGTATGTTTTAAGGTCATATTTTGGATTAAGATAGGTTCCTTTTAGTCAAAAAATAAGCTTTAATGCTTTTAAATTAACTTCCTTTTGGATAATTTTAATAGAATAAAATTAAAAAAAACCATGAAAAAAATCATTTATTACCTGGCCATTGGCGCCTTGCTATCATGTAATGAGTCCATAAAAATAGATACTGCGCCCCTATCAGGCACCATCAATCAAAGTGATGAAAAAACAAAAATTATTGAAAAACTAGGCAAGGCCTATACTACGGGAACCTTTGAACTAGCTAATGAATATTTCACCCCAGATGGTATACATATGGTCAATGATGTGATCTATAGCACTGAAGAAATTATTAAAGGCTACAATTTTCACTCGCTGTTATTTGATGAACTCAAACACAACGATCCACACATTACCACCATGTTTTACAATAATGGCAATATTTTCACCAATCAATGGGTCCATTGGAGTGGCGTTTCAAAAACCACAGGACAATCTCATGAATTAGATTTTTACTGTTCTTGGAAATGGGAAAATGACAAGATCGTAGGAACCCATTGCTATTTTGATACCCGAATGATTGAACAAGAAGCAGGACTCTTTCAGCAAAAAATGGCTGCTGATGGAGAAACTACTGATCAATAAATAGAAATATTAAAGGAGCGATACCCTTTGAGTAAGAAGAAAAAGAAACATAAGAATAAAGACTTACAACTATCAAACAACATTTCACGGAGAGATTTTGTCAACGGTACCTTAGTTGGTTTGGGGGTGGCTTTATTGAGTCCAAGTTTACCCGTTATTGGTGCAGAAAAAAAATCAGTTGGCCTTTTTAATGACCCATGGACGGGTTTTGGTGGAGTAGGTGATTATGCGAATTCAAATGGTAATGTTGCCTCAGTTCGAAAAGCCGCCCATTTAATCCGTGATGGACTCACACCAAAACTTTTGGAAGAAGTCGAGGATACAGGTGAAGAATATGATATGGTCATTATTGGTGGTGGATTTTCAGGACTTGGTGCCGCTTACCAATTTCATAAAAAATACGGCGACACTAAAAAATGTTTAATCATTGAAAATCATCCTGTATTTGGAGGTGAGGCTAAGCAAAATGAATTTGAAGTCGATGGCTATAAACTCTATGGCCCACAAGGGTCCAATGATTTTGGTCCACCTAAAAAAGATGATAAAGGACTTATTGCCGAAATTTATCATGTAACAGGTCTACCTTTTGACTATAAATTTGTTAGGCAAGATCCCGAAAAGACCAAGGTTAAGGCGCCGATAGAAAACTATTATGGCGTGTATTGGGATGAAGAGCGTTTTGATACCGGTTACTTTTTAGGTAAGGAAGCTAAAAAGCCCTGGGTCATTAATCCAAGAGCTGATAAACTCTCCCGCTTGCCTTGGCCAGACGACATTAAAGCCGACTTAAACCGTGCCTTTGAAGACCTTGAAGATAAATATCAAGGAGATGATATTGACCAGTGGTTAGACAGTATGTCCTATAAAGACTTGCTTGAAAAAGTGTACGGCTACAACCCAGCAATAACTAAATATTTTGATCCCATCATTGCCATATCTATGGGGGGAGTTGGCTGCGATGTTTACTCTGCCTATTCAGCCAGAGCATTAGAAATGCCTTGTACTCGTGCACGTTATGTATACGACAGCAGTATCAATGAAGTTGAAATGGGAGCATTAAGCTTTCCCGGCGGTAACACTGGCAGTTTTAGACATATTATAAAACACCTCATACCTGAAAGTATCACTGGCGGAAAAAACTTTGAAGATATTTTATTTAATCCCATAAATTTCAAGGCTTTAGATAGATCTAGCAACCCTATCAGCATTCGACTGAATAGTACCGCCATCGACATTAGGCATGCAGGTCCAATCGATACCACGAAGCATGTGAACGTAACCTATCAAGAAAATGGCGTGGTAAAACGTGTAAAAGCTAAGACGGTTGTGTCAGCCATTGGAGGCTGGGTGGGAAAGAATATCATTAAAGACCTACCCCCTGCAATTACTGATGCCTACAAGGAATTCCATCACTCACCTATTTTAGTTGTTAATGTGGCTGTGCGCCATTGGCGGTTTCTTAATGAATTAGGCATTTCTTCTGCCCGATGGTTTGAGGGCTTTGGTAATTTTTTCTCTATCAGGCGTCCTATGGATACGGGTGAAAAAAATCAGCCTTTTGAGCCTAACAAACCGGCTGTAATGACTTTTTATGTTCCTTTTAATAATCCGGGACATCCTATATCCGTACAAGGGACTCTAGGCCGAGCCGAGCTACTCAGTAAATCCTATAGTGATTATGAAAAAGAGATTGTGGAGCAAATGACCCTTATGTTTGCCGACTATGGTTTTAACGCTCGGAGAGATATCGCGGGAATTGTTCTCAACCGATGGGGTCATGCCTATATCTCACCACAGCCAGGTTTTCATTTTGGTAAAGATGGCAAAGACGCGCCCAAAGAAATCGTTAAAAAAGGTTACAACCGAATACAGTTTGGTCACTCAGAACTCAGTGGCTATATGAGTCATACTAATGCGCTCATCGAGGGATCAAGGGCGGCACTGGCTGCCGTGAAATTACTATAAATGAATACTTAAACGGAAAATATGTACGATGCTCTTCCCTTTTTGCCTCAATAAACTCCCAGGATCATCAGAAGAACCCGCGGTTATAAATCCACAGGTTTGAGTCCAACCACACCCTCTAGGTATATAGGACTTCATTCCTTTATTCTTAACTTATCTATAGCAGGGCTTTGATTTCATGTCCTAATTAGGCCAATTATATCTTCGATTCCTTGTTCTCGTTTGGATCTTTGAAGACTTATGCACCTGCTGGGTATTTCATCCTTAATGTTTTTTAAAAGTAGAAATAATCCTCTAAACGTGCATCTAGAACAACGAGTGCTTTACCATCAACGTTGATAATTATAGAATCCTCGATGGGGTGTTTTTTTTAATATGCTCTTTAGCCTATATTCGTCTAAATTAGGTTTCATGGTACTCATCTTCTTCATCCTTTTTGATGACCGCCAATAAAATGACTTTTTCTATAAGTTTAAATAACAAATACCTCGATGCTATTATTGAAAAATTTGACCGCCCAACTCCTCTGCCTCTTCACATTTATACCCGCTGTTTTTGCCGATCAATATCCTTTCAATTATCAGATAGACATTCAACATTATGCTTTTGCCCTTACCTTATCAGATGATACCGATGAAATCATAGGAACCGCCTCCATTGAAATTCTTTTCAAATCAAATGATGTAGGTCAGTTCAGACTGGATCTCGCCAACAAGACACAAGAACGTCTAGGTAAAGGCATGGAAGTATCCTCTGTTACATCAGAAGGCACCCCACTAAAATACCGACATCAAGGAGATGCTTTGGTCATTAAGATGCATCAACCGGTAGGCAAAGAAATCCTTAAAACATTCATTATTGAGTATAGAGGCATTCCAGAAGCCGGCCTAGAAATAAAGAACAATCACTTTGGAGATCGAACATTCTTTTGCGAAAGTTGGCCTAATAATACCCGACATTGGCTCCCTACCATTGACCATCCCTATGAAAAGGCAACGGTTGAGTTTAAAATCATTGCGCCCAACAAATACAAAGTGGTATCAAATGGCGTTTTGATGGAGGAATCACTCCTGACTAGAAATCGTAAATTTACCCATTGGAAGCAATCGGTTCCGGTATCTTGTTGGCTGTACGTATTGGGAGTGGCAGAATTTGCAGTTCAGCAAGTGGATACCTTTGAAGGCAAGCCCATCCAGTCTTGGGTTTATGCCAAAGATCGAGATGCTGGTTTTCATGACTTTGCCCATCCCACCAAAAGCGTACTTGAATTTTTCAGCCTCTATGTGGGGCCTTTTGCCTATGAAAAACTCGCCAATATCCAATCATCGAGTGTGACCAGCGGGGCCATGGAGACCGCCTCAGCCATCCTCTATGCCGAAAATCTTATTACGGGTCAAGCTACAGAAAGGCTTAGGAATGTCGTGATTCATGAGATCGCACATCAATGGTTTGGTAATTCAGTGACCGAATCTACTTGGGATGATGCTTGGCTTAGTGAAGGATTTGCTACTTATTTTACTATGCTATTTCAATCGCATCAATATGGCCATGAAACGTACATTAAAGAGCTCAAAATAGCAAAAAAGCTCATCAAAGGCTACCATGAAAAAGACAGCAGTTTCATTGTCATTGATGACCGAACGGCTGAATTAGGTCCTGTAGTAACGGGAATGACCTACAAAAAAGGAGCTTGGTTTTTACATATGTTACGTGAAAAAATGGGACACGAAACTTTCAAAATGGGTATACAATCCTATTATAAAAAATATTTCAATGGCCATGCCTCCACGGCAGATTTTATTCATGAAATGGAGTTTTTTACCACTAAAAAGTTGACCCCTTTTCTGAATCAATGGCTCAAACGTCCAGATATGCTTGAAATATATGCCAATTGGACCTATGATGAAACCCTCGGCCAAATAAATTTAACATTGACACAAAAGGCTTCTTCCGAGGTCTTATTTGATGTACCGGTTGAGTTTGAATTCCATTTTCCCGATGGAATAGATCCTGTTGTATTCCAAGTAGACATGAGCGCACGCTCCGCCACCTATACAATCCCAGCACTCATCAAACCTCAACTCATTTTAGCTGATCCCAGAACGGTCTTACTGGCAGACATCCGCATAACGGAACAGAGATGATCGCTACCTATTGAGTTGAAATCTTACATTCTCAATCCTATAAAATCATTCTGTTACCCACCTTCTCTAATTCATTCAGCCCCCTTGCCCAGTTTATAAAGACCCCCTAAATTATGATGACTTCTCTCCTATTACACTAGATAATACTAGGCTACTTTCTGCAAATTATGGCTACTAACGACTCTAAAATTCCTCTTTCTTAAAAAATTAAACTTTGCAGACAACCTTTCATGGAATTCAGCAAGATACTAAATACCTCTCGTGGACAATCCATGCGCAGCTAACACATTTTCAGATCAACAGAACATTTGAATAAATTTTCCATGAGCCACAAACAGGGTTCATTGAAGCGAATATTTAGCTTTTCTGATGAGTCAAACTGTGTTTGTTTTACCAATCACGCAAATCTTGCAATATCTTTTTCAATTGAATGGCGCCTTCAGTCAATGAGTACTCTACTTTTGGGGGGATCTCAATAAACTGCTGACGAAGCACCAAACCGTCTCGCTCCATTTCTTTTAACTGATCGATCTCCCAGTACCTTTCCAGAGATCAAAGGAATCATAGACGAAAGTTCACCAAAACGAAGTTTACCATCCATAAGCCTTGACAGAATAATGATTTTCCACTTCCCTCCCAAGATTTGCATGGCACTACTGATAGGACAACTATTGTTTAATTCTATGTCGATCATTTAAAAAGATAATCAGATAAAAACTAAGTTAACAAAAATCAGATTTTTTTTCAATAGAAAAAGCTCAAAAATGATTCATAAATATAATAATATCAAAATAAAGATTAAAGGAAAATCAAATAATTATGATTAGTATATATTTTAATACTAAGTGCTTTTTATAAGTAAAAAATAAGCTATTTGACAAAAAATATAATTCACCATCCAATGGGCAGTTGGAGTCATTAAATACCGATGGTGGGTAGTTATCACCTCCATTGCTTTCGTTGTAGGACTGGCATCACAAAGAAAAATGGAATTTGATGACGATTATCATGCCTTATTTAGTAAATCGAATCCAGAATTTGAAGCCTTCGATGCTTTACAAGAAAATATAAGGATTATGACAATATATTGATTGCTTAGTTTCTGAAAATGGAGATGTTTTCACCAAAAATAAACTTGAAGCTTCTCGGAGAGTTGCCAGCAACTTAAATATGACCTCGGAAGCTCGCCTTTTTGATGATATTTCTAACCAAGAGCTCTTTTTATTATTTTCAAACAAGACAGCTTTTTAGCCGTTTCTTTTTCTAAGTATTTCTAATAAATGTATTTCTAATAAATCTCGAGTATATTCATCAAAGTCTTATAACCTATCGCAGAAAAATATTTGACCTATCAGTATCCTTGCTAGTACACCCTTTTCGTATCAATGGTCTACTGCTCAAACCTCAGGTAATGCAGCTTTAAGTGGGACGATCACTTTTGCTTTCCGAAAGTAAAGGCTATTAGGAGTAATTCTTATTGGAAGTCGTCTTTGCTGATCTTTTTAAATTGGATGCATCATTTAACTCTATTTTGGTCAAATATCCAATCCCCTACCTCAGATTGGTTACTAGAGGCACTAAAGTGATTTCATAGGTCATCACATCTTCAAATAAGAAAATGACACTCGTGACAACCTAGTTGACCTACGTAGAAACTACTACTTACCCTTTTTAAGTTTCTTTTCTGCCTTCTTTTCTTTTGGTGTTTTGGCGGGTTCCTTCTTTACATTTTTTTTCGTATTGATGCCTTTAGCCATGATGATTTAAATTATGTTTTTTTAAAGATATGCCTTATTAGCTCCGCAATTAGAATCAATGCCTATTTTTTTTATAATCTCAGTCGGATGTGTACAATCCTATAATGCTTAAAATACAACTTTTAAATCACCCTATTTATGTACTCATTATCAGGTCAACTCCTAAATTCATAGCTTGATAAAATTCTTGTGGTAATCGATGAAAATAAAATCAATCATCAAATAAGGCCTTTTCTAAGGAATTCAATTTAAATTGTAATATTTAGGTTTAAATAAAGGATAACATTTTTAAAAAACAATAATAATTTATCTTTGAGATTAAAAGAGCAAAACTTTAGCTCTTTCCCTCAATACAACCAGGCAACAGCCATAACCTCAAGAATTACACTCATTATGAAATTAAGACTTCCCATTTTAGTGATAGGAACCCTTTTCACATGTCTATACGTATCCGCTCAAAATAATTATTCTGGGGGAAATGCATTAGACAATTATATTGGTTATTCCACTTCCTATTTTCAACCTGCATCTATTGTAAATTCTATTCAAAAATTAAGTATCAGCGGCTCTTTAAATAGCCTAAAAACTAATAACTATACAGGTAGCAATACAAGCATTCTTAGCAAGACCTTTGGAAATGAAAGTTCCAGATATAGAGATCATTCTGGACTCGGATACCAGTCCAGAAATTCTAGTATTGACTTAGTTGGGGTAAGTTATGAAATCAATCACAACAACGCCATTGGATTAAGTTTCCGCATTCGATCCTTCGGTAATCTGGATGGTCTTTCTAACGAATGGACCAATGCCATTCACAACGATTATGATGATTCAACGCCTTTAAATACCCCTATTTCATTTGAAAATTACTCCTACAATCAGTTCATCTATTTAGAGAATAGATTTAACTATGCCCGGGTCATAAAGAATGAAAAAGCCAACTTCATAAAAGCGGGAATTGCTGTTAAATTGATTAATGGTATTGATGCTACCTATCTCTATTCTGATCAGGGAAGCTTTGAATTCAATAGTTCTGCGAGCTCAGAGGCTACTTTTGCATCCACCGAATTTAATTATGGTAGAGCCGAAAAAAGTAATATGTTTACCTCGCGAAATACAGGTATCGGACTAGATTTAGGAGCAGTGTATGAATATCGTCCAAAATACAACAGGTTCAATTTTGACATGGATGGGAAAACGAATATTGAGCGATACGATCGCACGAAATATTTATTCAAATTTGGCCTGAGCATAACGGATATTGGGAGAGTAAGATTTGAGAAAGATATCAACACATATGATTTTACGACGAATAATACCCTTTACGATACTGAAGCTTTAGGAGCGCTCACATTTGTTGATTTAGATGTTCAAAATCTTGATGAAACTACCGTTTTTAAGAGCTTTGATGATTTAGCCGCTGCTTCAACTCCAAATAAAAGTCGGGACACTAGGTTCAATATGAATCTTCCGACTTCACTTAATCTGCAGGCAGACTATCACGTCTCAAAAAACTTATTTTTAGGTTATACTTCGTCCACAGCTTTAAAAAGAAATTCAGATCTTCATAAAGTGCATGTGAAATCCATACACTCAATTGTTCCTAGATACAGTTCTGAAAAGATAGGAGTGGCACTTCCGTTATCCATTCAGAGGAATGGTCAATTCAATGTAGGAGTGTCAGGTCGTGTGAATCTAATTGGACTGACCAATAAACTAAAAGCTCGAGATGGAATTATATCTGTAATCGGAGGTATGAACAATATCACAGGGCTACTTGGAAAAAGAGCACGATTCAACTCCAGTATATTCGCAGGTATCGTATTCAATTTAGGATATAAAGTACCTTCAGACATCGATCGTGACAAAGTATCTGACAATATTGATGGTTGTCTGTACGATCCAGGTTTATTGAGTTTACTAGGATGTCCGGATACGGATGGAGATGGAATTCCGGATGCTCAAGATTATTGTATTTACACTCCGGGTCCTAAAAAGCACAATGGATGTCCGGATACAGATGGAGATGGTGTACTTGACCTAAATGATCAATGTCCTTTAATTGCCGGATTGCCCATTCACTACGGGTGTCCTGATCGTGACAAAGATGGTGTTATCGATGTAGTAGATAGATGCCCTGATATCGCTGGCATTGAATTTAATAATGGTTGCCCTTTTGAAAATCCAGGATGTTGTACCGATAATGACGGTGATGGCACCACTAATTTACTTGATAAATGTCCTGAAATTTCAGGATCTATCTACAATGAAGGCTGTCCTATTGATTCAACCAATCTTGAGAAAATTGATTTTTACAAAAACAAACAAGATATTGACCCAAATCATACCATAGAAAAAATCGAACAAATCAAAAAAGAACAAGTTGATAATGAAATGCCTGATGGTACTCAAATTACCATTAATCCCATTTCAATAGAAACAACAACAGTCGTCAATAATGATAAAAACGATAAGGAGAGCAAGAAAGATAAGGGTAAGAAGACAGACCGAACTTCAAACTCAGGGTCCTCCAGAGGTTTCATTGAAGCCCTTAATGTTTATTTTGACAGCGACGATGCGACTCTAACTAATAGCTATAATGACCAAATCATTGAATTGGTAAATAGATATGATTTCTCAGATGGAAGCGAATATCAGATCATCATTGTCGGTCATACCGATAATGATGGAGATGAGAACTACAATCTCATTCTATCGAAAAAGCGAGCGGAGACGGTACGCAGAAAACTAGAAACATTTGGAGCCAATTATGAGCAGGTGGAAGTCTATTATTATGGTGAATATAAACCCCTAAAAGACAATGATAATGAAGAACAAAAAGGGTTTAACAGGAGGGTTGAAATCCAAGTATTGAAAAAATAAGCAGCTTATTAAGAGTTCAGTGAATCCTAGCGATAGAATTAAATAATAAGCCTTCACCCCAAGGGTTTAAGGCTCATTATGATGCAGCGTTAAGAAGATTTCTGATTAAACTTTTTTGGGATTCTAAAAAAAAGACAAAGTATCTTATCCTTGCTTTCCTTTTAATTAAAGTCTTATCTGCTTTTTTCACAATTATTTTAAATACTACGCACGGATTAAATAGTTTACTCTATTTAAAACACGCTCTTATAATTTAACCCTTATAAGTTCACTTTTTACTGACGGTATACACAATAGCTGCGCCCCATTCATGCTTGATCTTAGGCTATTAATTATAAAAATTGAGGTAACATATATCATCATGCTGAACTTCAAATATTAAATCAAACACATCAAGCGAATCTTAACTTCGAAAAAGTCATAGAGGGTCTTTTTAGCCATTTAGTAATGATTAATAAAATAAAAAAAGCCGATAATAGATTTAAAATCTATCATCGGCTTTTTAAAATCTACTTCTATTTATACTTATCTCAAAAATGAGAATTGCGGTTTTTTCACTTTTTTGATATTCGAATTATTGCGCTTAGCATAGATATTGATATCTACTTTATTTCTAATGACGCCCTTCTTAATCAAGTCAGTTTTATTCCCACGAATGGCAGGAACGAATTGTTTAAGCTCTGACTTAACCGTACTCGCAGAAATGATTTTTCCAAAGAGGGCTTGAGTGCGCAGCTCTTTTCTACCACCATTATCTCCATCAGAGTCAACTGTATCATCATCATCAAACCAACCCTTACATTGATCCCACCAAATTTCACCATCAGCATCATCTAAGGCTACAAAGCAATCATCTTCAAAGAAAACAAATATGTCCGTCCATGAATCAAAATCGTCATCATATGAATTTTTGTATACAGATTCTACTATTTTATTTGGGAATTCCTGAGCAATCATTGCTGGCCACTGGGTATCATTCAATGATATCAAACTCCAGTTATCCAGCGAATCTAGATCACTGTCAAATTCAATCTCTTGACTAAACTCATCAAATTCAAGTACCCTCGCTGAACTGTCAGCATTGACAAGGAATAAAACCCTACTATTAGCCTCAGGCTCATCAAATTCACTTCTACAAGTGAATACAAGCATTTGATCAATTACACCCGTAGAATCGAATCCAACTCCCGAAATAACATCATTCCAATAACCCTCTACATCAGCGGAAACTTCCAAATAACTACAGTCTTCTTGATCTTGACCTTCTGAGCAGAAATCCGCAACCAAAACCTCTTCTGTAGCATCGAATACCATAAAACAACCACTTTCGAAATCAATATAAAGATAACTCTCAGGTAACCTATCATCGAAGACACATTCATCTAATATGATATTCATAATGACCTCGTCTTCAGGAATGAAAGGGGTCCAATAACCCTGCTCCGTTATCTCAACTTCAGTTGTTGTACAAGTCTCGCAATACTCTGACCAAACCGTTTCAGTCTCATCATTAAATGTAATGACACAACCATTGTCTAAGTAAACATTTAGCATCCTTGGATCTTCGGGGTACAACTCACTACAATCAACTATTTCGATGTGGTTAATAGTTATACCTTGGTAAGCAGAATCAAGATGTACCGTCCAGTATCCTGATTCATCTACATCAATATCGGAAAAATCGCAATTTGCACAACCGTTATAAATAAGCTCTTGCGTTGTGTTTTCAAATACAATTTCACAGAAATAGTCAATTTCTATACCTTCTTCCTCTTGATAACTTCCATCTTTTATAAAAACCATTAAATATTCATCTCTATAATCTTCCGTCTGACAAACATTTAACAAAACATGATCAATTTCAGCATCTGGATAAATGACTAATACAGAATCAACCCACCAACCTTCTGTCTCAGATAGCTCCTCTGTAAAACACTCTTCAAAATAATCACCCTCATTTTCTCCTTGATCTTCATCTTCATAATTTTCTTGATATAAAATACCCGTGTATGTAATTGTAAACGGTATGGGATCCGAGATCGTCTCTTCACTCTCCCCATCATACATCATTGCATCTCCGCTAGCATTTATGGAATACACGCCATCACCAAGGATTTCAAAATC
>CAJQKV010000045.1 GCA_905479015.1 uncultured Cyclobacteriaceae bacterium
AAATTATGGACCCTGCACAACCTATAGGAAAAAGATATATTTTAAACCAACTCTTATCTCAAAACGGAGTTTTCAGAAATAAGTCGAACATAAATATAGGTATTGGACTACCTTTTTAATATGAAAACAGAGATCAATACACAATTCAAAAAACTTCAAGATCAGATTTGCTTAGGACTAGAGAAAATCAATACTTCATCCAAATTTTCTGAAGATTTGTGGGAGCGACCCGGTGGTGGTGGTGGTCGCAGTCGCATCCTTTCTGAAGGTAAAGTCATCCAAAAGGGAGGTGTGAACTTTTCCGAAGTAAGTGGACCGACACCAGAGGCTATTTTAAAATCTCTAGATCTTCCGACATCAGATTTTTATGCTACCGGTGTGTCTATCGTCATTCATCCTGTGAATCCATGGGTACCTATCATACATATGAATGTAAGATATTTTGAGATGTCTGATGGTACTTATTGGTTTGGAGGAGGCATTGATCTTACGCCACATTATGTGATTGAATCAGATGCTATTTTTTTTCACAAACAACTAAAAGAAATTTGTGATCAACATGATTCCGGCTATTATGCTCAATTTAAAAAATGGGCCGATGACTACTTTTTCATAAAGCACAGAAATGAAACCCGCGGGATTGGCGGAATTTTTTTTGACCGTCTATCCTCCCAAGAGGCCAACGAAAAAGAACAACTTTGGCAATTTGTCCTGAGTTTGGGTAATGGATTTCTACCCATTTATACCGAATTAATATCACGAAATAGAGATCGCCCCTTTACTAAAGCACAGCAAGATTGGCAGTACCTGAGAAGAGGCAGATACGTGGAATTTAACCTTGTTTTAGATAAAGGCACGAAATTCGGATTAGATACAGATGGGCGGACGGAATCAATCCTGATGAGCCTCCCTCCTTTTGCCAGCTGGGAATATAACCATCAACCAGAAAAAGAAAGTCCTGAGGCAAAAACATTGGCCTATCTAGTCAAAGATATTGATTGGATAAATAATGATTGAATTCATCAAATCCATAGATCTTATATTGTTAGACCTGATCAATGGCACAGGAAGACCCTTTCTTGATCCCATCATGATTTTTCTATCGGGTAAGTTCGTTTGGATTCCTTTGTATCTGTATCTTATCTTCTTGCTTTATGCACAGTATGGTAAACGTTTCTGGATCCCCCTACTCTTTATTCTGATCAGCTTAACTATGTCAGATCAGTTTACTTCTTCGTTTATGAAACCCTATTTTCAACGCTTGAGACCTTGCCTAGATCAGAGTCTTACCATCGTTGTGGAAGTGGTGAAAGGTTGTGGTGGTAAATACGGATTTGCTTCTTCGCATGCCGCTAATACGATGGGACTCGCTGTTTTTTACCTTATGCTTTTGAAAGAAAAGAAGAAAATACTGGCTTATGCTATTTTCACTTGGGCCCTAATGGTTGGTTATTCACGTGCCTACCTAGGTGTACATTACCCTGGTGATGTCATGGTGGGTTTTTTAGTAGGTGGCTTTTTTGGGTATTTATGCTATCAATTACATAGGCTAGTACTCAAGAAACTAGGATATTCTCTTACTTAAGATTTTTTCGACATACTTACCTATAATATCAAATTCAATATTGACCCTATCCCCTCCTTTGAGAACCCCTAGATTGGTATGCTCGTAGGTATAGGGAATGATCGCTACCTGAAATTGGTTTTCCGATACATTAAAACAAGTAAGACTGATTCCATTTATCGTCACACTCCCTTTTTCAACCATAAGATTGTTAGGGTCATCGAATATGAAAGTAAAGAGCCAACTCCCCTGCGCATCTTCAATGGAGAGAATGCGAGCGGTCTTATCTACATGGCCTTGTACCACATGACCATCAAATCTCCCATTGGCAATCATGCACCTTTCTAAATTAACTGAATCGCCAATATTGAGTGTTTCAAGATTGGTTTTTTGCATGGATTCGTCAATGACGGTAACCCAATGCTTGTCACCCTCCACAGCCGTGACGGTTAAGCATACCCCATTGTGCGCGATGCTTTGATCTACCTTAAGCCCCGAACTAAGCGTCGAGCTGATACAAAAGTTAAAATTGCGTTCTTTTTTAACAATTTCAGAAACTTTACCCTGAACCTCTACTATTCCTGTAAACATGTTGTAAAATTATGGATAATTAGTTTTGATTTGCAATGATATGAATAATTTGGAAGATAGCTACAAAGCTAAAGGTTTGAGAAGACAACTGGTTAAGGAGATTGAAGGAAAAGGAATAAAATCTGCAACGGTGCTCTCAGCTATTGGAAAAATGCCTCGACATGTCTTCTTTGACTCTATTTTTCTTGAGCATGCTTATGAGGATAAGGCCTTTCCTATTGGTGAAAAACAAACCATCAGTCAACCCTATACCGTAGCTTTTCAAACCGAACTACTCAATGTTTCAAAAGGCGATAAAATTTTGGAGATTGGGACTGGTTCAGGCTATCAAGCGGCTATCTTATTAGAATTAGGTGCAGAAGTCTTTACCATAGAATACAATCAAAAGTTATTTCAAAAAACCATGAATTTTTTACCTAAACTGGGTTATAATCCTCATTTTTTTCAAGGAGATGGCTCCCTGGGCTTACCCAAACATGCTCCTTATGACAGTATTGTAGTGACGGCAGGTGCGCCTAATGTTCCTGATACCCTCATCAAACAATTGAAAATAGGTGGTGTTTTGGTGATCCCTGTGGGTGATCAGAAACAGCAAAAAATGATCGCCATAAAGAAGTTATCGCAAAACAAAGCCTCAAAAAAAGAATTCAGCCATTTTAGCTTCGTACCTTTACTCGGTAAGGATGGATGGTAAAAAAAAATGAAGAAACCCTGTAAGGAATCGAGAGTCACCATGACTGAGTTGATCCTGCCCAATGACACCAATAATCTCAATAATCTTTTTGGTGGGAGGTTGATGCATTGGATGGACATAGCGGCCGCAGTCTCTGCGCAGCGGCACAGCAATAACGTCGTGGTAACCGCTTCTGTTGATAATATTTCATTTTCACAACCCATCAACATCGGTAATGTAATTACCATCGAAGCTTTCGTGGTTCGTGCCTTTACTACTTCGATGGAAGTTTTCATCAAAGTCATCGCTGAAGACATTCCAAATGCTAAAAAAATTCAAACGCACACTGCTTTTTTTACTTTTGTGGCTGTTGATAAAGAGGGGAAGCCATTGAAAATTCCTGAAGTAGCGCCTGAATCACTCTTCGAAAAAGAACTTTACAGAGGCGCCTTAAGAAGAAGGCAACTGCGACTAGTGCTTGCCAAAAGGATGGAGCCTAAAGATGCCCATGAATTAAAATCTTTATTCATTAACTGATAAAAAAATAAAATATGGAAACTTTTGGAATAATAGGAATGATTTTTGGCTTGGGGGCTATGGGTATCGTTTATGAGTTAAAAAAAACGGTAGAGACCCTAAAAAAAGACGTGGAAGAATTGAAAGAAAGAGCTGAGAAATAGGAGACCACCAAAACCTGAAGAAGAAGAGCTCTAAGAAATTATGAGCTTAAAATCTATAGATTGCCTATGTCCCAATCAAGTATTATCAAAAAAACATGAGACCTCATCTGATTTACAACTTCCTTGATCTTCTATAATCTCTTGTTAGGGAAGCGTCTTGACTCGATTGATCTATCCTTATTCCTCTTGGAAGCCGACCTAGTTGAAACAAATGTCATTAGAGTTATTGAAAAATGCCTTATTAAGAAAAAATGAGATTATAAATAAAATCAGCCGTCAAGTTTATAAATAGCATACTAACGGAAACAACCTGCCGAAATATTCACAGACGCCCTAAGATGAAACCTAAACGATAGGTCATATTAATCTTTTATTCGATTTGATCTCTCTAGAAGATATGATTTTGTAGCTTTGGCAATTAACTCCCCTATCTATGAACTTGTTTAAAAAAATCAGCATTGCTGTCGTAATATTGATCTTAGCGGTTCTTGGCTATTTCTATTATGCCTTGATCATCAATCCAAAAAGCCCTCAAGGGACCGCAGTATTTGATAAAGATGATTTAAAGATGGAGGTCACCTATTACCGGCCTTACAAAAAAGGGCGCCTTATATTCGGAGATGAATCCCAAGGAGCCCTTTTGCCTTATGGAAAATATTGGCGCCTAGGAGCTAATTTAGCAACAAAAATAGAAGTCAATCAAGCGATCACATTTGCAGGTGTCAATTTAGATGCTGGCAGTTATCGGTTGTATGCCTACCCACAAGAAAGTTATTGGGAATTAATTGTTCATACTGATCCTTTCGGATCGAGTGCACAAGAACCTGATCCAGCAGGAATCATTGCCCGGATTAATCTTGAAAAAAGTAGCCTAAATGAAATCGTTGAACAGTTTACCATAGACTTTGAAACATCCCCTAAAAATATCCTTTTGCGTATGCGCTGGGATACCACTGAAATCAATATTCCAATCAATTGATTCGCTGGTTGATTCGCTTTATTAAAATCTTTTTGACGGTAAGTCTTGCTTTTGCTATAGCCGTCATTGGCATCTATTATTCTTATGATGCCATTCGTCAGCAGACCAACGTGATGGACATCGAGGAATATACACCCATCTCTACTTTAAAAGTACCTGAAAATACCATTACGCATTCGAAATATCCATTTGTTGATGTTCATAATCACCAATTTGACATGCCTGTCAAGGATTTATCTAAACTAGTCCATGAAATGGATGCGCTGAATATGGCTTTCATGGTGAACTTGAGTGGCTTTCGAGGCTTGTATTTGAAGAAATCCTTAGCAAACATCCATGACAACGCGCCTACCCGCTTCGGCTTATTTTTAAATGTTGATTTTGAATTGATCGATGATGCTGATTTTGCTGAACAAAATGAAAAATTAATAGCTGATGCAGTTGCTCAAGGCGTCATAGGTCTGAAAGTATACAAGTCGCTGGGATTAACAGACAAAGACCGTGATGAAAATCGTATCGCCATTGACGATCCGCGCCTAGATCCCATATGGGCAGCTTGTGGGAAACATAAAATTCCTGTGCTCATTCATTCCGCCGAACCGTCCTCCTTTTGGGACCCTAAAGACGAATTCAACGAACGTTGGCTGGAATTACGCCAAAAACCAGGACGTTACCGTGACCCAGAGAAAGTGCCCTCTTTTGAATCTATATTGGCCGAACAGCATGCTGTTTTCAAAAAACATTCAAATACTACCTTCATCAATGCCCATTTGGGTTGGATGGGAAACGATCTGGATCGATTGGGTGAGCATTTGGATCTATATCCTAATGTGATGACAGAAATCGGGGCAGTACTTGCTGAATTGGGACGACAACCCAAAAGAGCTCGACAATTTTTTGTACAGTATCAAGATCGCATATTGTTTGGAAAAGATAGTTACAAGGTGAATGAATATCATACCTATTTTCGGGTGTTGGAAACAGAAGATGAATACTTTGATTATTATCGAAAGCGTCATGCCCACTGGAAAATGTATGGTCTAGGACTACCCGATACGGTACTTCAAAAACTTTATTACCAAAATGCTTTGGCCTTATTCCCATCGATAGATGAGCAGCTCTTTATTGAAAAACAAAAATAGAGCATGGAGTGGTCTAAATTTGTCGATGAGTAAAATTGTATGGGAGTCTCTGTTCCTGCAGTTGAAATATTGATTTATAGCTTTTAGCGTGATTTTGAATAAAATCTATTCTCATGAGCTTTAATAGCCCTTTCAGATTCATTTATAAAATCTATTTAAGACAAAAATCATCAATTAATGATGGTAACTAGCTGTTACCTTTTAGGATTTTATCATCAACAGCCTTATATTGAAAATTAAAATAGACTTTCTGAAATACTTGAATGATTGACGGCAAAAAATGATGAAAATAGCAACAGAAAACCTTCACCTCATCCTCACAGAAGAATTGTATAAAGTTGATGAAATAGATAAAACCACAACTACAGATCAAACAATACCTCCCGAACCCCCTCAATCTCAAGGGCTCCCACTTGAGATTGAAAAGGCGTCCCTATCACCCGGTCTACAGGTCATTACGGAACCACTCACGGAAACCTCAAAGGAAACACTGACCAAACTACTCAAAGCCATTCATCAAGATATCGAAACCACTTCAGTGATTGAATTATGGAAGGGCGCGATTCTTTTTGAAAAAACTCTGATTTTTGGTCATCAGGATGAAGAAACAAAGCTAAATACCCTTCAAGAAAAGGAATCTCACCAAATTTTACACACCCACAATATTTCTTTTTTGGACAGTCATAAGGAAGCTAAAATTAAACTTTGGCAGGTACTCAAAGCCTGGTTTAATGCTTAATCAAAAAGTTCTTTAAGCTTGGCTTCCAAGGTAGGGCCTCTTAATCCTTTGGCCACAATGTTTCCTTCCGGATCAATTAAGAAAGTTTGAGGTATGGAACTTACTTGATAATCTTTTGCGGCTTTGGTATTGAAATAACTTAAATCTGAAACATGAATCCATTCCAAGCCATCGTCGGCTATCGCTTTCCTCCAAGCACGATCTGTTCGGTCCAATGAAACCCCTAAAATCTCAAAATTTTCATTACGATATTTATTGTAAAGCCTCACCACATTTGGATTTTCTTGACGACAAGGTCTACACCATGCGGCCCAAAAATCAATCAATACATAATTGCCTTGCAATGAACTCAGATTAAACATAGATCCCGAGGTGTCAGGCAAACTGATTTCAGGTGCCGGTCCTCCGATGGCAAGGCTTCTCAAGGTATTGACCTTAGACAAAAGATCTGAGGTAAAGATGTGATCAGGCAGTGCCTTCTTATAAACGGTGGCCAAGCTGTCGACAAAACTAAAGTTGGTCTCAATATCAATATAATTCAATCCGTAAATACCTGCCAATTGAGGACTGGCATCTCGTATTTGATCCTTGAGATGATCATCATGGCGCTTGTTTAGATAATTAAATTGGTTGACTACCGCATTAAAAGTATTTATATCCCCTTGTGATCTCGCTTGCATGGCTTCTTGATTGAGCATCTGCATATCACTTTGCTTCTTTCGCACCGTACTGTCTATAGCAATCATCAACAAAGTCTGAATAGATCCTTCCACTTCAATACGCGCAGTGGGTTTGATCGAGGTTCTGATGAAGACTTCTTTTTTATCTTGAGGTCCTACGATCAGATTGATGTTTTTTCTTCCAAACACATCCAAACGATAAAATTCAGAAGGTCCGGGTTCAATGAAAAAAACAGCTGTTCCTGATGAAAGTTCAGCAGAATCTATGGCTACCAAGCCAAGTTCTTGTACTTGCTGTAACCAAACCCACTCTCCGGTGATGTCGTCATCCAAGATAAGACTTACTTTTAACAATGATGATTCAGGACTGCAGCCTGAAGCCAATACCAGCGTGATAATTATTAAGAAATACTTGATCATTTTATCTTATCTAAGGTTCCTTTAATCATTTCATTAACTTTCTGGGGGTCTATTCTGCCTACCGCTTTTTTCATAATCAACCCCATGAACATCCCTATAACGCCTTTTTTTCCATTATGGTATTCTTTAACCTTGGCCTGATGATCCTCCAAAACATCATCTATTAGCTGTTGCATCTCATCAAAATCATCTACTTGTGCCAAACCTAACGTTGCAATAGCTGCTGCCACTTCAACCTGTGGATGATGCAAAACATACTTAAAAGCTTGTTGCGTAGCATCTGAATGACTGATCTCTTTTTGCTGTACGGCATGGATCAAATCTGCTAATTTTTGGGGAGTTAAACTCAAGGCATCTATCCCGATTTCATTTTCATTCAAATAAGACTTGACCGGGCCCATGATCCAATTAGATATGGCCTTATCATGCTTACAAAAACTTGCCGTTTTGAAAAAATATGCTGCGATCGAACGGTCGTCGCTCAATAAGTTGGCATCGTAATTGGAGAGACCATGATCTTCAATCAACGTTTTTTTAACTTGTGCAGGTAAGGCTGGAAGTGAGTTTTTAACTCCTTCGTACCATTCATCGCTGATCACGATCGGACTGATATCGGGTTCCGGGAAGTATCTATAATCATTCATTATTTCCTTGGTCCGCATACCTGAAGTAGTGTTGTTCTCAGGGTTATACGTTCGTGTCTCAGAAATAATGGTTTGGCCGGCAGCGGTCATTTTTGTTTGACGTTCAATCTCATGGTCAATGGCCTTGCGGACATTCTTGATTGAATTCATATTCTTAACTTCTACTTTACTCCCTAAAGGAGCTCCAGGTAGTCTCACAGAAATATTGGCATCGCAGCGCAAGGATCCTTGCTCCATATTTCCATCGCTGATGCCCAAATATCTTACCAATTTTCTGAGTTCAATCAAACACAAGCCCGCCTGCTCGGAAGAGGTAATGACAGGCTCCGTCACAATCTCTACCAAAGGAACCCCTGACCTGTTGAGATCTACATTGGTAAAATCTGCATTCTGAACATGTATGGATTTCCCTGCATCTTCTTCCAAATGAATTTTGGTCAGCTCAATATCAAAATGTGGGAAATCATCACTTCTGATTTTTACAATACCTCCTTTACATATGGGTGTGGCATCTTGGGTAATTTGATACCCTTTGGGAAGGTCTGGATAAAAATAGTTTTTGCGATCAAAAATTAAATTTCTATTAATGGTTCCCTCCAAAGCAATTCCCAATTTCATACCCATGTCAATGACCTCTTTGGAAATCATCGGCAGGGTACCGGGGTGTGCTAGGGTAATGGCCCCAACGTCTGAATTGGGATGATTTCCAAAATCATTGTGATCGTAGGAAAATATTTTACTTTTCGTATTCAATTGGACATGTACTTCCAATCCTATTACTGTTTCTAAAGTAGCCAATGTTCTTAAATTTTTTCTTTCAATATTTGATTTCCTATCTCCAAAGCTGCGGTCAGACCTTCTGTATTTTTACCTCCAGCCGTTGCATAAAAGTCTTGTCCACCCCCGCCTCCTTGGATAGATTTTGCCATTTTCCTGATCAATACCGAGGCATTCAGATCTTTCTGCTGAACCAATTCTTCTTCAATCATTACGGTCAAAAGAGGCTTTCCTCCCACCTTGGCTCCAATCAATAAAATCAGAGGTCCCATTTCTCTTTTGAGATCAAAAGCAATTTCTTTGACGGAAGCAGCATCAGGAAATGCCCCTTCAAAACTAATGATGTTTACGCCTTTATAGACTTCAACAGCCTCCATCATCGTCTTTTTTAACTCTTTTGTTTTGGCTTTATTAAAAGCCTCAATTTGCTTGATTAAGTCATTTTTCTCATTGAATAACACTTGTAAAGCCTTTAAAGTATCCGCAGGGTGCTTTAGGGTTTGCTCGATTTGGTCTAGCAATCCTATTTTTTGCCACAAAAAGGATTCCGCCTTATCGGCCGTAATGGCCTCAATCCTTCTTACACCCGTCGATATGGAACTTTCAGATGTGATTTTAAACACACCTATGTGTCCGGTGGCCTTCACATGGGTGCCTCCGCACAACTCTACTGAATAAGGGGCATCAAAAAGAATCATACGTACATGGTCTCCATATTTCTCTCCAAATAGGGCCATAGCTCCTTCCTCCTTAGCCTTTTCAATCGGAACCGATCTGCGCTCCACCAAAGGAATATTGTTTCGGATTTTTTGATTGACCTGCTGCTCAACGGCCAACAATTCTTCGGCACTCAATTTGGCAAAATGCGAAAAATCAAAACGCAAAGATTGATCATTGACTAAAGATCCCCTTTGTTGCACATGATCTCCCAAGACCTCTCTAAGGGCCGCATGGAGTAAGTGGGTCGCTGTATGATTGTTTTCAATCAAACCTCTTTTATCTTGATTCACCACCGCCTTGAAGATCCCCTTCAAGTTTTTTGGGAGCCTTTTGGCCTTGTGAATAAACAAATCATTCTCCTTTTTGGTATCTACGATGTCAATCGTTTCCTCAATCCCTATCAATTGACCTGAATCACCGATTTGACCCCCACTCTCGGCATAAAACGGAGTCGCACTTAACACCAATTGGTAGGAAACAGCTTCCTTTTGCCTTATTTCTCGCCAACGAATGATTTGGGTATCAGTCGTCAGTAGATCATATCCTACAAATTCAGAAGCAACGGATGTCTCATGTACCAAATTCCAATCTCCCATATCCTGAACGGCTGCATTTTTGGATCTGTTCTTTTGCTTGCCCATTTCCTTTTCAAATCCTGACCTATCCACGGAAAGGCCATTTTCTTTAGCAATCAATGCCGTCAAATCAATAGGAAACCCATAGGTATCATACAACTCAAAAGCATCTGCCCCGGCGATCTGTTCTTTGACCTTCTTTTTTAAAATACTAAATCTAGCAAGACCTTTCTCAAGGGTACGCAAAAACGCTATTTCTTCTTCTTTGATCACCTTTGCTAGGAATTCCTCTTGCGCTTCTAGTTCGGGGAAGGTTTCGGAGAATTGATGGGATAATATCGGTAGCAATTCAAATAAAAAGGGCTCATTAAATTTTAAAAATGTATAGCCATATCTCACGGCCCTTCTCAAGATTCTCCTGATTACATAACCTGCCTTGGTGTTGCTGGGTAGTTGGCCATCTGCAATGGTAAACGCGATGGCACGAATATGATCCGCAATCACACGGATAGCCACATCAGTAGCGTCATCAGCTCCATATTGGACTTGAGCCCGTTGGGCTACTGCTTGAATCAGGGGTTGGAATACATCTGTATCATAATTGGATTGCTTTCCCTGTAAGGCCATGGCCAAACGTTCAAAACCCATACCCGTATCTACATGCTTTTCTGGAAGGTTTTGCAAAGCTCCAGAGGTCAAACGATTAAATTCAACAAAAACAATATTCCAAATCTCCACTACTTGAGGGTGGTCTTTATTTACCAAGCTAGCCCCTGGGATTAATTTCAATTCCTTTTCATCACGCAAGTCTATATGTATTTCTGAACAGGGGCCGCAAGGTCCTACATCCCCCATCTCCCAAAAATTATCTTTCTTGTTTCCATTGATGATCCGATCTTCAGGCACATGAGTCCGCCAAAAATCTCTTGCCTCTATGTCCGTCTCGAGTTGCTCCTTTTCATCCCCCTCAAAGACGGTTACGTACAGACGCTCCTCCGACAGTCCAAACTCTTTGGTCAATAAATCCCAGGACCATGCGATGGCTTCCTTTTTAAAGTAATCTCCGAAAGACCAATTACCCAACATCTCAAACATCGTATGATGATAGGTATCAAAACCGACTTCTTCAAGATCGTTGTGTTTCCCAGACACACGCAAGCATTTTTGGGTATCTACCACGCGTTTTTGGTCGGCTTTCTTGTTTCCCAAAAAATAATCTTTGAACTGATTCATACCTGCATTGGTAAACATGAGGGTAGGATCATTTTTTACCACAATAGGTGCAGAAGGTACCCATTGATGTGATTTTGCTTTGAAATATTCAAAAAATTTCTTTCGTATTAACTTGGACTCCATATTGGGTAAAATTCTTAATTTTAATCTTAATTTGCTATTTTTTCTTTAAAACTATAAGTTTGTAACAGTCTAAAGAGATAATTTTAATCTTTAAAGCCTTGCACTGCAAAATTACTTCTATAAAAATCAATGGCAAGAATAAAGTATTATTACGACACTGAATCCTGTAGATACGAAAGAATTCGTACTTCTAAATGGGATATATTCATCAACTCACTTGCTTTTTTGACCGTAGCAACGGTCATCGCGACCGGTTTGGTCTTTGGATACATGGTGTATTTTGAGTCTCCCGAGGAATTGCAGTTAAGAAAAGAAAATCAAGAATTGCTCATGTACTACAACCTCATGGGCAAGGATATGGAAAGTATTTCTCAGGTGCTGCAAAGCATGCAAGAGCGAGACGACGATATCTATCGAGTGATCTTTGGCGTAAACCCTCTTGCTGATGAAATCAGGACCGGAGGTACTGGAGGAGCAAACAAATACAGGGCATTAATGGAAAAAGGTCTTTCACGAGAAGCGCTTATCGTAAGTGACCTTCAAAAAATTGATGCGCTAAAAAAGCAGATGTATATACAAACCAAGTCTTATGATGAAATCGTTGAATTGGCCAAAAATAAAGAAGATTTTTTAGCAGCACTTCCCGCCATTCAGCCCGTATCAAATGAAGAACTTAAACGTCTTTCTTCAGGTTTTGGATACCGAATTGATCCTTATTTAAAAACCAGACGAAAGCATCCAGGAGTAGATTTCTCTTTGGAAGTGGGCAATCCCGTGCATGCCACCGGAGACGGCAAAGTCAAATTCACAAAAAGTTCACTGAGTGGATACGGAAAACAAGTGCATATTGACCACGGTTTTGGTTATGAAACTAAATATGGACATCTGGACAAAATATTAGTAAAAAAAGGTCAACGGCTCAAACGAGGAGATCTCATTGGCTACTCTGGACATTCGGGCAAATCTACGGCCCCGCATTTACATTATGAGGTCATCAAAAATGGTATAAAAGTAAATCCAATTCATTATTTCAGCCGTGATTTATCAGCTGACGAATATGAAGAAATACTCAGATTGGCTTCGATAGAAAATCAGGCTATGGGATCCTACTGATTTGGAATACAGATTCCGTTCAGTCCCTAATCTCACAATAAAATACGTCTTGCCTTGGTCAAATCCTTCTGAATTTCAACCCTGTGGGTGAGTGCTTCTCTGAGTTTTCCCAAGCATCAAATGTTTACTGAAGATAAAGCACAGACTCGCGCTATCATCAAACTTGGTAATTAGGATGATCATCCTTCAGGAAAGACCTCACCATATCTCTTTGACTCTAGAAGCAAAAGCTTTGCTTCACTCCGTGCGTGATTTGATAATGTAGACCAATTTCTGCTCTCAAATCTATCTTCAGATAGCATATGCGTTGTGGGCTGAATAGGTTCTATACTGATTGCTTTTGGTAGCTTGGAAGGGACATTCTTAGTGAGGACCTTAATGTGTTTATGGTTTCAGCCATTTCCACATTGATGCGGGCGCAGAGGGATTGATCAGACATAGTCCACACGTGGTCAGAGGGATTGAAGTCTGTAAAGACAGCATCATTGCCTACAGTCTTGGGATTTTTTGACCTATAGCTGGTTCAATTTAAAGGGCTTGAATGCGCTAACCCCACTATGGGAACTTAATATCAGTTATGATGGTTAAAGATTTCCGATAAATTTATTTTTTTTACAAACTTATGACGTTCGGCCGCGGATATACAACGAAAATAAAGCAGATTTACGCACGAAGAAAATAAGGAAAGTTTATTTTTCAAAAAAGCCCATATTCATTAATGGTCTTCGGGGAATTAATTATCTTAACAAAAAAATAGAGTAAGTGCCCTACAAAGAGAAAGAAATAGAGAAAAAATATTTCACCATTGGTGAAGTCGCCGGAAACCTCAAGGTGGCCACCTCTCTTATTCGATTTTGGGAAAGTGAATTTGATATTATAAAACCGAAAAAAAATCGGAAAGGAAACCGACAATTTACCCGTGAGGATATCAAAAATATCAAGCTTATCTATCATCTGGTAAAAGAGAAAGGTTTTACTCTACAAGGCGCGCGAGATTTCATTACCCAAGGGACTGAGAGCATCCAAGATAAACTAGAACTCATCAAGTCACTACAGGGGGTTCGTGATTTCCTCGTCAAATTAAAAAATGAGTTGCCTAAAACTTAATTTTTTTTTGATGGTCGGCCGTTAACTCTGCCTAAGAAACAAAAACATATGCGCATTCCATTTTTAATGCTTCTAAGCCTTTTCATCGGCCTAAAGACGAGTATTGCCCAAACAAAAATTAGCGCCACCGCCTTACAAGAAGATCTTAATATTGTTAAAGAGATCACACTAGGACTCTCACCCAAGCTTACTGAAAGTGACCGCTTACAAATCCAAATAGTCTTGGATCAAAAGAAAAAAGAACTAGAGAGCGACTCCTTAACCACCCTAGCCTTTTTTAATTTTTTAATAGATATAGATATTAATTCAAAATTTGATGAACATGCACAATGGAATCTTACAGAAAAATTTTTGATGCCCATCCTTGAAAAAGGCAACCTTTTCCCCTTACCTATCAAAATAATAGGTAGTAAAATGGTAGTTAATGACACGACCGTCGATTTACCTTATGGCGCCATCATCCATAGCATCAATGGGGAACCTATAGATACCCTGATGAAATCCGTTGATAGGGATTATCAAGAGACCTTTGCACAAAGACAGATGGAATTTCAGTTTTCCATTATGTATCTTATCAGAAAGGGATCTGCAGAAAGCTATATAATGAAATACTCCTTGCCTACTGAGCCTTCCCATATCCTAGAGAAATCAATAAAAGGCATTGATTTCGATACTTATCAAAAAACATTTAGCGATACCGTTTTTCCATTGAATAAAGAAGGGCTCAGTAATTTTGTTTATACCCGCCATTTTGAAGAGGAACGTATTTTTTATCTCAAGCTCAATAGTTTTAACTGGTATGAAAATTCTCCAAAGAAGGTTTCTATTTTTCCCAAATCGATATATAAAAAATTCAATCAACATTTTGCCTCCTTGTTTGAAGAAATGGCCGAGTTAGCCGTCGAACATCTCATCATTGATTTGCGTTTCAATCAGGGTGGTAATGTGAAAATACCTGGACTTTTATACAGCTACCTTGCCCAAGAAGCATTCAATGAAAGTCTCCTTCTCAAAATTCAGAATTTTGACATCCCTCATGTCGAACATCTCAATAAAATAGAGGGGCAAGAAAATATAACATCAAAAGATGTTGGCCAATTCATAAAAAAGATGCGAAAAGAATTTAGAAAGAAAAATGACTCGACAGCGCTCTGGACACTGTCTGAAAATGAAGTAACACAACCTAAAAAATCGTCTTTTGATGGCAATGTATACCTACTGGTCGGCGGCAGATCATTGTCGGCCAGCTCCTATTTTACCGCCTTGTTCAAAGCCCATGAAAGGGGAATGATCGTTGGTGAGCAAATGGGGGGTTCTTACCGGTCATTAACAGCCGGAAAAATGCTGACTTATCAATTACCTAATACTAAAATTGAACTTGCCGCTCCCATCATGGTGGTGGATTTTGCTGATGAACTTTATCAAAAAATAGATGAAGAGAAAATCACTCCTGATCTGATTTTTTCTGATGATGAAACCTATCAGTATTTTTTAGAAAAAAAAGACCTCGAGATGGAGCGGGTCTTTCAGCTCATTAAGGAGCCCAATTAACTCAAAATCTCATCCTTCAATCAGGTAAATCTTGAATTACTCAAAAAATAGCGCATTCAAATGCTCCGCTGAAAAACATCGTTAAAAAACCAAATGCTACCAGAAGACTGTAAATAGCAAAACAACACTCACTCATGAACTGATCATAACCAAAATCACACCCTATTGATCTTCATTTGCTAGTAGGGAAAGCCAAGCTTTGTAGCCCTAGAAATTCAGCTTAATGTCTCCAAATAAGTACTTCAATACATCAATTTAAACGTTCATGTAGGATGATTTGATAGGTAGAGATCATTTGAGTAGTTTAAAGTGATGGAGGAAAGAGAGGATTATTATCTGATTGGCTTGCTGGCTGTCTCCGGTATCGGCAACGCGCATGCCAAAGGTCTGATCGATCATTTTGGATCGGCCTCTCATGTCTTTCATGCCAAATCTTCTGAGCTCAAGGAAGTTCCTGGCATCTCAGAAAAGATCATAAAAAACATACTTGATCGGCATGGGCTTAAAGCCTCTGAGGAGATCATGACCCAATGTCAGAAAAAAGAAATAGCGCTGATCTCTTACCGCTCGAAAAAATATCCCGATCGCCTACGAGGTCTCTACAATGGCCCTGCGCTGTTGTATTATAAGGGCAGCGAATCGCTCAACGCAAATCGAACCATGGCGATTGTGGGTACCCGACAAGCATCCGATTATGGGAAATCTATCACAAAAAAGATCATTGAAGACGGTCAAGTATTTCAAGCCACCCTATTGAGTGGATTGGCCTACGGCATTGACATTGAAGCACATAAAGCTGCCCTTCAAAACCACATGCCCAATTGGGCCATACTGGCGGGGGGTATCGATCAAATCTATCCAAGAGCCCATATGAAGTTTGCAGAAAAAATCATGGGCCATGGAGGTTTGATCAGTGAGCAACCTCCTGGGACAAAATCTGCCCCCTATTTATTCCCGATGCGTAATCGAATCATTGCCGGTATGAGTGATGTTACCATCGTCGTAGAAGCTGCAGTGCGTGGAGGTGCCTTGATTACGGCACAGATAGCTGATTCTTACAACCGTTTGGTATTGGCCGTTCCGGGAAACTTAGATCGGCCTTATAGCATGGGATGTAATCAACTCATTCAAGCTCAAAAAGCCTTGATATATACTGGAGCAGAGACCCTTGCCTATAATCTGAATTGGAGTTCAAAAAAAGGTGATCATCCTGGATTTAAAACCATAAAAAAAAATCTTACCCCTGCTGAAAAAATCATCTATGATCTTCTTTTGACTGCAGACTACATGAGTATCGATGAATTGTCAATAAAAGCTAAGATTGAAATGAATCAAATGGCCCATGTGCTGATGGCTCTTGAATTTAAAGACCTCATCAAAGTGCGGCCGGGCAACAAGTATAAATTGAAGTAGGATGTAAATATATGAACGCTACCTTACAGAATTTTACCCCAATCGCTATTCTTTATTTTGGTTGATCAATGGATAATGCTAGAGCATTTTCCTTATTATAACCTGAAGATTCATCAATCTTTTTATCCAAACTGTTATTTTTTAGCAATTCATTTTCATTATTAAGTCGTTCTTTCGCTTTGTTATCATTACTTGACGGAGCATTGCATCCAATCATGATTATAGATAGGATAATTATTGTTTTTAAAGCTTTTGCTAATTGGTTAAGGTATGCTATGTCGAATATGAATTAATCTGATAGTTAAAACTAATAACAATTTTCCACCCTCAGTAAATTCTTCTCATCCGAAGGAGGCATTCCTAGTTCCAAAAACGTAATGAAGGCTTTGACAGAATAATCAAGTGGTAGAAAATCAAGAACGAGGAAGGTATTTTACTAGTGTAACACTTCATCCCCCTTCTACAAAGATGCCAAAGACTA
>CAJQKV010000046.1 GCA_905479015.1 uncultured Cyclobacteriaceae bacterium
TCCTCCTGGTTATCCAACACATATTGTTTTAGATAAAAATTCAAATGTAGTCTTTTTATTTTCTGGATATACGCCACAAGCTGGTGAAGCAATTAAGAGTTATATTAATTCAGAATTAAAAAAGTAAATCGATGTTAAATAGCTAATTGGTAGGTATTTATCAGAGTAAGAAAAAGAATAAAGGTCACACTAATGGATGTAAATTCTTTTCTTTTGATATGGTCCTTGTTATTGAAATTGTTTCTAAAAAATCTCTTGGTGTAAAACTTAAGTTGAACCTTTCATAATAAGAGTCATTATATGATGAGTGTCAATCAATTCTCTTGGCGTTAGACTTATGTTCGATATTTCGAATGAGTTATCTACCAAAACAAACGGTTATACTATTATAGTGTAACCGTTTTTTTGTTTCGTGTTTCATAAGGATTTCCTCGATTCCATCAAGATTGATATCTCCCCAATTTTCATCAATTTTCTATGATCAAGAATTTATTGATTAATAAAATTTTATTTTTTTTAATATTTTAATCGCCATTTAATAGACAAAGAGTGACATCTTTGAGATTGAATTGTTTAACAAACTTAATAAAGAGCTAATTTAGGTTTCTATGTCGTACAGAGAAGAAAAAATAAAATCCTTAATCGGTTCAGATTATACTGACTTTAACACCCGTAAACTTCAAGATCATTGTTCCTCAATACTTGAAAGAGGCATGCATGGCTTGTGTTTTAGCCCTTATGATGGGATACAAAAACCCGGGGATGAAATTTCGGAAGATCAAATTCGCAGAAGACTTGAAATAATCAAACCCTATACGAAATGGATTAGGACTTTCTCTTGCACCGATGGCAATGAATTGATTCCAAAGTTGGCCAAGGAATATGGCATAAAGACGTTGGTAGGTGCTTGGCTTAGTGATAATGAGAATACCAATGCTGATGAAATTCGTTCTCTTATCAGTCTATGTGATTCTGGGTTGGTAGACATTGCCGCGGTAGGTAATGAGGTCATGTATAGAGGAGACCTTTCCGAAGATCACCTACTCAATTATATCCATGAGGTCAAATCAGCAGTAAAAGGTATCCCTGTAGGTTATGTCGATGCCTATTATGAGTTCAACACCAGACCAAAGATATCAGCGGCTTGTGATGTGATTTTAGCAAACTGCTATCCTTATTGGGAAGGTTGTCATTTGGATTATTCTTTATTGTATATGAAACAAATGTATCAAGCTGCCTTGGATGCCGCTGATGGTAAAAAGGTGATCATTACAGAGACCGGCTGGCCCAGTCAAGGAAGTGACTTAGGAGATGCTCATCCATCCTATGAAAATGCCCTTAAATATTTCAGTAATGCTCAGCAGTGGGCTGAGGAAGAGGAAATCGAAATGTTTTATTTTTCCTCCTTTGATGAATCTTGGAAAGTAGATTCAGAAGGTGATGTTGGCGCGTTTTGGGGGCTTTGGGACAAGGAAGAAAAAATTAAGTTTTAAAATAAGAAGATCATAAAGCACAACTACATGAACTATACTGATGTTTTCTCAATGCCTGCAGCTGCAGCTGTCTGCTACTCTGGATACAGGGAGGGTCAGCAGCCTGGGATCAATGACCCTAGTTACGAGCAAGTGAAGGAAGATTTATTGATCGTACAGGCCAACTGGACATATGTACGTCTTTATAGCTGTGATTCACATTCTCGAACCGTACTCGAGGTGATTGAAAAAGAAAAGCTTCCCCTCAAGGTTATGCTGGGTGCTTACATTAATGCAGAGGAGAATAATCCAAATTGTCCTTGGGGAGGAAATGATTTTTCTGAAGAAGCCTTGGCCTCAAATAAAGAACAAAATCATCAAGAAGTTGATGAATTGGTGCGTTTAGCCAACAGGTACCCTACTATTATCTTTAGTTTGTCCGTAGGCAATGAGGCTAGTGTAGATTGGACAGATCATATGGTAGCAGTTTCTCAAATCATCTACTACGTGAGGCAAGTGAAAAAAGGTGCAAAACAGCCGGTAACATTTTGCGAAAATTATGTTCCATGGCTTGATAAGCTAGAACCATTGGTCAATGAAGTGGATTTTATCTCAATACATACCTATCCGGTATGGGAATACAAAACCATAGATGAGTCACTTGAATTCACAAAGCAAAATTACAGGGCAGTAGCAGAAAAATATCCGAATAAGTTGGTCGTCATAACCGAGGCGGGCTGGGCGACCTCATCAAATGATCAAGGGATTCCCAGAGCTCATGTAAATCAAATTTTTCAAAAAATTTACTATCAAGAATTAAGCGCATGGTGTAAAGAAGACCATATCCTGACCTTTGTTTTTGAGGCATTTGATGAGCCGTGGAAGGGATCCCCAGATCCAGATGAACCTGAAAAGCATTGGGGGTTGTACTTTGAGAATCGTACGCCAAAGTTGGCTTTTTCCGATAGAGGTGATTATAAGCGATCTTTCACGGCTTAATATCAAATGAGCATAGTTGATAGATCTAAATAATTATCTGAGAATCAAGTAAAATAGACTCATAAGATGAATGTCATTGATCACGAAGGATTTCTTTTATTATACTAGGGTTGATCTACTTAAGAAAAGGGTTCTTCATAAAGGATATTTTGGGTGAAAGATGCTATCATAGATCGTTGTATTTATTAAAATTAGCATCAGCTTATCAAGAGGGATCACCTATCATTTTTTGAAGTTTGACGTTTTCGAATGGTATATAAATTTTGTTTTTATTGATTATTCCAAATATTGATTAAATAAAAAATAGTAATTGTTAAATAATTTTATTTTCATTGCCCAACAAAACTTGTAATAGATATTATCTTTTCAGTTACATTCTGTTGTGCAAATTATTCTGAGGCCAATAAAATACCTCATTACTGAAAAGAGCACCCCTTTTATCCTTAGACTAAAAAATTAATAGGCCTTTGATTTGTAATTTATTTCAAATAACTGTTCACCCTGTGGGTCAAATGCTCTCAATACTGATCACAATCCGAATACTGCAGATATTTTTATGATTAAAAAGAAAAAGATTTTTTTAGGAACGAACGAAGCTGATTTTTCAGAAAAAAAAGTAGCCGGAAAGTTGCTGCAAATAGGCAATGAAACTTTTTATAAAATAAGCCATTTTGATGAGATGCGTCCGTTCTTTATGACGGTGGTGAGTCATTCCAATCATTGGATGTTCATTTCAAGTACGGGGGGGCTATCGGCAGGAAGAAAAGATTGTAATTCAGCCCTGTTCCCTTATTATACAGATGATAAGATTACCAGTGCCGCTGAAACAACAGGGAGTAAAACCTTATTTTTGGTTTCGAAAGGAGATAAGACTTCTTTATGGGAGCCCTTTTCAGATAAATATACAGGGGTTTATAAGATTACAAGAAATTTATATAAAAATGCCTTTGGTAATAAGATTATTTTTGAAGAGGTCAATCATGATCTGGCATTGAAGTTCACTTACCAATGGAACTCAAGCGATCAATTTGGATTCATTAAAAAATCTACCATCACCAATGAAGGGGGAGCTGCGGTCACCCTTTCCTTAATAGATGGAATTCAAAACTTACTGCCTTATGGCGTAGCGCAATCTGTACAAAGCGGTAGCAGTAACTTAGTAGATGCGTACAAAAAATGTGAATTGGAAGTAAATTCCGGTGTCGGTATCTACTCTTTGAGTGCGATCATTGTGGACAAGGCAGAACCTAGCGAAGCATTAAAGGCCAATGTGGTTTGGTCTTTGGGTTTGGATCAGGCAAAAAAACTACTTTCGTCCAAGCAATTAGATACTTTTAGAAGGGGAGGCACGCTCATTCAAGAAGAAGATGTTAAGGCAGAAAAAGGGGCTTATTTCTTACATGACGAAATTTCGCTGTCAGCAAAAGAGGAAAAGCATTGGCTGATTGCTGCCGACGTGAATCAATCCATTTCAGATATTATTGAAATTAAGGAAAAACTCAAGTTAAAAGAGGATCTTCTGGATCAAATTAACAAAGACATTGAAGCAGGCTCGATGCATTTACTTGAATTAGTGGGTGCTGCAGATGGCTTGAGGTTGTCCGCGCATAGACCTCGTAACATTCGTCATTTCTCTAATACCATGTTCAACATTATGCGTGGGGGTATCTTCGATTATAATTATCAGATAGGAAAGACTGACTTTTTGGATTATTTGGCCAAAGCCAATAAAAATGTCTTTGCAGAAAAAAAGGCGCTTCTAGATAACTTATCTGAGGTGTTTGATCTCAGTGATTTGCGTCAAGTAGCTGAAAATGAAAGTGATGGTGATTTTAAAAGATTGTGTGCTGAGTACTTGCCCTTGATGTTCAGCAGAAGACATGGCGATCCGAGTCGCCCTTGGAATCAGTTTTCAATCAATACCAAGAGTGAGGTGGATGGCTCCAAAATATTGGACTATCAAGGTAATTGGAGAGATATTTTTCAAAATTGGGAGGCTCTAGCTTATTCATATCCAGAATTCATTGAAGGGATGATACATAAGTTCTTGAATGCCACTACGTTTGATGGCTACAATCCTTACCGCGTTACCAAAGATGGATTTGACTGGGAGACCATAGAACCAGGTAATCCATGGGCTTATATCGGTTATTGGGGGGATCATCAAATCATTTATTTACTCAAATTTTTGGAGTTCATTGAAAACTATTATCCCAATAAACTAGCGGAGTCTTTTTCAAAGAATTTGTTTGTATATGCCAATGTGCCTTATCTGATCAAGGACTATGAAGATTTACTAGAAAATCCCAAAGATACCATTGTTTATGATTATGAAAATGAGGCGCGTATACAAGCACAGCGTGCAAAAATTGGAGCAGATGGTGCCTTGCTTACTGATGTCAACGACCAAATTTATAAGGTCAACTTCATTGAGAAAGTTTTAGCTACTGTTTTAGCTAAAATGTCAAATTTCATCCCTGAGGGTGGGATTTGGATGAATACCCAACGACCCGAGTGGAATGACGCTAATAATGCCTTGGTTGGAAATGGTGTGTCCATGGTTACCTTGTACTACCTTCAAAGATTTCTTAAGTTTTTTGAAAATATTTTAGGTAAATATGATCGAGATGATATTGAGATCTCAATAGAGTTAAAGCAATTCTTAAATGAACTCACCCATGTTTTAGCTCAAAATCAGGGATTATTGAATGATAAAATCTCAGACAAGGACCGTAAAAAAGTATTGGATGGTTTGGGAAGGGCGGGGAGTTCTTTCAGAAAAATTATTTATGCTAAGAAATTTTCAGGACAAAAAGAAAAGGTGCATATAGCAGACATAGCTTCATTTATTGATCTAGCAAGTCTGTTTTTAGCACACTCCATTAAGGCTAATAAAAGGACGGACCATCTTTATCATGCCTACAATTTGATGACCGTAAAAGGGAAAGATGAAGTAGCCATTTCCTACCTGCCAGAAATGCTCGAAGGACAAGTAGCGGTATTGAGTTCGGGATTTTTATCCTCAAGTGAGAGTTTAGAGGTTTTGAATGCGCTTAAGTCTAGCAGTTTGTTTAGGGCCGATCAATTCAGTTATATACTTTACCCAAATAAAACCTTACCCAGATTTGTTGAAAAGAATACCATACCAACGGAGGCCATATCAAGTTCGGATCTCTTGACAAAGT
Source organism: uncultured Cyclobacteriaceae bacterium (assembly GCA_905479015.1). GTDB lineage: Bacteria > Bacteroidota > Bacteroidia > Cytophagales > Cyclobacteriaceae > UBA4465. The sequence continues at coordinate 5,657 of CAJQKV010000046.1, forward strand.
TGATTGAGCATAACAATGTTCAAGTGGTTGAAAGAGATGCACTCGGTGAATATCACTTCAATGGGACTTTCAATAATGTCAACTCGCTTAAGGCTGCCCTCGAGGCGCTTCCTGAGTTGTATCAAGCATCGGTGGAAAAAGAATCTGCGTCCCTGTATCAAATCTTTGAAGGTGTATTTGATCATAAATCTTTTACCGGTAGGTCCGGGACATTCTTTGGATATGAAGGTCTGGGCTCTATCTATTGGCATATGGTATCAAAGTTGTTATTGGCTACTTTTGAAATCACCAAGGATGCCGTGAATCAAAAGGAGGACAAGGCCCTTATTGGTAGGTTATTTGATCATTATTTTGAGATCAATGAGGGTATCGGAGTCAATAAATCTCCAGAATTATATGGAGCTTTTTCTACGGATGCTTATTCACACACACCTGGTGGAAAAGGCGCTCAGCAGCCTGGGATGACCGGTCAAGTAAAGGAGGATTTGTTGAGTAGGTGGGGAGAATTGGGCGTTGAGGTGCGAGAAGGCATTTTGATATTTGATCCTTTTATGTTGCGACAAGACGAGTTTTTAACTGTGAAGCAAGTCTATGTTTACGTCAATGTAGTGAAGGAAAGATGCTCTATTGAACTTGAAAAGGACAGCTTAGGCTTTACTTACTGTCAGGTGCCCATCATTTATCAAACGTCACAGAACTCAAAAATTGAAGTGCATTATAATGACGGGACGAGGCGTGTCATTGAAGGAAACCAATTAGATTTGACTGTGAGTCGAATGATTTTTAAAAGAACCCATGAGATCCATAAACTGGTAGTTTTCTTGATTATAGATTAGGAAATCCAAAGGATTATATGGATTGATTTTTCTTGAATAAGATAAATGATCTGTGGGTAGGGCATAGACATTATTAGATAAAATGAAAATACATAAAGCAGTATTCATTCTTATTTTAGCTTTTGCATGTAAGCAAGACCCCTCCTTAGATGTGGTTACTGTATCAGGTAATCAGTTATTGATAAATCAACTTCCTTATTATATGAAAGGAATTTGTTATCATCCTGTGCCCAAAGGAGAAACACGTCGAGATTTCGGTAGCATTGATCAAGATCTGGCCTTAATGATCGAAGCAGGTATCAATACCCTCAGGGTGTATGAGCCGATTGCTACGGTGGAAGTATTGGACAAAATAAAGGCGGCAGGCTTGAAAGTAATCATTAACTTTGGCTACAACCAAGAAGGTAAATATGACATAAGATCAGGTACCTATTTAGATTATATCAATGCATTTAAAAATCATGAGGCTATTTTGTTTTGGGAACTCGGTAATGAATATAATTTTCGGCCAGAATGGTTTGATGGTGATATCAAAAAATGGTATCGCGTTCTCAATACCTCTGCTGAAAAGATTCATGAGTTAGATGCCCATCACCCTGTGGCCACCGCGCACGGTGAATTACCTGATTCTTTGGTACTAAGCATGACTGCTAATATTGATATTTGGGGTATGAATGTGTATCGATGGGATCAACCCTCTAGTCTTATTGAAGAATGGAAAGTAATCAGCAAAAAGCCCATGTATTTTTCTGAAGCCGGTGCAGATAGTTATATGGTGACCGCTCGAGATGAGTTTCAGGAAGGCGAAAATCAGCAGGCGCAAGCGATAGCCAATGGAAAAATCATCGATGAAATTTTAAGGAACACCGATGCCAATGTGGGAGTCTTTATGTTCTCCTTTACCGACGGATGGTGGAAAGCAGGGAGTCCTGACCAGCAAGATGTGGGGGGTTGGGCACCCTACAGCAGTGGCGTACCTTACGATGGTGCGGCCAATGAAGAATATTGGGGTATCGTAGACATCGAAAGAAACAAAAAATTAACTTTTAATGTGATTAAAGAATACTTTACTAAAGATTAGTCATTATGTCAGAAATCAATAAAGTCCCATTCGGTCAAAAAATAGCATTTGGATTTGGCATGCTCGCCAATCAAATGTTTCCAGCCGTAATAAGTATTTTTATCATAGTGCTTGTTCAGAATTTAGGCTTTCCCGGATGGATGTGGGGGTTTGTTATGATTTTTCCAAGACTATTTGACGCTATTACCGATCCGATTATGGGATTTATCTCTGACAATACGAAATCCAAATGGGGCCGCAGACGCCAATATGTTTTTTTAGGAGCCATCATAATGGGGATTTCATTTATTGTCATGTGGCAGTTGCATAAAGAAAGTACCATTGATTACAACTTCACCTACTTTCTTTCATGGTCATTATTATTTTATGTTGGATTAACAATATTCAGTGTTCCGTATGTGGCTATGGGTTATGAGATGAGTGATGACTTTCACGAAAGAACAAATATTATGGCCGTAGCTCAATTTATTGGTCAATGGGCTTGGGTCATTGCCCCTTGGTTTTGGGTCATTATGGATGATCAAAACTTTTTTGAATCTAGTGAAATTGCAGTAAGAGAATTAGCGATATGGGTTGGCTTAGTTTGTATGATTTTCGCATTGATACCAGCTATTTTTATTAAGAGTAAATCAACTTTAAATCAAAATTATGACAGCATTACTTTTAAAAATATTCTTAAAAGTTTGCATACCATATTTGTAATCAACTTTGGTCAAGCGTTCAAAATAAAAGCATTTAGGAAATTATGTGTAGCTACTTTTTTGATTTTTAATGCTTTTAATACAGTTGCCGCTTTTACTTATTTTATCGTTGTTTTCTTCTTATTTAACGGTGTCACAGGTCCGGATGGCGCCTGGTGGTGGCCCACTCTTTTTGGAAGTGTAGGGGCTTTAGTAACTACCTTCTTGGTGATTCCAGTGGTCACCATATTGTCAAATAAAGTTGGAAAAAAGAAAGCATTTATTATATCACAATCGATTTCTATCATAGGTTATATTATGCTTTGGTTTTTGTTTATTCCAGGAAAACCCTACATGTTTTTATTTGCACTGCCTTTTTTCTCCTTTGGGATTGGAGGATTGTTTACCTTGATGATGTCGATGACCGCAGATGTGATTGACCTAGATGAGCTGAATACTGGAAAAAGACGCGAAGGTGTTTTTGGTGCCATATATTGGTGGATGGTGAAATTTGGATTTGGAATTGCTGGCGGATTAAGCGGTGTGATTTTATCCATAATAGGCTGGGAATCTGGAGGAGCTACTCAATCTGCAGAAGCCTTATTTGGCCTGCGATTGTTTTTCTCAGGATTGCCCATATTGGGGACATTAGGAGCCATATACGTGATGAGAGATTATGAGATTACTGAGGAAAAAGCTAAAGAAATTTCAGCAGAGTTGGCGGCTCGTAAAGCCTAATATGCCATTCTCATGCCTAAGTCATTAATAGTAAGTCTTTAACGGCTTTTATTCTGGCTATTTCCACATTGAAATGGCTATCAAAGAGGTTTTTTTGTTCTTTTTCAAGGAGCATGAATAGAATATGCTCACAACTTGTGATCTTTATCGTATCATGATTAAATCAAGATTATATTGCTATTTTTTCAAGAATCATGGATTGATCATGGCGAAAATACTGAGTGTCTTTGTTTTTCATTTTTTTATGATGGTCTCCCATAAGGGAGTTGGGAATGATCTAATTCAATCCAATGATGCTGTGTTGCAGGAAGTAGATACCAGCTCAAAATGGGAAAATGGGGGTATTTTTTCCTTAAGTTTGGCTCAAGCGACATTGATAAATTGGGCGGCTGGAGGTGAAAATACCTTCGCGGTGAATGGATTGATTAAATATTTCACAAATTATAGCCATCGTAAGACCAGTTGGGAAAATGTACTTAATGTCGGTTATGGTTTCATGAAACAAGGGAACAATGAGCGGTATCTTAAGACAGATGACAAATTTCATGTGGCATCTAAGTACGGACACCGCATCAACGAGTCCTTGCATTATACCTTATTACTCAATTTTGATACGCAGATGGCCATAGGTCGTAATGAAAAGGACCAAAAAATTGCCAATCTTTTAGCCCCTGCTTATTTGATTACTTCCTTGGGATTTGACTTGAAGACGTGGGGTGCTGTCAGTGTAGTCGTGGCGCCCCTTACCAGTAAATTCACTTTTGTCAATGATCAGCAGTTGGCCAATCAAGGCTCTTTTGGATTAGAGGGGGCTGTATATGACGACTTCGGTGTTATGATCACTCAGGCCCGCAGATACCGCAGTGAGTTTGGGGGTTATGTTTCTATGAATTATATCAAGAATGATTTTGAGCGAGAATGGCTCAATAATATCAGTGTAAATTCCAAATTGACCTTATTTAACAATTATTTGGTCAAGCCCGAAAATTTAGATGTGAATTGGGAACTGCTGGTGGTCATGAAAGTCAATAAATTTCTATCTGTAAATATCAATACGCATTTATATTATGATCACGATGTCAAAATCCCTGTAGATAATGACAATGATGGTACCATAGATAGTTCTGGACCTCGGGTTCAGTTTAAGGAACTATTAGGCATCGGTTTTGTTTTTAATTATTAAAGCTTTGAAAGGTAAAAATTTATATGCTGTAACGAAGCACTTTTTAGTCCATTGGATCGATGTTTAAGGTGCCATGTGAGGGTAATTCTCATCGCAGCTTTTCTACTTTATTCGGATTAAATTTATGTATTTAAAAACTAAATCACTAGTTAACAAAAGATGACATCTCTGGAACAGTATCGTAGGTTACTTCACCAAAATGAAGCCGCTCTGAAGGTTTTGAAAAAGAAAGCGCTGGGCATCTTGATTTCCCGATTACTTGTGACAGCTGCTTTTATCTTACCCGTGTTGCTCTACCGCGAAGGGGAAGTGATAGGGGCATTTTTTATGGGTTTGGGCTTGATAAGTGTTTTTCTCTTTTTAATTAAACAAACAGATCGCATTAACTGGTATAAAACATTGATTATCAATAAAATAAATCTTAATAATAAAGAAATAATTTCATCTAATAAATTGGTTTTTGATGAGCATAATGACGGGAGTGAATTTTCTGATCCTCGTCATGACTACGCGCATGACTTAGATTTTTTCGGTCCAAAATCTTTGTTCCATTTAATCAATCGTACCCGAACTTTTTTGGGCTTTCAGACCTTAAAAAATGATTTCTTAGAAAACCATGAACCTCAGTCCATCAAGGATCGGCAGACGGCCATCAAAGAACTTTCAGCCCAGATCGAGTGGCGCCAATCCTTTGCGGCCATTGCGATAGAAGTGAAGGACGAGGAAGGGCATATTGAATCATTGACGGCATGGACCTTGAAAAAGAAAAAAACGATTCCAAAATTAGTCAATATGCTATTTTTAGTCCTCGGAGCACTACCAGTGGCTTTGTTCATGTCCTACTATTTTCTGAAATCGGAAATTTACTATGACCTGGGTTCTACCGCGGTATTGATTAATTGGCTGATCACAGGGCTGCATTACAGAAAAATCAATGAAGACCTCATCGTGGCCGATCACATGGATCAGATCCTCAAGAAATATGGCCTGCTCTTGGCGCACATCGGTCAGCAAGACTTTAAAAGTCCTTACTTGACGGATCTTCAGACATCTACATATTATGAGCAACGTTCAGCACATGACCATGTCAAGCGATTGTCAGAAATTGTGCATCGTTTGGGGAGTTTTCGCAATCCTTTTGCGGCCCTCTTGTTGGGTGGACTTTTTCTCTATCATCTAAATGTGAGGACCTTGATGTTAAAATGGAAGCAAAGATTTGGTGACCACCTATTCACATGGATACAAGCCCTGGGACAATTTGAGAGTTTGAATAGTTTTGCTCATTTTTCCTACAACAACCCTGAGTACGTTTTCCCTAGCCTTAATGACCGATTTCAGATTGAATTCAAAAATATGGGCCATCCGATGGTGGCCAAAAATGAATCGGTCACCAATACTCTTACGCTTCAGGACTCAAAATTCATCTTACTGACGGGTTCCAACATGTCTGGAAAAAGTACCTTTTTACGCGCCTTAGGAATCAACTTTGCTTTGGCCAAAATGGGAGCCCCGGTGTGTAGTGACCAGGCCCAAATACATCCATTGCCGATGATGGCCACGATGAGACATGCAGATTCATTGAGCGAGGGGAAATCCTACTTCTTTGCTGAGGTACAAAAGTTAAAAGCCGTCATGGCCCAGTTGGATAAGGGCAGATGCTTGCTCTTGATGGACGAAATATTGCGGGGAACCAACTCAGACGATAAAATCCTGGGGTCGATGAAAATTGTAAAAAGGGTGATGGCTCAAAAAGCCTTGGGCCTCTTGGCCACCCATGATCTTCAATTATGCGATTTGGAGCAGGATTATCCCGATCAGATGGCTAATTATTGCTTTGAAAGTGAGATTAAAAATGAAGAATTGATCTTTGATTACAAGCTGAGAAAGGGCATCTGCAAAAGCAAAAGCGCTACTTTCTTGTTAGAGCAAAACAAAATCATTTGATTGCTGTCACTCTTTTTTATCCATGACAGCATAAATATTCGCTCAATTAGAATAAAATGAAACCAGGTCAAACTATTTTTGATCTTAGAGTTTTTTGAAGATAATCAATATGTGCTCATTTAATACCTACCCCAAACTCAATTACTGAAAACGATAGAAAGAGGGCGCTAAGCAATTCATTAATTAGGATACGGATGGAAATAAACGAGAAGCTGTCAATAAAAGAGAAAATAGGCTATGCCTTAGGTGATGGTGCGGCCAACATCGCTTGGCGCGGTGTTTCTACGTTTTTATTTGTTTTCTACGTAGATGTGTTTGGATTAGATCCCGTTTCGGTGGGTCTGCTCATGCTTGTGGCCCGTTCGAGTGATGGATTGAGCGATGTGTTTATGGGCGTTTTAGGAGATCGATCAAACTCAAAATATGGTAAATTTCGGCCTTGGATATTATGGACTGCCATCCCGTTAGCCCTCATTTTATCCTTACTTTTTACCGCCCCAGAATTGGAAAATCAGGACAAGATTCTCTATGCCTACGTCACCTATATTTTATTTACCTTGATATATACGGCCAATAACATCCCTTATGGTGCATTGATGGGGGTCATGACCGGTGATGATAAAGAACGCACCAGTTTGGGATCCTATCGCATGGTAGGGGCCTTTGCAGGGGGCATGTTGGTGCAAGGGGCCTTGCTCTATTTGGTCGTTTTCTTTGGCAATGTAAATCCTACGGTCGAATGGGAGCCATTGCCAGACGGGAGCTCATACGAAGTACGGGTTACGGCTCCGGTCGACGTAGTGAGTGCGCGCATCAATCTGAAGCAAGGACTTGGAAAATTTATTTTAAAGGAAGAGGCGTCCTCAAACATAGCTCCTGCGCAAAGTATCAGCTTTAAGATGGAAGCCCATCAAGAATATGTGTTCATTCTATCTGGAATGGCAGAGATAGATCAGCGGGACCTCTCGGTCATCAATCAAAAAGCGGGTTATAGTAAATCTATTTATTTATTATCTGTATTTCTTGCCCTATGCATGGTCGTGACCTTTCTTATGACCAAAGAACGGGTCAAACCCCCGGTGGACCAAAAGAAAGATTTGGCTAAAGATTTAAAGCAACTTCTGAGCAATCGGCCTTGGCTCGTGCTGTTGGTCATTGGTTTGCTGTTCAATATTTATACTTCCATCAAAATGGGCATTATTGTTATTTATTTCCTGCATTACCTCAACAATGAGTTGTTGGCTTCTAGCTTTATGATTGCGCTGACCTTGGTGTCTATCTTGGGGGCCATGAGTGTGGCTCCTTTAGGCCGAAGATGGGGCAAGAAGCGGTTGTTTATCATTGCCTTGATCTTTTCAGCTCTTGTAAATTGCTTTTTTATCTTCTGTGGACCCAATGACCTAGTACCCATATTTGCGATTGGGATGGTATCAGAGTTTGCGGCGGCCATGTTTCCTACCTTGCTGTTTGTGATGCTTGGGGATGCCGCAGACTATTCCGAATGGACCCATGGGAGACGTGCCACCGGGCTTATTTACTCGGCAGGATCTTTGGCAACTAAATTTGGTGGGGGCATCGCTGGAGCGATAATCGGCTTTGTACTGTCCTCGTATCATTATGACGGACAAGATGCCGCAGCAGCAGAAGGCGCAGCCACAGGGATCATCATGCTGATGAGTTGGGTGCCTGCGCTGATTGCCTTGGTAGCCGCAGGCGTGATGAGCTTTTACCCTTTAAATAAACAGAAAATGGATTTAATTACGCAAGATTTGACCGCCAAGCGGGTTGGATCATGATCAGCTTAATATAACAGATCGTTTCAGAATGAAGTCAATGAATAACTTTCCAGAAAATTTCACTTGGGGATCAGCTACCTCCTCTTATCAAATAGAAGGTGCAGCAGACGAAGCCGGAAAAGGCCCCTCGATTTGGGATGCTTTCTGTACCGTTCCCGGTAGGGTGGCCAAGGGTGATCGGGGAGATCGTGCTTGTGATCATTACCATCTCATGAGAGAAGATGTGTCATTGATGAAAGCTATGGGGCTGAAAGCCTATCGATTTTCGATAGCTTGGCCACGCATTATGCCCTCGGGCAAAGGCCAAGTGAATACTGAAGGCCTCCAATTTTATGATGATCTGATCAATGAATTATTGGATCAAGGGATCGAACCGTGGGTCACTTTATACCATTGGGACTTGCCCTTGGCCTTGCAGATGGAAGAAGATGGCTGGCTCAATGCGGAGATTGCTGATTATTTCGAAGCCTACGCCAGGATTTGCTTTGCGCGCTTTGGGGACCGTGTCAAACATTGGATTACCCTCAATGAACCTTGGGTAGTAGCTATTTTGGGCTATGGATTGGGCACCTTTGCGCCCGGTAGAACCTCAAAGTCTGAACCCTATTTGGTAGGTCATAACCTTCTTCGGGCTCATGCGCAAGCGGTGAGGTGTTATCGAGAAGAATTTCAGGCTCAACAAAAGGGGGTCATCGGTATTACCAACAACTGTGATTGGCGGGAGCCCTTAACGGACAAAAAAGAAGATGTAGTCGCTGCCGAGCGCGCCCTAGAATTCTTTCTGGCCTGGTTTGCAGATCCTATTTATCTGGGACAGTACCCCAAAAGTATGGTGGATCGCCTGGGAGATCGACTGCCCCAGTTTACCGAAGAAGAAAGGGACCTATTACTGGGCTCCAGTGACTTTTTTGGTTTGAACCATTATACAACTTTATTTGCTGCCGATGCTCAAGGCAACTTGCAAGTAGGTTCCGTTTATGGCAATGGCGGCCTCTCCGAGGACCAAGACGTCAACCTTTCGACGGATCCTAATTGGAAAAAAACAGCGATGGGTTGGGCCGTAGTTCCTTGGGGTTGCCAAAAGCTTTTGACCTGGATATCGGATCGATACGACGCGCCAGACATCTATATCACAGAAAATGGGTGCGCTTATGCCGATGCTCCTGTCGAGGGCAAGGTCCAAGATGATGAGCGCATTGCGTATTATGAAGGCTACCTCAATGCCTGTCATGATGCGATCTCAAATGGAATCAAATTAAAAGGCTATTTTGCCTGGTCACTGATGGACAATTTTGAATGGGCCTCTGGTTATGCGAAGCGATTTGGCTTACATTACGTAGATTTTGATACCTTGGAACGTATTCCCAAAGCCTCTGCAAATTGGTACAAAAAAGTCATTGAAGCGAATAGAGTAAAACATAAATGATCGATTTAAAAGATACTGAAACCATTATTTTTGACCTCGGAGAGGTGATCATTGACCTAGATTCAAAAAGGGTCATCGACCAGTTTCAAAAGTATTCGGATAAGTCTGCAGAGGACATCATCCGCTTAATTTCTAAATCCCAAGATTTGATCGATTATGAGGTGGGCAAGATGACAGATGCAGAATTTTGTCAAGTAGTGAATGAATTATTGTCCATTGAACTGTCTCAAGCCTCTTTTGAAGCCATCTGGAATTCTTTTTTGGGTATCATTAAGCTGGATAAGCTGCATTTGATGCTAGCGTTAAAAGAAAAGTTTAACGTATTGATTTTGAGCAATACCAATGCCATCCATCAAAGCGCATTTGATCGACGCGTAGGGGAGCATATTCCTTCAAAAACCATGGCAGATCTGGTGCATACGGCCTATTATTCACATGAATTGGGACTGAGGAAGCCCGATCCTCACATTTACCAAAAGGTCATTGACCTGCAAAATTTAAATCCTGCAAAAACCATATTTTTTGATGATCGCCTCGAAAATATAACCGCGGCTCAGGACAGCGGCATTCAAGCCATACAAGTGACCTATTCAGATCAAATTCTGGATCAATTGAGATGAAAGAACAAAAGACGTTATTGATTCATACTGGCCTTTTTATCATCACAGTGATCACCACCACGATAGCGGGAGCGGAGTGGATGTATGGTCGGTGGCTCTTTATCGGGGAATATTCCTTGACCCAAGAAGAGCTTTGGAATGGTTTGTCCTTTTCTATCCCTTTTTTACTAATTCTGACCGTTCATGAGATGGGGCATTACGTAGTGGCCAGAATGAATCAGATCAAGGTGACCCTGCCTTATTATATTCCCATGTGGCTGGGTTTTATCCCCGGGATGCCGTCGTTTGGTACCATGGGAGCGTTCATTCGTATTAAAGCGGTTATTCAAAGTCGTCGAGAATATTTTGAAGTAGGAGTGGCGGGACCTATCGCTGGATTTGTGATGGCCCTCTTGGTGTTATGGTATGGCTTCAGCCATTTGCCCCCTGCAGAGTATATTTTTGAAATCCATCCCGAATACGAAGTATATGGGTTGGATTATGCTGATCATGTTTATGAAGCCGAAGGTATGGCTTTTCAGTTGGGAGAAAATCCTATTTTTTGGTTCTTTAAGACCTATGTAGCAGATCCCGACTTGCTGCCCCATCCCAATGAAATGATCCATTATCCCTTTATCTTGGCGGGCTATTTGGCTTTGTTTTTTACAGCGCTCAATTTATTGCCCATTGGTCAACTGGATGGGGGGCATGTCATTTTTGGCTTATTTGGCTCCAAAATAGCCCAAAGAATCAATCAAGTTTTTTATACATTGTTCCTGTTTTATGCCGGGCTGGGCTGGATTTCACCAGACCTACTGGCGGACGTCTCCCTTGAGAGTGTCTTTACTTTCGTGGCTTACGTAGGGATTTATCTTTATTTTGTCTATTTGGCCGTGGCTTCGATGATTCCGGAGACCAGAGATCGCTGGTTTTTTGCCGTGGTACTGCTGGCCCTACAATATGCGGTGACCAGTTTTACTGCTATAGTGGGTTATGATGGTTGGTTGCTCTTTGTGTTTTTAATCGGACGATTTTTGGGGGTTTACCATCCCAAAGCCGTAGACGATACGCCCTTGGATGAAAAAAGAAATATAATCGGTTGGGTGGCGATATTGATTTTCCTCTTGTGCTTCAGTCCACAGCCTTTTTCCTTGGGTTAGTCTTTGAGGTTAGAAACACCCTTTCCTGGTCCAAGAGGGTTGAATGGGTGCTGTTGAGGTAGTCTAGGCCTAGATAAAGGGTGATTTAAGGTTACGGGTCAACTTCGCACGATCAAGTCAAGCCTCCGCTCCAAAACATCTATTCTGGTACAACTTCAAACCTAAAATCTCCCACCTAAATTAAGCCATAGAAAAATAAGCCAGCTATTTTTATCTCTTATAAAGGTTACCTAAATCCATCAAGAGGCATTAAGATTAGATTGGGTTGATATTTATGAAATACTACGCATCCATTTCATTGAAAAGGAACGTAGAATATAAGGACTTGAGGAGGACTAAGCTTTTAGAGCAAAACCTAGTTACCTTGGAAGCAGCACTAAAAGCAAAAGAAGAGGAAACTGTATTTATTTGGTGGTGGTTTTAGTTGGCTTCTATTTAAGTCCTATAGGCTCAAAACCAATCTCCATAAATTCATAAGCCTTTGGCGATTAAACTGACCCCCATATTCAGACCCAAGTTATTTTTTGTGATACAAGGTGGCGTCTTTGGATTTATAGCCCCGAAAATCGTTCCTTCCGGAGACATAAATACCTTCTTGATAGAGCTCATCTTCAAAGATTTTAGGATCAATAAGATCTTCTGGATCTGAAGACAATTCAACTAAATTTCCTGAGGGATCACGAACGAACATTTGAATAGCTCCATCGGGAAGTCGTCTTACTTTACCCCAAGGTTGTATATCAATGATTCCCAGAACTTTCATCCTAAAAAACAGGGCATTGATATCATCTACTTGTACACAGATATGGCCTCGGAACGAATGGGCATCCTCCCATTCGGTCAAATGCAACTGTTGTTGGTCATTGAATTTGAAAAAAGCCGTAGGGTAGTCAAATAAAAAGGCGGGAAGGGGCGCTAATCCCAACTCTTTTTCATAAAAGATACAGGCGGCTTCTAAGTCCTTTACGATTAATGCGACATGATTGATTTTTAGTGCTTTTGCCATGGGATTTTATAAATTAAATTTATCAAAATATCTTAAAGAGCCTTTACGCTAAAGTAGGTTTCCGTTGCTTCAGCTTGACCAAAATCCTGTGAAACCAAACTTGTGGATATCAGGCCTGAAAAAGTAAACACATAAGTGTCAGCAGTAGGGTGTATACGCTCATTAAAGAGATATTGATAACCAAAGGTTATAATGTGGGCTTTGTTCATGAAAGAAGCTCCCTTAAAAAATGAATTGATTTTTCTGACAACATGTGATAAAAATGTTCTGTTACCGCCGAACTGCCATGATCTTCCAAAAACTTTCTTTGCTCAGGACTCAAGTTTTCAGGATGTTCATCAATTGAGTTGGGATAGGGGTTGGCCGGGGTTCGGTCCAACGGCGAACAAAATTCAACCGAAAGGACACGATCATAATGGATGCTTTTTAAGGCATTCAAGATATCGGTCCATGGGAGATGTCCCATTCCGGGTGCCATCCGGTTGTTATCCGCTACGTGAAAACCTATCAAACGATCTTTGCTGCTTTTGATGGCTTCCACCATATCTATTTCCTCAATATTCATGTGGAAGGTATCCAGACATACCCCACAGTTGGGACCTACGGCTGTCGCCAACGCCAGGGCTTGGTCGGCCCGGTTGATGAAATAGGTTTCAAATCTATTGATGGGTTCAATACCAATTGAAACGCCCAGATTTTCTGAATAATCATAAATTTCTTGCAGCGCATCTACCGCCAATAGCCACTCGTCTTCTGGTTTGCCCTCCGCAACCAGTTTACCTACTGTAGCCGGCACGACAGACACCATGTTACCTTCCAATCGATGGACCATTTGTATAACGTCTTTGACGTATTGAATTGATTTTTTTCTTTGTGCAGCATCTTTGGCCAGCAAGTTGCGATCTTCAAGCATCAAGGTCACCGCTCCCCAACAGGTTAAATGATGGGATTGCAGTAATTGCAATACCTGAGTAGGGTCATATAATTCAGGACTCCCTTGGATTTCAATTTTGTCATAACCCAGACCCGCGATTCGGGTAAGGGTGGTTTCGATACTTTCGGCACGCATCCAATTGTGTATTGCGATTTCCATATAATGAGGTTTGATGTGAAGTAAGGATCAAATTAAAGGAAATTCAGCATTTTTAATAAAAATCGGAACACTTTATCTGACCAATGAAATTTCAAATAGCTTAAGTACTTTAAAAACGTTAGCTATCCCTTTATTTCTGCTATTTTTGCCTTTCCAGATCTGTATTTAATATGAAAAAAATATATTTTTTGGGTACCTGTAGTACCTGCATCCGTATCATGAAAGATTTAGATACGGCTTTAGATGGGTTTGAAAAAATAGACATCAAACTCCAGTCCCTTACCTTCGGTGAAATTGATCAGATGCGGGATCTTGCTGGGAGTTATGAGGCTTTTTTCTCCAAAAGAGCCATGAAATATAAAGCTTTAAAGGATCAAACTCTTCAAGAGTCCGATTATCGAAAGCTGATCCAAGAGGAATATACTTTTTTAAAACGGCCTGTATTCATCGTTGATGGACAGATCTTCATAGGCAACAGTCCCACAAACATTCTTGCCTTAAAGGTGCATCTAGGCAGAGGCTAGCTCATCATTTTGACTGTTCTAAGATAAAACTCCCTACATCTTCCTTGAACTTGATAAGACTGGGGTGATGGGTATACATCATGTGTCCCGCCTCATAGTATTTCATGATGATATGATCACGAATTTCAGGGGTAAGTCCAAGATGATCAATCGTATACTCAACGCCATAAAATACGGTAGCAATGTCATAGTACCCATTAAGAATTAGTACTTTCATGTTGGGGTCTCGAGACAAGGCTCTGGCCATATCGGGTGCGGTGTTGATCGCGGCTTGTGTATTCCATCTTTGGTTGCCTTTGTGATGCCAATCCCATTCAAAACCTTCTCTGCGACTGGCAGTAACGGTATATTGTAAGTCTTTTCTCACACCCAATGTATTGTGAAAATAATCTAAAAATCCAGTAATGTAAGCGGGAGAAATAGCGGTACTCTGAGGATCATGACTTCCAAATTGTGAGATCAGATCTTGATTAATCCCTGTATATCTTGAGTCTAACCTTCCAATAACAAGACCCTTTGATCTTAAGGCTTCTGCAAAATACTCAGATCCCGTCACCCTGAGGTTAGACTTGAGCCAGTAGTCTTTACTCAAACCTGTATATTGAGCCAGTTGATCCGCGACGGTATTCTTTTGCTCCAGGGAAATACGGTCTCCTTTAAACAAGGCAGGCGCATAACTGTTTTCAGTGAAGCTTCTTATTTCATCAATGAACGTCTCCAAGTCGGGTTCTTTATCAGGAATTTGATTGTGGTACCAGGCACTGGCAGCATAGGTGGGAAAATGCATAAGATAAGGCAAATCATCATCGGGTGGAAAAATGAGGGTTCTTAAGTCAAAAACGGCGGATACCATGATGACCCCATTCATCGCAATGCCTTGATTGAGCATATGATCCATAATACCAGCATTTCTAAAGGTGCCATAGCTTTCACCCAAGAGAAATTTAGGGGAGTTCATGCGACCTTGTTCAATCAAATATTGGGTAATAAATAAACTGATACTTCTGATGTCCTGATCAACACCCCAAAACTCATCGAAGGTATGCGCTCCCAATGGGACACTCAATCCTGTACCTACCGGATCAATCATCACTAAATCTGCAATATCTAAAATGGAATAATTGTTATTGACAATTTGATAGGGGGCGGCCGATGTATATTCAGGATCATTCACCGCAATCCTCTTGGGCCCTAATACACCCATATGCAACCAAAAAGAGGAAGAGCCAGGGCCACCATTAAAAGCAAAAACGATGGGGCGAGTGCTTTTGGCGCCTTCTTTGATATAGCTGGTATAGCCAAACAAGGCCAAAGGTTTATTTTCTTCATCCCTGAGCTTGTAAGTACCCGCTTGAGCAATTAATTGGATGGTTTTTCCATCTATTTCAACCTGCTGATGTGAAGTAGCTACTTCAGCATCGGGCAGATTTAAGGGAGCTTCCTGGGACATAACCAGGCTTAAGGTCAGGGATAAGCTTAAGGTTAAAAAAATTTTCATGATATATAAATTTAGTTATGAGGAATCAAAGAGTTATACTGGCGCCTATAG
The DNA here is from genome assembly GCA_905479015.1 of uncultured Cyclobacteriaceae bacterium. Taxonomy (GTDB): domain Bacteria; phylum Bacteroidota; class Bacteroidia; order Cytophagales; family Cyclobacteriaceae; genus UBA4465. Next base: position 21,272 of record CAJQKV010000046.1, read on the forward strand.
CCATAAGTTGCAAATCCAATTGATGGGACTTAAATAGGTTTTGGGCCGCTGCGTGATCAATGGTTATTTCAGGAAAGGAATCATAATGACAGCCTATGATTTGATTACAGCCCAAAAATTTTGCTGCGTGCACCGCATCTTCTGTATCCATAGTATAATTGCCCCCGATAGGCAAGATGGCCAAGTCGATATCATTAAGTTCACCAAACAATTTCAAGTCAGAATGCAAGGCCGTGTCTCCTGCAATAAAAATAGTTTTACCTCCAGTTTTCAGGATGAAAGAACCAGGATGACCTCCATAACTTCCGTCTGGCATACTACTAGAATGCACCGCTTGCACATATTTAGCAGATGTTTCCTTGGAGAATTCATATGTACCTCCAAAGTTTAAACTGTGAGAATGGCTATGTCCTTGTTTGGCCAACCAGCTGGCCACTTCTACCATAGTAATGATTTTGGCATCATTGTGAGCCAGAATTTTGTCCAAATCGGCCAAATGATCCGCGTGACCATGGGTAATCAAGACATGATCTGCCTTTATATCCTCCATGACGATATGCTTTGCTTTTGGATTGGATGCGATGAAGGGATCTGTCAGTATGCTGACATCGGATTCGAATAAAAAGGAATTATGTCCGTAAAAAGTGATTTGCATTTCTTAAAGTCTTTGAGATAAAATTAATGATAAAATATGGAAATATTCTATGAGGTTTACTTTCAGGTATATTTGTGCTTGCTGAATGGTAGTCCCCTTATTTCGTTTTAAACTAAATAATAAAAAATTATGACTGGGAAACCTATGTTCATGAGTAGGCGTTACTGAGCCTGTGGTAACTTTCCGTGGTAAAATAAAGACAAACGACTCTTCATTTAAGTTGTGCGAGATAGTCAGCGATAAAATCATCTTTTTGTTTCAACTTGTATTGCATGACCCACCTGGGATGGGGGAGTGCGACCACCGCATCAAAAAAATGGTGCTTTTTATTGAGATAGGATAGAAAATCAAAGTTTTTGCCTTTGCCCACACTGAAGGCGACGCTGCGATCAATATTGAAGTTCAATTGCGCTTTAATTTGGGTTACTATGTAAGACTCAAATAAGGCCTTATAATTGGGCAAATCATAATAATTAAGATTAACTCCTTTACTCACATAGCCCAAGGGAGAGAGCGCAGAGATATAATAACGTGCATAAAATGCAGCGGGTCCGCCATAGCTCGTGATCATATCATAAATAAAGCTCGATGATAATTCTGCTCTTTGATTCAGTGTATTGGGAATGCCACATCTATCGGAAAGCACTATAGGATCTGTAAATGGAATACCGGTCAAGCCCGCACCCAATCTACCCGGGTTGATGCCAAAAAGAATTTTTCTGGGTTGGTCATCCGAATAATATTTTTCATAAAACTGCTGGCATAAGGACAACGCATACTTATTTTCATAGGGGTGTAACACTTCAACATGACTCGGAAGATTTGCGGGCCTACTCAATTGATGGTAGTATTGCAGAATACGATTAGAAAACATATTATTATACTTTGGTAGACAATTTAAGATATTTCATTATAAATAAACCCTATAAGGTACTCAGTCAGTACACAGATGAGGCAGAAAATAAAGGCTTAGGTTCTATTTTTAGAATTCCTAAGGGTATTTATGCGGTAGGTCGATTGGATCTTGACTCTGAAGGATTATTGATTTTAACCAATGATAAGAAGCTCAATAGTGCCCTCTTAAATCCTGAGAATGAGCACAAGAGAACCTATCATGTAGAAGTTGAGGGGACCCCCTCTACTGCAGCATTGAAAGCATTAAGTGAGGGATTAAGCATTACTATCGATGGCAAACCCTACCGAACGAAAAAAGCGGAAGCACGTGTTTTAATGGATTATAATTTCCCCGAACGAAGTCCTGCTGTCAACAGAATTAAACATCCCGAGACTTCTTGGGTTGAAGTAATTTTAACCGAGGGCAAAAATAGGCAAGTACGTAAAATGACCGCCAAGGTGGGTCACCCCACTTTAAGACTCATACGTGTAGGGATTGAAGACTTGGCGCTCGATCCATTAATGCCAGGACAAATTGTGATGATTTCTAAAAAGGTTCTTTATAAAAAGTTGAAATTATAAGGGTTAGTAGAGGTATGGGAACTTAATTTGCAAACTATAGGTTTTTATGTTCTATATTTATAATCCCTAATTTTATTGTCAGATTACTTCATTCTTGCTTTATTTGTGTATCTAAATGAATACCTCAAAAGATATATTTAGTTATCATCCGCTATTGCGAAGCATTGCCTTAAGAATCGTAGGTAGTATCGAAGATGCAGAAGACATTGTTCAAGATACTTTTGAGAAATGGCTTTCTATTGATCGCAAAGACATCAAGAACACAAAGGCCTACCTGATCAAATCAGTCAGTAACAACAGCCTCAAATTTCTGACTTCTTTAAAGAGCAAAATTTCTCAGAAAACTTTTACCGCTGAAGATCATTTTGAACTTGTTGATCGTCATCAGATTAAAGCTTTTTTGAACTTTGATATGGATGCTCAGTTAGGAGAAGCATGGCAGGTATTGCATAAGAAATTAGAACCTTTAGAGAAATCTATTTATGTGATGCGGGAGGTGTTTAGTGTTGAATATGAAGAGTTACAAGAAATATTTGATAAAAAGAAAGACCATTGCCGACAATTATTTTTTAGGGCAAAAGCAAAATTAGAACAGGACAAAATAAAGTTTAAAACTGATTTTACGGTACCTAAACTGCCTCTATCATTCAAAAAAGCCTGTGAATTCGGTAGCATCAACGAGATAATTGACGAATTAAAGCGAGAGATTTCAAAAAAAACCCTCCTTAAATAAATAAAATTTCGATTTTCTGTAACAAATGAAAACTTAATGGATCTTACTAAGTAAGATTCATTTTTTAATTTAACATTTTTTATGGAAATCATTCTCATCTTTTTTGTATCACACTGGTACCTTTCCCTTTTCTTTCAAACGTTTTTCCTTCATAGGTATGCCTCCCACGCCGCCTTTACGATGGGTCCGATAACGGAAAAGATATTTTTTGTGCTGACTTGGATTTTTCAAGGTTCTAATTATTTAAGTCCTTACGGATACGGCGTTATGCATCGGATGCACCATGCTTTTGCAGATACTGAAAATGACCCACATTCTCCCAAATATGATGAATCGATTTTCAAAATGATGTGGAAAACGAAAACCATTTATTCCAAAATAGCGAGTGGTCAAGAAATACCAGAAAAGCGTTTTACAGACGGGGTTCCCAAGTGGGAGTTTTTTGACAAATTTGCCAGATCTTGGCCATCGAGATTATTTTGGGGTGCCGCATACGTGGGTGTTTATTATTTATTTGCAACAGAAATTTGGCTGTGGGCTTTATTGCCGATGCAATTTTTATTTTCTCCTATCCACGGTGCCATCATTAATTGGTTTGCCCATAAGTACGGTTACAGAAATTATGAAGTAAAAGATACCTCAAGAAACTTTTTACCATTCGATTTCTTAATGATGGGAGAAAGTTATCATAACAATCATCACAAATATGGTTCTCGACCTAATTTTGGAGGCATACGGTGGCATGAAATTGATCCAACTTACCAAGTGATTAAGTTGCTCAATGCATTGCGGATAATTCAGATAAAAGATCAGAAGGAAATTCAATTGCCAAGAGAAATCAAGAAAAAACAGGCTGCTTGAGGAATTAACTACCCCAAATTATTTACTATTGATAGATGATCCCAAGATCAATGGTCGTCTATTAAGAAAAGCCAACAATTTTCTCAAACGAGAAGAGGGTTGGCTTTTTTATTCAAGCCTCATTTAAACGCATATATGTCTTCAAATAAACTCCAGAGGTCATAAAAAACCCTCCACTAGAGGGGAGGTTAAGTCAATAAAATTTTATTGAAGAAGCTTGGGCTTATTTATCTTTTCCAGCTAGATATAAGGTACCATCTACAAGATGTCCTATATGAAAATAGATTTAATCTGCATGAGATCCGTCTGCAAGGCTCCAAAAGCTATTTCTAGCAGCGGTATTTACTGTTCCTTGTGTACTGATGGAAGTGGCAAAATCTACCATGGTTTTGAAAGCGCCGAAAAATTCTAGATCTGCACTGGCTCCCTTGTCGTGTTTAGTTACGCCACCTCCCAATTGTAAGCCATCGGCAACCAAGGGGCGGGTCTGTCAATCCATGTAGGCTTCAGCCATCTTAGAGGGCTTACCTTTAGTGTTGTAGGTCCCTACAACAAAGACAAAGGGAATATCCCAATTCACATTTTCTTTTGACACAAAGTCCTTTTCATAGTCTATGACCCGCATTTCATCCCAATGACCGTTAAAAAATGACCACCAGTCAGTGAAAACGGCATCCATTTCTTTTTTGGCGTCTGCCGAAAGGCCTTCATTTTTTTTGCAGGCTGCATTGATATTATCATCAATGGCATATTGTGCGGAATTGTATTCATCATAAATGAGAATAGCATCGCCTGAACCATACCAATGTTTATAAACCCAGTGCTCTTGAATCGTTCTGCCTTCACCTTGAGACAGGTCGGTAAC
>CAJQKV010000047.1 GCA_905479015.1 uncultured Cyclobacteriaceae bacterium
ACAAAACTTCATAGGTGGTTTGATCCGTGAATTTTAGATATTTTTTGGTCAAAAAAGTACCCAAAAAACGGCTCACCCATTGGGGCAATGCCTTATTTATGTAGAACTTACCCATGGCTTTATTCGCCTGAAAAACTAAATCTACATAGCGATCAATGGCTGGACCCTCTTCGGGGAAATAGGCCTTCATTTGGGCTTTGAAATTTGTAACGCCTTTGACAAAATCATAGGTCTTGTCTCCAATAATCACCCGATCATAGACTTCACCCATGTCTGCCCATTGCAGTTTTTTATCTGTGATGTAATCAAATAATTTTTTTATGGCACTATTGGGTCGCTGTACTTCCCCGATGTAATGAATGCCTACATCCCATTCATAATTTTTGCGCTTAAAAATGTGGGTAAAACCGCCCGCTGTATAATGTCGCTCAAGAATCAATACTTTTTTGCCTGATTTGGCCAGTAAAGTCGCGGCCGTCAAGCTCCCAATACCTGACCCAATCACAATGACATCGTACTTATTGGATAAATGGGGCTGTTTCTTATACGATTGAATCATCTGGATGAACCTATTTATAAGGAATTTAAAAAATCTGAATTTAAAAAGCCGTGCTCTGATTTAATTTAATATGAATGCTCCCCTTTTTTGCCCCTTTTATACCCGATCAGCTGCCTATTGAAAACAAAAAAGCCTTGCCAAATAATGACAAGGCTTTTTCTTAAATGACTCTTTGGATTAATTCCAAGTTTTTACCGTATAATGGGTAGTGCTTCTTAAATAATCAGAAACGGTTCCTATGGTTTTAAGAAATTTTGAAAAGGCTGCGCCCTCAGTCTCTGAAGTGGGACCAAAATCGAGGGCATCTTGATAGGAGTCATATACTGTATAAATGTAATGTGACTCACCATTTTCATTGCCATGAAGCGTCTGCCCCAATGAGACGTAGCCCTTTGGAGAAAATGATTCGTTTAAGGTCACGAATGCCTTGGCAAACTTCTCCGCATCCTTTACTGAAAACGTCCAAAGCTGACTGATTTTACCGTCTCCTTTGTCCGTATTGTATCGAATCAATCCCTTGCCTGATTGTGCTGAAACGATTTCACATAAAGTAGCCAACTTGGCTGAATACAAATCATATTCGGTACCCCCTCGAAGATTTCTCATAGCAGCCAAACCTTCAGAAGTTCCTGAATATTGTAAATGATGGGTCGCTTTTTGGCCTTCTCCACTGAAGGAAACGGCACTTAACTCAAGGCTGACACCTTCGGGGAAATCAATGCTGGAGTAAAATCCATCAACTAACGCCACTACAGCATCTGCATTTCCTGCAGGCACTTTAATTCCCGTTTGTTCCCATGTAAGGGTTTGCGCATGAGCAACAGCCATTAGGGTCACTAAAATAAAAGTAAATAATTGTTTCATGGTATTATGATTAGTTAAAAATTTAAATGAATAATCAAGATACAAATTATTGTTTTGAATACAAGGTTTATCAAAACATCTTACTCCCATGCCAAATAACGATTACGCTGGCTCCACCTACACAAATCTGAATAATCTGCTTGCTCTCTTGGAAACGCTAAAGGAGCGCAAAACAACCCTCTGAAATCACTTTTTATTTATGCCCGTTTTCAAACAGTCCAATCAATATTCACAAGTTCAAAAATGCTCTGGATGCGCGCTCTTACTCCGCTGCTGATCCACTTGCTCATAACTGTCATCATAATCTTGACGAACCGTTCCCAACCAGCGATCCCAGATCAAGAAATACAAGCCATAATTGCCCTCAAAATGCTTGTGATGTAAATTGTGATTGACCGAAGTATTGATCCATCTTCCTATGAAATGCTTGTGAAACCTTTTGGGGTACAACTCATAGCCCAAATGCCCATATACGTTGTAGGTAATCATAAAGGTCAAAAAAGTGAGCAAGGCGGTTCGGTGATAAGGAATCAACCAAACAATGAGAAAGATAATGGAAGCTTCAATCACCGCTTCCAAAGGATGAAAAGCATAAGCTGCCCAAGGGGAAGGGTTGGTGGATTTGTGATGTATTAAATGAAAATATTTAAATAATTTTGGATGATGCATGAGGCGATGCATCCAATAAAAATACGTGTCATGCAAAAAAATCATGAGCACGATGCTCAAGCCCCAATAGCCCCATCCATAGGTAGCGATGTCTTCATAAACTAAATTGAATTGATGTAAAGGCGATGCAATGACCAAAACCCCGACCATACTGAAAATAGCTAAAGTGATCATGGAGAAGCCCATCTCACGTTGATAATCCTTTAGTTTAGGGAATGTTCCTTGAATTTTTTTTCCTCCCCAAGCCTTTTTTTTCCAAACATAAAAAATCAAAAAAACCGTCGAGGCAGTCAAAAAATACCTCAAAAAATTAATGGTTAATAAAGCCTTGATGAGATCCGGAAGTGGAATGTTCATGGTCACTTTTTTCAAAGATGAAAATCACGTATTCTTAAAATGCTTTCAAATATAGCCTGTTGAAATTACTTTCTTGAGCCTTTTAATAAAAATCATCAGCGCATACGCACTAAAAATATTTTTGTTTCCCCCCTCGATGTATTGACTGATTCAAAACATAGGGTCTTCTATGTTCCATCACCAAAAGAGTTCAAGAAAAAAAATTACTAGCATCCCTGCTTACGGTCTCTTCAACTAGAAAGTAGCCACATCGTTCATTCCTTGATGTTAAAAGCATGCAAAAAAAAGTAGTTATCATAAAAAGTGCTTCAAAAAGATTAAATTATTAAGTTTGAGAAAAAATCACGCATGAGGCTTCCTGCTTCTTTTCACTATTTTATTTTCATGGGCGCGCTCAGCATGATTTCTTCCTGTACTGAAGATGAAATCTCTTCGGATCATTTTTTAGTTATTACTGAAAACCAAGGTGCTAGCCTCACCCTTATTGCCTCTCCTACGGACGGGGGATCTGTTTCAATCCAAGAAGGCCTCTATTGGTTTGAGGCCGAAGCGCACGCTTATACAGACTATGCCTTTTACGGGATGG
>CAJQKV010000048.1 GCA_905479015.1 uncultured Cyclobacteriaceae bacterium
CGCAACCCATAACCGACTTTTATTCAGTCTTTTTTTGTCCAACACTATTTACTTCAATCCAATAGCCATTTGGGTCCTGAAAGTACACCTGTTTAATACCATCGGCGCGAATGTTTATTTTATTGGGTATTTCTCCCATCCAATCAGAGTAATTGACTTTCATCGCATCCAGCCTGTTAATAAAATCATCAAAATCAGATGTGGTTATCGCCAAATGAACCCCTCGATTAACTGTAATTTCATCATTCGGAAAAGATAAAAGGTGTAGCTCTTTTCCTTCTCCCAATGACAACCATCTAATTTGGTCATTTTCGGTTTTATTAGTGATCTCTTTAAGATTTAGGGTCTTTTTATAAAATGCAGCCGATTGGTCTGCGTCTATTACCGAGAGTGCTAGGTGATTAAAAGTGACCGATGATTCAGTCAAGTCTTGTCCAATTGCGCATTGGGCAAATGAAATCCACAGCATTTGAAAAATAAAAGGGTTCAGATATTTCATCAAAATTGAGTTTGTCCAAGCTAAAGATGTCCTTTCCCAGCCAAAATAAAAAATATATCTCTGATTTGAGTGGAATTAAATGATTGGTAATGCTTTTGTTTCGAAATCAAATATTGGTACGCAGTTCGGAGGCTCAAGTAAACTTAAAATCTTTAAAGGCGATTCCAAGCGTTTCTTTTTAATAAAAAAAGATTACTATTGTTGAATCTATTTTAGACTATGAATGACCTAATAAAATTCTTAACTAAAAATATTGGCTTCATAGCCTTGGTCTGCGTAACCTTGGGATTAGCCCCTTTTGCCCCAGAACCACATATTTGGGGTAAAATCAAATGGATTAAAGGAGGTGCTGTAGGCATGGAGCTCATGGACTGGTTTGATACCTTATTACATGGAGTCCCCTTCCTCCTTCTCATTTTAGCCATTATTTTTAAGGCTTTGGATTTTTTTGACAAAAAACCTCTCAAATGAGGTGGTAATAGAAGTTTTTTTGAAGATCGAAGGACTTTACGATCAGGATCAGGATATAAAAAAAGCCCTTTATTTAGAAGGGCTTTTAAATTTGTTTTTACAATGAATTAATCCTTAATAGGAAGCATTGATTCAACCCGTTCAAGATTTATTTTGAAATTTTCAGAAAAAGTGTTGTGAGATGAGGCGTTGAAGTAAGTAAATCACCATTGGTGTTCAATAAATAATGAAGTCCTCCGTCATTCGTGCTTGAATCCCTTTCATCTCTTGTAATGCCTTAATTTGCTTGAGATAAGGTGCCATTACCTCATTGTTTATTGGATTCGAAACCCTTATTTCATTGGTTACAGAACTCAATATTTTTTCAAACATAGATTTCTGTGCAGGATAGTTAACCACTCGATAGGCTCCGTCAACACCACTCATGGCAACGGCCACGGCTAAGGCATCATCATAATTACCTATTATATCGACCAAGCCATTGTCCAGAGCCTGGGTCCCAGACCAGACACGACCACTGCCAACCGCATCAATCGCTTCCGGGGTCACTCCCCTGCCCACAGCTGCTTTTGTAATAAAGGTTTGATATCCTTTATTGACCCCTTTTTGAATGACGCTGCGCTCAAAATCAGTAAGATTACGGGTTACCGTATACAAATCTGAATGATCTCCCGTCTTGACTACATCATGGGTGATGCCAAATTTATTTTCTAGCAATTGCTCAAAATTGAACCACATACCGAAGATGCCTATCGATCCGGTGATCGTATTGGGCTGTGCGATGATAGTATCACATGCCATGGCGATATAATAACCTCCTGAGGCTGCTACATCAGCCATTGAGGCGATGATGGGTTTCACGCCTTTGGTTAAGGACACTTCATGCCAAATGAGATCTGAAGCTACCAAGCTTCCTCCTGGTGAATTAATTCTTAATACAATGGCTTTCACCGATTTGTTTTCGCGAGCTTTTCTGATTTCTTTGGCCAATTTATAACCCACGACTTGGGTATCATCTCCCGCCATTACAATAGATCCATTCGCATGTATTACTGCGATTTTATCCTTGGCATATTTGTCTTTATATGATTTCTTGTAATTCTGATAGGAAATAAAATATACATCGGATACCTCTTCTAATTCTAAATCTGATGCGATCAAGGATTTAAGTTCATCTTTATATCCTAGAGAATCTACCAATCCAAATTGGTGTGCATCTTCAGGAACTTGAACCAATAAATCTTTTGAAAATCTTGAGAGATCCTCCTTTTGAATGTCTCGAGATTGGGCCACATCCGTAAGATAAATATCATAGATAGTGGAAAGTAGTGAGGTATATTGGAGCCGATTCTCGGAACTCATATCTTTTCTTAAAAAGGGCTCGACCGCACTTTTAAATGCCCCCACTCTGAATATTTCAGGTTTTACCTCTAACTTTTCAAACAACCCCTTGAAAAAAGTAATATTGGCCATCAAACCATTGAACTCTAAAGATCCTTCTGGATGCATAAAAAAGACGTCTGCAGCTGATGCTAGATAATAATCTCCTTCACTTAAGTATTCTCCATAAGCATATATAATTTTTCCCGAGGCTTTGAAATCAATCAAAGCATCTCTAACTTCTTTTAAAGAAGCAAAACCACCACTCAACAGCTGATGATCTAGATAAATGCCTTTGATCCGCTCATCCTCTTTACTATGCTGAATCGTTGAGACTAAATCGCGCAGCCCAATTTCCGAAACCGCAACTTCAGGAAAAAGGTCTTTCAAAGGATTTTCAGCGGTACGCTCCTGAAGAACACCACTCAATTTTAAATAAAGAATAGATGACGGTTCAACACTGACCATTTCTTCTCCCTCTCCTGCAGCGGCAATACCTATCAATAGAAAGAAAAAAAGAAAGGAAAAAATAATTAAGCCCAACAGAGAGGCCAACACGTTTTTAAAGAAATTCATATCTCTATTATTAATTTTAGGCAAAAATAGTTGTTAATAGCTTATCAACGTATTGATCTTTACATTTGTTTGAGCACAAATATGAAAAAAATATACCTTTCATTAGGCACCAATCAAGGATCAAGATTAGAAAACCTACAAACAGCATGTATCGAGCTGTCCAATTATGCTATAAAAATAAAAACATCGTCTCCTATCTACGAAACAGCTCCATGGGGCAAATCCGATCAACCTTGGTTTTATAACCTCATATTAGACATTGAATCCACTTATGGACCTGAGCAGCTTTTGGAGATTTGTCTAGGTATTGAGAAAAAATTAGGTCGCATTAGAAAAATCAAATGGGATCAGCGCATCATTGATATTGATATATTGTATTTTGGTGATCTAGTTATAGAAACTAAATACTTAAAAATACCTCATCCTGAAATACAAAATCGTCGATTTAACTTATTGCCTTTGGTGGTATTAAATCCGCTTTTAATCCACCCCATATTATTTAAAAGCCAAAAAGAACTATTGGCCCATTGTGATGATAATTTAGCATGTCATCTCACTTCTAAAAAACTAGATCATGGCCTTCTCTGAATATGTATTCTTGATAAGTACGGGCATTGCTGCAGGATTCATCAATACCGTGGCTGGAGGGGGTTCTCTTTTGACCCTGCCGTTGCTGATTTTTATGGGGCTTCCTGCCGCAGAAGCCAATGCCTCAAACAGAGTGGCTATTATCATTCAAAACATTTTTGCGGTTAAAGGTTTTAAAAGTAAGGGTGTTGCGGTGTTTCCCTTCGCCTACTGGGTAAGTATTTCTGCTACTTTAGGTGCCCTGTTAGGTGCCTATCTTGCAACAGAAATCAGCAATACCTCCTTTAACAAAATTCTATCTATTGTCATGGTTTTTGTGTTGGTGATTACGGTTTTGAAACCTTATTTAGATAAAAAAGAAGCCCTTGAGCGCTTCACTAAAAAGCGTAATCTAATTTCTATCCTTCTTTTTTTTGGTATTGGTATTTATGGCGGCTTCATTCAGGCAGGTGTGGGCTTTATCATCATGGCAGCCCTCTCTGGAATTCATGGTTTAAATCTGGCTAAAACCAATAGTATTAAAGTATTTGTCGTATTGTGCTACACCTCAGTAGCTTTATTGGTGTTTATGTACAACGATAAAGTCCTCTGGACCTATGGCCTTATCTTAGCTATAGGGAATGCTATCGGAGGATGGATCGCCAGTAGATGGTCTGTAGGGGTCAACGAGAAATGGATTCGTCTTATTCTTATCTTGACTCTATCTGCCCTTGCTTTAAAATTATGGATAACCTAAATGAGCGCCTCAAATTGACTCAATCATTAAATGATGACCCTTCAAACCAACCTATAACGAGATTCATATCAACCGATCACCAGAAACCTTAGATGAGCCATCATCTTACTATAATCAAGAAATGATGTAATTTCACCACTCAATTATGGGAATAGTCATTCGTCAAAGTTTACTGAGTAGCGCTGCATCTTATCTAGGCGTAGCCATAGGATTTGTAAATGCCGTCATCTTGATGCCTAAATTCATGACCCCTGATCAAATAGGGCTATTTAGGACTTTATTGAGTGCCGCGCTGTTGCTATCTAGCTTTGGTCGATTTGGGGTCAATTCTGGATTGGTTCGATTTAAATCCTTGTTAAAACATCCTCAGACAGAGGTTAAATCTTTATATGGATTAGGTATTTTAATCGTGTTTTTTTCCACCCTCTTTTTTTTAATCATCTTGATCATTTTTCGCAGTTCATGGGCGGATTTTTATGCTGAGAAATCTCCTGAGGTCAATGATTATTTTATTTTACTTATCGTACTGACCTTAGAGCTCATTGTCTTTCAGTTTTTACAGACTTTAGCCGGTATTCACAAAAATATTTTTGCAGCTAACCTACTCAAAGATTTGGTTTATAAATCTTTGAATATGGGAGGTATCTTATTATTTGCCACCTCCGTGATTTCCTTTCACACCTTTATCTTCCTTCATGTTTGCTTTTATATTGTTTTGATTACCCTTCTCTTTTTTGAATCTATTTATAAATATAAAATTAAGATTTCGTTCAAACCCTTACCTCCAAAAATCGCTCGTGAATTAATTTACTACTGTGGAACCCTATTCATTTCAGGTCTGGGTTTAAGTTTTTTAAACTTAGCAGACCAACAATTGGTCAGTCGGTATTTGGGCCTTGAAGCCAGCGGCATCTACATGACGGCTATTTTTATGGTCATGGTGATTGAGATGCCAAGAAGATTCGTCGGCGAAATTTCAGCACCGATTATTGCTGAAGCTTTTGGTACGGGAAATTTGACCAGCATCAATGAGCATTACAAAAAAGCCTCTATCAATCTCTTTCTATTGGGCGGTATCATTTACGTTTTAATCATCATTAATTTAGATAATATCTACGCCATCATGCCCAAAGGTCAAATCTATGAAGCCGGCAGAAATGTTGTTATTTTGGTAGGTTTGGCCAAGCTTATCAATTTGCTTTTCAGTCTCAATGATGGGATCATTTCTATGTCCAAGTATTATCGTTTTAATATGTTGCTGACTTTATTCTTAGGTTTGCTCATGATAGGTTCAGACATCATCTTGATCCCCAAATATGGATTGATCGGTGCTGCTGCCGCCCTGCTTGTAGTCTTTACCCTGCATGGATTATCTAAATTAATACTTCTTAAAATGACTTATAATTTTTTTCCTTTCACTACCAAAACTATTTTAGCAGCCCTAACCATTTTAGGGTTACTTTTAATTAATTGTTTTATACCGCTATTGATCAATCCATTTATTGATATGATGATTCGATCGGTGTTGATTGTTGTGATTTTTTCGCTTTCAATCTACCAGTTAAAATTGTCTTTTGAGATCAATCAAATAATGCGTGATCTAGCCAAAAGACTGAATATAAAAATATGAAAATTAAAGAATTAATGAAGGTGGTACAATCCCATGCTATTTTCATAACCCTAGGTTTTTTGTTGGTGATGGCCTTTTTCAATCCGCTGTTCATAGAGAACAAAAGCATGAATCAAAATGACGTCTTCCAAGGAGTTGGTTCAGGACAAGAAGCTTCTAATTTTAGACTTGAGACTGGAGAGGAAGCCTTATGGACCAACAGCATGTTCAGTGGTATGCCGGCCTATTTAATCAATATCTCTTGGAGTGGTGACCTTATTAAACATATTCAGCGCATCATTACATTTGCATTTCCGTCTGCTGCCCAAGTAAGTATTTTAGCTTTCCTTTCCTGCTATTTCATGCTCCTCGTCTTTAAAGTCAGACCTTGGCTGGCCTTCATAGGCGCCATTGCTTTTAGTTTCAATACCTTCAGTATGATCAGTATCGAAGCAGGACACATCTGGAAGGTACGTGCCATTGCCTACATGCCCCTCGTGCTGGGAGCCGTACACATGGTCGTTACCCAAAAAAAGAAGCTGTTCCCCCTGGGCTTACTGAGTTTGGCGGTTGCATTAGAAATTCAAGCCAATCACTTGCAAATCACCTATTACTTATTGTTGATGCTCATTATTTATGGACTATTTCATTTAGTTGAGATGATAAAATCAAAGCATTATTCAAAACTAGGCACCCAAGTTGCCCTCTTAATTTTGGCAGGCATTCTGGGTGTAGGTGCCAATACGGGGCGCTTATGGACCACTTTGGAATACAGTAAATATTCTACAAGAGGTGCATCAGAACTGAGCAGTAATGCCAAAAATGAGGAAAATACCGGATTAGATAGAGATTATGTCTTCAATTGGAGCTATGGGATAATGGAATCATTCACGTTTCTGATTCCTAATTTCTCTGGCGGTGCAAGTCAACAAACCCTAGCGATCGATTCCCATTTAGGCAAAGCATTGAGTCAAAATGGTATGAGTGGGGATCAGGTGAGTAATCAACTAAAAGCGGCACCCACCTATTGGGGCGATCAACCCATTACTGCCGGCCCGACGTACGCGGGTGCCATTATGTGTTTCCTATTTATACTAGGCATACTTATCGTAGATCCTAAGATCCGAAATTGGATTTTGGTAGCTTGTGCATTTTCAATTTTACTCGCCTGGGGTAAAAATCTCGAATGGTTCAATTATGCCCTATTTGATTATTTCCCGGGTTATGATAAATTTCGTTCGGTAAGTATGGCCATTGTTATTTTTCTCGTTGGTGTACCATTAATGTCTATGCTGGCCCTAGAGACCCTATTCAATGGGACAAAAAATCAAATGGTGAAACCCCTGATCATCAGTGCTGCTATCACAGGCGGTATGGCGCTAACGTTCCTCGTGATGGGTGGTTTATTTAGCTACAAGGGCGCGGTAGATGTACAATTGGCCAATGTTCCCACTTGGTTTTTAGAAGCGCTGAGAGCTGATAGACAATCCTTATTAAAAGCAGACGCCTTACGTACCTTGATCTTGATTGGACTCGCCTTCGCCTTGATATATGGTGTGATCAAAGAGAAAATAAAAGTACCTATGGCATTGCTAGGTATTTCTGTGTTGGTTGTCTTTGATTTCTGGAACGTAGACCGGCGTTATATTAATGATGAAAATTATCAAAGGCAGGCCGTCCAAGGATTTCTTGATCCCTCTACAGCAGATCAATTCATTAAAAATAACGCGGATCAGCACTACCGGGTACTGAATTTAAACAACCCCTTTAATGAAGCCAAAACGTCGGCTAATCACAGCTCTTTAGGAGGCTATCACGGCGCTAAAATGAAACGATATCAGGAATTGATTGAAAATTGTCTTTCAAGCAATCTTGCCGAGATGATTGGTGTGCTGCAAAATGGATCCAAAGATTTGTCCAAATTTACAGCCGTCAACATGCTCAATGCCCAGTATTTAAAATTTGGTGATCAAGCCAATAATGTACTCCAAAATGACCATGCTTTTGGCAATGCCTGGTTTACTGAAAGTATGGTTTCTGTAAAAATCCCTGATGAAGAGTTGGCCACCGTCTGTAGTCTTGTGAATCAAAAAACGACCGTAATAAATGCTGAAAAATTTAAATCTTCACAGTCGGTCTATGATGCTGCAGCCACCATTACTCTGGAAACCTATCGCCCCAACCTTTTGAAATACAGTGTAAATAACCAAAATGCGGGCTTTGCTGTTTTTTCTGAAATTTATTACCCTCTCGGTTGGGAAGCTACCGTTGATGGGGTTTCCGCCGAAATCAAGCAAGTCAACTATGTGCTGAGAGGCCTAGAAATTCCAGCAAATTCACAAGAAGTTGTTTTTGAATTCAAGCCAGCAGCATATTTCATTGGAAATAAAATAACGGCTGCCTTTTCTGCAACTGTTTTATTAATTTTAGGTTTTGGTTTATTCAAAACCATCCCAAAGAAATAATACCTTGGTTTCTGTAATTATATGTACATTTAATAGGGTAAAATACTTGCCTATTTGCCTAGAAAAGTTGGCAAATCAAACGGTCAGTTCCTCGAAATACGAAATTATCATCATAGATAATAACAGTACAGATGAATCTGGCGCTGCATGTGAATTATTTATAGATATGCACAAAACGCTCAATGTGCACTACTTTCTGGAGTTAAAGCAAGGGCATACGTATTCAAGAAATAGAGGAATTGCAGAATCGAAAGGTGAATATCTTGCATTTATCGATGATGATGCTTTTGTAGAAGTTAATTATATTGAAAATATTAACAAAGCATTTTCAAACCTCGAAATAGTGGCGTTAGGAGGAAAAATAACGCCTCATTATGAATCAGGAAATCCTCCGGTATGGATGTCAAAATATTTATTACCCCTGGTGGCAGCATTAGATATGGGAGAACATAAACAGTATTTCAGAAAAGGAAAATTCCCGATTGGTGCCAATATGGCTTTTAGAAAGAATGTATTTCAAAATTTCGGATGGTTCAATATTGAACTTGGCCGCAGAGGTTCGAAAGGATTAGAAGGCGGAGATGAAAAAGATATATTTTTAAAATTGCATAAGTCAGGAGCGAAAATATTGTATGACCCTAATATCAAAGTCACTCATATCATTCCAGAAAGTAGACTTCAATTGGCCTATATT
>CAJQKV010000049.1 GCA_905479015.1 uncultured Cyclobacteriaceae bacterium
GCGTATATATACAATAAAAATTCTGATCGACACTTTGTCTTAACTGCATGTATCTACACTAATGCAAATAATATACTTAATGATAATTATTATGAATACGATGAGATTGGTATTCCATTTCTGGCAGAAATTGGTAGATTTTTAACCAATTACAATATTAGGCAATAATTTAACCTTCTATATTTATTTAAAATGTTATTTTTGAATCGTTAAAAAAACAATGACTTAAATGATAAGAAAAATATGTTTACTCATATTATTTATATTCCAATTATCTTTCAGTCAAGATAATCTTCCGCCAGAAATTTTTTCCGAAGGAAATGAATTTTACTGTCCATTATCTGAACAGGCCATAGTAACCTTTTTTGATATCACAGACCCAGACGATGAATCTATAGAGGCATTATATATTCAGATATCACAGGGATATGTACAAGGTGAAGACGTTCTTAGTTTAACTGGTGTACACCCAGGTATTCAAGAAACTTGGGATCCAGTTTCTGGAAAATTAGAACTTAAAGGACCTGGTGGAGCTGAAGCTTTATATGCAGATATAATCCCAGCTGTTTATGATGTTAGATTTAGTAGTACTAATAATAACCCAGTAAATAAGTCCTTTTCTTTTACTATCGGAGATGCTAATTTTTTACCATCAACTGGGCATTTCTATGAATATATTGATGTTCTTGGAATCACATGGCAACAAGCTAAGACAGCAGCTGAAAATCAGACTTATTTTGGCTTACAAGGTTATTTAGCAACTATAATGAGTCCAGAAGAATCACAAATAGCTGTTGAACAAGCTAGTGCGACTGGATGGATTGGCGCATCGGACTTCACAAATGAAGGGCAATGGAATTGGGTGACAGGACCTGAAGCAGGAACAAATTTTTGGAATGGTAACTTTAATGGATCAGCAGCAGCTGGAATGTATTCAAATTGGAATAATGACCCACCTGAACCTAATCAGTCAGGAGATGAAGATTTTGCTCATATAACTGATCCTTCAATTGGCTTGATAGGCTCTTGGAATGACCTAAGCAATGCTGGCCCTGGCTCAGGTCCTTATCAACCCAAAGGATATATAGTAGAATTTGGTGGTATGCCTGGAGATCCAGTATTGAATTTATCTTCAAGTACAGCTTTACTTGCTCCAATTGTTGAAACAAGTGATTTTAGTGGATGTCTAAATGAATTGTCAGAATTAGTGGCAACCTCAAATATTGGAGATGGAGATGTTTATTGGTATGATAGTCAGATTGGTGGAAATTTAGTTTTTGAAGGAACAAATTACAACCCTGATATTAGTGAAACAACTTCGTTTTTTGTGTCACCTTTTCCTGACGGTGAGTGTGATACATTTAACAGAATAGAGATTGGTGCTGTAATTAATCCAAGTCCAACTCCAGTTGCGCCGGATGTTATGGTTGATCAATGTACATACACTGTTGAAGAATTAGTGACTGAAATCTTAATTAATAATGAATGTGCAGATATTTCAAATATAACTTACTCCTCAGGGACTGATTTTGATGATGTAAATGGTATTGGATATTTTAGTGAAATTTCTGAAAATTTTGAATTTAGTCAAGGTATTATCTTATCATCAGGTGATGCTAGCTTAGGAACTGGTCCTAACCCAGGTATTGGAAATGCAAGTAGTGGAAATTTTGGATGGCCAGGAGATATCGACTTAACTACATTATTGGAACAAACTGACAGTGCAAATGATAATACCAACAATGCGTCAGTAATTGAATTTGATTTTGTGCCAATTTCCAATAATATTAGCTTCAGGTTTATTATGGCGTCGGAAGAGTACGATCAAGGAAGTTTTGAATGTAGTTTTTCTGATATATTTGGTTTCTTCTTAACTAACGAAGACGGAGTAACCACAAATCTAGCAGTTTTACCAGATTCAGACACTCCAATATTAGTTACTAACATACACCCAGACAATGGAGTCTGCGGCGCTGCTAATCCAGAATATTTTGGTGGTTATGTTGCAGAAGGAGAATCTCCTATTGCATACGATGGTTATACAAGAGCATTCACTGCTCAATCTGAAGTTGTTCCAGGGCAAACTTATCATATCAAACTAGCAGTTGCAGATGCTGGTGATAGCGCTTTAGATACTGCTGTATTTCTTGAGGGTGGAAGTTTTGATTTAGGGATTGATTTAGGTGACGATATCCTTATTGAAAACGGCTTAGCACCCTGCCCTGATGATACTTACACTATTGATACTTTTACTGAAAATGGAGATTATACTTGGTTTAATAATGATATCGAAATTGAAGGAGAAAATTCATCAGTACTAGAAGTTAGTGAAACTGGAAATTACTCAGTTAACATTTCTTACGGAGAGACTTGTAATTACTCTGATGATTTATTTGTAGAATTTTACATTCCTCTTACTATTGAATCTCCTGAAACATTACTTTCTTGTGACAACAATTTAGTCGATGGTTTTGGATTATTTGATTTATCACAACAGACAGAACCAATATCAGCAACAATTACAACTACACCAACTATTACTTATTTTGAGACCTTAGAAGAAGCTGAACAAGATATTAACGCTATCGCCAATATTGAATCTTATCAAAATATTAATCCATTTAATCAAACTATTTTTGTAAGAATTGTTGAAAACACGTTCCCAAATTGTTACTCAACTACATCCTTTGGATTAACAACAATCAACCCTCCTACTATCACCGTACCTACTCCATTAGAGGAGTGTGATAATGATTATGATGGTATTGATGTATTTGATTTATCTCAAAAGACTGATGAATTACTTGGTGGTCAGGTTAATGTCAGTGTTTCTTATCATGAGTCTCAAGAAGATGCGGATAATGCAGCGAATGCTATTACAGAACCTTATTCTAATTTAAACAGTCCTGATTCTCAAAATATATTTGTAAGACTTGAAGACAACGAGACTTTCTGTTATGCTACCACTACCCTAGCGCTTGTAGTAAATCCTATTCCAGAAGTCATTGTTCCTCCAGTGATTGAAGTCTGTGATGATGATTATGATGGTATAAGTACTTTTGATTTGGTTTCTTTAGATCCAATTATATTAAACGGTCAAACTGGTATATCAGTTACCTATTATGAATCTCAAGCTGAGGCGGACACTGCTACTAACCCATTAGCTAGTCCATACAACAATACTTCACTTAATACTCAAGAACTTATTGTTCGTCTAGAAAATGACATTACAGGTTGTTATTCTACTACAACACAAGGTATTATTGTAAATCCACTGTCTTTAATTGAAGTAATTGATTATGAAATTTGTGATTATGTCAATCCTGGTGATATGATCGAGGTATTTGATATTATCTCTTACATAGACGATTACTTTAGTTCACAAAATGTGACAGAAACCTATCATGGTTCTTTGGCAGATGCACAGTCTGGTAATGACCCTTACACTACTGCAGAACTAACCAATTACTCTAATTCTGATTCTGCATCAGAAGAAATATTTGTTCGATTAGTAGATAATGTAACGGCTTGTGTGACTACTGGTTCTTTTAATATTGTAGTTAATCCATTACCTAATGTAATTGTTAACACCGATTTAGTACAATGTGATATTGATGATG
>CAJQKV010000050.1 GCA_905479015.1 uncultured Cyclobacteriaceae bacterium
GCATTCATTTTGGCTGGGTCATGGTGGCGTTAGCTTTCGTGAATGCGCTCTTTGCCACTTCAGCAGTAGGGGTGCCCAGTGTCTTAATTGTGCCTATGGCTGAGGATTTGGGCTGGAGTATTGGCGAGTTAGCCGCGCCAACGGGACTGCGTATGGCTTTATTTGGGTTGTCTGCACCTTTCGCAGGGGGTTTGATGATGCGTTATGGGCCACGCCGTATGGTGGGTTTGTCGGGCATACTATTAATCATTGGCTTAGTATTATCCATCACCACGACCCAAAAGTGGCAACTTTGGCTAGGTATGGGGTTCCTATTAGGGATAGGCCCCGGCCTTACTGCAATGCAACTGGCTTCTGTTGTCGCATCACGTTGGTTCACAGACAGGCAAGGGCTGGTGCTGGGTATTATGATGGGTGCAACGGCCACGGGTATGTTGATATTTATGCCTCTGGCAGCCATGATTAGCGAAGCCTATGGATGGCGTCTAGCCATGGCTATCCCAACCGTGGGCTGTATCCTCAGCCTTGTATTGTTTTACTTTTTTGCTCATGACCGACCTGAAGACATTAACTTGCCTCGCTTTGGCGAACAGCAAGTGGCCCCTGTACCTGCACCCTATACAAGCAATTTTGTGGCTTTGTCATTTAGCGCATTGGCATTAGGAGTTAAAAGCTGGGTGTTTTGGGTGTTAGCGGTGACTTTTGCCATTTGTGGCATTTCCTCTTACGGTATTACGCAGGCTCATATTGTCCCATTTTGTGGGGATCTGGGGGTGCCCTTTGCCGCCGCGGCTTGGCTGTTAGCAGTGATTGGAGTCAGTGATTTAATAGGCACCATGGGTTCAGGTTGGTTGTCTGACCGATATGATAATCGATGGCTATTATTTTTTTATTATGGACTGCGGGGTTTAGGGCTGATTTGGCTAGTGAGCTCCGACCCATCCTATGCCATGCTCACCATTTTTGCCGTCGTCTATGGTTTAGATTTTATTGCCACAGTGCCACCAACGGTCAAACTTACGGTGAACGAGTTTGGTCGAGAGATGGGGCCTGCTATTTTTGGTTGGATTTTTGCTGCACATCATGTGGCGGCCGGCTTAATGGCTTATGGCGCTGGTGTCAGTCGTGACATGCTAGGTAGTTATGTTCCATCATTTATGCTGGCGGGCATAGCCTGCTTAATCGCTGCTGCTAGTTTTTATCTATTAAAGCGACCTGAGCCACATACTATTTAACCTTGAGGTGAATTCTGTAGCATGCTGACAGTATTTAGGCATGAAGAAATGGGCTGTCCGAAAGTATTGGTTCTTTATTAACCCTTGGAGAGCTTCACTGCAGCAACGTCAAGTGTTTCAACTTAGTTACTTAAAAAAAGGTAAGGTGCGCAACCAGAAGGGGCGTTATGGGAAAAGATGCTGCCAATGGTCGATGTGAGTCAATTGGGTTTTGTGAGATTCATCTAACAAATGGTTTAATGTTACACCAAGTGCAAGTGCAATCTGATTCATCGTTCTTAAACTAGGGCTGACGTTACCGCGTTCTATGTGGCCCATGTGAGTTCTGTCTATATTTGCTCTATAAGCAAGGTTTTCTTGAGATAAATGTATAAATTTTCTTATTTTTCTAACTTTTTTTCCAAATTCAACATC
Source organism: uncultured Cyclobacteriaceae bacterium (assembly GCA_905479015.1). GTDB lineage: Bacteria > Bacteroidota > Bacteroidia > Cytophagales > Cyclobacteriaceae > UBA4465. The sequence continues at coordinate 1,650 of CAJQKV010000050.1, forward strand.
TGCTGCTTTTAATGTTTCTTTTGCTTCCTCTACTTCTGTTAATTCCATTGATTTGTACCCTTAATGTTTTCTAACTGGGCTATGAATTTATAAAGTTTGCAAGCGGACTTAGTGGCCCGTTTCAATGCATTGGTTACCTTTAGGTGCTGGTATCCAAAGACATCACCTCTTGCCCAAGTAGGGTTTCGGCTTGAGTTGTTATAGGTGAACACAATAGACCAGTGCCAATTGGCTTGCTTATGCCAAGCCATAGACCGACATCTCAGTTTGGAGCCCTTTTTTGAAATACTGTTATTTTCCACGCTTGCTACTCCTAATTTTAAGTGTTCCTGTGAGAGAGGATTCTTTTATACCCTTTCAACAGTCTGACTTTGATGAGACTTTTTTATTCCCGCGACAAGAACCCTGACAATTGGCCTAGACGTGTCTAATTTTGTTATGACTAGATTGCCAAACTATTCTTAAAGTCAAAACTGTAATGGCAACCAAGGTACAATAAATAGGGATTAAAATCCTGATGGTGGCCCTTGAGAGTTGGGGCAAAGGTCCTGTGGAGAGCATCCAAGTTAGGCAATTTCTCGACAAATATAAATAGAGCGCAGGATTGCAAAAGTAGCAGAGGAGAAAATAGTTAGCAGTTTGATTTCCATGATTTGAAAACATTTGTTATCTCCTGTTGGTACTATCAGTTTAAGAACTTAAGAGATTATTCCAACATTGTAGGATTGTCAACAATTTAATCCATGCTCTAAATCGAACTACCCCAAGTTAGGGGAATGGGACTCGCTAAACATACTGAGTTTACTCAAAAAACTAACATGCCAGTTTATTTTTGTGACCCCCAAAGTCCTTGGCAGCGAGGAACTAACGAATATACAAATTATATATTGCTGTGATCGCATTCAAACTGAGCATAGATTTTTGTATACCTTGCAGCCTCATAAGCATCTTTGACAACAATATATAATGTTTTGAAATTGACCCAACCATAACTGAAATCATTTAACGTCAGTTTGATATAGGTGTTCAATATCTGCAAACATGCTATTTTTATGTGTTCAAAAATTGATCATCTGGTAAATTCTTTTGGTTGTTTTACATCTTAATAAACTGTTTTAACAAAAACCACTGCTTATACCCCCTTTTTTGACTTATAAACTGCTTATACCCCCTTTTTTTGACTTATATACTGCTTATACCCCCCCTTTTTTTGACTTATATACTGCTTATACCCCCTTTTTTTGACTTATATACTGCTTATACCTCTTCCTTTTTTGCTTTTTTAGGCATTTATAACTATAGACATGTACTTAGTTTAAAGTTTTCGAAACTGATAAGGTCTAGCTAAATTTTGGTATCACTTATTATGCTTATCAAGCTGAATTAATCAGTAAGATAATGTACGTATTGGTATAGGAGGTTTCTGTCGAGTTTTTTAGGTTTGATGAAGCTTTTCTGATACCTTTTGACATGATGTGAGCCGTTGCATAGGGTTGGAGTAGATTACGGTAGATTTTTGAGTCGCTTATCTGGGCATTATTAATAAATCGTAACTTTAAAAGATGATGTTCATCTATTTTTACCAGAGCCAATTTCATTTAGTCTCTATATAAATTATATACTTAAAGCCTTTTAACTCGGTGTCAAAGGGTGTCAAAGGGTGTTTAGTGTCTGCGATTCCAGCGTCAGTAGAGGATTGATAATCTGCATTACCAGAAGCCTCACAGACATATCACAATCATCAAAGTCATTTTCACTCCTTCGGGTGTACACAGCCAATAACATGGTTATGCCTGACATTTCTGCTGTGACCAGTCCATCACTGCAAAAAAAGGGTTATATGCAGTGGATCTAGATAATTCCTAACTTTAAAATAACAAAGCAAATAGTACTATTACTTCAACCCTATCCATCTTTATTACATAAATAGCATCAAAACTTGGATGGAATTAAAAATCTTATCGATTCATGCCATTAGACTCTTTGAAATGAAACCAGTCGGGGTGAGGTTCGTACATACCTTCATTAATCCTATTTGGCACTGGCAACAGCATGCAGTGCCGTGTGCTTGATTTTTCAGTTAAGTGTATAGATGCATGCGCTAGTGGGCTTCTATGTCTAAGGCGAATTAACAAAATAAGATGATGCAAGGACGACTGAGTTGACGTTTTTTGCCCTAGTTCAAAGATGTTTTTTGATTAATTTTTAGGACCCCCAATATATTGAAATCGATCAATTTTTTTAAAGTAATACCCAAGCAGACAGCCAAAAGTAAATTTTGGCTAGTATGCCTACTTACTATCGGAGTTTGGGCTGCAAATAGTCCCTTTGCTGCTGCTAATGCCAATATCAATTGGATGGTTTTTTCGGATGTAAATAAAAAAAATTGGTCTGGGCACATTCAGAGCTATGACCCAGCTCGGCTGTTCGTTAAATCAAGTATAGCGGTAACTGACTCTACGCCTAAAAAAATTCTGGTTATCGTCGCAAAAAAATCGGGTAGTTATAAACTTGCTTTAAATAAACTCCTTGAGGTCTTTTTTCAAGAGAAATATGCTGCTGAGTTTGAAGTTGTTAATATTGCTGGCAGTGAAGAGGTAGGACGAGCACTATTGAAGCAAGCGCAATCCCAAGGCTTTGATTTGGTCTTCACAATGGGTTCTGAGTCGGCTGCATTAGTCCATAAATACTATACAAACGGACCTTTGCCCGTCGTCACTTCTATTAATAAAGACCCTGTAACACTTGGCCAAGTGAAGTCTTATACCGAAGGATCAGGCACCAATATAGCAACTACTACATTGAATGTTCCAATGGACATTCAGCTAAATTACTTGTTCCAACTTAACCCCAAGCTCAAACATGTAGTCTTACTTTACAATCGCAACCATAAACAAGTAGTGGCAACGGAAGTAAAGCCCTTTCGAAAAGCCATGATAGGCCAGGGTATAAGGGTTATCGACGTGACTGTCGACAGTAGGGATGAGGCTAGGGAACAATTAGAAAAAAGCTTACCTAATGCAATGGACTTACTCCGTGAAATTGATCCAACCCTTAATAACAGTTTGGTTTGGGTCACCAGTAGTACGGCTATATTCTCAAACCTAGATATCGTCAGCCAGCACTCAACAGGCGTGGCCCTAGTCTCGACTAATCCAAATGCTGTAAAAGTGGGCGGCGAGAGTGCCGTGGTTGCCATTGGTATTGACCGGCGCAACAATGCGCACCTAGCGGCGATATATGCACTGCGCATTTTAAGAGATAAAGAAAACCCAGGTGATCTTGAAGTCGGTGTAGTGACTCCCCCTGATATTGCGTTAAATTTTAAGGTGGCGCGAGAACTAGGTTTAAAAATACCCTTTACCTTTTTAGAAGGCGCATCTTTTGTCTATGACTATAACGGTGAACTAGTGCGTTCCTTTGGTCAAAATGTGCAACCTTGAATGGTTTTAAACTTCACCAGTGCCTAGTGTAGATTTTTGTTATACAAAATTTGATGGGTTATTCCTATGTTAAAACGACTGCAAAATGTCCGTTATTGTATTCCGATGCTGGTAATTGTACTCAGCATATTAACCCTGCTCACTTATATTGGCTATAACGAAGCCAAACTTAAATACCTGCCTTTTCAGCTGAATAAACTAGCAGCGCAAGGCGAAATTGTGAAGACAGGATTTGATGGCTATTTAAATGCCGGCCTTCCCATTGAACAGTTTTCAGGCTTTCGCTCCATTGCGTCTGCGTTACTAAAATCTGACAGCAGTATTGAAAATATACGTGTGATTGATCTGTCGGGTGACATCATATTTTTTGAATCTACTGATGGCAGTGAAGAGGCTTTAGTCAAAATTAACCAGCGCTTGCGCACCTATTATGATAATCCAGTGGATTTTAATTTCCCAGCAGGTGAGAGCCTTGAATCCGAGCAGAGTTATGTCATCAAACAAATTCTAAATAGTAAGTTTGGTCCAGTTGGAGCTGTGCTGGTAGAGGCGAATAAAGAACAGACAATCGCAGAGTTGAATAAACAGTTTGAGCTGCCTTTCCAGGCTATTATTGGTTTGTCACTACTATTTTTGTTTATCGTCATCGCCTATGAACTATTAGGTGCAAGCAAACTAAACCGCTCTAGAGTCTTCAAAATAGCCTATATATTTTGTTATCTGGCACTGTCTGTATTGATAAGTAAAACGGTGTATAGCGTTTATGAATCTGGCGCCAACGCAACAACTCTAGCCATGTCTGATTCAATGGTGCAGAGACTGACAACAGTCACGGATGTGGGGATTAATCTTGATGATTTATCAGGGATTGATCAAATGTTGGGTGAATATAAGGCAGGAAACCCAACCATTGCTGCAATTGCTCTGATTAAAGGCGATATAAATATTGCTCACACTGACTCTGCTCAAGTTGGTAAGCATTACCAAATGGTGCCTAATAGTTCTGAGTATATTAACCAACTGGGCACCGAGCAAGGTGAGGCTTTAGGCTTTAGAGTCGCAGTCAATATACAAACAGATGCCTTTTTGCGCACTTTTTTATCAAGTACAAAAGCTTTTGTAGTGCTCTTTATCGCCTGTGCATTGATCGCCTTTATCTTCCTCAACGCGGGTACCTCTTTGCTAGAGAGGTTTGATAAAAAAGCCAAGGGTAAAGTCAAGGGACTCCCTAAACTTAATTTTGAAACAGGCTTAAACCTCATCCAGCCAGCTTACTTTATGATTGTACTGGCCAACGCCTTGTTCGTGCCTTTTTTACCTAAGATGATTGCTGATATTGCTGATGAAAGTATTTATAGCTACGCCACCGCATCCCTGCCTTTTACTTTATATTACCTGGTTTTTGCCTTGGTCTTAATACCCGCAGGCCAGTACGCAGAGTGGGGCAATTTGAAAAAGATGATGGTGCTTGGTTTCATCGCCGAATTCTTTGGCATGTTGCTGATATTTTTTAGTGACGATTATATATTGATTATTATTGCGCGCATTCTGTCAGGCATCGGGCAAGGCCTGTTTTTGATTGGCCTTCAGTCATATGTAATGGCGATAACCCCTAAAACTCAGCGCAGCCGTGGTCATGCAGTTAAAGTCGTAGGCCGCAATGCTGCAATGATTGCAGGCACTGCGATCGGTGCTCTGCTATACGCCTATATTGAATATCGCAGTATATTCTTACTTGGTTCGGTTATCAGTTTGCTATCTATAGCTTACCTGTGGAGTCTTGTACCACATCCTGATTTGATCACAGGCAAGCTAGATCGAGCATTGACAGAAAAAAATGAGCATCCGTGGCAAAAATTACGCTTTAGTATTACTAGGGTTATGCGTGATGCTGAATTCATTAGAACTTTAACATTAGTCGGTATAGTCGGGAAAATGTCGATTGCAGGAGTTGTCGTGTTTGCGATTCCTCTTATTATGTTTGGCCAAGGCTTCAAGGCAGATGATGTAGGTCTTATGCTGATGTTTTACTATATATCGAGTATGGTTGTTACTAGTTATGTGTCGCGGGTGGTTGATGGTCCTGGCATGTCAAGAAAAGCGCTGATCCTCAGTGCTATGCTGGGAGGCTTGGCCACTGCCGTGGTAGGCTTAGTGAGTCATCAAGACAGTAATTACAGCCACTTAATGACTGGAATGGAGCCACTAGCGTGGTTATCAGGACAGTTTATTGAGGCGGGCATGGCAGGCAGTATAGTAATATTTTACATAGCAATTATTGCACTAGGCGCATCTAATGGACTATTGGCTGCGCCAGTGATGTCACATATTAATAATACTGATGTATCCCGCAAAGAAGGCGTAAAGCAAGTCGCTGCGACCTATGTATTCCTCGAGCGCTTTGGTCATGTTGCGGGCCCTGCAGTTATCGCTTACCTATTATTCTTAAATGGTAACTCGCCACTTTCAATGTCACTTTTTGGAGTGATTATGGTGATATTAGGAGGGGTCTATATGGTCACCTCTCGCGGATCAGAACAAACTGCCTCAAATCCTGTATTGCAATCAAAAGTAACATCCTAGTTATCGCATCAAAAGACCATTTTCATGCTGTCCATTAATGGAGAGGATTAGAATGGTCTTGCGCACCAAGCCTACAAAAAATCAAGAAAATTTTCTTAGCAATGAGCCAATTAACCCACATATCAAGTCGGTTTCTCGATATAAATGGTACCAAAATTTAATGAAGAGGTATTCATTTGATTACCCTTAATCTAAGTTTCACATCTATAGTGATTTACCTCAAACCACTAAATTGGGGGTTATATGCAGTGGTTTTTACCTATTCACTAACTTACACTAATTTGAACTACCGTTTAAATCACCATTAGTTCACTTGGGCCTGTGCGCTCTATTTGTCGTGAACTTTTTAACAGCATTAACTCTCTGTAACAGAATTTTTTCATGGGAAGGGATTACTGACAGATCATAGTGTTCAGCGTGTTTGTGATCGGCTTAGTCACTGAAAAGACTTTGTATTTGGTTATTTTTGCATGGAATTATTTTGGATAAATTAGGGAAATCAGCATGTGCCTTAGCGCATATACAAGGTATGGAGGTGCAGCCCGTAGCCGAGTTGCGATGTGATGAAACGATGTCACAACTCCCCTGTTATCGCATCCAAATTGGCTATACAAATGAACCTCTTGAAAGCTATGTTGCAAGAGAAGTTACGATAGAGTTAATTGACCCATACCAAAATTATCAAGAGAAACCACGTTCATTTTTTGGCATTATTACGCAAATCGAACAGGTAGTCAGCGCATCAGGTAAAGAGATGCTAAATTTAGATGTTGAGCCAAGTTTAGTCACTCTTAAATACAGTTCTACGAGTGCAGTTTATCAACACAAAACGTCGATTGAAATTTTCAAACAGGTATTAGTGCGAAATGGCTTACCAAGATTTAACCTAAAATCATCCACCGTCACCTACAAGCGCCAAATGTGTATTCAATATAATGAGAACGACTTTGACTTTGTCACTCGCATTTTATCAGAAGATGGGTTGGTATTTTATTTTGGTGATGGACAGAAACTCGATACCATGGTGGTGCATGATGCATCTAAGCCACTGCCTTCTACAAGCAAAAAAATTGAATTCACGGATCAGAACAATATTGACCCAGGTCGTTTGCAGGTAATGGGTTTGAGCTTCAGTATGCTCATGTCGGCA
>CAJQKV010000051.1 GCA_905479015.1 uncultured Cyclobacteriaceae bacterium
AGTATAGAGTTATGTGATTTCTTATTAGTCATTAGGGCATACTTTAATTTTAAATGATCCTCAGAATAGTTTTTTTTTAATCCTGAAATTTTATGGCTGAATCCAGATTTAAGTATCTATCTTTATTTGCGTAAAAAAAGCACAATAATAGGATTTTATATTTTTGATGAATATATGTGAGGAACGTTGACAAATAAACCTTACGCATCAGTAACATCTTTTCTGTCATTCAAAGTACGCCCAATATGAAAAAAATATTAAAATATCTTTTTTATAGCTTCGTTGGGGCTTTTTTAAGCATCACTTTGTTCATTGGAGTGTTCATTTATAAGGCTAAAAAAGGGATTAACTTTTACGATACTGATCCCATCGAATTACCCTTGAATTTAGGTGAAAAATCAATTTTGGTTTTTTCAAAAGCCAATGGTTTTAGGCATTCTGCAGCGATCGAAGCTTCCCTGCCTATTTATGAGCAAATGGGTCATGAAAATGGCTGGAAGGTTTTTGCGACAGAAGATGCTGGCGTATTTAATGAGCTTCAATTGGCGCATTTTCAAGTCGTAATCTGGAACAATACGAGTGGAAAAGTATTAACGGATGACCAGCGGACTATTTTTAAAAAATGGATCGAGGACGGTGGGGGATTTATAGGTGTTCATGCAGCAGGAGATGATTCTCATCAATGGGCATGGTATGAGGATGAGGTACTGCAGGCTCATTTCTCGCATCACAATATAGGTCAAGATTTAGACACAGCGACGTTGTATTTAGACACGGAGGCTGCGAAACATAGGTTATCTGAAGGTTTGCTGGACACTTTTGATTTGGCTGATGAATGGTATTGTTTTTATGACAACCCGAGAGCTCAAACGAGTTCGGTACTGTATGCTGTAGATGAAGCTACTTATGATTTAAGTGGGAATATCAGTTTTTTAGTAAAGGATAAAAACTGGGGTATGGGGCAAGATCATCCGATAGTATGGTACCACGAGCAAAAAGAGGGTAAAGTATTTTATACTGCACTGGGGCATTCACCGACCACATTTAGGCATCAAAATTTCCAGCAGTTACTCACCAATGCGATCCGATGGACTGGAAATTTTTAATTAACCTTTATCGACTTCAATAAAGATTAATCTTTTCTGAAATTGGTAAGATAAGCGTGTAATTACACTCCTTTTGATGATTTTATTCTTCTTTCTAAAGTTCCCAATTTTTGAGGTGATGTGTTTTGGGTGCGGATGCCTTTAATCGACTTTTTATTTTGTCTAAATAGAGGGTATTGTAGCGAAGTCGAGTGAGGTAATTCGGGTTTTCTTGATCTCCGTTCCAGCAGTGTTCTTGGTTGTTGCCATAAGCCACTTCACCACCGTAATAGGGCCCAGTAGTACTTTCTAAGAATTCTTCGGTCAGTACCACCGCATTATTGAGATAGTAGTTGTCCATATCACCACAATAGATATGGACTTTTCCCTCTAGGTCATGACCCATTAGATCCCAATCTCTTTCCATAATATAACGCAAATCATAATTTTCTTTCCAATAATTAGCTACTTCCCGGTCAATTTCACCAGTGAGCTTGTTCCAAATGGGCTTTGGGTAACCATCATCTCCAACAGGTGAATAGACGGCTTGCCAGATGTCCCACTGGTCACCGGAACGACTTTTGTTACCCAGAATATACTCACGACGGTTCATGTCCTTTAAATAGGCTTGCAGGTGTCCTTTACCATCACGCTTACCTGGCCTTAAGGTTTGTTTGAATGCACCTTCTGTATAGTAGGCGTTGTCATCGTTGTATATATCTACCACAGTGTAGGCCCTAAAGTCAATGGGATCAGGGCAGGCTGCAAAACATCCGTTATATTCTTTAGGATAAAATACTTGGACTGCTAAGGCTTCCCAACCACCTGTAGAACCCCCATAAAGGAAACGTCCCCAACCTGCTCCTACGCCGTTAAATAGTTCTTCGATATGAGGTATAAGCTCATAAGTAATGGCATCGCCGTAAGGTCCTAGGTTGGCCGAGTTTACTGCGTATGAATCGTCATAGTAGGGGTTTTGATGCTGTATTTCAAGGACCAAAAAACGAGGAAAATCCTCTGATATCCATTCCTGATAGAAGTCATAAGCCTCTTTTTCTTGAATGTATTGATAACCGGTAATACCAAATCGACTGCTATAGACGGTATCTTGTTTTGGGGAGGCGGGTGGTTCGGTTCTAAATCCACCTATTGTTTTTGGGAAGTGTCCATGAAAAACCATTAATGGGTAGCGGTCTGTGTTATTCTTCGAAAAACCTTTGGGTACCAATACATTGGCTTGTACGTACATGGGTCTACCCCAAAATTCAGTGAGTAGCTCACTCTTAATTTTAATATGTTTGATATATTTAGAATCCTGCACGGCCGCTATTGAAGGAATTTCCTTGGTTAGGGCTATTTTAATGGGGCTGTCTTTTTTACCAATAGTGACTTTAATGGGTTTACTATAAATGTTTTTTGGGCTAATATTCCAATGTTGCCCCTCGCCTTGGTCCATGGGTAACTGTACCGTATGACCATTTACCAATTGAAAGGTTTCATATTTATGTAGAAGTGCTTGAACAAAATAGTCACCTGCTTCTAGGTCTGCTAGAGTTTCTATGGGATAGGCGAGGGTCTGCTTGCTGAAAGATATGGATGTGTTGGGGACCCATTGCTGAACATCTTTACCTATTATAATTCCTGTTTGATCTGTATCATTGATTTGAAACCGAGGTTCGGTAATGGTATCCTTGGTAATCATAATCAGGAGCCTTCCGTCAAAACCTTCCGTACCTAGAGCGGGATCATAGGTAACCTCGATCATGATTTCATTGTTTTGAGAACATGATCCTAACGATACGGTTAGTAATGTTATTATTATTAATTTAAAGAGGGAGTTATTACTTTCCATAATTCAAAAAAAGTTAGTATTTAAAGCTTCATTAACTTGATTAAAGATAGGTAATTTAATTTTTGTAATATGGCAAGGCTAAAAAAAGTACAGGAATGAGCAATTCATAAAAAGCATTAGATCAGAAATTTCAGAAAGGTTTTTCTTTTTCAGCCATATTATGTTTCCACTGCAAGTTGATAAATGGAGTATAAAAACTGAATATATATTGCATTGACATAATTATTCAGTGTAATGAATAAATTCTATTCTTTTATAATGAGATGGAAGAGATTAAATGCCAAATTTGTATTTTAAAGATGTTTAAATTTTATTTTCTGTTCTTCATTTATTGAATTTGAATTCGTTAATTTTGTGGTCTAATTTAAAAAGTTATGATCAAAAAAGCGCAGGCCATCTGGCATGGAAACGGACTCGAGGGACATGGTATGATGTCAACAGAGAGTGATTTATTAAATGATGTTAAGTTTACATCAAAATCAAGATTTGAAGGCGCCCCAGGTGGAAGCCCTGAGGAATTGATTGCTGCTGCTCATGCAGCTTGTTTTTCTATGAAGTTAAGTTTCAACTTATCAGAGCAGGATTTTCCCCCAGCTAAACTAGACGTTCAATGCGCCATAAAAATGGAAGATTTTGTAATCAACGAGTCTCGATTAGTAGTCAAAGCTGAGGTGCCTGGAATTGATCAAGAAACCTTTAATGATTTGGTAGAAGATGCACGTTTAAATTGTCCAATTTCAAAATTACTTGACGTCTCGATTGTAGTAGAGGCTTCTTTGTCCTAATCTATTCTAATCTTTATTGGCTGAACTGACAAGAAAAGGGTATTAATGGAGTAAAGCGGGTTTATGATCATTGGATCGACTAATTTTTTTGAGTGTTTTCAGTAAGTCTTATGAGCTGCTTTGCCTTGTTAGTATATGGGTAGCCTTATGGTCTGATCCAAAGTTTAAGACTTTAAGAGACCAATGATATGAAGGCTTTGGTTTATACTTTCAAGAAGATTTTCATCTTGTAAAGGGCATTTAAAAATCCCCATTTTACTCCCAAATACAATACAGACATAGCGACAATACCGAAAGGGTTTCCAATCCATTCTCCTATCCATCCAAATAATCCTTGGGTGGTATATTCCCAGTCAATAAAAGTTCCAGATATGTAGATGAGGATAGAATTTACGCCTATGACCTTGAAGAAATAGGCCCATTTTCGATAACCTTTCACATCAATAATGTAGTAGAATAGGGTGAAGAGCAAGATGCTGATACCACCTGTGAGCATCACAAATGAACTACTCCATAGATTTTTATTTATGGGGAAATCAAGGTTCCAAATAAGACTAATCAAAATGAAAATGATGCCAATAATGGCCATTCGAACACATTTTTTTGTGCCATTTGACGCATTGTTTTTTATGTAATTTCCTACTAAAATACCCAAAAGACCGGTACTAATGGCGGGTAGGGAAGAAGCTAATCCCTCGGGGTCATGATTGCCTAAATATAATTTACCGGGCATGATGAGGCGATCGAGATAGGAGGCGAAGTTTCCTGCTTGCGTAAGGTCACCTGTCGGGAAACCTGGGGCTGATGTGAATTTCAGGATCAAATAATAACCCATCAATAGTCCTGCAAACCAGAGGTAGTTCATCCATTCTTTTTTACTGTAAATAAAGATGAAATTAGCAAACATATAAGCGATGCCAATTCTGCCGAGTACGCTACCGAATCTGATTTCTGAAATGGGCATGATATGAATGCCTTGGTTGATGACTAGACCTAATAAAATGAGGATGATGGTTCTTTTGATAATCCGTAAAGTCATTTGACTTTTAGATTTCCCTAATTCTAGTTCTTTTACCACCGAGTATGGTGAAGCCAGCCCTGCTATGAAAAGAAATAATGGAAATATGAGATCATAAAAAGCAAATCCATGCCAATCAGGATGGATCATTTGATCAGCTAAGGTTTCCCAGATGGGATTATGATTTACTTGATGGAATGAATGAACAATTGCCTCCGCACCCATGATCCAAAACATATCAAACCCACGTAAGGCATCTAAGGAATAGAGACGGTTCGATATAGGTGTTGGTGAATCAGGTGACATAATTATTTTTATTTTCATTAACAATATATATATATTTTGCCAGTAAAAACATATAATTACGGGTAATTTCTTGACGTTTAACTAAAAGACAGTTGCTTCATGATAAAACCATCGATTAGGAGTTGCTCTATTCTGCCTTAAAAAAGGAGTTTGCGATAACGACGGGTTTTAATCTCTTTTCTAATTCTTTCAAGGATTTTTCATATTTTTTGTTAAAAAAAAATATTTGCCTTTTTTTCAATTCCTAATTATCTAAACAATTAGCATATTGCAGCTTAGTTATTATGATTAAGGATAAAATGTCAAAAAAATTAGCAGTAGGGATTGATATCGGCGGCACCCTGACCAAGGTGGGCTTCGTCGATACAGAAGGTGAATTGTATGCTCATTTAGATTTCCCAACTCAGGGATATCCTGACGTAGATGATTATATGTCAGTTTTGGCATCAAAAATTCAATATTTAGAAAAACAGCTTTATTTTGATTTTGAGATGATGGGTCTAGGTATTGGTGCTCCTAATGCGAATTATTACCGTGGGACCATTGAGCATGCTGCTAATTTAGAATGGAAAGGAATCATTCCATTTGTGAGTAAAGTGAAGGCTCATTTTAATGTGCCTATATATATGACCAATGATGCCAATGCAGCAGCTATTGGTGAGGTGGTCTATGGGGATGCTAAAAAGATGCGTGATTTTATAGTCATCACATTAGGTACAGGTCTGGGATCAGGAATTTATGCCAACGGGGCATTGATTTATGGTCATGATGCCATGGCTGGAGAATTAGGCCACATTTCTATTGATAAAGAAGGTAGGTTAGACGGTTTGGGCGTTAAAGGAGGACTCGAAGCTTACGTTTCTTCAACAGGATTAAAACGAACCATATTTGAACTGCTTTCAGATTCCATTTCTAATAGTGAGCTTAGAAATTATTCTTTTAATAACTTACATGGTGAGGATATCACTAGAGCAGCAGAGCATGGCGATGAAATCGCCTGTGCTGCTTTTGAAATGACAGGTAAAATTTTAGGAGAGCAATTGGCCAATTTCGTAGCATTTTCGCATCCTGAGGCTATTTTTTTGTTGGGAGGTTTGGCTAAATCTGGGAAATGGATTTTCGAACCCACCCAGCGACATCTTGAAGCCAATCTTTTGCCTTATTACAAAGGGAAAGTAAAGCTATTGCCCTCTGGAATGATAGATAAAAATGCGGCGATTTTGGGAGCGGCTGCTTTGGTTTGGAATCAGCAGAAGCCTTAACTTTTTGATAATGGACATCTTTAAATTATTTTTTGAATGCAGATAAGATTTTTGATATATTTAGGAATTCTAATGTTGGTTTTGGAGACAATAAATGCTCAAGAGCAGCCTGCCGCCCAGGAAGAGCTTGTCACTTTAGTCCCCTTACCAGAACATTCAAAAGTGCTTTTTATCACTCTGGCATATCTTGAAAAATACCATTATCGAAAATTAAAGTTAAATGATTCACTGTCTGCCGTGGTTTTTGCTAATTATATTGAGGGTTTAGATCCCTCAAAAGTTTTTTTCTTAAAGTCAGACCTTGATTATTTTGAAAAGTACAAGCTGCAACTAGATGATGAATTATTAGCAGAAAAATTAGATTTTGGATTTCAAATATTTAATCTGTACCAAACGCGGGTGTTAGATCAGTATGCACGTATTCCTGAAATGTTGGAAAAAGGGTTTGATTATGAAAAGCAGGAGTACTATGATTTAGATCTTGATGAGATAGATTGGGCCAGCAGTGCTGAAGAACTCAATGAGCGATGGCGTCTAATTGTAAAAGGTCGGGCTTTAAACTTATTGCTGGCAAAAAAAGAATGGGATGAGGCGAAGAAAATATTATCAGATAGAAATGCGCGACGAATCAAGTCTTTGTATCAAAATAAGAGTGAAGATGTATTCCAAGTTTATTTAAATGCCTTAACCTCTGCCTATGACCCCCATACGAGTTATTTTTCACCGATTACCTCAGATAACTTTCAAATCAATATGAGTTTGTCCTTGGAAGGTATTGGTGCGGTATTAGGACAGCAGCTAGATTACACACAAATTGTTTCAGTTGTGCCTGGCGGTCCTGCGTTTAAGAGCAAGCGAATTTTCGAAAAAGACAAAGTCATAGCCGTTGCTCAGGGAGACGACGGTGAATTTATTGATGTAGTGGGTTGGAGATTAGATGAAGTGGTTCAAAAGATCAGAGGTCCCAAGGGAACAGTAGTTAGGCTTCAGACCTTGAGTAAGGGTGATTTGGCGGCATTACCTGATACGATCCGCATGATCAGGGAAAAGATAAAATTAGAAGATGAATCAGCCAAAGGAGAAATCATTTCCTATTTTGAAGATGATGCGACCTATCAAGTGGGTGTGATTACGTTACCTAGTTTTTATATTGATTTTGAAGAGCGAAGTGCAGGTGTTGAAAATTACAAGAGTACGACCCGAGATGTGAGTATTTTATTAGATAGTCTTAATGAGATAGGGATGGATGCTTTAGTCATTGATTTGAGGTATAATGGAGGAGGGTCATTGGATGAAGCGATAGATTTGACTGGCTTATTTATCCCATCAGGCCCTGTGGTTCAGGTTCGGAATACAGACAACAGCATAGATGTTTTATCAGATGACAACCCCAAGGTTATGTATGAAGGTCCGTTGGCTGTGTTAGAAAACAGATACAGCGCCAGTGCTTCAGAGATATTTGCAGCAGCCATTCAGGATTACAAAAGAGGAGTCGTTTTTGGTGAAAACAGCTTTGGAAAAGGTACGGTTCAAAGCTTACTGCGCTTGGAACGTCCTGTGTTAAATTACCTCAACCGGCTGATCGCAGTCAATCAATTTTCAAAAAATGATGATTTGATAGATCTGAGAGATAAAGTTAAAAACCAAGAAATCAGCCTTGGGCAGCTTAAAATGACCTTGGCAAAATTTTACAGGGCTTCTGGAAGCAGTACGCAGCGCACCGGCGTGAGACCGGATATAGCCTTTCCTTCTTATTTCACATCGGACGAAGTAGGTGAGAGCTCAAGTCCGTCAGCTTTACCGTGGGATGAGATAGGCCCCTCTAATTTTTCATCTAATTATGATGTTTCGTCTGAACTTCTCGATGACCTTTATGATGAATATAGAAAGCATATAGCAGAGGATAAACAACTAATGGATTTGGTTAATGATATTAATAAGCAGAGAGCAGCCAATGAAGATAAGTCGATGTCATTAAATTTATCGATGCGTCAAAAAGAAGCTGAGGCCAATGAGTCATCAAAAAAACTCGATGAAGAAGTTGTCAAAACAGAACTTTTTTTTGCAGAAACAGATAGAGCAAAAATCAGTAAAGATCCCTACCTCAAAGAGTCCATCCGATTAATGGCTGAATGGGTTAAAAGACCGAATTGATTTTTTTCATGATATTTTGAAATAAATTCGTAATTTTAAATGGGAAAGCAAAATAAAGGAAATTCATCTTTGTCTTCTCATTATCAATTTTATTTAAATCATGATTAAACCCTATATTTCACCGGAGACTAAGCTCAATGAGTTGACCCTTAAGTCCGTTATTATTGGGGCGACACTGTCCGTTGTTTTGGGAGCAGCCAATGCTTATTTTGGACTTTTTTCAGGATTGACGGTATCTGCATCGATCCCGGCTGCGGTCATCTCTATGGCTGTTTTAAAGGCATTTAAAAATTCAAATATTCTTGAAAATAATTTGATTCAAACTGCAGCATCAGCCGGAGAGTCCTTAGCTGCAGGGATCATTTTCACCCTACCTGCTTTGGTTATTATGGGTTATTGGGAGTCCTTTAATTATCTAGAAACCACCCTGATTGCGATATGCGGTGGAGTTTTGGGCGTTTTATTTACGATTCCTTTACGAAAGGCGCTCATCGTTAAAGAAAAACTCGCTTTTCCAGAGGGTGTGGCCACGGCAGAAGTCCTCAAGACGGGAGAAAAGGGTGGAGATTCGATAAAATATTTAATTATAGGTAGTCTATTAGGGGGGCTTTACAAGTTTGGTTTTGAGGCGCTAAATCTATGGAGTGACCTCTTTGAAAAGGCTATACTTCTCAAAGAGCGTTATTATCTTTATTTCAGTTTAAACTTGTCACCGGCACTCGTGGCGGTGGGCTACATAGTGGGGTTAAATATTTCTTTTCTAGTCTTTTTAGGAGGGGTCATCAGTTGGTATGTAGGCATTCCCCTATATATCTTACTGAGAGGTGCCCCTGAGGAGCTTTCAGCAGTTCAAATAGGGGGAGAGATATGGAGTTCTCATATTAGATATTTAGGTGTAGGTGCGATGATTGTAGGAGGTTTGTGGGCATTAGTGGGATTACGATCCGCACTTGGACAAGCACTTGAAGCAGCACTTGAGGCTTTTAAAAAAGGAAGTAAATCCCTTTCAACGACCTCCAGAACGGAATTAGACACTCCGATGTCATGGGTATTGATTGGTATCGGGGTCATGACTATACCCATCTTTTTCATTTACTTGACCCTTATAAAAGATGTTCCGATCACCCTATTCATGTCCCTGATCATGATCGTTGCAGGGTTTCTATTCTCTGCCGTTGCGGGCTATATGGCGGGACTGGTAGGTTCTTCAAATAACCCTATTTCAGGAGTCACTATAGCAACTATACTGACTACCGCTTTATTATTATTATTATTAATGGGTACCAGTGATCCTGCAAAAGGAGCGGCGGGAGCCATTTTAGTGGGAGCCATCGTTTGTTGTGCTGCAGCCATTGCGGGGGACAATATGCAAGATTTGAAAGCAGGACATATTTTAGGTTCAACGCCAAGAAATCAACAAATCATGCAAATGGTAGGGGTCGTTTCGGGGGCCTTGCTCATCGCACCTATTTTAAATTTATTATTGGCATCCAAGGGAATAGGCCTACCTACGCTGCTACATCCCAATCCACTCTCAGCACCTCAAGCTACCCTAATGATGAGTGTTGCTTCGGGTATATTTGGTGGTAATTTACCTTGGGATATCATCGTTATCGGGGGCTTTATTAGTGTTTTAATCATTTTGGCAGATGAGTATTTAAAACGGAAAAAAAGCAATTTTAAAATGCCCGTTTTAGCGGTAGCGGTTGGTTTATATCTACCCTTTGAACTTGACTCGTCTATATTTATAGGAGGACTGATTGCTTGGCTGCTTGAGAAGGGGTATCAAAAAGCTCAAAATTCCACCTCTGTGGATCAAGCTAAAAACGCAGGTTTATTAATGGCGTCAGGACTCATCACGGGTGAGGCGTTGATCGGTATTTTAATTGCGATATTAACAGCGGTTCAATGGAGTTTTTCCATCAGCGATGATCCATTGGGAGGTAGTTTAATAGGTCTGTTGATTTTAACGGTCATTTTGATTTATTTTTATCAAATGGTATCAAAAATTGCTAAAAAATAGGCTTTTAAAAATTCGCCTGTAAAAGATCACCACTCAACTGAAGTAAACCGAGTTCAGATTTTTTGGCACTGTAACGTGCGTTATTATAGTTGACCTGTGCATTCAGTAAATTAAGCTGGGCTTGTCTGAAAGCTATTGAGGTAATTTGCCCGAGGTTGTATTGTTCTTTGGTACGTTCAAAATTACGTTGGTTGGTTTCCAGATTTTTATTTTGAGCCATCATGATAAATAAAGCCGTTTGATAACTGGTCCATGCATTATTCAAATTGCGATCTAGATTTAATAAAGTTTGATCCATTGAAAGGGATTCATTTTCTAGAGCTATTTTAGTATTTTGTCGGAGCGTATTGGATTTCCCTCCATCCCAGAGATTCCAAGAAAGCGCAGCCCCTATATTTAGACCATTGGATTGTTGAGCAGCAAGAAATCCAACAGGTCCAAAGTCATTATTCTGCCAATTATAACGCGTATTTAGTCCTACGCTCGGAATGATAGCGGCAGATGAGATCTTGATGTTCGTCTCCGCATTCCGTAGATTACTGTTTTGCTCAAGTACTTCCACATTATTTGAATGGGCTTTATCTGATAATACTTCAAAGGCTAGATCTTCATAAAAAGAAAGGGTGGTATCTACTTCAAAATACGTAGTTATGCTTCTTCCTAATAAAAGGTTGAGGTTGTTTTTTTCAGTTTTTAATGATTGGCTGATGTTGAGATAATTGATACTATCATTATTAAAATCTACCTCGGCATTCAAGACATCCAGTTTGGTGCTTTGTCCATACTCAAAACTAAAAATAGCTTTGGTCAATCGTTCTTTAGATATAGCTAAGGATTTATTCTGATTTAATTGATCCTGTGTGAGTCGTGCGATTTCATAGTAAGCGAAGAAAATATTGAATAGCGTATTCTCCATCACTTTTCGTGCTTGCAATGCCGTCAGATTATAATTTTCTTGTAATTTTTGATAGTTATATTTCCTTCCAAACCCATTGAAAAGAGTATAATTTAAGGCCAAACTTGCGTTATAGCCAACCGTTTCAACACCTGAAACACTTACAACTCTGTCATCTTGAAATGTATTTTCGGAACTGGTAGAAGCAAATGTTGAACCGGCACTTCCTGATAAGGAAGGTAGAAAGTCACTGTTCGTTAAAGCTGCATTATTTTCAGCGATTTTTGTTAGATTATTCGCTGCTTTAATTTCGAAATTATTTTCAAGGGCAATTTTCACTGCGAGGTCTTTGGTGAGTAATTCTTGTCCGATTCCTTGAAAATATAGATTCAGATAAATCGCAGCAAAGGATAATATTTTCAATTTATTCATGGTTAATATTTAATTCTTTTACAGCTCTTTCGACAGATTCTTTTTCTGGTTTAATCCCTGTCCACAACCAGAGGGTCCAAACTTTCATCGTATTTCCAAAGGCAAGTAACATGGGTAAAAAGACCAATGTCAATAATGTAGCAACTAAAATGCCATAAGCTATTGAGACCGCCATGGGTATGAGAAATTGTGCTTGTAAACTTTTCTCAAATATAAGAGGCCCTAAACCAGCGACAGTAGTGATAGAAGTTAGAAAAATGGGTCGAAATCTTGACTTCCCGGCTTCCAATAGCGCATCGTCGAACTTCATACCTGCCCTTAGGTTGCTATTAAATTTACCAATCAGAACTAAACCGTCATTCACAACAATTCCAATAAGTGCAATGATGCCTAAAAAGGAGGAAATATTAATAGGATAACCATGCAGCCAATGACCCCAGGCAACCCCAATCAGACTAAAAGGAATCATAATCATCAGCAACAGAGGTTGGCTTATCGAACGATAAGTGAAAGCAATAATGGCAAAAATCATAAAAAAGACGATGGGCATGGTCGCCGCAGCGGATGAAGTCGTTTTATTGGCTTCTCTACTTTGACCATCAAATGAAGCGCTGACACTCGGATATTGTGCATTAATGATCGGTAATACTTCTGTTTTGATCTCTTGGATGATTTCCGTAGCACTGGTTTTTGGATTTTTAAGATCTGCATCAATTCTTATTTCTCGATCGCCATCGAGGTGATTGATCGATATCTCACCTCTTTGTATTTGATAATTGGCGACTTCTCTGAGGGGTACGCGTACTCCCAAAGGACTCACTACACGCATTTCTTCGAGACTGGTTAAAGAGGAGCGGGTCTCTTTGTCGTACCGTACCCATACTTTGATCTCGTCTCTTCTTCTTTGAAATCGTTGTGCTTGGTATCCAAAGAATCCCGATCGTACTTGACTTATCAGGGTATTGAGGCGGAAACCCATGGCATAGCCATTTTCTGTGAGTTCAAGTTTTATCTCTTTTATGCCTGCGGGATCATTGTCTTCAATATCCTTGAGTAGGTTATTCTCTTTTAAATAGTTCTTGACCAATAATTTGGCTTCTTTCAACTCTTGGGTATTATTACTCAATAAGGATACTGAAATGGGTTTACCACCGAAATAATTTCCAGAACCATAAATTAATGTTTCAGCACCATCTACACTTCCTACTTTTTTATCGATCGCGGATGAGACCAAATAGGCCGGAGCATCACGCGCTTCTCCAGACAGTAAATTGATAGTTAGTGAGGCTACTGATGTCCCAGGACCCACACGGCGGATGATATTCTGAATGACAGCTAAATTCCCAGTTTGTAATTCTGAAAGTGAGTCATTTACCTTCCAGGCCTGATTTTCAATATGAGTAATGATTGAATCCGCGACGGCCTCGTTAGTACCTTGAGGCATTTTTAAACTTATTTGTAATCGATCACTGGCTATTTGTGGAAAAAAAGAAAATTTGATG
The DNA here is from genome assembly GCA_905479015.1 of uncultured Cyclobacteriaceae bacterium. Taxonomy (GTDB): domain Bacteria; phylum Bacteroidota; class Bacteroidia; order Cytophagales; family Cyclobacteriaceae; genus UBA4465. Next base: position 13,315 of record CAJQKV010000051.1, read on the forward strand.
ATGCCGCCACCCATTGATCCCAATGTCAATAGAAGTAGGGCCAAGGTGATCCCAAAGCCTAAAACTTTATTTTTCAAATAAAAGCGCAGCGTAGGAGCATAAATATTATCGCGCATCCATGACATAAATTGATCTGCATAAGCATTGAACCAATAAGTTTTTTGGGCTTTAGTCAACGATTTGGAGTGTGATATATGAGAAGGCAGAATGATCAATGCCTCAATTAAAGAGAGCCCTAGGGTGAGAATAACAATCGTAGCCGTTTCTCCAAAAAACTCCCCAATTCGACCCTCTAAAAAAAAGAAGGATGAGAATGCGACAAGGGTGGTAAGAATGGCAGAGGTGATGGCGGGTAGAACCTCCATCGTACCATCGATGGCTGCTTGCATTCGAGTTTTCCCTTTTTCATAATGGTGATAGATGTTTTCTGAAATCACGATGCCGTCATCAACGAGTATGCCAATGACAATGATCATACCAAACAAAGAAACGATGTTGATGGTTACATTGAAAAACCCTGCAAATATGAACATCCCTAAAAAGGCAAATGGCAAACCAAAAGCGACCCAAAAAGCCAATCTTGGCTTAAGGAAGAGGGCCAGAAAAATGAGCACAAGAATAATTCCCTGCAAGGCATTTTTCAAGAGCAAATTGATACGTTCGACTACTACCACGGATCGATCACTGATGATGGCCAACTGGAGGTTATCATTTTTATTATTAAAATCAGTTACATAGGCTTTTACATTTTCTGCTACCTCTATCAAATCTTCAGATATCGTAGCCTTGACATTCAATTGGACGGAGGGCTTGCCATTAAAATAAGCTCTATCTGGCGATTCAGACCATTTGTCAGTGATAACTGCAATATCCTGAAGCCTGATGAGTTTACCATTTTCATTGCTTTTTAAAACAATTTGGTCAAATTCTACCCCATAATATTTTCGGTTACTGACCCGAATGAGGTATTCTTCTTGAGAGGTTTTAATAGAACCTCCAGTGACCAAAATATTAGTGGAGGTTATCGCTGCCGCAATCTCTTGAAAAGTCAGTTGATAGGCTCGCATTTTATCTTCGTTCAAGGCAATTTCTATTTCCTCGTCGGGATATCCTGAAACGTTTATTTGTGAGATTCCCTCAAAGCTTCTCAAGTCATCTTCTACCTTTCTTCCAAATGATTTTAAAGTCATTAGGGGAATATTTTCACCACTTAAGACAATAGAAATGGCATCTGAGGTGAATATTTGCTTGGCAATAATGGGGGGCTCCATGTTCGTAGGAAACGAGGGAATCTTGTTCACTGCATTTTTTACATCAGAAAGCGCAGCATCGATATTATATCCTTTAAGCACCTCTATTAATATATTTGCTGAGTTTTCTTTTGAGGTAGAGGTGAAACGATCGATCCCCACAATTCCTTTGAGGTTGTCTTCTATTTTCAAGATGATGCCTTCCTCCATTTCCTGGGGTGAGGCACCCGGATATATTACATTGATAGAAATATTTCTATTTTCTATTAATGGAAAAAAAGACGACTTTAAATTGCTTACTCCAGCCAAGCCCAACACCGTAAAGGCAATAACGATCAACCAACCTGCGATAGGATAATTGATAAAATATTTAATGATATTTCGCATACTTATTTATTTGGTGCGTTGGAGGGCTACTTTCATACCTTGGTAAGCATTGGGAATGGGTCGTTCTACAAAGAGCATACCATCTGTCAGTCCATTAACAACAAGGTTCTTTTCACCCTTGTGAAGTATGTTGATGGGTAGGAGGGTTAAAATACTGTCTTTGACAATAAAAAGTTGGTTCTGATTTACCACAAGTGATCTATTTACTTCAAATGCATGATCAATTTTTTGAACAGGAATGATGGCCTCGAGATACATACCTTCTTTTAAAGAAGGTTCTTTTAGTAGGATGAAAGCTTTAACGGTTTGTGTTTCTTGATCAATTTTCCCATTTACTCGAATGACTGTTCCTGTGTAGGATTGATTTTTCTGGTCAGGTGCATAAACCTGTACTTGCGCTCCTATACTGATGGCTGAAATGATGTTTTTCCCGATATCTACTTGCATTTCATATGCTGAAGGATCAATGAATTCGCCGAGTAGTTGACCCGTCCGAATGACGGTGCCAGCCTCCACCGCTGCTGAAGTTAAGATGCCATCGAATGGGGCTCGAATGAGGTGTTTTTGGTAGATTAATTCTAAATTAATGGTGTTATAATAAGTTGTATAAATATTTTTCCCTGTGATAAAGAATTTTTCTTGATCAGAGGAAGTTTTTGGTAGACTTTTTAAAGGTTGGCTTAACTCAAATTCGTCTAGATACTTCCCCCATTTTTCATATGCTTTGGGGTAATCAAGTCTTAGATCTGGTAAAATGCTGGTGATCAGATTTTGAAGTACACTTTTTTGAGCTTGAAGGTTGGCATAGTAGGCGTCATTGGCCATTTCAATCATAATCTCACCTTTTTTAAAAGCGACACCTATTTTGAACTCTTTGGATCGGACCTTCATGATGCCTTGAACTTCGGCATATAAATTGGTCCTTTTTTTAGCGATTAATCTCCCTTGCTCTCGAATGGAGACTGAGATGGTTTTATTTTCAACTGTTCTCACAGAAGCAAAAGGAAGGGCTTTGATTTCTCTAGATTTAAAGCTTTTTTTACTTGAAATAATCTTTTGAGCTCCGAAGATAGATCCGACGAAGATGATTATTCCCAATACGATAGTTATTTGTCTCATTTTATTTCAGGATAGTGATTGGAAGCTCTTTACGATTTGTAAAGGTGATTATTTGTTTTAAAACTTTGATGGTAGTCTCGATCTCTTTAGCGTTTATTTTCTGTTGAATGTTATCGATTTCATTAATAATGAGAGGAAACGCCATTTTTGTTTCCTCTAAACCTTTTTGAGTGATAAAAACATTATTGACTCTTTTGTCTGTTTCACAAGTTTTACGATTCAAAAGCCCTTTACGCTCCATAGTTGAAATGAGGCGGGTCAAGGAGGTTTTGTCTCTGTCAGTAATGAAGGCCAGATCATTTTGTGGAATTCCATCCTCCATGCTCAATATGCGTAAGAGTATAATCTGGTGCTTACTCAAAGATATTCCAGCATTCAAGAGCTCATCGGCCAGATGAAAATCGAAGGATTTCATCGCCCGCCCCAGCCACGGTAATAAGAGCTTTTCAAATTGTGGAAAATAATCTTCTTTTTGCATGATAATTTGAGCGCAATTTAAATTAATTTAGTTGCGCATACAACTAAATTAATTTAAAAATGGACTCCCTATGTTATTTGGAATTAAAAACGGTGGCATTCACATTATAATGATAAATTTGAAGGTTTATGGATCACTTGTTTCAGTACTTACGGGATTAAGTCATTCAAAAAAAACATCGGTAGATTAAGACATTATTGATTTCAGATAATTAAAAAAAATTAAGGCGCTGTCTCATAATTTTATATTATATTCCCTATCCTAAGTTCTAAATAAAAAGGAGTGAAACAAGTAGAACAATTCAGTAATCGATGGGGTATTATCTTGGCTTCATTGGGCATGGCTATCGGAGCTGGAAATCTTTGGCGATTCCCTAGACTTGCGGGTCAATATGGAGGCGCTTTCTTATTACTTTGGATTTTCTTTTTACTCATCTGGTCCATTCCTTTGCTCTTGGCCGAATTCTCAATTGGGAAGAAGTATAAAAAAGGCGTGATCGGATCTTTTACGATGCTTGCGGGTAAACCCTTCACTTTTATGGGTTTTTTTATAACCATTTGTACCTTGGGTATTGCCTTTTATTATTCTGTCGTTACGGCATGGGCCTTGCGCTATTTTAGTTTTTCAGTATCAAATATATTTGATGAACAATCGCTGAAATCACGGTTGATCGAAAATCCAGATTACCTTCATCAATTTTGGAATTCTGTATCCAACGGGAATTGGATCACTATTTTGCTTTATATAGCGATTGTTATTTTAGGTTCATTGTTATTGGCACGGGGTGTGCAAAAAGGATTGGAGCGAGCCAATAAAATATTGATACCTTCACTTTTTGTCCTTTTGATTATCGTGGCCATTATTGCTTTGAATATGGAAAAAGGATTGATGGGATTGGAATACATGTTTGCCATTAATTTCGATCATTTTTCTGATCCGATAATATGGATAGAGGCATTGACCCAATCAGCTTGGTCGACCGGGGCAGGGTGGGGGTTGATCATGACCATATCTTCTTATTCTAGTGACAAAGAAGATGTCACACTCAATACTTTTGTAGGTGCCTTCGGAAATAATTTAGCCTCATTAATGGCTGGAATGGCTATTTTACCTGCAGTTTTTGCCATGGCGCAAACAGAAGCGGCCGCCATTAGTTATCTTCAGAGCGGGAATCAGGCGTTGACCTTTACCGTCATCCCCGTTTTGTTTTCAAATATTCAAGGCGGAGCCTTGCTGTCAAGTGTTTTCTTTTTGGCGTTGTTCTTTGCGGCGGTGAGTTCATTATTGGCCATGATAGAATTATTTATCAAAAACTTGAGCGATTTAGGTTTTTCACGTGCTAAATCGATTAAAAATGTCATATTTTTCTTTATAATTTTTGGATTTCCCTCGGCCTACAGTTTAGATTTTTTCTCGAATCAAGATTGGGTTTGGGGTGTAGGATTGATTGTGTCAGGTCTATTTATTTTATTTGCCGTGGCTAAATATGGGTTTACAGAATTCAAAAAGAATTTCATAGACTTAGATTCTGATTTTAAAGTCCCTTCTCTTTATTTCAAAATATGCATGACGCTAAATATTCCTTTGGCACTTTTTTTAATTTATTGGTGGATGTCTAGGGGATACAGTGATTATCCCTGGTTGGACGCCTCAGGTCATTGGAATGTGATAGATGTTTACAGCAATGCGTCCATTATTACCCAATGGATAGGCGTATTGATCATTGGATTGATCGCCAATAATTTTTTGTATCGTAAATTTGTCAACAAATGAGTAGTCAAGCATTGATCAGTATGATTTTCATTCTCACATTTATAGTGGGAGGATTTGCCTTTTTCTTATCTTTGGTAATGAAAAATGAATCGAAAAAAATCAAACAATAATTTCTAAATGGATAAAATTGACCCGCTTAATCAGGTAGCCCGTTTTCATCAAACCTTTCAACACCCGATTTTAAATGAACCTGAAATCCCTTCAAAGCAACGATGTGATTTAAGGGTATCCTTAATTGATGAGGAATTACAAGAGCTTAAAGAGGCCATTGCTGAAAAAGATATGGTGGAAATTGCAGATGCGCTATGTGATATCCAATACGTGCTTTCAGGTGCCATTCTTGAGTTTGGATTGGGTGAAAAATTTCCAGCACTCTTCAATGAAGTGCAAAGATCTAATATGAGTAAAGCCTGTGAGAGTGAAGAGGAAGCACGTGCTACGGTTGCTCACTATAAAGAAAAGAAAGATACTGATTGCTATTATAGAGAAGTGTCAGGTAAATATCTGGTCTTTAGAAGGGGAGATGACAAGACGTTAAAATCTATTAACTATTCTCCAGCAGCTTTGAGCCCTATTTTGAAGTCTTAGTTTTTCTTTATCATCCATAAAAAGGTGTTTTCTATAGGGCATATTTAATGTCTCAAAAATTAGTGGAAATTGATTTTAATATATCCTATATTGTTAATTTTACATTTTAAAACAAAGACAAATTATTGTATATGTTTGATAATCTGAGTGCTAAACTTGATCGTGCCTTTAAAAATATTAAGGGCCAAGGTAGGATCACCGAATTAAATGTTGCCGCCACAGTAAAAGAGATCCGACGGGCATTGATCGATGCGGATGTTAATTACAAAGTGGCCAAAGACGTTACTGATTTGATCAGATTAAAGGCGCTGGGGCAGGATGTCTTGATTTCTGTTTCTCCCGGTCAGCTATTGACTAAAATAGTGGCCGAAGAGCTAACTGTATTGATGGGTCAAGAAAGTGTTCCTGTCAATTTAGACGGTAATCCCAATATTATACTTATAGCAGGTCTTCAGGGCTCTGGTAAAACTACGTTTTCCGGAAAATTGGCCCATTATATCAAGAAGAAAGGTCACTCGGTTTTATTGGTTGCTTGTGATGTTTACAGGCCAGCAGCGATAGACCAACTTAAAGTGCTGGGTGAACAAATAGACGTTGAGGTTTTTGCTGAAGCAGAAAATAAAGACGTGATTTCTATTGCCAAAAATGCCATAAAATACGCCAAGGCCCATGGAAAAAAATCAGTAATCATTGATACGGCAGGTCGTTTGGCTGTCGATGAACAAATGATGGCTGAAATTTCAGGGCTCAAAAAAGAAATAAAACCTGCCGAGACTTTATTTGTAGTTGATGCCATGACGGGGCAAGATGCGGTTCATACGGCCCAAGCGTTCAATGAGCGTCTTGATTTTGATGGGGTGGTGCTTACCAAGCTTGATGGTGATACACGTGGAGGAGCCGCCTTATCTGTAAGGAGGCAAGTGGAAAAACCGATTAAATTCATTTCTACGGGTGAAAAAATGGATGCCATGGATCAGTTTTATCCAGATCGCATGGCGAAGCGAATTTTGGGAATGGGTGATGTGTTGACCTTAGTAGAAAGGGCCCAGCAAAATTTTGATGAAAAAGAGACTCAGAGAATCAATAAAAAAATCAAAAAAAACCAGTTTGGCTTTGATGATTTTTTAATTCAAATGGAACAGATCAAAAAGATGGGAAGTCTTAAGGATATCGTTGGAATGATACCTGGTATGGGAAAGGCGATAAAAGACGTTGATATTGATGACAACACCTTAAAGCCTATAGAGGCCATTATTAAATCCATGACACCCAAGGAAAGATCCAGTCCGGAGCTCATGAATGGGAGTAGAAAAATCAGAATAGCAAAAGGAAGCGGTACGACCGTGACAGAAGTGAATCAGTTGCTTAAGCAGTTTGATCAAATGCGTAAAATGATGAAAACTATGAATAAGATGGGCGGAGCCAAAGCATTGAACAGCTTTATGAAGTAATCACGGTTATCGAGATTTATCTATACATAACCGCATTGATGGCGGCTATGGTTTTTTTGACGTTCGGCAATATTTCTTCAATCAAAGTAGGTGCATAAGGTAAGGGTAAATCTTTGCTGACGACCCTATAAATGGGCGCATCCAAGTGGTCAAAGGCATTTCTTTGTACGATGTGACTGATGTCTGATGAAATGGAAGCAACAGGCCACGTTTCTTCCAGTAAAACCAAGCGATTTGTTTTCTTTACCGAGGTAATGATGGTTTCATAATCGATGGGTCTGACAGACCTTAAATCAATAACTTCAACATCTACGCCTTCTTTTTGCATTTCAATGGCGCACTCATTGGCAATTTTCATAAATTTCCCAAAAGAGACTAGGGTAACATCTTTTCCTTCTCTTACGATATTGGCTTTACCGATTTCTAGTACATATTCTTCTTCTGGAACCATTCCTTTGTCACCATACATGAGTTCAGACTCCATGAATATGGTAGGGTTATTGTCCCTAATGGCGGCCTTAAGAAGACCTTTAGCATCGTAAGGGTTTGAGGGAACGACCACCTTTAGTCCAGGTGTATTTGCGAACCAATTTTCAAAATTCTGTGAATGTTGAGAGCTTAACTGACCTGCATTTCCGGTAGGTCCTCTGAAAACAATGGGGACGTTGTATTGGCCTCCAGACATAGAGAGCATTTTTGCGGCTCCATTGATAATTTGATCAATGGCGACCAAAGAAAAATTAAAAGTCATGAATTCAATAATGGGCCTTAATCCATTCATTGCAGCTCCAATGCCTACCCCAGCAAATCCTAATTCTGCAATTGGGGTATCAATTACGCGCTTGGCACCAAATTCATCAAGCATACCTTGACTTACTTTATAGGCACCATTATAATCAGCTACTTCTTCTCCCATCAAAAAGATGTTCTCATCTTTTCTCATTTCTTCGGTCATAGCCTCCCTAAGAGCGTCCCTGAACTGAATTTCTCTCATAACAAATGATAATAATTAATAAAGGTGCTAAATTAAAAAATTAAGATCAAATAGCGCTAAGAGTAAAAAAAAAGCTCCCGTTGAGGAGCTTTTTTTTTAATTTAAGAATTATCTAATCGCCTCTGCTACCGCATCTGCATAATTTGAAAACTCTAGATCATTTAAGGCTTTCTCTTTTAATGCAACATCTATAGACACGGCTGCTTTGAGATTCGACATGATACCACTTTCATTATTACTTCTTGCTGCGGTGACCGCTAAGTAATATGCGGCATGTGCTGAAAGTGAAGAACTATTATTTATTTTGTTAAATTCACGATTTGCGCCATCGAAATTATCTCCTAGTAGATGGGCTAGACCTCGGTTGAAGTTTGCCACTTCACTATCATCTGCTGCAGCTAAAGCCGCACTGGCTTTTTCATAATCCCCCATTCTAATATGAATGGAACCTATAGAAGCATTTAGTGCCTCTTTGAGATCACCCGTTGCGCCTGAAACCGCTGTTGATAGGGCTTCAAAAGACTCCTGGTAAGATGCTTGCATCATAAGAGCAGTCCCTCTGTTAGCATGTACTTCGACATGGTCAGCTTTGTTGGATGCAATGTCTAATTGGGTCAATGCATCTTGTATGTTTTTGGCCATATCGTCTCCATTTTGTGCAGCCATTTGTAAATATACTGTAGCTAGATTGTTGTGAGCGACCCAACTTCCTTCTTTTTTCGAGGCGGCGATGTAGATCCCTTCTTTTTCTTTCAGACTAGGGGTGAGAGTAGCCGCATACAATAATTCTTCATTGGAAAGTACTTCGCTCGTGGTATCCCCATTTACGATGTGCTTGGCTAATAAAGAAATTTCAGCAGGTGACTTTTTCTCTTTAACTGTGAGAATTTCAGTTTGAGCAGTCCTTAAGGATGGATAAACTTTATCGAACACCGATTTGTAAGCGGGTATTTTTCTCATGGCCTTTTCCTTATCTTCAAAAGAACCTGAACCATTGACAATGTTTAAAAATGATTTCTTGGAATCTTCACTGATTCCCGAAGCTCTCAATGCTACTTTGAAAGCGGACCAATCTTGAACGACAGGCTTGAGGATAAATTTAATTTCAGCAGCCGTTCCCGTGTAATCATATTTACTCATTTGGCTGCGGTAATATTTTTCTATTACTTCAGCTCTGTTTTTGGATAGATCACCATTGATGGTTTCTGAACCTTCAGGAGAGTGCGTACCTGTGATCGTCACGGTGCGAGTCACATTCTTATCGGCTATAAACGCGGATAGATTTGATTTTTTTGCCTTGTTGCTCTCTCCGTCTGTAGCTAAAGATTGCGACAAATAGGCACTCCCTTGAGGAAAATAGAAATTAATATTAGTGGGTATCAATTCCTCTTGATCATTGTAACCATGATCTGCATAGTTGGTTGCGTACGCATTTTGAACAGCTCTAGATGTAGTAATAATACCTACAGCTATTTCCATTTTGTCTGTGGTTAGCACCTTTCCGTTTTTTGGATTTTTCGCTTCGCCTTGAATCACTAAGCTACCCGGATTCAGAGATGCATTATAGGGCATAGAAAAAGTGCGATTGACACGAGAAGCCGTCGAACTGCTCTGAGGATAATCTTCGGCATTGAACTCAATGCTACCTACCTCTATCTCTTTATCACCATACTGATACGTTGTATTGAGCGTATAAACTTTTCCAGTTGGAAGTATTTTTGGGGGTAATACGGCAGAAATATCAAAGGCAACTTGGTTACCATGAAGTTCCAATGGATCAGGGCTAACCTCTAAATCTTGCTTTTCGGCAAGTTTCACCATTTTCTTAAGCGCACAACCACTAAATAGAGAGGCAGCGATAATTGTGGCCGCTATGAGGTTTAAATTTTTCATTTTGTTCATCGTTTATTGAGACTGTCTAAATTTTAATTTTTTCTTAATATGCTTACAATATTACCCCAAATTTATAAAATAGTCCAATCTGTTGATATAAAAAGATGTTAATATTTATCTTTGTTTTGTTTTATATTCAAATTTTATGCAATATCTAATTGAAAAGTATGCTTTTGGGGTATGTAATGCGATAGGCGAGTACTTTAAAATACCTACTTCAAGTATCCGTTTATCCTTTATTTATGCCTCTTTTTTAACTTTTGGATCGCCCGTAATCCTTTATTTAGCGATTGCCTTTTGGATGAGTTTTAAGAAACTTTACAGAAGAAGAGAGAATACTCTTTGGTATTATTGATTTAGCTCTTTGTAAGTCTTTTTATTAAATAAGAAGTATTGTAGCGCGACACTTTCTACGGGATGTTCAAGGCTTATTTTTGGATGAGCATGTTGACTTCTGTTTCTCCAATATTTTCTTAGGTTGAAAATAAAATCTAATTCCGCCTTACATACGGCTTTGAAGTGACCAAATCCTTGGTGTTTCCAAAACAAAAAAGCTGCAGCCAGGTCGAAAATCATTCTTAAAGGAATTTTGATAAGCTGTTTTTTGGGTAGGTTTTTTAGAAGCATGACCAGACCATTCCTGAAATTTAGATAGGTTTTTTGAGGATGAGATGCGGCTAGGGTGCCTCCACCTACATGGTGCACGGTACTTTTTGGGCTGTACCTGAATTTTTTCCCTTTCATTGCCAATCTCCAACAAAGATCAATTTCTTCCATGTGTGCAAAAAAGTCAGCATCAAATCCGCCTATATCATTGAAGTCCTCAGCTCTTATGACCATACAGGCCCCAGAGGTCCAAAACACATCAATGGCATCATCATACTGACCTCGGTCATTTTCAATAGTATCAAAAATTCGGCCTCTGCAGAAGGGGTAGCCCCAAGCATCGAGTTGACCACCGGCTGCCCCGGCATGTTCAAACTTGGAAGGATCATTCTGATCCAAAATTTTTGGCTGAACCGCACTATAATCGGGATGTTCTTCCAAAAAATCCACCAAGGGATCTAACCAATTTAACGTCGTTTCAACATCAGAATTGATGAGGGCGTAATAGTCAGCGGCTACTTCTTTGAGGGCTAAATTATAACCACCAGCATATCCATTGTTTTCTTTTAATACGATTGCTCTAATTTCCGAATGATTTTTTTTCAACCAATCTAATGAGGAATCTGTTGATCCATTGTCGGCTACTATAATTTCATAATTACCAGAGGTTTTAATCAAGATACCTAAGTATTTTTTTAGAAAATCAATCCCATTATAATTTAAAATGACAATCGCAGTGACAGACATTACATCATGCTGTTTAGATCCATTCCTGGAATATTTGGAAGCATACCTTGCGTGGCTTTTTGTAAATGTTCCTTACTCTGGTCCTCTGCGGCTTTAATGCCTTTATTTACAGCGGCTATGATGAGGTCTTTTTGAAGTTCTTTATCTTCTTTTCCATAAAGTGAGTCATCTATTTTTAGTTCCAAGAGTTCTTTGTTTCCATTGAATCTAGCGGTCACCAAGCCCGCACCCGAATCACTTTCTACAAAAAGATTATCCAGTTCTTCTTTGGCAATTTTCATTTTTTCTTGGACTTCTTTGACTTTGCCCATCATTTTCATCATATCTAGCATATTATTGATCTTTTGTTATTTAATAAGAACGAAACTGCCCTGTTGCCTTAATAATTCATTTTCTTCGGTATAATAATTGACTTGGTAGACATAAGAGCCCTTGACAATATCGCCATTTTGTTGACGCCCATCCCAAAAATCATCTTTCTGTTCAGTAATAAAAATTTCTTTTCCAGCAAGATTGAATACTTTGAAAGTGAATTGATCCGTAGGAAGACCATAAAACTTTAACGTTTCATTGATGCCATTGCCATTGGGAGAAAAAGCTTCGGGCACATATATTACCGGGTTAAACTTTATCATCACTGCATTAGACCTTAAGGTAATACCTGCTGCATTGGTTCCTTCAGCCCAGATTTTTTGATGGGTCCCCAAGTCGTGTGTGATGTTGATGGTATTGAGTTGGGTCAACACAACGGGCTGGGCGATACTTTCTGTTTGATCTGAATTGATCAATTGGTAATCCAGAGTTTGCCCCAATTTATACGTACCATCAAAATATTCAGAGGTATAAGCATTGGTGTAATAGTCTGATAATTCTAGATAGGTAGGCGTAATCTTGATTGTTTGTATGCTGGCATCACACGAAGGAGTGAAAAGGAGCTCATAACTGTATTTCCGGATAGGATATACGCTAGGGTCAATGTACCCAGGCTGTATGTTGAATAAAGTATCGAACAAAACGTCATTTACATATTTTACGGCATGAAATAAACCATTGTTGTTTTCACTAAAATGCAAGGCAATATGGTTTTCTGAATCATAGGTAGCGTAGGCGTAATTAAATGCAGTAGTGTCACTGTTAATGTCCAAACACAAGGAATCACCTAATATTATATTCTCATCATTGCATAGCGAAAGGGCATTGATCCGAAAGCATAATGAAGAGAGGGATGCATCAAAGGGCAGGGATGGGAAAAATAAGGAATTAGAGTCCAATAAGCCGTTATAGATGGGCGTAAATACATCGGTTGTTGATTGATATTCAATATTGTAATAAGTTGTTGAATCTGCTTCATAATATATTTGGAGTGAGACTTCATTTTGACATACATATTTCACGTAGGCGGAATCCACAGTCGAATAGTTGGTCAACTCAAGCATGAGAACGCTCTGAACAGGTGAACTGCCGCAGTTAGGTTGCCCTCCGTCATAAAAACCTTCTATAATTAAATCGATGCTGTCTACTTCAGGGACTTCTATGGTAAAGGGATTGGCTTCTTCTTTTGAATGCATGAACGTATCTGTAGAAGTGTATACTTGATAACTATCATAATAATCGTCTAAAATCTCAATGGAGAGATGTTGACGGTCGCAGTAAAAATAACTAAATTCAGGACTTACCGGATCAGAAACTTGGATCCATAAGGAATCTTCTCTGTCATCTCCCTCACTAATTATTTGATAAATAAGATAATCTCCGGGCTCTTCGTAGGTATAAAAGGTATCTACTGAGGTCACTGTGCCTAGATTGGCTTCGTAAATATAATTCCGAGGGACCTCATCACCATAATCAATAAGCTCTTGAATGTTTACCGTGAAGGGGGCACATCCGCGTTGATATGCAACAGAAAAAGAGGCATCTTGACTTATCTGTGCTACTGCTATAAAAGGAAGAATCAAGATAACAAAAATGGTAATTCTTAAAACAATAAGTTTGAAAGAAAATATGATGATCTTTTTAATCAAAGGTTATCTGTTTTCAAGTTTTCAATGATTTCTTCAACAGAAGATGTTAAGACCTTTCCGGTGCTCATATTTTTTAATGGATAGCGTGCTTGTGAGATTTCGTCTGATCCAATAGTAATAACGTAGGGAATCGCCAATTTATTGGCATAATTCATTTGCTTTTGAATTTTGACTGAATCGGGAAAAAGATCAGCCGCAATACCCACCTTTCTTATTTGTTCGAGGATTTTAATGCCATGCTTGAAGGCGGAGGCATCGAGATGGGTAATCAGTACTTTTGGACCCCCTTTAGCTGTTTCGGGAAATAAATTAGATTCGGCCAAGACATCGTAGATGCGATCTAACCCAAATGAAATGCCAATGCCTGATACGCCTTTAAGGCCAAACATGCCTGTCAAGTTATCATAGCGCCCACCCCCACAAATACTTCCAATGTTAACTTCTGTTGGTTTTACCTCATAAATCATCCCAGTATAATAGGAAAGGCCTCGTGCCAAGGAAAAGTCAAGAGAAATATTAAAATTCCGATCGGTGAGTTCATCTAAAGTCTTAAAAAATGCAGTTAATTCTTCAAAACCTTTATTTGAGGCACCTGTGAGCTTAACCAATTTCTCAATTTTGAGGGATTGATCAACAGCAGCCGCAATGATTTCAAGATATTTTGAAACCATTTCCACGTTACCTTGAAGTAGACTGATCTCATGGAGTACTTTTTCTGTACCTATTTTATCTAATTTGTCTAACGCCACACAAAAAGGAATTTCTTTTCCTTTTAAATCAGCGGCAGCTGCCATTGCGAACAAAACTTCCCTATGATTGATTTTTACTTCAAAACCGTCAAAATTTAAAGATTTGAAGACATCATGAATCAACAAGGTCAGCTCTATTTCATTCCAACTAGATCGGGTACCTATAATATCTGCATCACATTGGTAAAACTCTCTGTACCTACCTCGCTGGGGTCGATCAGCCCTCCATACAGGCTGTATCTGATATCTTTTAAAGGGGAAAGTAATGTTGTGCTGATTCATCACTACATGTCGAGCAAAGGGAACCGTTAAATCATACCGAAGACCTTTTTCAGCTATTTTAGGTAAAAGTGTTTTGGCACCCTGATCGTAATCATCCGAATCGGTCTTTTTTAAAAAGTCTCCAGAATTAAGCACTTTAAAAATAAGTTGGTCTCCTTCGTCGCCATATTTTCCTGTAAGTACAGATAAATGTTCCATTGTTGGCGTTTCGATCGGTGCAAATCCGTACTTAATAAAATTACTTTGAATTTTTTCAATGATGTATTTGCGGCGAAATGATTCAATTTGGCCGAAATCACGAGTTCCTTTGGGGATAGAAAGTTTTTCCACTTAAAATATTTTTGACAAATCTAAGAAATCCTCTAATTTCGCACCTTGTAATTAACAAATAAAACAAAATGGCTGTAACTAGATTAGAAAGAAAAGGACGTAAAAACAAAAATGTCGCAAAAAATCGTGTGGCTACGATACAACGTCTTTCGTTTGTCCCTGTCATCAAGAATGTGGATGTAGATGCTATCAAAAAAGAGTTTGATGCCAAGAAGGCTGAGCCCGCAGTAAAAGTAGAGAAAGCAGTAAAAGCGGAGAAAGTAGAGAAAACGGTAGCGGCTAAAGCTGAAAAGGGTGTCAAGACGGAGAAGCCCGCAAAAGCAAAGGCACCGAAAGCAAAGAAATCTGCAGAATAATCATTTTTGACAAATCAAGTTTGTTTGAAATGTTGAGTGCTTAAAAAAGTATAGGCCGGTCATAGTTATGTCCGGTTTTTTTTTGAAGCGGATCTTTCATGATGCTGTTTATACCCAATAGCTATTTAATTGAAGCACTACGCTATCTTAATCTGCCGGTATTGGTCTAAATTTGTTATTGATTATGAGAGGATTGGCATTTAGTAGTTTGCGCGTAGGGGAGTGCTACCGTTTGATCAATTACGGTGAGCTTTTTGAATTTGAGCTAATAAGCATCCTAGACAAGGATGAATTCCTACTTAAAGACCTATTTACCTTAGAAACCTACAAGATGAGTCAACTTATAGGTTTTGGTAAGGGCGACGATTTAGAAATCAGGATGCTTTAAAGCTCATAACTAGATCGCTCCTTAGACGCAAGGGAGCTCTTTCCAGATAAACTCTGGTCTAAAGCTCTGGCGGCTTCTCTGCCTTCTTGGATAGCCCACACGACCAATGACTGACCTCTTCTCATGTCGCCAGCCGTGAATACTTTATCTACATTAGTTTTATAGTTTTGAGCCTTAACATTTCCTCTTTCATCAAGATTGATATTCAATTGATCTAACAATCCTTCCTTCTGGGTATGTACAAAACCGACTGCGATGAGTACAAGGTCACAAGGATAAATCTTTTCAGTTTCGGGAATTTCATTAAACTTCCCATTTTCCCAAACTACTTTTACCGTTTTAAGCCCAGAAATATTTCCATTTTCATCTCCAATGAAAGATTTGGTTAATACCGACCAGGTTCTATCAACACCTTCCTCATGAGAGGAAGAGGTTCTTAAAACCAAAGGCCATTCAGGCCATGGATTGTGGATGCCTCTGGAAACTCCTGGCTTATCTAAAAGCTCAAATTGTGTGACCGACTTGGCGCCTTGTCTATTCGAGGTCCCAATGCAATCAGAGCCGGTATCACCACCACCAATGACAATGACATTTTTATCTGTAGCAAAGATGTCTTCTTTGTCGAAACCTAGCTCAGAAACTCGTTTGTTTTGTTGAGTTAAAAAGTCCATGGCAAAATGAATACCTTTCAGATTTCTACCCGAGATATCTATATCACGAGGAATGGTAGCTCCGGTAGCCAATAAAACAGCCGTAAACTGATTTTTTAGATCGCTAATGGAGAGGTCAACGCCTACTTCAATATTTGTTTTAAAGGTGATTCCTTCTGCTATCAATAGATTTACTCTTCTTTCAACTACCCATTTTTCTAGTTTGAAATCTGGAATACCAAAACGAAGTAATCCGCCTATTTTTTCATCACGTTCAAAAACCGTCACTTGATAACCGGCTTTGTTTAATTGGTCTGCCGCCGCCAACCCTGCGGGCCCTGATCCAATCACGGCAACTGAGCTAAGCTTTCTTTTAATGGGCGGATTGGGCTGAATTTTACCTGATTCAAAAGCTTTCTCGATGATGCTTTTTTCAATATGTTCAATGGCGACAGGGGGCTTATTGATGCCTAATACACAAGCGCCTTCACAGGGTGCAGGACAAATACGACCCGTAAATTCAGGAAAGTTATTGGTCTCCAAAAGGAGATCAGTGGCTCGATTCCAATCATCGTTATGAACGGCATCATTAAAATCAGGAATGATGTTTCCCAGCGGGCAGCCTTTATGACAAAAGGGAACGCCACAATCCATGCACCTACTGGCCTGTTTCTTAGTGAGCTCTTCGCTGTGCGGAACATAAAACTCCTTGTAGTCTTTGACTCTTTCCTTTGGATCTCGGGTTTTAGGTAGGTCCCGTCCTATTTTCATGAATCCGTCTATACTTCCCATTAGGCTACTTTTTTAGAGGTTTTCTGATCTGCTAATACGCGCTTGAGTTCTATTGGCATTACTTTCTTGAAATATTTTAAAGCGGTATCCCAATGATTTAAAATCTCAATTGCTTTAGGACTATCCGTTCGTTTTATATGTTCATTCAATTTTGCAAGCAGTAAATTGACGTCGTCCTTCTTCAGGGGATCAATATCTATCATTTCCATATTACAGTTTTCGGAAAAATTATTTTTTTCGTCATAAACATAGGCTGTGCCGCCGCTCATGCCTGCACCAAAATTACTACCGACAGCACCCAAAATGATAGCTAAGCCACCGGTCATGTATTCGCATCCATGATCTCCAATGCCTTCAACGACGGCTTCAGCACCAGAGTTCCTCACACAAAATCGTTCTCCCGCCTGTCCATTGACATAGATTTCTCCTGAAGTTGCACCATATAAAGTGACATTACCTATGATGATGTGTTCATCCGGTGTAAGGGTTGAATGTTCATTAGGCTTGATGGATATGATACCACCCGACAATCCTTTTCCTACATAATCATTTGCTTCTCCCATAAGGCGAAAATCGAGTCCTTTGGCAAGAAAAGCACCGAAACTCTGACCTGCACTGCCGGTAAAAGTGATCTTTACAGGTTGGGTGATCATCTTCTTTTGGCGGATAAGGTGTCCTGACAGTAAGGTACCCACAGATCGATGGGTATTGAGGATCGGAAAGGCCAAATCTTTGGGTGATTTAGATTGATCAATGGCCTCTATCAGCTGCCAATCTAAGGCTTCTTCAAGATGATGATTTTGGTCTATCTTTTTATAAGTGCCTACATGTCCAGGAGCTTTTTCGTAATGTAAGACAGGAGTAAAGTCCAATCGATTGATTTTCCAATGATCTATATCAGACCTCATTTTGAGGACATGTGATTCTCCGACCATCTCGTTCACCGTTCTGAAGCCAAGTGCTGCCATGATCTCTCTGAAATCCATGACCAACAAAGTAAAAAAGTTCACCACGTGATCTGGATCTCCCGTAAATAATTTGCGTAGTTCCGGATCTTGCGTAGCAATGCCCACAGGACAAGTGTTTAGGTGACATTTTCGCATCATAATGCAGCCTTCAACAATGAGTGCTGCAGTACTGATGCCGTATTCTTCCGCACCCAGTAGGGTAGCAATGGCGAGATCACGGCCAGTCATGATTTTACCATCCGTTTGCAGGGTAACTCGACTTCTCAAATTGTTTCGGACGAGAGTTTGATGCGCTTCGGCGAGACCCATTTCCCAGGGTAATCCCGCATGTCTTACAGAGCTGATTGGACTGGCACCTGTACCTCCGTCAGCCCCTGAGATCAAAATAACATCGGCCTTGGCTTTGGCAACGCCTGCTGCAATCGTACCGACGCCTGCCTCTGAAACAAGTTTTACGTTGATTCGAGCGGCTGGATTCGAATTTTTAAGATCTGATATAAGTTGCTTTAAATCTTCTATTGAATAAATATCATGATGCGGTGGAGGAGATATCAGTCCTACTCCGGGCGTACTGTGCCTGACTTTGGCAATGTAGTCATCAACTTTATGACCAGGTAATTGCCCTCCTTCACCTGGTTTCGCTCCTTGGGCTACTTTGATTTGAAGTTCCTCGGCCTGATTGAGATATTCTATGGTAACACCAAAACGCCCAGATGCTGCTTGCTTAATTGCAGAACGTTCCCAATCTCCATTTTCTTTTTTGAGATATCTCTTACTGTCTTCCCCACCTTCTCCACTATTACTTTTGGCGCCTATGCGATTCATTGCGATGGCCAACGTACTGTGAGCCTCATGCGATATAGATCCTAATGACATGGCCCCCGTGGCAAACCGCTTTAAAATATTCTCCACAGGTTCGACTTCTTCAACCGGGATCGCTTGTCTGTATTTAAATTCAAATAAATCCCTTACATTGATGATATCGGTAGCTTCTCCATGTACTTTTTCTGTGAACTTTTTGAAGAGCTCATAATCATTGAAACGGGTAGATTTTTGAAGCAAGTGGATGGTGTCAGGATTGAGCAGATGCTTCTCGCCTTTTTGTTTCCATTGGAAATAGCCCCCTGCTTCCAAAAGTTGATGTTCACTTTTGTTGTAGCCAGCAAGGTGTTTGATGACCACCTCTTTACCTAAATCATCAAAATTCAATCCATCTAAACGGCTTACAGTCCCCTTGAAGCAAGTCGAAATGACTTCTTGACCTAAACCAATACACTCAAATATTTGTGAGGATTGATAGGATTGTAAGGTGCTGATGCCCATTTTGGATAAAATTTTCAAAAGGCCTTTACCGACACCTTTTCGGAAATTTTCAAAATAATAATTCAACGGTTGGTCATTATCCAAAACCTTGTTGTTGTAAGCGTTTTGAATGGTGTCATAGGTAAGGTAAGGATAGATGGCACTGGCACCATATCCGATAATAGTTGCGAAGTGGTGTGTTTCCCATGCATCGCTGCATTCTACCACGAGTCCAGCTTGGGTCCGTAATTTTTTATTAACCAAATGATGGTGCACAGATCCTGTGGCGAGTAAACTAGGAATGGCTGCTTTGTATTTACTTTCCTTTCTGTTAGAAATGATAAGCACGCTGTTCCCTTTGTTGATGGCATCTTCAGCTTCATTGCAGATCCTACCTATGGCCATGCGCAAGGTCTCTTTGTTGGCGACATCCAAGGTGGCATCAACAATGTAGTAATCCATTCCATGACTTGCCAATCCTTTTATTCTGTAAAAGTCATCTCTAGAAAGTATGGGTTGAGAGATGTGGACTTGCCTGGTGTGCTCAGCTGATTCTTCTAATAAATTTAAAGATTTCCCTATTCTTGTATACAAAGACATCACTAGCCTTTCACGAATGGGATCGATGGGTGGGTTGCTTACTTGAGCAAAGTATTGTTTGAAGTAATTGGAAATATGCTGACTTTGCTTTGAAAGGACGGCCAGTGGGACATCAGAACCCATGGATCCCAGTGGCTCAGCTCCTGTGCGAGCGAAAGGCAAAATTGTTATTTTGACATCCTCCTCGGTCATGCCATTGGAGATCTGTCTGGTGGTAAGTCTGTGGGGTTCGATGACCTTTGCCTGAAGTTCAGGAATAGGCATGAGCCTTAACTTGATGCGTTGTTCCTTTAGCCACTTTTTGTAGGGTTTGTCATCACAAACCAGTGCTTTTATTTGGGAATCATCATAAATAACTCCTTCAGACAAATCGGCCAGTAACATCTTTCCGGGTTGGAGTCTGCCTTTTTTGATGATCTTGGCCTCATCTGTAACAATGGCCCCGGCTTCAGAAGCCATAATGAGTCGATGATCTGAGGTAATACAATAACGGGCCGGCCTCAATCCATTACGATCTAAAGTAGCTCCAATTTGTTTTCCATTGGTGAAAAAAAGGGCCGCTGGGCCATCCCATGGTTCCATCATGGCCGCATGGTATTTGTAGAAGTCCTTTCTATTTGCATCCATTTGTTTGTTACCCTGCCAGGCTTCTGGGACGAGCATCATCATGACATGAGGTAAGCTTCGACCGGATAAAGTGAGTAACTCTACCAAGCCATCTAGATTTGCAGAATCAGAATTATTGGGATCTGTAATGGGCATCAAGTAGGATAACTCCTTCGAGGAAAAATACGCTGAATGCATCAAAGCCTCTTTAGACCTCATTTTAGTGACATTTCCTCGAATGGTATTGATTTCTCCATTGTGAGCGATGTATCTAAACGGTTGGGCCAATTTCCAATTGGGAAAGGTATTGGTTGAAAATCTTGAATGCACGATGGCCAAAGCGGAGCTGAGGCGTTCATTTTGAAGATCATGATAGTAGCTTCTTAATTGGTCAGTTTTCAGTTGACCCTTATAGATGAGGGTATTGCAAGAGAGAGAGGCAATATAAAATTCATCATTGGCGGCATGCACATAGTTATTTATTTGATGGGTAATGTAATTACCTAATACAAACAGTTTACGTTCGAGGTCATCACCTTGAACGGTATCGTCTTCATGAACCAGAAAAAGCTGCTCGATATAAGGCTCTACAGACTTTGACTCATGCCCCGGGACATTCGCGTCTGTGGGAACCAATCGGTAGGTAATGAGGTTAAAATTCATGGTAGTCATGCAATCATTGATGACTTTTCTACAAAGTTCTCTCGTGGCATAATGCTGAGGATAGAAGACCATCCCAACGCCATAAAGACCTACTTTAGGAAGTAGAATCCCAAAAGTTTGTAATTGCTCTTCCAAAAAATCGTGAGGTATTTGAATCAAAATACCAGCACCATCACCCGTATCGGGATCTGAACCGGTCGCACCCCTGTGCTCCATGTTTTCTAGCATGGTCAATGCGTCTTTGACGATGGCATGGGATTTGATGCCTTTGAAGTTAGTGATGCAACCAACACCACATGAGTCATGTTCAAATTGGGGGTCGTAAAGGCCTTTACTCATATCATTGATTTGTTTTTCTTGAAGGGGGAACATGTTTTTGTAATGCTAACAAAAATAAATAATCTGATCTAAAAAGACCCTTTTTAAAGCATAAAATAAAAATTTATGATATTTTTTTACATAATTAATAAAAAAAACGCTATTTGTTTAAAAATTCAGTATTTAGACCTAAAATAGGGCATTAAATTTATGAAATCTCCTTATTTTCAAAAAAAATGTTTTTGAAGTTGAATAAAGGTTAAATAAGAGAAATTATACACCGTTGGGCTAGGGTTATTGAAAGCTGAAAGCTCAAATGCATACGAGAGGGGAGGTTAAAAATTTAAAATTTTTCTTAAAATACGATTTCTATCCGTTGGTATATTCAACGAAATCGACTAAAATTGCGCTCATTAATGCATGGGCCTATAGCTCAGTTGGTTAGAGCACCTGACTCATAATCAGGTGGTCCCAGGTTCGAGTCCTGGTGGGCCCACAATGATTAATAACCACTTACATGCTGTGTAGGTGGTTTTTTTGTTTACAGATTACACTTAAATCTGCCGGGTTCTTGGTAGTTATTTGGCAGTTTTCTTTTCAGGCAATGATTTTTAACCATTTCTCAGATTTTGACAATCTTAAATAATTTATCCAGATCACTATTTTTAGATAAGATGCCTTGATATAATTTTTTACTCGCTTTGATTTCAGATTGCTATTGATAACTCATTTTTTTCCACCAAGACTCAATGGGTCCCTGATCTTTTCTTTTCAACCATAAATAACTGAGAAAAGACTGAAAAAGAAAAAAAGAAAATGCAATCAGATAAGTTTCGGCTAGGGATATTTTACCAAATAACTGAAACATATTAGTACAATGATAAAATACAACAAGATAAAATACGGATTGAAAAATATAGTTCGATAAGGCTGTTTTGCCTACATATTTAAACCACTCCAACATTTTATTAAATATCCCTTTTTGATATAATCTTATAAAAAGAGCTAAATAACCCAAACTCTGTAAAATCATACCTGCTGCCAATACAAAGGGGACCCATAACATTGGAACATCCAAATCAATAGCACCTGTGGTCACCTGATGAAAAAAGTAGCTGCAGAGGACCCCAACAGAAAAGCCTAAAATGATGAATATATTTGTTAATTTTTTTAATCGTTCAGGGAGGCTGAAAAAGTCCAATTTTCCCAAAATCAACCCAATCAGCATATTACCAAAAGTATAAAAAAGTGTAATTGGCATATCATTTAAGAAATTCACCCAAGGAGCCATGATGAAATTTACCTTCAAATATTCTAAATATGAGTTTGTTGTTGGCCATATGAGTGCCAATCCATAATCATACACCCGCCATTCTAAAGCACTATTGCCAATAAATACGATTCCAGTTAAAAAAACATTAAAAATAAGAGCAAGAATCACTAGTTTTTTTATAGACCAGTTCCTTATTAAAAGTAGAAAGAGCCCTCCAAAGGCATAAGACATGATGATATCCCCATCCCATAAGAGAAAACAATGTATGGTTCCAATTAAAAATAATAAGGACATTCTCTTAATAAAGTATTTTCTAAAATTTATGCCTGTTTTTTCAGCGCGAGACATTTGAATATAGAACCCGAAACCAAAAAGGATAGAGAATAGGGTGATAAACTTTTTAGAGATCAATAGATCCAATAAAAAGGTTAAAGATTCATCAAAGATTCCCGCAACGGGGGGATCTCCACCATAAGGAATATTAGCAAATAACACGCCCAGAAGGGCAAAGCCTCTCAAGGAATCTACAACTTCAATCCTGGATGTTATTGGTTTAAATGGTTGCATTTTGTTTGATAAATTTAGGTTTTATCAGTCATTTATCGATGGGTTTATTAAAATTAAATCGAAATTTTTCTAAAGGATTATTTAGTTTCTAATTCAAATATAGGGGTTTGCTCTTATTTGTTTAAATTGTTGTTGTGTGCGTTTCTAGAGATAGGCTTACCCATCATCTATTTCAAAATATATTAAAAATTACATGAATGTAATAATTTTAAATACTTATGAAGAATTGAGTACTGCTGCAACGAAAGTCTTGATTGATTCGATAAAAGCAACGCCAAACCCATTGGTTTGTGTGGCATCGGGAGATTCTCCCAAAGGGCTGTATAAGCATTTGGTAACGAGTGTCGAAAAAAACAGCTTAGATACAGCGGATTGGCATTTTTTGGGCTTAGATGAATGGATAGGTTTAAATGGCCAAGATATAGGCAGTTGTAGGTATCATTTGGATCAAGATCTTTTCCATCCCTTAGGTGTGCCTGATGAACAGATATGTTTTTTTGATGGTCGATCGGTTGATGTGTTTGCCGAATGTCTCATTAATGAGATGTATATCAAAAAGCAAGGAGGTATTGACGTAGCTATTTTGGGTCTAGGTCTCAATGGTCATATTGGCATGAATGAACCATTTACCCCTGTAGATTCACGAAGTCAAATGGTTGATTTAGACCCTTTGACCATACGAATTGGACAAAAGTATTTTGAACAGCCTCAAAAGTTATCTCAAGGGTTGACACTTGGTTTAGGGACACTCATGGAAGCCAGAAGCATATTGTTGCTGGTTGGGGGTCAAAATAAAGCTTCGATCGTTAAAAAAATGCTCGAAGAAGAGGTTTCTCTTTCATGTCCTGCAAGTCTCTTGCGTCATCACCCAAATTGTCATATATTTTTAGACCAAGCTGCCGGTTCTTTATTGGATCCTAAAAAAGGCTTTGAAAATATTTAATAGATGGGCGCTTATTTCAGTCTTAACTACCCTTCTCAATCAAGGCTAAAGGGGGGCTGTATATTTATGATCCTTTAGAAAACCAACGTATTTTTTGATTGGTGATCAGGGGCCTTGCCCAAAAGCCAGTACTTAAAATAAAGGCAAGTGGGATAAATAAAAAGCACATAGCTGACCGAAGTCCGACCGCATCTCCTAACCAGCCAATGATGAGGGGTAAGATGGCTCCCCCAATGATTCCCGTGACCAATATTCCTGAAATTGAACCGTGATGGTCAGCAAAGGAATTTAATGTCAAAGAAAAAAGAATGGGATACATCACCGATAGAAAGAAACCTGTTAATGGGAAGCAAATCAAAGCGATTTCAGCAGGACCGAAAAGCGCGAGGATCAGGCAAATCATAGCAAGCCCCGAAAAAGTAATAAGAACCCAGCGACTATCAAAGAGTTTTAAAAGGACAAGCCCAATAATCCCACCCAAGGTCATCAATCCCCAAAAATCAGAAATGGTGGCTGCCCCCAATACTTTTGGATCAATGCCATGATACACATTAAGGAATTGAGAAATCCAATTGGCAATACCCTGTTCGGCACCAACATAGCAAACCATCCCTAAAAAAAACAATTGAATTTGCTTATTTTTAAATAGTTTAATGTGCGTGGCGAGCGCACCTGATTTTTCATTTGATTTAAGTTTAATTTTAGGAAATTTTGAAAAAGCCAAAATGAGTATCATAAAGAGGCTGATGACAGAAAATAAAAAATACAAGGATATCCAGGGTAACTCTTTGGGGATCAAAAAGGTGCTTAAATTTTGAAGGAATGGATAATCAGCTGAAAAAAAAGTTTCAGAGGCTAATTGAGTATAAACCAAGGGGCTTAAAAAGGAGGCAAATCCAAAAACTAATTGGGCAAAAACAGCATACATTGCGAAATGTTCTTCGCCACCAGTGACTCTTAAAAGTGGGTTAATGACTACTTGGAGTACGGCCATACCACAACCAATGATGAAGAATGAAAACAAAGCTGTTAGGTAGCTTGGGAGTAGCGCCAATAGGATTGCACCGAAAAATATCACGATGAAGACCGAAACGATCAGATGCTTTTCTTTGAATTTAAGGAGCAGCATGCCTGCGGGAATAGACATGACACCATAGGCAATAAAAAAGGCAAATGGGATCAAAGCGACTAAGGTCAAACTTAGGTTGAAACTTCCGATAATATCAGGCATTAAAGGCCCTATAATATTGGTTATAAAGGAGATGACAAAAAACATCAGTAGAATCAAAAAAACAATATAGGGACTTCTAGGCATCATGAATATTTTGTATTAAATTCAAATATAATGATCTTATTATTAAGCCTTACCTTCCTCTATTTTAATGATTTTTTGATCATTCTACTGTCATGATGCATTATACAAAATTTTTTGTTTTATTGACTTTTAGTTGCCTGAGCGTCCTGATAACACCAAGATCACTTTGCTCTACAAGACGGATGATCTCCATCTTTTCGTTTTGACTGTAATGCATGTACTTCTTCCTCTTTACTCGGGTGAGCCAATGTT